>JBGAPI010000046.1:0-40306 GCA_044221335.1 Ahniellaceae bacterium
GGCGTGCGTCGCTCGGGGCGACGCGTTACGCGAAGCAGGACCGCGTCGGAGACTTCGAGACTCCGACCGACGGCTACACCTTCGTCGACGCGCACGTGTCCTACTCGTTCACCGCCGGCCCGGCCGAGTGGGAGCTGTTCGCCGACGGGCGCAACCTCACCGACCAGGACGGCCGCAACGCGACGTCATTCCTGAAGGACCGTGCGCCGTTGCCTGGCCGCGCCGTCCTGTTCGGGTTGCGCAGCTTCTTCTGATCGCCGCCGCACCAATACGCCGATGCTCTCCGTCGACGCAAGTGCAGTCACGGCCGCACTGGCCTACGCGGCCGAGCACTGCGCGGCACGTGGTGCCCGGCTGACGTCGCAGCGGCGGAACTTCCTCGCCGTGCTCCTGCGCGAACAGCGACCGCTCACCGCCTATGCGCTGAAAGACCAATTCCAATCCGTCTACCAGCGCAAGGTGAACCCGGTGTCGGTCTATCGGGCGCTCGATTTCTTGGTGCGTCACGGGCTGGTAGCACATCTCGCGAAGCGTGGCGCCTTCATCGCCTGTGCGTCCCCCGATCCTGGGCACCAAGTGCACGTGGTGTTCGCGTGCAGGTCGTGCGACTCGATCGTCGAGCGGCCCGACTCCGCGAGCGATCGGCGTCTTCGCCGAATCACGGGGGCCCTCGGCTTCGTCCCCGAGCCGGTGACGGTAGAGATCACCGGACTCTGCCGACGTTGCTCGCTGCCTCGTGCACAGCGGACTCCCGGGATGCCACATCAACATGGGGCGGCGCATGGCTAGCTCGAACAAGCAGCCTTCGCCCGCTGGACGAATTCCGACGGTAGGGCAGAAGCCCATCGAGGTGCGTCTCGAACTCGCGTTCCTGTCGACGAACCACTTCCCGCTCGACCCGGTCAGTCTGCAGGTCGATTTGGACCAGTGCCTGCCTGCTGCCACTCGCCTCGCGCTGGACCGCGACTTTCCCGACGCTCGGCATCCGGCCGCGGCCACCACCCGATTCGCCGTGGTCATGCAAGTCGTGTTCTTGCGCTCGACCGGACGGCCGATTTTCGATCTCACCCATGTGCCGGAAGACCTCGTGCAGTCCCTGTCGAACACACTCGGCCAGGCGGCGCCGATGCCAGCCGCCTTGCGCCAGACCTACCGCAACCGCGGCAGCGTGATCCATGAGCACCAGCGCTGGGCACGAGCGCATGTCGGTATCACGGATCTCGACGACCCTCGCCGGATCGAACTGCAGCAAGCGCTTCGCGCCGCCGTCGAGGACATCGCCCAGGTACAGGATCTGATCCGCATCGCGACGTCATGGTTGTTCGCTCGACGGAAAACCATTCCGCCCGAATCTGAGGTGAAACGGTGGTGCGAACAGGCACTGCTCGCAGCGGAGCGCCAGGCGATGCAGTGCATCGAGGCGAACGTCCCCCTGGCGGATCGGGAAAACTGCCGGCAAGTCCTGCTGGCGCCGCGCTCAGGCAACATCACGGTCCTGTCATGGCTTTCGGCTGAATCAGGCTCGAATCCGGCCGCTACTCCTGGCGAAGTGCGGGAGAAGGTCGAGATACTCCGTCGATTGCGCGTGCACACGTGGAATCTGGAAGCGATCTCGATCGGACGGCAACGGCACTACGGGCGGCTGTTGGACCCGGAGAGCCTTCGCAACAAGCGACGAAGCAAGAGCACGATGTGCGCGCTTACTCTGGCGTGCTTTCTGCGCACCTTGCTCAATGATGTTGGCACAGCCTAGCCGGGGGCGTTCCCACCGGAGGCGCGGGTGTAGCGAACGCCGATGATCTGCAGAACCCCGTTCCGGCTGCAGTGTCCACGCCGCTTGCAAATTCACCCGTGGGGGCGGCTGGCCCGATCTCAAGAGACGAACTTTCATTGCACGTCACGCGACACCCGAACGGGTATCGGACGCTGTTGATCCGGCCCAGCCGTTGAGACGCACCTATCTCGATCGCTTGTAAAACGGTGCTGCGCCAGCGGCCACGATGTTTCCGATCGCTGTATCCGGATTCAAAGTGACAATCTCGATCTGCGGTGATTCTGTAAGTACATAGCCCATCAACACGGCAGTAGTGGATCTCTCCGTCTGCTCCGCGTGTTGATTCTGTCGCGGCGCGTTGAAAACTGACCAGCCGGGGGCGCGCCTCAACAGCATCGGGGTATTTAGGTTACAAATCTAAGCTTGTGAGTCACGAATCGGGGCTTTTAGGCGGGCGGACATTCAAATCGGCGTTGAAGGGCGTTCCTCACCCTACCCGCACTTCGAGTAGCCGCAATTGAGGCAGGTGGCACAGCCGTCCATGATGATCACGGCCTTGGTGCTGCACTTATGGCACATCGAGGCGCTGGGCGGGAAGGCGTATTCGCCCTCGGCGGCGTTGGCGGCGGCGTACTCGGCGTCGGAAGCGGCTTCGCTAGCCGTCACTTTTTTTTTGCGGCTGTCATAGGCGGCGCGCTTCTCGGCGATCAGCTTTTTCGACTCGGCGCTCATCTCCGGATCGACGATCAGGCCGATGGCCTTGAGATGCCCTTCGACCACCGCGCCGATCTCGGCGACGATCGACGGCATGTAGACGCCGCCGAACTTGAAGTAGCCGCCGCGCGGGTCGAACACCGCTTTCATCTCCTCCACCAGGAAGGTGACGTCGCCACCCTTGCGGAACACGGCGCTCATGATCCGGGTCAGCGCGACGATCCACTGGAAGTGGTCCATGTTCTTCGAGTTGATGAAGATCTCGAAGGGGCGGCGCTGCTCGTGCGGGGTGCCTTCGTTCAGCACGATGTCGTTGATGGTGACGTACAGCGCGTGCTCGAACAGCGGCGACTTGATCTTGTAGGTGTCGCCGATCAGCCGGTCCGGACGCTCCAGCTTCTCGTGCATCTGGATGACTTCGGCCGCCGGCGGCAGGACGGCCATGGCGTCCTCCTCCTCGGGGCCGGCGACGATGGTCACGCTGGCCGGCGCGGCCGGCTTCTCGTCGGGCTTGGCGACGGTGTAGGACTTGATTTTCTTGCCGATCTTGATGGCCATGGTCGATCCAGTGGAGCTGATGCTGCGGGGAAAATCCGTGCGCCAAGCCGGGACTTCGAATCGCGGGAGGACGCTGAGCGCGGGGAAAGCGACACCGTCGTTGCGCCGCTCTCCGCAACGTCGGTCGTGAGGGATCCGGGAACTACTTCTTCTTTGCGACTTTCTTCGCCGCTTTCTTCGCGACGGCCTTGCCGGCCGGCTTCTTCGCCGCAGGCTTCCGGGCAGCGACCTTCTTCGCCGCTGCCTTCTTCACCGCCGGCTTCTTCGCAGCCGCCTTCTTCGCTGCGGGCTTCTTCGCCGCAGCCTTCTTGGCGCCGGCCGCCTTCTCGGCCTTGCTCTTCTTCGCGAGATCAGCACGATGGCTGCGCTCGTAGGTCTGGATGTCCTTGAAGGTGCCGTCGGCGGCGCGGACGGCATAGAGCTTCTTGCCGGCGCTGGAGCGATGGGTGGTGCGGGTGGCCATGGCGGGATCTCCGGCGAATCGGAACGGCGCGCCGGGTTGCGGCGCGCCCACGGATGCTGCTTCCGATTGTTCTGTCGTTGCGTGTCGCTTTATTTCTTCTTTGCCGCCTTCTTGGCCGGCTTCTTCTTGGCAACGGCCTTCTTGGCCACCTTCTTCACCGCCTTCTTGGCGGATTTTTTCGCCGGCTTCGCCGCCTTCTTCGCGGGCTTGGCCTTGACCTTGGCCTTCGCGGCCTTCTTCGGAGCGGCCTTCTTCGGCGCTGCCTTCTTGGCTGCCGCCTTCTTCGGCGCTGCCTTCTTCGGCGCTGCCTTCTTTGCGGCCTTCGCGGGCTTGGCCTTCTTGGCCGCCGGCTTGACCTTCGCCACCGCCTTCTTGGCCTTGGCGATCGCCTTCTTGGCGCCAGCCTTGACCGCGGCAGCCTTCTTGGCGACGGCCTTCTTCACGGCCTTGGCACGGGTCGCCACAGCGGCGCCCGCGGACTCGACCTTGGCCTTGGCTTCGGCGACGACTTCGCTCGCCGTGCTCGCCACCGACTGGGCTGCTTCCTGCACCTTTTCCACCACGGGTTCCACCGCGTTGGTGATCGTCGCCACTACGCCTTCACCGTTGCTCATGACTCGTCTCCGTAACCGGTTGGTTGGGTCTGCTGGATCGTGCTTGGCGTCGTGGGAGGTGTCGTTGACCACGGTCAATCCCGGGTGCCGACTCTGCCCACGCATGCTGCACGCATGGACCTCGCGGCGATGGAATCAGAACTTTCCGTAGTAGCCCTCTTTCAACGCATCGAACAGATTCGCGGCGCTGTGGATCTCGCCGTCGTACTCGATTTCCTCGTTGCCCTTGGCCTCGACAACAGTACCGTCATCGAGTTCGAAACGATAGATCGTGTTCTCGAGATCCTGCTCCTTCACCAGCACGCCCTGGAAGGCGGCGGGATTGAAGCGGAAGGTGGTGCAGCCCTTCAGGCCCTGCTGGTGGGCGTAGGTGTAGATGCCCTTGAAGTCCTCGTAGGGGAATTGCGTCGGGACGTTCGCGGTCTTCGAGATCGAGGAGTCGACCCAGCGCTGCGCCGCGGCCTGGATGTCGACGTGCTCCTTCGGCGAGATGTCGTCGGCCGCGATGAAGTACTCGGGCAGCTTCTCGTCGGCGTCGGTCGCGTAGGGCTTGGCGCGCGCGTTGATGATGGTGCGGTAGGCGAGCAGTTCGTAGGAGAGCACCTCGACCTTTTCCTTGGTCTTGCGGCCTTCGCGGATCACGTTGCGGCTGTAGCTGTGCGCGAACGACGGCTCGATGCCGTTGCTGGCGTTGTTGGCGAGCGACAGCGAGATCGTGCCGGTCGGCGCGATCGAGCTGTGGTGGGTGAAGCGCGCGCCGGTCTCGGCGAGCTCCGCCACCAGCTCCGGCGCCACCGAGGCGACCCGCTGCATGTAGCGGCTGTACTTCGCGTGCAGCGTGCGGCCGCGGATGCGGTCGCCGACCGCCAGGCCGTCGCGCGCCATTTCCGGGCGCTTGCGCAGCATCTCGGCGGTGACCTCGAATTCCTCGTCCATGATCGGCGCCGCGCCCTTCTCCTTCGCCAGCGACAGCGCGACTTCCCAGCCGGCCAGCGCCATCTCGCGGGAGACGTCCTCGGAGAAGCGGCAGGATTCGGCGCTGCCGTACTTCATCTTCAGCATGGTGAGGGTGGAGCCGAGGCCGAGGAAGCCCATGCCGTGGCGGCGCTTGCGCAGGATCTCGTCGCGCTGGCCGGCGAGCGGCAGGCCGTTGATCTCGACGACGTTGTCGAGCATCCGGGTGAACACCCGGACGACCTCGCGGTATTCCTCCCAGTCGAAGCGCGCCTTCGGGCCGAACGGATCGCGCACGAACGAGGTCAGGTTCACCGAGCCCAGCAGGCAGGAGCCGTAGGGCGGCAGCGGCTGCTCGCCGCAGGGATTGGTCGCGCGGATGTTCTCGCACCACCAGTTGTTGTTCATCTCGTTGACCCGGTCGATCAGGATGAATCCCGGCTCGGCGAAGTCGTAGGTCGAGGTCATGATCATGTCCCACAGGTGGCGGGCACGGATCTGGCCGTAGACCTTGCAGGCGACGAGGCCGTCGTCGCGGGACACGTAGTTCTGGTGCGTCGGCCACTCGCGCCACACGACCTTCGTCGGGTCGGCGAGGTCGATCTCGTCCTGTTCCTTGACGTGCACCGGGAACACCAGCGGCCACATCTGATCGCCCGCGACCGCGGCCATGAACTCGTCGGTGATCAGCAGCGACAGGTTGAACTGGCGCAGGCGGCCGTCCTCGCGCTTGGCGCGGATGAACTCGCGGACGTCCGGGTGGCTGACGTCGAAGGTGCCCATCTGGGCGCCGCGGCGACCGCCCGCGGACGACACCGTGAAGCACATCTTGTCGTAGATATCCATGAACGACAGCGGGCCGGAGGTGTAGGCGCCGGCGCCGGAGACGTAGGCGCCGCGCGGGCGCAGCGTCGAGAACTCGTAACCGATGCCGCAGCCCGCCTTCAGCGTGAGGCCGGCCTCGTGGACCTTCTCCAGGATGTCGTCCATCGAATCGCGGATGGTGCCCGACACGGTGCAGTTGATCGTCGAGGTGGCCGGCTTGTGCTCCAGCGCACCGGCGTTCGAGGTGATGCGGCCGGCCGGGATCGCGCCGCGACGCAGCGCCCAGAGGAAGCGCTCGTACCAGTAGGCCTGCTTCTCGGCGCCGGCCTCGACCGTGCTGATCGCGCGCGCCACCCGCTGGTAGGTGTGGTCGATGGTCGCGTCGATCGCGTCGCCGGTCTTCGACTTCAGCCGGTACTTCTTGTCCCAGATGTCGTAGGACGCCGGCTGCATCGGGATGTCCACCACGCCGCGCACTGCTTCCAATCGAACCGTACTCATCCCGGGACTGCTCCGTCGTTCTTGTTGTCATTCCACGCCACGGGCAGCCGCGATCCGTCGGGGGTCCTTGTCCCCGGACGGCAGGCGCCCAGCGCGTGATTCTTCATCCGTCCCGCTCATGCCGGCACACCGTCGTCCTCCGCCATCCCTGTCGTGGAAGGACAACCCGCACCCCCGTACGGAACCCAAGTGTTGGGTCGCCGTCGTGCCGGCCACCACAAGATGTTGTGGTGGAGCGGCGCGCAAGTTAACCCCGTTGCCATCCTCGGTCAAGCGCGCACAAAGCACTTTCGAATCAATCGGTTTCACCACGATTCAAGGCCTGTACGGCGATTTCCTCCGCGACTTTTTTTCCAAACTGTCGCGGGAACGTCACTTTTCCTGACTCGATGAAGCGCCGTTCATCCGGGGAACCGTAGGCTGCTACAACGGTCATTCCCGCCCTTCCTCCCCTTGCGATCCCAGGAACCGACATGCTGCGAACTGTCCTCGTCCTCGCCGCCGTCACGCTGGCCGCGGCGAACCCCGCCCGGGCCGGCAATTCCTTGCCGGCGGCCGTCGACGGCCAGCCGCTGCCGACGCTCGCACCGATGCTGGAGCGGGTCACCCCGGCGGTGGTCAACGTCAACTCGAAGACCAAGGTGCGCGAGCGCGACCCCTTCGCCGACGACCCCTTCTTCCGCCACTTCTTCGGCCTGCCGAACGCGCCACGCGAGCGGATCCAGCAGTCGCTCGGCTCCGGCGTGGTGATCGACGCGGCCAAGGGCTACGTGCTGACCAACAACCACGTCGTACAGGGCGCCGACGACATCTCGGTGACGCTGGCCGATGGCCGCACGGTGAAGGCCGAGCGGGTCGGTACCGATCCCGATACCGACGTCGCGGTGATCCGGATTCCGGCCGACAAGCTCACCGCGATCCCGCTCGCCGACTCGGCGAAGCTCCGGGTCGGCGACTTCGTGGTCGCGGTCGGCAATCCCTTCGGCATCGGCCAGTCGGTGACCTCGGGCATCGTCTCGGCGCTCGGGCGCTCGGGACTGAACGGCCTCGGCTACCAGAACTTCATCCAGACCGACGCCTCGATCAATCCGGGCAACTCCGGCGGCGCGCTGGTCAACCTGCGCGGCGAGCTGGTCGGGATCAATACCGCGATCTACAGCCCGTCCGGCGGCAACGTCGGCATCGGCTTTGCGATCCCCGCCAACCTCGCCGGCGACGTGATGCGCCAGCTGCTGGCGTTCGGCTCGGTCAAGCGCGGCTCGCTCGGGATCGACACCCAGGACATCGACGCCGACATCGCCGAGCAGTTGGGCGGCCTCACCCCGGGCCACGGCGCGGTAGTCACCCGGGTGCGCGCCGGATCGCCGGCGGAACAGGCGGGCCTCAGGGCCGGTGACGCCATCACCGCGGTCAATGGCAAGCCGATCAGCGGCGCGCGCGATCTCGCCAACGCCGAGGGCCTGCTGCCGCTGGGCGCGCGGGCCCGGCTCGACATCGTGCGCGACGGCAAGCCGAGCACGCTCGAGGTCGGGGTGCGCGCGAGCGTGCAGCGCGAGGCGGTCGGCAATGATCTCGACCCGCGCCTCGCCGGCGCGACGATCCGCGACGTCTCCGACGACATCCGCCGCCGCGGCCTGACCGGCGTCCAGGTGAAGTCGGTGGCCGACGACTCGCGCGCCGAGCGCAACGGGCTCGCTCCCGGCGACGTGATCGTCGGCGTCAACCAGCGCGATCTCGAGGACCTGAAGGCGCTGGAGACGATCCTCGCCAAGCGCCCGCGGCAGCTGCTGCTGACGGTGGCGCGGGGGCGGCAGGCGTTCTACCTCCAGATGCAGTAGAGCGGGATCTCGCCCGCGACCCTTGATCCGGACGTTCCACCAGAGCGGCCCAGGGGTCCGCTCTGGCGGCTTGTTTGACGCTGTTCACACGGCGAAGCCGACGTGAGCCGGGGTCACCCGGTATGATCGCGTGTCCGCACTCTCCGGCTTCCCATGCTCCGCCTCGTTCGCGCCCTGCTTTCGGCTGCCGCCCTGCTGGCACTGCCCCTTTCCCATGCCGCCGAAGCCCCGCTGTCCTGGTACGGCGACTACGCCGCCATGCGCGGCTACGCCGTCGACGACGCGAAGATCTACGAGCTGAAGCGGCATCAGTCGATCACGGTGAAGCCGATCGGCTCGGTGAGCTCGCTCGATGCCGTGTCGCGCGGCGAGATCGACCTCGCCGCCGTCGCCCGCGGGCCGTCGCCGGCGCAGCCGCAGGAGGCCAACCTCGACTTCGTGCCGGTGGCCTGGGACAGCCTGGTGATGATCGTGCACCCCGGCAACGCGGTCCGCGACGTGACGGTCGAGCAGCTGCGCGACGTCTATCTCGGCAAGATCAAGGACTGGTCGGGACTCGGCGGCAAGCCGGGAGCCATCAACCTGTACGTGGTCGCCGGTCCGGACGACGGCCTCGAGTTCAGCCTGCGCGAACTGCTGTTCGGCCGCGGCAACGCGGTGGTCGCCGCGGAACGCTGGTACATCAACACCAAGCAGCTGGAGGACGCGGTGGCGATCGACCCCGCCGGCCTCGGCGTCACCTCGCTGTCGGGGATCGCCGACAACCGCAAGGTGCGCGCGCTGACCGTCGACGGCATCGCCGCCGGCGCCGGCACCCTGGCCAACGCGAGTTATCCGCTGATCACCCCGCTGTACCTGGTGTCGCGCGCGGAGCACGACCGCCCGGCGCGGGTCGGCGCGCTGCGCGAGGAGCTGCTGGCGATGCTGGAACAGCCGGCACTGCGCGAGGCGGTGAAGAAGCGCCAGATCCTGCTCGCCCGCGACAACACCGGCTTGCCGGCCGCGCGCGAGGCCCTGATGGACAAGCTGTCCGCGCGCCTCGCCTGGGTACCGCTGGTCGAGCCGGTGATCCCGATCGAGCTGCCGTCGAAGAACATGGCCGGCAACCGGCCGCGGCATGACGACGAAGAGGTCGTGCTCGCCGAGCGCGGCGAGAAGTCCGGCGCGGCCGTCGCCGACGCCCGTCGCCGCAACAAGGGCGCGCGGATCGCCGTCAGCAGCACGCTCGACTACTGCCGTCCCGCCCCGGTGTGCGGTGGCTGAAGCCGGCGCCGAGCCCGTCGTTCCGTCCGCGCCGATTCCGCCGCCGTCCAAGCCATCTCCGCCGTGATCAAAGCCGTCACCCTCGACCTCGACGACACCCTCTGGCCGATCGCGCCCGTGATCGAGCGCGCCGAGCAGGCCCTGGCGGACTGGCTCGCCGAGCACTGCCCCGAGGTCGCCGCGGCCTGGCCGATCCCGGCGATGCGGCGGCTGCGCGAGCGCATCGGCGCCGACCATCCGGCGCTGGCGCACGACTTCACCCGCCTGCGGATACTTTCCCTCAACGAGGCCTTCGCGCCGTTCCGGCCGGAGCCGATCTGGGCCGAGCGCGCCTTCGAGGTGTTCTACGCCGAGCGCAACCGGGTCGAGCTGTATCCCGAGGCCCATGCCAGCCTCGCGGCGCTGGCCGCGCGCTATCCGCTGGCGAGCCTGTCGAACGGCAATGCCGACCTCAAGCGCTGCGGCATCGACCACCACTTCCGCCATGCGATATCGCCCCGCGAGGTCGGCGCGGCCAAGCCCGATCCCAGGATCTTCGCGGCGGCGGCCGAGCGCCTCGGGGTGGCGCCGGCGGCGATCGTGCACGTCGGCGACGATGCCGAGCTCGACGTGCTCGGCGCCAAGGCCGCCGGCTTCCGCGCCGTCTGGATCAGCCGCGATGGCCAGCCCTGGCCGCATGCGGTCGTCCCCGATGCGATCATCCGCACGCTCGACCAGCTCGACGGCGTGATCGCCGGATTCACTTCCACCGACAGGAACGCCCACGGATGAGCGACGCCGCGACCCTCCGACTGTTTTCCCCCGGCGAGCTCGAGCCCTGGCGTGCGGCCCAGGACGAGCGCGTCGGCCGCTGGCTCGATGCGGTCGGCTTCCGCGGCGGCGCCGGCCAGTGGTGCCTGCTGCCGGACGGTGCCGGCGAGACCGGCACCTACCTCGCCGGCACCGGCGCGCCGGCCGACATGTACGCGCTGGCGGCACTGGCGGCCCGCCTGCCGGCACGCAGCTACCGCCTGCACGAAGACAACAGCCTGCGGCCGGGCGACCTGCACGCGCTCGGCTTCGCGCTGGCCGGCTACCAGTTCGACCGCTACAAGCCGCGCAACCGCAGCATCGCCGAGATCCAGTGGCCCGAGGCGATCGACCGCGCACAGCTCGACCGTGGCAGCCGGGCCGTCGCCAAGGTGCGCGACCTCGTCAATACGCCGACCGAGGACCTCGGCCCGGCCGAGCTCGCCGCCGAGGTGCGCAGCCTCGCCGCGAACCACGCCGGCAGCTATCGCGAGTGGGTCGGCGGCGACCTGCTCGCCGGCAACTTCCCCGCCATCCACGCCGTCGGGCGCGCGTCGCATCGCGCGCCGCGGCTGGCCGAACTCGTCGCCGGCAACCCCGGGCACCCGCGCGTCGCGATCGTCGGCAAGGGTGTGTGCTTCGACACCGGCGGCCTCGACATCAAGTCGGCCGACGGCATGCGCTGGATGAAGAAGGACATGGGCGGCGCCGCCCATGCGGTCGCGCTGGCGCAGCTGATCCTCGAATCCGGCCTGCCGATCCAGCTGCAGCTGCTGATCCCGGCGGTGGAGAACGCCCTCGGTCCGAATTCCTACCGCCCCGGCGAGGTGATCCGCACCCGTGCCGGCCTCTCGGTCGAGATCGACAACACCGATGCCGAGGGCCGCGTGGTGCTCTGCGATGCGCTGGCCTACGCCGGCGAAAGCCGTCCCGACCTGATCGTCGACTTCGCGACGCTGACCGGCGCCGCGCGGGTCGCGCTCGGCCCGGAATTGCCGCCGCTGTTCTGCAACCGCGACACGCTGGCGGCGGAGCTGCTCGCCGCCGCGCAGCGCAGCCAGGATCCGCTGTGGCGAATGCCGCTGTGGTCGCCCTACCTGCTGATGCTGGAGTCTCGGATCGCCGATCTCGCCAACTCCGGCAGCTCGCGGATGGCCGGCGCGATCACGGCCGCGCTCTACCTCGAGCGCTTCGTCCCGGCCGGCACCGACTGGGCCCACATCGACTGCTACGCCTGGAACGACAGCGAGCGGCCCGGCCGGCCGCGCGGCGGCGAGGCACAGGGACTGCGGGCGGTATTCGAGTACCTGCGCAGCCGGTTTTCCTGACGATCCGCGGTGCTCGGTTTAGGGCCCTGGGCCCTTCTTCACGCAGCCAGAGTCACAGCGCACCGCCCCACCGCACTGCTATCGTTCGCCCCTTGCCCGGACCCCGTTGAACGATGGAAATCCCCAACTACGTCCTGCTGAAGAAGATCGGCGAAGGCGCGATGGCCGAGGTCTACCTCGCCGAGCACAAGCGCAACCGCCGGCGTGCCGCGATCAAGGTCCTCAAGATCTCGAGCCAGGTCAGCGCCACCGACGCCGAAGCGCTGTTTCTGCGCGAGGGCGAGGTGCTGGCAAGCTTCTCCGACCGCAACATCGTCGCCATCTACGACAACGACAAGGTCGGCGACATCGCCTATCTCGCGATGGAGTTCCTGACCGGCGGCACCTTGCTGGAACGGATGCAGCGAGGCCCGATCCAGGTCGGCGAGGCGATCGGCTTCATCGTGCAGGTGGCGACGGCGTTGAACACCGCGCACGCGGCCGGGGTGATCCACCGCGACCTCAAGCCCGCCAACATCATGCTGCGCGACGAGACCACGCCCGTGCTGACCGACTTCGGCGCCGCGCGACTGCTCGACAAGAGCACGATCTACGGCAAGGACGGCTCGATCATCGGCACGCCGTACTACATGAGCCCGGAGCAGATCCAGGGCCTCGACCTCGACGGCCGCAGCGACGAGTACGCGCTCGGCGTGCTGTTCTACGAACTGCTCACCGGCAAGCTGCCGTTCGGCGGCCAGACCGCGCAGGAAGTCGGCATGCAGCACCTGTTCGCGCCGATCCCGACGCTGCCCGCGAGTCTCGCGATGCTGCAGCCGGTGCTGACCAAGATGCTGGCGAAGTCGCGCGACGACCGCTATGCCTCGACCCTCGATGTGGTCGACGCGCTGCGCCGTTCGTTCCTGTCCGACGACGCGCTGCGTCTGCAGGTCAATTTCGACCCGAACTCCGCGTGGTCGAGCCAGCTGCGCGCGCTCGGCTTCCTGCTCGACACCAGCGCGCGCAACGAGATCCGCATCGCCCAGGGCCAGGCGCTGCAGAATCCGCCGCCGCCGACGGCGCCGCAGCCGCCGGTCGGGCCGCCGCGGATGGCGACACCGCCGGCGCAGCCACCGGCCGCCCCCGCGGCTCCACCGCCGGTCCGCGCCGCCAGCGCACCGCCGCCGGTACGCCCCGCTGCGCAGCCCGCCCCGCCGCCGATGATGGCGTCGGCATCGTATCCGCCGCAGGCGCCGAAGAAGTCCGGGATGGGCGTCGGCATCGTGATCGGCGTCGTGGTGACGGCATTCATCGGCTTCGGCCTCCTGATGTGGGCGGCGGCGGTCTACGAGGAGAACGGCGGCGACAGCGGCGACGGCACGCAGCAGGAAGACGGCAGCAACACTCCCCCGCCCGGACCGACCGACGGCGGCTCCGGCAGCCCCTCCGGCAGCGAATCCGGCAGCGGCACCGCGCAGAACGCACGGAGTTCGACCGGCACCACCAGCACCGCGTCGAGCTTCTTCGACAAGCTGGTGGACGGCAGCAATGGCCCGGCGATGATCTACATCCCGGCGGGCGAGTTCAGCATGGGCAGTCCGGCCGATGATCCGCGCCAGGAGAAGGACGAGCTGCCGCAGCACAATGTCACCCTGCGGATGTTCGGACTCAGTCGCGACGAGATCACCGTCGCCGAGTTCCGCCGCTTCGTCGAGGCCAGCGGCTACCGCACCGAGGCCGAGCAGGGGATCGACCTGCCCGACAGCGTCGACAAGACCTACCAGGGCCCGAATCCGGGCTGCTACGCGATCGAATCGGCGGCCAACTTCGCCTTCGCCTGGCGCGGCAACCGGGACTGGAAGCAGCCCGGCTTCCCGCAAGGTGACAACCATCCGGTGGTGTGCATCAGCTGGAACGACGCGGTCGCGTATTCCGACTGGCTGTCGAGCCAGACCGGCCAGGCCTACCGGCTGCCGTCGGAAGCCGAGCTCGAATACGTCGAGCGTGGCGGCACCCAGACGATCTTTCCCTGGGGCAACGACGACAACGCGGGCTGCAAGCACGCCAATGGCGCGGACAAGACCCCGTTCGCGGACGGCGGCCTGCTGAACCCGCGTGCCGAATGCAAGGACGGCCAGGTCTTCACCGCACCGGTCGGCAGCCACAGCGCCAACTGGTTCGGCATCAACGACAGCATCGGCAACGTCTGGGAGTGGGCCGCGGACTGCGTCCACAGCACCTATGACGGCGCCCCCGACGACGGCTCCGCCTGGGTCAATACCGACGGCAGCCCCTGCCCGGCCCACATCCTTCGCGGCGGCTCCTGGGCCGACGCGCCCGTGGCACTGCGCCCCGCCCACCGCAATTGGGTCTACGCCTCGGATCGGCGGGATTACTACGGATTCCGGGTCGCGCGGGATGTGATTTGAGAGTTGGGGCTTTGGGCGGGGGACTGCTCGCTGAGGGCTGAGGGCTTGGGGCTGAGTGCTTGGGGCTGAGGGCTTGGGGCTGAGGGCTGAGGGCTCAGAGTTGCGAAAACCCGTCATTGCGAGCGCAGCGAAGCAATCCAGCGCCTTTGCTTTTCGCCGGTCCAGAGCCAGAGCAAAGCCGCTGGGTTGCTTCGTCGTCGCTGCGCTCCTCCTCGCAATGACGGGGAATGAGGGAACACTGCGTTCCCTGAGCCCTGAGCCCTGAGCCCAGACCGACTTTCGTAGCGTCGACATCAAATCCGCAGCACCACCCCATCGTTTCCGCCCTTTCCCGTCAGCCCTCAGCCCCAAGCCACCGCCCCACTCCGACCGATGCTCCGCTTCGAAACCGTCAGCAAGCGCTACCCCGGCGGCCAGGACGCCCTGGCCGAGCTGTCTTTTGCGCTGACGGCGGGTGAGTTCGCGTTCCTGACCGGCCACTCTGGCGCCGGCAAGAGCACGGTGCTCCGGCTGATCGCGCTGGCCGAGCAGCCGACCCGTGGCGCGGTCTACTTCAACGAGCAGCGCCTGTCGCAACTGCGCGCCGGGCAGGTGCCCTTCCTGCGCCGCCAGATCGGCCAGGTCTACCAGGACCATCGCCTCCTGATGACGCGTACCACCCTCGACAACGTCAGCCTGCCGCTGGTGATCGCCGGCATGGCTCGCGCCGAGCGCGAGAAGCGGGCGCGTGCCGCGCTCGACGTGGTCGGCCTGCTCGACCGCGAGCGCGCGCTGCCGGGGCAGTTGTCCGCCGGCGAGCAGCAGCGGGTCGGGGTGGCCCGGGCGATCGTCGGCCGGCCGCCGCTGGTGATCGCCGACGAACCTACCGGCAACCTCGACCCGGAGCTCGCCGCGGAGATCATGGGCCTGTTCGCCAAGCTCGCCGAGACCGGCTCGACGGTGCTGGTCGCGAGCCACGACCTCGCGCTGGTGCGCAGCCTCCGGCGTCGCGTCCTGGTGCTCGACCACGGCCGCCTCGTCGACGACTTCCGTCCGCGATGAACCGTCGACGCGCCGCCTCGAAGAAGTCCCCGCCCAGCGCGAAACGCAGCGCTGCCGGCAGCGGCCTGGCGCTGCGCAGCGTCGAGCGTTTCGAGGCCTGGCGCGAGCAGCATCTGTACTGCCTGCTGTCGAGTCTCGGCCGGCTCTGGCAGCGGCGGATGGCGACGATCCTCACCACCTTCGTGCTGGCGTTCGCGATGTGCCTGCCGCTGGCCTACTACGTCCTGTTCCGCAACGCGGCCCATGCCGCCGCCGGCATGGCCAGCGCGCGCGAGATGGGCGTGTTCATCAAGCGCGGCAGTGCCGCGCCGGCGGTCGAGGGGTTGGCGCAGCAGTTCCGCCTGCGCGCCGACGTCGCCGCGGTCGACCTGCGCAGCCCCGAGCAGGGCCTCGCCGACCTGCGCGCGCTGCCCGGCTTCGACGCGGCGCTCGCGGAGCTCCCGGCGAATCCCCTGCCGCCGCTGCTGATCGTGTCGCCACGCGAGGGTCTCGACGGCGCCGGGCTGGCACACCTCGCCGACGACCTGCGCGGCGATCCGCTGGTCGACGTGGTGCAGCTCGACCTGTCGTGGCGCGAGCGCCTCGACCGGCTGCTGGCGCTGGCGGAGCGCGCGGGCCGGGTGCTGGCGGTCGTGTTCGCACTCGGCGCGCTGCTGGTGGTCGGCAACACCGTGCGCCTCGACGTCGGCCAGCACGCCGACGAGATCGCCATCCTCGGCCAGCTCGGCGGCACCCGCGGGTTCGTGCGCCGGCCCTACCTCTACCTCGGCTGCTGGTACGGCCTCGCCGCCGCCGCGCTCGCGCTCGTGGTGGTGGCGACGATGACGGCGCTGCTCGCCGGACCGGTCGCGGACCTGGCGCGCAGCTACGGCGCGGACTTCCACCTCGCCGGCCTCGACGCCGTGACCACGGTCGAGACGCTCGCGGGAGGAATCGTGTTAGGCTGGATCGGAGCCTTCGTGGCGACCACACGCTACCTCCTGCGCAACTCCGACCGCTGATCGCCCGACGTGGAAGCATCGCTCACCCGACATATCACCAGCGACGAGCCGCGCGTGATGATCGTCGACGGCTCCAAGGTCACCCGCAAGCTGATCGCGGGCGTTCTCAAGACCGAACTCCCCGGCGCCGTCGTGATGTCCTGCGAGACCGGCGCGGAGGCGAAGAAGATGCTGGAGCAGGGCGTGGTCGATCTGGTGACCACCGCGCTGCAGCTGGACGACATGGACGGCCTCGAGCTCGCCCGGCACGTCCGCGACAACGCGCCGCAGGCCTACATTCCGATCGTGGTCGTCTCCGGCAGCGTGAACGAGCGCCTGGGTGCGCAGGGCCTGTCCGAACACGTCACCGACTACTTCGACAAGTCGCTCGGCTTCGCCGCGCTGGCGGAATTCATCCGCGGCTACGTCACCGCGCAGGCGCGGGTCGAGGGCCTGGTGCTGTACGTCGAGGACAGCCGCGTGGTCGCGCTCGCGACTCGCCGCATGCTGGAGAAGTACGGCCTGTCGGTCAGCCATGTCACCAGCGTGGAGGACGCGCTCGCCGTCATCGACACGGCGCGCGCCGCCGGCCAGCGGCCGGCGGACCTGGTGTTGACCGACGTCTATCTGAAGGGCGGCCTCACCGGCAAGGAGCTGGTCGAGAAGCTGCGCGGCGACCTCGCCTACAGCAAGGGCGAGCTGCCGGTGATCGTGATGACCGCCGACGACAACCCGGTCAATCAGGCCGGCCTGCTGCGCGCCGGCGCCAACGACCTGGTCCACAAGCCGGTCGAGGAACGCCTGCTGTTCACCAAGCTGCAATTCCAGCTGAAGGTGTGCCGGCGGCACCGCCAGGCGAACGCCCAGCCGGCATGACCGGCGACCGCGTGCGCCTGCCGCCGGGCTGGAAGCAGCGGCTCGGCCCGCTGTTCGATACCCCCACGATGGCGGCCCTGCGCGAATTCCTGCGCGCCGAGAAGCAGGCCGGGTCGACGATCTACCCGCCCGGCAATCAGATCTTCGCCGCGCTCGATGCCACCGACTTCGACCAGGTCAAGGTCGTCGTCCTCGGCCAGGATCCCTACCACGGCCCGCGCCAGGCCCACGGCCTTTGCTTCTCGGTGCAGCCCGGGGTGCCGGCTCCGCCGTCGCTCAACAATATCTTCATCGAACTGGAACGCGACGTCGGCGCCCGTCGCCCCGACCACGGCTGCCTGACGCCGTGGGCGCGGCAGGGCGTGCTGCTGCTGAACTCGGTACTGACCGTGGCCGCCGGCCGCGCGGCGTCGCACCAGGGTCGCGGCTGGGAGGGCTTCACCGATGCGATCGTCGACCACCTGAATCGCGAACGTGAGCACCTGGTGTTCCTGCTGTGGGGCTCGCCCGCGCAGGCCAAGGGCCGGATCGTCGACCGCAGCCGCCATCGCGTGCTGACGGCGCCCCACCCGTCGCCGCTGTCCGCCCACCGCGGCTTCTTCGGATGCGGCCACTTTTCTGCCGCCAACCGCTACCTGCTGGAACATGGCCGCGCGCCGATCGACTGGCAGTTGCCGCCACGCGCCGCCCTGGACTGACGGACGCACCCGGCTTCACCCTACCTTGACACCTGATCTACAATGGAAATCAAGCAGTTGGGATAAGTTTTGTTGCAATTGTTGGACCGGGGGCGCCGAGCGCTGCCGGTGAGCAAGGGGAGTAGCTCCCGCCGCGCCAGTCGTCAGCACGAAAGCGATCGCTTTCCGGCTGCGCGGGCATCGAAGACTTCGATGCGAGCAAGACCTTGCCCGTACGTCAGCGGACGCTGGCGGCGGGCGGTCTTGGCGACCCCCGCATCCACGTCCGCCGATCAACCTGGATCACGGCGGAGGCGGGGATGGAGACGATCGGAACATTCGGAATGTGGGCGAGCTTCACGGCCTTCGTGCTGGCCGCGATCGCTGTCGACCTGTTGCTGCTGAAGACCCAGGGCTCGCACCGCGTCAGTACCCGCGAGGCGCTGGTGTGGTCGCTGGTCTGGGTCGGACTGGCTGGCGTCTTCTGCATCGGGCTGTGGAGCTACCTCGACGGCGAGCACGGACGCGCCATCGCCAACCAGAAAGCGACGGAGTTCATCACCGGCTATCTGATTGAAAAGTCGCTTTCGATCGACAACGTCTTCGTTTTCCTCACGATCTTCGGCTATTTCGCGGTCCCTGCCGAACTCCAGAAGCGCGCAATCATCCTCGGCGTTCTCGGTGCGATCGTGCTTCGGGTCCTGATGATCCTGGTGGGCGGCCTGCTGATCGCCCGCTTTCACTGGATCCTGTACCTGTTCGGCCTGTTCCTCGTGGTCACCGGCGCCAAGATGATGTGGTTCGCCGACAGTGAGGGCGACTTCGAGCGCAACCCGGTTCTGGTCTTCCTGCGCCGGCACCTGCGGCTGACCTCGCAGCACCACGGCGAGCGATTATCCGTCCGGATCGAAGGCCGACGCTGGTACACCCCCCTGTTTGCGGTGCTGGTGCTGATCGGGATCACCGACGTGATCTTCGCGGTCGACTCGATCCCCGCGGTGTTCGCCGTCACCGAGGATCCGTTCATCGTGATGAGCGCCAACGTGTTCGCGATTCTCGGCCTGCGCGCCATGTTCTTCCTCCTCGCCGATCTGAAGGACCGCTTCCACCTGCTCTCCCATGGCCTCGCCGTGGTCCTGATGCTGGTGGGCGTGAAGATGCTGCTGGCGGGCGTGATCAAGATCCCGACGCTGCTGTCGCTCGGCCTGGTCGCGGCGATCCTGGCCACCAGCATGGTCCTGAGCTGGCGTTGGCCGAAACCGCGGGAGGCCACCACCGACGCGTAAGTGACTGATTCGAAAAAAACTGTTGAATGGAACCTTTGCGGGATTTAGCACTCTAAACGACCGAGTGCTAAAATTCGGACATTGCGAAGCCGGAGGATTCCGGTCTTTGGCTTACAGGAGAACATCATGAGTCAGGCGCTGGTCGTCAAACAGTTCCCGCTGGTCGGTAGCGCGGGCAGTCTGGAGGCTTATGTGTCCGCGGTGAACCAGATTCCGGTTCTGACCGTGGAAGAGGAACAGGAACTGGCGAAGCGCTACCGTGCGAGCGAAGACCTCGAGGCGGCGCGCCGCCTGGTGATGGCGCACCTGCGCTTCGTGGTGCACGTCGCGCGCGGCTACCGCGGCTATGGCCTCCCGGTCAGCGACCTGATCCAGGAAGGCAACATCGGCCTGATGAAGGCCGTGAAGCGCTTCGATCCCGGTCAGGGCGTGCGACTGGTCTCGTTCGCGGTCCACTGGATCCGCGCCGAGATGCATGAGTTCATCCTGCGCAACTGGCGGATCGTCAAGGTCGCCACCACCAAGGCGCAGCGCAAGCTGTTCTTCAACCTGCGCAAGTCGAAGAAGCGCCTGGGCTGGCTGCACGCGGACGAAGTCGCCGCCGTGGCCAAGGATCTCGGCGTGCCGACCGCGACGGTGCTGGAGATGGAGTCGCGCCTGTCCGGCCGTGACGTGTCCTTCGACGCCCCGTCCGACGAGGACGAAGACGCCCCGAAGTCGCCGGTGGCCTACCTGGTCGACGGCTCCAAGGCCCCGGACGTGGCGCTGGCGCAGGCCGAAGAGTCGCAGAACCAGCACGGCATCCTGAGCCAGGGCATCGCCAAGCTCGACCCGCGCTCGCGCGACATCATCGAGCGCCGCTGGCTCGCCGAGCCGAAGGCGACGCTGCAGGAACTGGCGGCCGAATACGGCGTGTCGGCCGAGCGCATCCGTCAGCTCGAGGCGAATGCGATGAAGAAGATCCGCGTGATGCTCGAAGCCTGAGCAGTCCGATGATCGGATCGAGGACGACGGCCCTGCGGGGCCGTCGTTCGTTTCGGGACGGCGGATCGCGGCGACCGCCCTACAGCGACCGGGAACTTCTGGCTGGATCGCCACACGTATCGGAATGGCACGGCGTCCTTCCCGATGGCTCGTCATCGTCCTGAGCCTGATCCTGCTGCTGCAGGGCCTCTGGAGATCGGCAGAGCCGCCGATGGCGGACGGCTGCCCGGCGTCGCACCCGGGACAGTCGCATCCGTCCTCTCCATCGCCGATGACCGCCAACGGCTGTGCGACCTGCTGCTTCGCCCTGGCCGTGCTCCCGGATCCGCTACGCCTGCCCATCCTCGCGCCAGACACGGCGCCCGCGACGCCTTCACCCTCGTCGCCGATTCCAACGGCCTACGCCACCATCTGGCGCCCACCCATGACAGCTCTGGTATGAGTCGTGTCGTACCAATCACTCAATCAAGAGGAAATGTCATGAAGACTCTCGCAGTGAGCGCCCTGGTGGCGCTCTCCACCTTGCTCTCCAGCAAGTCCGCCTGGGCCATCGTTGCGGTCGGGGCAGCCTGCTGCGCCGTCGGCGCGGACGGCTGCGGCGGCTGCCCGGGATGCCCGGACTGTCCGTGAGCCGCCATGGGGCCGTGAGCAAGCGCGGAGCGCAGCCCCCGCGGTCCCGGTGCTGAAACAAGAAAACCGGCGCGCAGGGAAGCGCGCCGGTCTTCAAGCCCAGTCTTTGCCTTGAGCAGGCGATTCGCGCGCCGCGCGAATCCCTACCAGACGACCTCGGCCATCGAGCAGTTGAGGCCGGAGCCGATCCCGAGCAGCGCGACCCGCTTGCCCTTCGACAGGCGGCCGGACTCCTTCAGCTTCGACAGCGCGATCGGCACCGAGGCTGGGCCGACGTTGCCGAACTCCGGGAACACGGTCAGGACCTTCTTCGGGTCGATGCCGAGCAGGTCGACCACCGCCGCGGTGTGCACCCGGCTGATCTGGTGGATCACGAACTCGTCGAGCTCGCTGACCGCCCAGCCGAGGCCGGCGCGCGCGGCCTGGAAGGTCTTGGCGGCCAGCTTCAGGCCCTCGACCAGCAGAGTGCGGGTGTCGGTCACCATCCGGTCCATGTTGCCGCGGCACAGGTGCGAGAAGTTGGTCGCCGCCCGGGTCACGGTGCCGAGGAAGCGGTGGCCGTTCGGCAGCAGCTCGGCGCGGCCCATCACCATCGCGGCGGCGCCGGAGCCGAGCGTCAGCGAGGCGAATTCGTTGCGGAACTGGTCGGCGGTGACGTCCGGCTGCAGGAGGCGCTGGATGGTCCGCTCGGCGATGGTGTTGCTGCACTCGCCGTCGACGATCAGCGCGTATTCGATGTCGCCGCGCTCGATCATCCGGGCAGCGATGTCCATGCCGTTCAGGAACGCGAGGCAGGCATTGCCGACATCGAAGTTCTGGCAGGTGTCGGCCAGGCCGAGGTTGCCGTGGATGATGGAGGCCGTGGACGGCTCCAGGAAGTCGCGGCAGACCGAGGTGTTGATCAGGATCCCGATCGCCTCGTGCGACACGCCGGACTCGGCGATCGCCTTCTGCGCCGCCCAGGTCGCCGCGTCGGACGGCTGCACATCGGCGTCCCACACCCGGCGCTCGTGGATGCCGGCGACTTCCTCCAGCAGGTTCTCGCGGATGCCGAGGCGGTCGAGGGTCGGCTGCAGGCGGTCCATGATCTCGGCGGACGACAGCCGCGTGGGCGCATCGACGTGGGAGACGCTGGCAATGGCGACGTGCTTGAACAGCATGGGGCGGTTCCAGGTAAATCGGACTGGACACGGTAGCGACTCGCTCCCGACGCCGCAACCAAACGGCCTCCGGGAAGCCGGCCGACGGCCCAGGGAAACGTCACGCTTGATCAATCGCGCCCGCCGAAGACGCGTAGGACGAGGGAAATGACCCCGCGCGGGCCCCTCATCGGGCCCGCCGACATGTCGCCGGCGCCGACGGGACGACGCCCGTAACCGATGGGTCCGCCCGGAAACGGAGAGGTCGGCAGGGACACCGTCCATGGTCACTCAGCGCGCCGAACGGAGTTGAGGATGAATCGCTGTCTGCTCGCCATCGTCGTCGGTCTGACCGGACTCCTGACGGGCCCGTGCCGCGGCGCCGACCTGCTGCTGCTGGCGGTCGGCACCACCCGGCCACCGTGGCACGTCGATCCCGCCTGTCGCGGCCTCTGGCTGGTCGATGTCGACAGCGCCGTCGTCGTTCGGCGCTTCGAGGCGCTGGGCTGCGTCGGAAATGTCGTCGTCAGCGGTCCCGGCGAGGCCAGCCTGCTTCGGCGTCCGGCCTACTACGGCACCGTCGAGGCGGGCCCCACTCTGGCCGCCGTCGACCTCGGCAGCGGGGCCGTCACCGCCGAGCAGCCGCTGCCCACGCTCGGCACCGGATCGTCGGTCCGATGGATGCGGGCCGTGGGCGACCGCCAGGTGCTGATCGCCGCCGATCACTATGCCAATGGCGTCAATCTGACCCGACTGCTTCGCGCAGACCACATCGACGAGCACTGGCAGATCCGCGCCGAGGTCGACGTCGCCGAGCACGCCTCGCTCGCCAATGCCGGCGACACGCTGCCGCTCGGTTCCGCCGCCGGCGGCCTGCTGACGATCCGCCAGCTCGACCTCCGGGACCTGTCGGAGCGTCGCGTCGACCAGCTGCCGTTCGCGGAGACCCGACAGCTGAACGCGGTGCAGGTGCGCGGCGAGCACGCCTACGTCTGGTACAAAGTCGGGTTGCAGACCCGCTACGCCGTCTACGACCTCGGAACTCGGGAGCGTCTGCTCGATGGGGTCTGGCCGGGGGCCGCCGGGACCGACCGCTTCGGCTACGACGCTCACGGCCGGTTGCCTACGTTCACCTATGCCCTGCTGCCGCGCGAGACCGCGAACTCGCCGCCGGTGCACATCGACCTGTTCGCGGTCGACCTCGAAACCCTGGCGACCGAGCCCTTGGGTAGCCTCGACACCGACACCTTTCCCCAGGGCTTTCTGCCACGAGGCGACACCGTGCTGACCTGGGCGCCACAGAGCGTGATCTGTTTCACCGGACTGTGCGGACCGGACCCGCCGATCGAGTACTTCCTGTCCAGCGGCAGTGCGGTGACGGCGAAACAGGGCGAGCCCGCGCTGAACGGGAGCGGCTCGCTGCAGTTCCTGCTGACCGACGCCTCGCTGGCCCTCTCACTGCCGGAGGTGATCCCGACCCTCGATGCCGTCGGGCGGATCGCGCTTGCGCTGTCCATGCTGGTCGCGGTGGGCGCGGTCCGGCTCGGCCACCGTTCGCGCGCGCGGACTCCGGCCCGGGGCGAACGATGAAGGTGTTCCTCGACGACGAACGGCCGACGCCGGAGGGCTGGGCGCGGGTGTACTGGCCCGACGAGGCGATCGCGCTGTTGCGCCAGGGTGGAGTGACCGAGATCAGCCTCGACCACGACCTCGGCGACGATCTGCGCGGCACCGGCGACGACGTGATCGCCTGGATCGAGGAGCAGGTCGTCCTGCACGGCTACGTGCCGCCGCTGATCCACGTCCACTCCGCCAATCCGTCCGCCCGGATCCGGATGAGCGCCGGGATCGCCGCGATCCAGCGGAGGATCGGACGCGCGGACCGGAATGCAGCGCCCGGTCTCCGAGACCCGGACTGAACGTTTCCCTGCAAAAGCTGCTGCAACCACGGATGTCCGACCGCACGGTCGTGCCGGACTGCACGCCCTATTCCCAACGGAGCGATTCCCCATGCGTCGGAGCCATCCCTGCATCCGTTCGGCTCTCGCCGCTGTGGCCCTGCTCGTCGCCGCATTGAGCCACGCCGAGTCGCTGCTGCTGCCCGTCGTCACCGCCGTCCCGCCGTACAACGTCGAGGTCGTCTGTCGCGGCCTGCAGGTGCGCGATGCCGACACCGCGGCCCTGCAGCGCTCGTTTCCGCAGCTCGGCTGCGTGCGGACCGTCGCGAGCGCCGGCGCACGGCGGGCCATCGTCGTCTCCGGCGCATCCGTGTACGGCGACCGGACCGACGACGCGGCCCGTCTGGTCGATCTCGACGACGGCAAGGTGCTCGCGACCGTGGCGCTCGACCCCGAGCCCGGCTTATACGTCACCTGGGCGCGCACGCTCGCCGACAACACCTTCCTGGTCGGCCTGATCCAGTCCTCGAGCACCTCGGTCCAGACCCGATTCGTCCGCCTTGACTTCGACGGCACGACGCTGCGCATCCGGGCGGACGCGACCGTTCCGGGGTTTTCGTCCGAGACGGACCTCGGCGACGTGCTCACGACCCGGCGATCGGTCGCCAGCGGCGTGGTCGTCGACCAGTACCGGGCGTCCGACCTCGCGGCTCTCGGCAGCGTGCAGTTCGATCAGCCCGCCGGCGTCCATCTGGCGTCCGTCGAGGTCATCGGAAATCGGATGTACGCCGTCGTGCGCTCCGGCCAGCAGTCCGAACTGCGTGTGCTCGATGCCGCCCATGGGATCCTGATCCGCAGCCAGCCCTGGCCGACCGACCTGTACGGCTCCGGCGCCCATGATGCGGCCGGCCGCCTGCTCGCGACTCGCAACACCCGGCAATCCAACGGGCGCTACCGTGTCGATCTGGTCGCCATCGGGCTCGACGACGGCGTGGAGACGCCGCTTGGAACTCGGGACGCTGCGGCGCCCTACCCCCGCCTCGCGCATCGCGACGGCCGCACCGTCCTCCTCACCGAGATCATCGGCCTCTGCGATCTCCAGTGTTCGCCCGACCGGCCACTCGACTATGCGATCACCGCCGGACCGGACCTCCGGGTCGTGGCTGGCGATCCGATGGGAGTGGCGCCGAACTCGGTGCAGTTCCTGGCGCCGTCGGTGGCGCAGGCAGGCGCGAACGCGGTTCCGGCAATGACACCGATCGGAGGCGCATGGCCTGTGCTGGCTTTGCTTGCACTCGTGGGACGCGTGTCGCGCGCGTCGCGGGTGTAGGAAGCCGCTGCACCCGGATGCCACACCGCTGACGTCAGCCAGCGAAGCGGCGGTGCCGGCAACGTCGCGGGTCGCGCTGCCCGCGACCCGCTAGGTCTCGACTTCCGTCGCTCCCAGGGCGATCAATCTGGCCGCGATCGACACCGCGATCTCCTCCGGCGTCTCGGCGCCGATCTCGATCCCGACTGGCGCGTCGAGGGTGGCGAAGCGCTCGTCGAACGCGGGTAGTGCGCGGCGCACGGTTGCGATGCGGCGGCGGCTGCCCATCATGCCGAGATAGGCGAGCGAGCGACCCGACATGGCCTCCGCGGCGAACAGGGCGCCGAGGCTGGCGACGTCGGCGGCGAAGTCGCGGTTGAGCAGCACCGCGTGGACCGCTCGGCCGGTCGCGAGCAAGCCGCCGAGTTCGGCGAACGGCAGGACCCGACGATCGGCGATGGCGATCCCGGAGCCGGCGAACTGGCGCGGATCGGGGTCGGCGACGCAGACCGAGTAGTCGAGTGCGCGCACCAGCCGGTACAGCGCGCGGCCGCAATGGCCGGCGCCGACGATCAGCAACCGCGGATTCGGGCGCAGCGCGAGCATCGCGCCACCTGCGATCAGCGCACCGCGATCCAGGGCGAGCGTCTCGCCCCTGGACAGCCGGTCCGCGGTCTGTCGCACTGTGGCGGCATCGAGCGCATCCAGTCGCCAGAGCTCCAGCTCGACCCGGCCGCCGCAGACTCCGGCAGCGTCGGCGCCCCCGCCGAGATCGACGGCCATCCGGGTGAGGTCGTCGCCGGACGCGAGCATCCGCCGCGCGGCGACGATCACCCGAGCCTCCAGTTCGCCGCCGCCGACGCTGAACTCGCAACGACGCGCGCCGACCAGCATGCGACTGCCGGCGCGCCGCGGCACCGCGCCGCGAGCGCTCGTCACGTGTGCGAGCACGCCCGGGCGGCCGGCCGTCAGCCAGCGCACCAGCGCCGCGAATACGGCTTCGTCCTGCGCCACCTCAGTGGCTCCCGCGAACGGCCTCGATCGCCCGCCAGATCGCCTCCGGCGTCGCCGGCGCGCCGAGATCGACGCGCCTCGGCGGTACGTCGGCGAACGCGGCGACCGCCTCGCGCAGCGCTTCGCGCGCCGCGATCGCCAGCATCAGCGGCGGCTCGCCGACGGCCTTGGAGCCGTGGATCACGGCGGTCGTCGCCGGACGCCGGCGGCGGAACAGGTCGAGGCGAAAGTCGGCAGGAATCTCCCCGACGGTCGGGATCTTGTAGGTGCTCGGCGCGTCGGTCAGCAGACGACCGTCCTTCCCGAACACGACCTCCTCGGAGGTCAGCCAGCCCAGCCCCTGGACGAAGCCGCCCTCGATCTGCCCGCGGTCGATCAGCTCGTTCAGCGAATCGCCAACGTCGTGGAGGAGGTCGACACGCAGCAACTTGTGCTGGCCGGTCCAGCCGTCGACCTCGACCTCGCAGACCGCGGCGCCGAACGAGAAGTAGTAGAACGGATGGCCGCGTCCGGCGGCGGCGTCCCAGTGGATCACCGGCGTGCGGTAGTAGCCGGTCGCGGACAGGCTGACCCGCTCGCGGTAGGCCTGGCCGACCAGGTCGGCGAAGGCACAGTGCCGCTCGCCGGAGCGGACCTCGTCGTCGCCGAAACGCACCGTCCCGGCCGCGACGCCGAAGCGCCGGGCAGCGACCTCGGCAAGCCGGCCGCGCAGGGTCGCGCAGGCCGCGGCGACCGCCTGGCCATTGAGGTCGGCGCCGCTGCTCGCCGCCGTCGCCGACGTATTCGGCACCTTGTCGGTGCTGGTCGGCATCATCTGGATGTGCACCGCGGAGATCCCGAGCTCGCGCGCGGCGACCGCCAGCATCTTGCTGTGCAGGCCCTGGCCCATCTCGGTGCCGCCGTGATTCAGCTGCACGCTGCCGTCGGCATAGACGTGGATCAGCGCACCGGCCTGGTTGTACTCGGTCTTGTTGAACGAGATGCCGAATTTCACCGGCGTGATCGCGATGCCGCGACGGCTCGCGCCGCGGGTCGCGTTGAACGCCCGTACGGCGGCGACACGCGACTCGAAGTCGCTGCTCGCGAGCAGCTCCGCCCACAGTTCCGGCAGGTGGTTGTCGACCACCGGCTGGCCGTAGTGGGTGAGATTGCGGTCGGGGTCGGCGACGTCGTCGCGGTAGAAGTTGCGCTCTCGGACCACGTGCGCCGGCAGGCCGAGGTGGCGCGCCACCCGGTCGATGATCTCCTCGCCGAGCAGCATGCCCTGCGGGCCACCGAAGCCGCGGAACGCCGTGTTCGACGGCAGATTCGTTTTCGCGATCAGGCCCGTCAGCGCGACGGCCGGGCAGTGGTAGGCGCTGTCGACGTGCACCATCGCGCGCATCAGCACCGGCGGCGACAGGTCGCAGCTCCAGCCGCCGTCGGCGACCAGCGTCGCGACGAGCGCGGTCAGCCGGCCGTCGCCGTCGAAACCGACCTCGTAGCGCGAGTGGAAGGGGTGGCGCTTGCCGGTCAGCTGCATGTCGTGGCTGCGCGACAGCTTCACCCGTGCGGGGCGCTTCAGCTTCCACGCGGCCAGCGCGGCGGCCGCGGCGTAGGGATTGGCCTGGGTCTCCTTGCCGCCGAACCCGCCGCCCATGCGCAGGCTCTGCACGACGACGCGGTGCGACGCGAGGCCGAGCACGTGCGCCACGATGTGCTGGGTCTCGCTCGGATGCTGGGTCGAGGACACGACCTGGACCAGGCCCTCGCTGTCGACCCGCACCTGGCTCGCCTGCGTCTCGAGATAGAAGTGATCCTGACCGCCGTTGTCGAACTCGCCGCTGAGGCGATGGACCGATGCCGCGAGCGCGGCGGCGGCATCGCCGCGCGTCACTGTCGCCGGCGGCAGGTGGAAGGCCTGCGCGGCCTCGGCGGCCGCGATGTCGAGCAGCGGCGGCAATGGCGTCGCGTCGACCCGCACCAGCGCGGCGGCGCGACGCGCGGTCGGCTCGTCCTCGGCCACCACCCAGGCGACCGCCTGGCCGTGGTATTCGATCGTGTCCACCGGCAGCAGCGGCTCGTCGTGCTTGATCGGTCCGGTGTCGTTCACGCCGGGGATGTCGGCGGCGGTCAGCACGGCGAGCACGCCCGGCAGGGCCAGCGCGGCGCTCGCGTCGATGCCGTCGAGGCGGGCGTGGGCGTGCTTCGCCGACACCGGCCACAGGCTGACCAGATCGCGCGCCGGCGGCAGCTCGTCGGTATAGACGGCGGCGCCGGTGACGTGGCGCCAGGCGCTCTCGTGGGGCTCCGGCCGACCGCTCACGACGCGTGCTCCGCGACGAAACGGGCGAACAGGTTTGCCGTGAGCGAGCGCCGGTAGTCGGCGCTGGCACGGGCATCGGACAGCGGCGTGAACGCTTCGCGCAGGCGCTGGCACGCGGCTTCCACCGTGGCACGGTCCAGCACGCGGCCCCGCAGGAACTCCTCGACGGCGATCGCTCTTGCAGGAATTGCCGCAACCCCGCCGTACGCCAGCCTGACATCGACGATCTCGCCATCGCCTTTGCGCGACAGCGCAAAAGCGGCGGCGACGATGCTGATGTCGTCGGTCGGCCGTTTCGACAGTTTGTACGAGGTGCTGATCCAGTCGGGACGCAGGGGCAGCCGCACCGCGGTGATCAGCTCGTCGGGGCGGCGCAGCGTCGTCCGGTAGCCGGTGAAGTAGCCGGCGATCGGTACGTGGCGGGCGCCATCGCGGCCGAGCAGCTCGACGTCGGCATCGGCGGCGAGCAGCACCGGCAGCAGGTCGCCGATCGGGGAGGCCGAGCCGAGGTTGCCGCCGATCGTGCCGCGGTTCTTCACCTGGCGCCCGGCGAACCACGGCAACATCCGGTCGATCATCGGGAACACGCCCGCGAGCTCATGCTCGATCCTGGACAGGCTGACGCCGGCGCCGATCCGGACCTCGTTGGCGTGGACCTGGATGTGCTGCAGGTCGGAGATGCGGTCAAGCGCGATGTAGCCCGCGGCCTTCGCACGCCCGCGACCGAGCTCCACGCCGAGGTCGGTGCCGCCGGCGAGCCAGTCGAATTCGGGATGTGCGGACTTCAGCTCCAGCGCGTCGTCGAGGCGCGTCGGGCTATGCACGGCGCCGAGCACCGCGGCCGCCGGCGGCGTCGCTGCAGCCCGCTCCATGGCCAGGCGGTCGTCGCCGGTCATCGGTTGCTGCGCCAGCGCGCTCATCGCCCGCCGGATCGGCAGGTAGCCGGTGCAGCGGCAGAGATTGCCCTCGATCACGGCGTCGCCCGAGTCGCCCTCGCACCAGCCGGCCGCCATGCTCATGACGAAACCGGGCGTGCAGTAGCCGCACTGCGAGCCGCCGCAATCCGCCATCGCCCGCTGCACCGGATGCAGGCGCTCGCCCTCGGCGAGACCCTCGACGGTGAGGAGACGACGGCCGACGACGGCGCCGAGCGGCAGCAGGCAGGAATTGACGGCGCGGGCCTGCGGCCGGCCCTGGGCATCGGCCTCGAACAGCAGCACCGTGCAGGCACCGCAGTCGCCGTCTCCGCAGCCTTCCTTGCTGCCGGTGAGGCCCTGCTGCTGCAGCCAGCGCAACAGCGACTGGGTGGCGGATTCCGCGCGGGCGGCGAGCGGCCGCCCGTTCACAGTCACGAAAACATCGTCGGTCATCCGGCAAGCGTAACGCCGAATGCGCGTGGCGGTCGCGGGCGGCCGGGCGGCCGCCTGCGAACCGGGGGAGCGCTTATGCGGCCTGACGCTTCGGCAGCAGGCCCTCGGCGGCCAGCGCCGCCTGTACGGCCGGACGCTCGGAGACCGTCTGCTGGAATGCGACCAGGTGCGGGAACGGCGTCAGGTCGAGCTTCACCGCGGCCGCCCAGCGCGTCACCGTGAACAGGTAGGCGTCGGCGATGCTGAAGCTCGCGCCGGTCAGGAACGGGGTCTTCGCGAGCTGCGCCTCGATCAGCGCATAGCGCGTCGCGAGCTGGGCGAGCACCGCCTCGCGTGCCGCGCCTTCCAGCGCCGGCTGCTTGAACAGCGGCGAGTAGCCCTTGTGGATCTCGGTGCCGACGTAAGCCAGCCACTCCTGGGTGCGGTAGCGCTCCGCGGTTCCGGGCGCGGGGACCAGGGCGGCGGACGGCGCGCGATCGGCGAGGAACTGCGAGATCACCTGGCCCTCGGTCAGCACGCCGGCACCGCCGTCGAGTTCCAGCGCCGGCACGTAGCCCTTCGGATTGATCGCGAGGTAGTCGGCACCCTGCTCGGTGCGCTTGGTCGCGCGGTCGACCTTGACGAGCTCGAACAGCAGTCCGGCCTCGCGGGCGACGATGTGCGGGGCGAGCGAGCAGGTGCCGGGGAGGTAGAACAGTTTCATGGTGTCACTCCTTGGTGGGTCGGATGACGGTCGCTCGCGGGGGTGGAACGACCGGATGGGAATGGGGTGTCGGTGAGGCCGACGGCGAGTTCGTCGATCAGCGCGTCGACACGGTGGTGGCGCAGGTTGGGCGCGGCCTGGCTACCCCACAGCGCGACAAGATCGGTGCGCCCGGCGGCATGGGCCGCGGCACGGAGCTGGCCGGCGAACCAGCCCTGGACCGGGAACGGCAGCGGGTCGAGCCCGCCCTGTTCGGCGGTCCAGCGGTTGGCGAGACCGCGCGCCAGGCGGCCGCTGAACGCGCGGGTCAGCACGGTGCGCTCGGCGCCGCGACCGAACAGTGCCGCGCGATGCTCGGCGGTCGCGCCGGACTCCTCGCAGGCGAGGAAGGCCGTTCCGACCTGCACCGCGTCCGCACCCAGCGCACGCGCGGCGCGCACGCCGCGGGCGTCGACGATGCCGCCGGCGGCGATCACCGGCACCGATACCCGCGCGGCGACCAGCTGGGTCAACGCGAAGCTGCCCATCAACGAATCCTCGGCGCGGGCCAGGAACGACGGCCGATGGCCGCCGGCCTCCGATCCGGTGGCGACGATCACGTCGATGCCGGCCGCCTCGAGCGCCTCGGCCTCGGCGATGCTGGTGGCGGCGCCGACGGTGACGATGCCGCGCTGCCGGCAGCGCCGCAGCACGTGGGCCGACGGGACGCCGAACACGAAGCTGAACACCGGCGGCGCGGCCTCGAGCAGCGCCTCGACCTGCTCGTCGAAGCGTTGGGAGAAGCGCTGCGGCGGCGCCGGCTTCGGCACGCCGAGCTCCTCGAACGCCGGCGCGAAGCGGCGCCAGGCACGCTCGAATTCGTCGCGCGAGAGTTCCAGGCCGCCCGCGTCGTGGTCGGACACCCACAGGTTCAGCGCGAACTGGCCGACGTCGAGGCGACGCAGCTCCGCGGCAAGATCGAGGATGCCCTGCGGCGCGAGGTGGTAGGCGCCAAAGGATCCGAGTCCGCCGCGCGCGGCGACCGCCGCCACCAGCCGGGTGCTGGACAGGCCGCCGCCGAACGGGCCCTGCACGATCGGCAGGCGGGTCCCGAGGCGTTCCGTGGCGCGATTCGCGGTCATTCGTCGATCCCGTAGTTACCAGTGGTCACGATATAGGGACACGCAACCTGGTATCTAGTAGTTACTTATCGAATGTGCTATCCGTTGCGTCACTCGGTTACTCGGGAGATACCGCTATGGGATTGCCGCTCCGCAAGAGCCGCGTGGCGCCGCCGCCACCCTGCCCGCTGACCCTGTGCATGAAGCTGCTCGCCGGCGCCTGGGCGCCGAACGTCATCTGGTACCTGTCCGGCGGGCCACGTCGCTTCGGCGAGCTGCGCCACGACATCCCGCGGATCTCGGCGCGGGTGCTGTCGGCCCGGCTGCGCGAACTCGCCGACAAGGGCGTGATTTCGCGTACGCTGATCGACAGCTCCCCGCCGTCCGCGGAATACGCCCTGACCGAGCTCGGCCACGAGCTGGTGCCGGCGATCCAGGCGATCGTGCGGGTCGGGCACAAGCTGAAGGAGGCCGCGGAGAGCGGCCGCGGTGCGTCGCGGCCGTCGCGACGCGCCGCATGATGTCGCGCCGTATCGACTGCTGGGAGAGGACATGGATTCCGCGTTGAAGCACTGGATCGAGGGCCTGCCGAAGGCCGAGCTGCACATCCACATCGAGGGCTCGCTGGAGCCGGAACTGATCTTCGCGCTGGCCGAGCGCAACCGGGTGAAGCTCGCCTACCCGAGCGTCGAGGCGCTGCGCGCCGCCTACGCCTTCACCAACCTGCAGAGCTTCCTCGACATCTACTATGCCGGCGCCAGCGTGCTGCTGACGGAGGCCGACTTCTTCGACATGGCCTGGGCGTATTTCCTCCGCGCCAAGGCCGACAACGTGGTCCGCGCGGAGCTGTTCTTCGATCCGCAGACCCACACCGAGCGCGGCGTAGCGATGCGCACCGTGATCGACGGGCTGTCCCGCGCCTGTGCCCAGGCCAAGTCCGAGCTTGGCATCGACGCCGAGCTGATCCTGTGCTTCCTCCGGCATCTGTCCGAGGACGCGGCGCTGGCGACGCTCGAGGAGGCGAAGCCCTTCCTTGGCCGCTACATCGGCGTCGGCCTCGACTCCAGCGAGGTCGGCCATCCGCCGGAGAAGTTCGCGCGCGTGTTCGCCGAAGCGCGTCGGCTCGGCCTGCGCGCGGTCGCGCACGCCGGCGAGGAAGGGCCGCCCGAGTACATCTGGAATGCGCTCGACGTTCTCAAGGTCGAGCGCATCGATCACGGCGTGCAGTCCTTGAAGGACGCTCGTCTCGTCGAACGCCTGGTGCGCGAGCGGATGCCGCTCACGGTGTGTCCGTTCTCCAACGTGAAGCTGTGCGTGTTCAAGACGCTGGCCGAGCACAACCTCGCGAGGATGCTCGATGCCGGCCTCGTCGCCACCATCAATTCCGACGACCCGGCCTACTTCGGCGGCTACATGAACGACAATTTCGTCGGGACGGCCAAGGCGCTGTCGCTGTCCAAGGAGCAGCTGGTGACGCTAGCGGCGAACAGCTTCGAGGCGAGTTTCGCGTCGGCGGAACGCAAGACCGAGTACCGCAAGCTGCTCTCGTAGGGCGGCCCTTGGCCGCCTTCGCGAGGCGCATCGCAATGGCGGGCAGTGCCCGCCCTACGCCGGGACGGTCCGCCCCTTCGCCCAGGCGCGGAGGCTCTCGACCTGTTCCGCCATCAGTACCGACAGCGGCCGGGTCGCGGCCAGCGCCGCCAGCACGTGCTCCTGCTCGACCGCCGCGTCGGCGGCCCGGGCGTCGTACATCGCCGCGACGATCGCCTGCTCGATCTCGGCGCCGGAGAAGCCTTCGCTGGCATCGGCGAGGCGCGACAGCTCGAAGCCCTCCCAGCGGATCCGGCGACGCTCCAGATGCAGCCGGAAGATCTCGGCCCGGATTCCGGCATCGGGAAGATCCACGAAGAAGATCTCGTCGAAGCGGCCCTTGCGCAGCAGCTCGGCAGGCAATTCGGCGACCGCGTTGGCGGTCGCCACCAGGAACACCCGCGACTTTCGCTCGGCCATCCAGGTCAGCAGATAGCCCAGCACCCGGCGGGATACGCCGTCGTCGGAGCTGCCCTGCGCCAGGCCCTTCTCGATCTCGTCGATCCAGATGACGCAGGGCGACAGCGCCTCCGCGCGCGACAGCGCCTCGCGCAGGTTGCGCTCGGTCTCGCCGTGGAACTTGTTGTACAGCGTGCCGACATCGAGCCGCACCAGCGGCACGCCGAAGCCGCCGGCGATCGCCTTCGCCGCGAGGCTCTTGCCGCAGCCCTGCACGCCGAGCAGCAGCAGCCCGCGCGGCGGGTCGAGGCCGGGTTCGCCGGACTCGCCGAGGAACACCGAGCGGCGCAGATCGACCCAGCGCCGCAGCCGCGGCAGGCCGGCGACGTCGGCGAAGGCCGCGGTATCGAACTCGAACGCGAGCAGGCCGTCGCGGTTGATCAGCTCGGACTTCAGCTTGGCGAGTTCGGGCAGGTCCGAGGAGCTGATCGCGCCGTCCTTGAAGATCAGGTGGCGCGCGATCCGGCGGGCGTCCGGGAAGCTGAGGCCACGCAGGTTGCGCACGATCGTCTTCAGCGCGGCGGCATCGACCTCGACCCGCCGCCCGCCGTGTTCGCGCGAGTACAGGAAGGCCTCGTCGCGCACCATCTTGCCGAGTTCGGTCTCGTCGGGAAGTGCCAGCGCGAAGCGCACGGCATCGGCCTCGAGCTCCGGCGGCAGCTCGATCTTCGGCCCGACCAGCACCAGGGTATGCGCCGCGCTGCCGTCGCGCGCCAGGATCTCGCGGGTGAGGCGCAGCGTCATCGCGTACTTGAGATAGGGGTGGAAGTCGCGCAGCAGGTACAGCCCGCGGTCGCGATGGGCCTTGATCGCCGCCAGGGTCGCGCCGGCGTCCGGCGGCACCGGCAGCTCGCCGTCGACGGCAAGGTCGAGGCGCTTCATGCCCTCGGTGATCGCCCAGCTGTACAGCGGCCGCAGCACCTGCGCGTTGACGTGGCGGAACAGGTCCACCACCCGCCCTTCCTCCGGGGTGTCGATCACGATCAGGGCGGTGTTGGCGCGGATGAGGGCGGCGAGGTCTTGGATGTCGGGCATCGGGGTGGACGGTCGGGGCGAGCGCGGATGCTAGCGCCGGAGGGCCCAGGGCACAGGGCCCAGGGCCCCCGGAACCGGGGTCATGACGAGCGTTCCGGCGCCCCGGTCAGGCTGGCGCGCACTCCACCGACGATCGACGATTCGCTACGAAGCGCGCATTTCTGGGCCCAGGGCCCTGTGCCCTGGGCCCCATCCCCGAACGCTTGAGGTTAGACTGCGGCAATGAGTGCCACCCCCACTCCGACCGACCTCCAGCGCGCCAGCGACGAAGGCCTTCGCCGCATGCTGCACAGCTGGATGACGCTGGCAGAGACCAGCGCGATCTGCGAGCACCCGATCGACCTCTACCAGGTGCTCGACCGGCGGATCGTCGACAGCCTCCGGGCCGACGCCTGGGTGATCGCGCTGTTCAACGCCGCCCGCGACGACGTCAGCTTTCCGCACAGCAGCGGCGAGATCGCGCAGCCGGCGCAGCGATTGACCCGCCATCTGGCGCGTACCCTGGCGGCGCGGCTGACGACGCCGGGCGCGACCCTGTACCTGTCGACCGAACTGATCACCCAGCTGCTCGCCGACAAGCCGGCGAAGAGCAACGACATCACCCCGCGCAGCGGCTGGCTGGTGGCGCTCCGCGACGAGACCCATCTCACCGGATTCGTCGCGATCTGGAACTATGTCCATCCGATTCCCGAACGCGCCGACGACGCGCTGTTCCTGCGCTTCGCGAGCTACCTGGTCGGGCCGACCCTGGCGCGGCGGCGCGACCGCGACGCGCTGCGCGTGGTCAGTTCGGAACTCGAACGCCGGGTCGAGCAGCGCACCCGCGAGCTCAACGAGTCCAACGCGGAACTCCGCCGCCAGGCCGACGAGCGCGAGCGGAACGCCGGGTCGAGCAGCGCACCCGCGAGCTCAACGAGTCCAACGCGGAACTCCGCCGCCAGGCCGACGAGCGCGAGCGCGCCGAGGCCAAGCTCAAGCACGACGCCGTCCACGATGCCCTGACCGGGTTGCCGAACCGCGTGCTGATGCGCGACCGGCTGGAGAACGCGCTGGCGCGCTACCGCCGCGACTCGACCAACGCCTTCGCGGTGATGTACCTCGATCTCGATCGCTTCAAGGTGATCAACGACTCCATGGGCCACGCGATCGGCGACGCGCTGCTGATCGAGGTCGGCCGCCGGCTGGTGGTCGCGCTGCGCGAGGTCGACACCGTCGCCCGCCTCGGCGGCGACGAGTTCGCGGTGCTGCTGCCCGGCGTGCACTCCGCCGCGGACGCCACCATCGTCGCCAATCGGCTGATCGCGGCGCTGTCCGAGCCGGTGAAGGCCGAGGGCCGCGAGCTGTTCACCTCGACCAGCGTCGGCGTGGCACTGTCGGACACCCGCTACCGCCAGCCCGACGAGCTCCTGCGCGACGCCGACGCGGCGATGTACCGCGCCAAGTCGCGCGGCCGGAAGTGTTTCGAGATCTTCGACGAGACCTTCCACAAGGAGGCGATGAAGCTGCTCGACCTGGAGAACGAGCTGCGCCGCGGCCTCGAGGTCAACGAGTTCGCGCCGTTCTACCAGCCGATCGTCGATCTCCGCGACGGCTCGGTGCTCGGCTTCGAGGCGCTCCTGCGCTGGCGCCGTCCCGGCCGCGGCTGGCAAGCGCCGGGCGAGTTCCTGTCGCTGGCCGAGGAGATCGGCATCTCCGAGGCGATCGACCGCAAGATCTTCGAGCAGGTCTGCGACGACATCCCGTTCTTCGACGAGGAACACTACGTCAGCATCAACCTTTCGCCGCGCCACTTCCGCGAGAAGGACCTGCCGGAGCGGCTGCTGGCGATGGTCGAGCGCCACAACATCACCACCGACCGGGTGCGCCTCGAGGTCACCGAGGGCTCGCTGCTCGACAACCCGCAGCAGGCCCGGCAGATGCTGGAGACGCTGCGCGATGCCGGCCTCGCCGCCCTGCTCGACGACTTCGGCACCGGTTATTCCTCGCTGTCCTACCTGCACCAGTTCCCGATCCACGCGCTGAAGATCGACCGCTCCTTCGTCGCGGGACTCAACAGCTCGCGCACCGGCGGCTCGCACGCGGTGGTCGAGGCGGTGCTGTCGCTGGCGCAGTCGCTGGGTGTCGAGGTGATCGCCGAGGGCATCGAGACCACCGAACAGCGCGAGGCGCTGCTGGCGCTCGGCTGCACGCAGGGGCAGGGCTATCTGTTCGGGCGGCCGCGGCCGCTGGAAAAAGGCTGACGATTGGGAATTCGGCTGAGGCCGGTGACGGTCTCAGCCGAATTCCCCAGTTGAAGATCTGATTTCCGGATGGCGACCTTCCGCTCCTTCGAGCTCGCGGTGATTCGCGTGCTGTGCTCCGGGGTCCTGGACGACGACGAGATGCGTGCGATCGAGGGTCATGCCGGTTCGTCGACCTACGAGTACACCGGCTCGGGATACTTCCTGACTGCGTTCGATGCCACTTCCGCCGGGCTGTCGCATTTCGGTTCGAGCCCGATCGTCATCGGAAATCACGGCGATGTGTACTGCGGGTTCATAGCGCATCGCCAATCGCGAGCTTTCCCTGGAGTGCCATTCCTGGGGCGCGGTGGATGTCCCCGAGGGATTTCGAGACCTGTCGGTCATCGTCGACTTGCCGAAGCCGCGCGGCCTGGATTGAACGGCAGCGGAATCCTGGGCGACCTGGACGCGCGCGCATCGTTGCGCCGATCGACTACCAGATCCGCCACCAGGCCTTTTTCCGGACCCCGGGCGCCTTGGCGACGTCCTTGAACCACGCCAGCACCGACGGCGCGGTCGGGGCTTCGAAGGCCTGCAGCAGCAGGAAGTACGGCCGCTGCTGCGCGCCGTCGCCGAAATCGATCTTCCACTCCGTGCCATAGCGCTGCCACTGGCCGCCGTAGGCCGCGCGCACGCACTCGCCGAGGATGCTGCCGAGACAGACCACGTACTCGGTGACCTTGTCCTCGGGGATGCCGAGCAGCCGCTGCTGGCGGACGAAGCCGTCGATCCAGGTCACGGTGTCGAGGTCGTAGCCGAGCTTCGGTCGGTCCGCGATCTGCCGCGCCCAGACGAGGCCCTCGCCCGCGAGCTTCTCGACGTCGGCGGCATTCATCGTCATCCCGCGGTCCGACTCATCCCATCAGCAGCCGCCACAGCTGCTCGAGGCTGGCGAACACGAATCCGGTCAGGAAGAACAGGTAGGCGGCGCGCAGATAACGGTACTTGTAGTGCGCGAGGTAGTAGCCGAGCCCGTAGATGTCTTTCCCCATCATCTCGTAGATGTTGCCGTTGGGTGGCATGGCGCGCGACAGCTCGTTCAGGAACTGCTGCTGCGTGAGCTCGGCGAAGTGGCCGAAGAACAACAGGTTGAACTGCGCCGGCAGGGTGGCGCCCGGTTCGAGCCGGAGCGGCCGGTACTTCGGCAGCACCGCGAGGATGGCCAGCAGCAGCGCCACGGTGGTGAAGCAGATCAGCGTGATCGCGGAGACCCGGAGCGCCGGCTCGGACAGCTTGTTGATCGTCATCGTCAGCACGATCGAGGACACCGTGATGATGATGTTGGCCTTGACGTCGGCCATCACCGACAGCTGCACGTGGTGCTGCTGCACGGTGCGCAGGAAATTGTCGCCGGTGTTGCGCTCCGGCACCTGCAGGAACAGCGGTTCGGCGGGTTGCTTGAAGTTCGCATCCATGGTCGCATTGACGCTTCGGGGGCCGATCGCATCATAGAGCGGCCCTGCACATCGGGACGACGTCCGGCGTGCTTCGATGATGAATTCGTCTTCCGACCCCGTGCCGATGACCCGCCACTTCGTCCCGCTGCTGTCCCGCCTCCTCGTCTGCCTCGCCATGCTCGGCCTCGCCGGCTGCGAACGCGCCTATTTCGCGGTGCTGAACCGCGGCCGCCCGCCGGTCGAGTTCACCGTCGGCGGCTCCGTCGCGTACGACCCCGAGCATCGACTGGCGCTGGACGTCTACCGCCCGAAGGGTGCAGCGCGGCCGCCCGCGCTGGTGTTCTTCCACGGCGGCCGCTGGTCCTCGGGCAGTCGCGCGCAATACGAGTTCGTCGCCCGCACCTTCGTCGCCCGCGGCATGGCCGTGCTGCTGCCGGACTACCGGCTGTATCCCGGCGTGAAGTTTCCCGTGTTCGTCGAGGATGCGGCGACCGCCGCGGCCTACGTGCTGGACCACGCCGACGCGCTCGGCATCGACCGCTCGCGCGTGTTCCTCGCGGGCCATTCGTCCGGCGCGCACCTCGCCGCCATGATCGCGACCGACGGCCGCTTCCTCGCCGCCCACGGCCACAAGCCGCGTGACTTCGCCGGCGTCGTCGGCCTCGCCGGCCCCTACGACTTCCTGCCGCTGCTCGACGATGATCTGAAGGACATGTTCGGCCCGCCCGAGCGCTATCCCCTGTCGCAGCCGATCGAATTCGTCGACGGCGACGAGCCGCCGTTTCTCCTGATCCACGGGACGGCCGACCGCCTCGCCTGGCCGCGCAACAGCGAACACCTCGCCGCGCGGCTGAACGAGAAGGGGGTGCCGGCCGAACTGCGCCTGCTGCCCGGTGTCGGACACCTGCGGCTGCTCGCTTCGCTGGCCGAGCGCGAACGCTGGCTCGCGCCCGCGGTCGACCTGTCCGCCGCCTGGATCGCGAAGCAGCCGCCGGCGTCGCCGGCCCGGGTCGCGCCGTGAACCTGCGTGACCTGCGCTATCTCGTCGCGCTCGCCGACCATCGCCACTTCGGCCGCGCCGCGGCGGCGAGCTTCGTCGGCCAGCCGACGCTGTCGATGCAGCTGAAGAAGCTGGAGGACGAGCTCGGCGTCGCGCTGGTCGAACGCTCCAGCCGCAAGGTGATGCTGACCGCGATCGGCGGCGTCGCGCTGGTCGAACGCTCCAGCCGCAAGGTGATGCTGACCGCGATCGGGCGCGAGATCGCCGAGCGGGCGCGCGGCCTGCTGCGGGATGCCGACGCGATCCGCGAGCTCGCCCGCGCCAGTCGCGATCCCGAAGCCGGTCAGCTCCGGATCGGCCTGTTCCCGACGCTCGCGCCCTACCTCCTGCCGCACGTGATGCCGAAGCTGCGCGAGCGCTTCCCGCGCCTCGAGCTGCTGCTGGTCGAGGAGAAGACCGAGGTCGTCCACGAGCAGTTGGCCGAGGGCCGGCTCGACGCCGGCATCATGGCCCTGCCCCTGGCCGACGAGCAGTTGTCGTCCGAATTCCTGTTCGAGGAGCCCTTCGTGCTGGCCCTGCCGAAACAGCATCCGCTGAGCGGCCAGACGAGCCTCGCGCTCGCCGACATCGCCGACGAGAGCCTGCTGCTGCTCGACGAGGGGCACTGCCTGCGCGACCACGCGCTCGACGTCTGCCACCGCGCCGGTGCCTCCGAGCGCAGCGGCTTCCGGGCGACCAGCCTGGAGACGCTCCGGCAGATGGTCGGTGCCGGCGTCGGCGCGACGCTGCTGCCGCTGCTGGCGGTGCAGCCACCGGTGCCGCTCACGCCCGACATCCGGCTGCTGCCGTTCCGCGGCAACGCACCGCATCGGCGGATCGGCTTCTTCTGGCGCAAGCACGCCGCCAACGCGGGTTTCCTGAAGCAGATCGCCGCGGTGTTCCGCGAGGTGCCGAAGGAGCTGCTGTCGACCGGATCGCTACGCGATCCGGTCCTGCAAAAGCGAAGAAGGGCTTGATTTCGGGAGACGGAGGCGCGGCGATTCCCGCCGTCGTCCCCGAGGCCTATGCCGCGATGGCCACGTCGGTGCGCGTCTTCGCATCCATTTCGGTCAGCGCCAGCCAGGACGACAGCACGATGCCGTCGCTGTCCTCGGCAGCGAGGAAGCCGGTACCGGAGCGCAGGCACTGCTCGTGCAGCGCGG
>JBGAPI010000047.1:0-38891 GCA_044221335.1 Ahniellaceae bacterium
GCATCGGCGGGCCGTGCCCGCCCTACGGTGCATGCGATGACTCTCGGCGGAATCGGTATCGCCGTGGTTGTCGTTGCCGCGGCGATTGCCGCCTCCGGCGCCGCCTGGGTCCTGCGCCGAGCGCAGCGCGGCGTCGCGGCGATCGATCTGCCCGGCGAGCGCCGGATCCACCGGGTGCCGACGCCGCGCGGCGGCGGCATCGGGATGGCGGTCGCGCTGTGGCTCGCGGCCCTGCCGATGGCGGCGATCGAGCTCGGCTGGCTGCTGCCCTGCGCGGTCGCCGCGGTCGGGGCGGTCGGCTGGTGGGACGACCACGCGCCGCTGTCGGCGCGCTTTCGCCTGCTGGTGCATCTGACGGCCGGCGTCGCGCTGGCGCTCGCGATCGGCAGCCACGCCAGCGGGCCGATCATCCTTGCCGTGCCGTTCCCGACGGTCGTCGTCGAGCATCCCTGGGCGACGCTGGCGCTGGTCGCGGTGGCGCTTGCCTGGTCGGTGAATCTCACCAACTTCATGGACGGCACGGATGGCATCGCCGCACTGCAGTCGCTGTTCGTGGGCGCTACCGTCGCGGTGCTGGCCGGTATCGACGGCTCGGCGCTGATGTTCCTGTTCGCGCTTGCGCTGGTCGGCGCCGCGCTCGGCTTCCTGCCGTTCAATTTCCCGCGGGCCCGGGTGTTCATGGGCGACGTCGCGTCCGGCACGCTGGGCCTGTGGATCGGGCTGCTGTCGCTGTGGCTGACATTGCGGATCAGTCTCGCCGCCGCGGTGGTGCTGAACTCGGCCTTCCTCGTCGACACGACCCTGACACTGCTCTCGCGCGTGCTCGCCGGTCGCCCCTGGTACCGGTCGCACCGCGAACACCTCTACCAGTGGCTTGCCCGCAGCGGCCACGACCACATCGCCGTCGCCTGGCGCTATTCGGCATGGAACCTGACCGTCGTGGTTCCCGCGCTGGCGCTGCAGTGGACTGCGACGATTTCGCCGGAAACTCCGTCCTTTTTACCTATTCTTAACTGGAGCGTCGCCGCGGCGGTTCTTTCTCTCGCGATGCTGCTGTGGAGCTATGGAAAGCGCCGCTGTCGGGCGTATCATCTCGCGCAACGTCGCGCGGCCTTGATGACGCGGCGATAACTAGAGCGGTAAGTATTTCGGACGTGCGTTACCTGATCGCGAAGCTCCATCCCCGCGTCGCCGTGGTCGCTCATGACCTCGCGATGATCTGGCTCGCCTGGTATTCGACCAACTGGGTGCGCTTCAACCTGCTGACCAATCCTCCCGACGTCCCCCTGTTCGGCACCGAGCTGCTTTGGATCGTGCCGGCGCAGGCGGTCATCCTCTGGTCCAGCGGCCTGTACAAGGGACTGTGGCGATTCGCGTCCATACCGGACCTGCTCAACATCATTCGTGCCGCGATCCTGGGCGCCTTGGTGATCGGGCTCGGTCTGTTCCTGATCAATCGACTGCAGGGCATCCCGCGCGCCGTCCTGGTGCTCTATCCGGCGGTGCTGTCGGTGGGCCTCGGAGCCCCTCGCATGTTGTATCGATACTGGAAGGACAGCCGCCTGGCTGAGATTCGACGTGTCGCCTCGCTGCGGGTACTGATTCTCGGGGCAGGACGCTCCGGCGAGTCGCTCACCCGCGAGCTGCGTCGCGAAGGCAAATATGCCCCGGTCGGTTTCCTCGACGACAACCGGGCCCTACGCGGTTCGCGGATCAACGGCGTCCCGGTTCTCGGCACGCTCGACGACCTCGGCCGCGTCGCGGCCGAGAGCGCCGCGGAGATGCTGCTGATCGCGATGCCCTCGGCCAGCAACCACCAGATGCAGCGGGTGGTGGAGATGTGCGAGAACTCCGGCCTGCCGTTCCGCACCGTGCCGCGCCTGCACGACGTGATGGAGGGCCGCGGCGCGGTCAACCAGCTGAAGGACGTCGCCATCGAAGACCTGCTCGGTCGCGATCCGGTGGAGCTCGATTGGAGCGCGATCGCCGCGCAGCTGGCCGGGCGCCGCGTTCTGGTGACCGGCGGCGGCGGATCGATCGGCTCGGAACTGTGCCGGCAGGTCGCGCGCCTGGACGTCGCCAGCCTCACGGTACTGGAACTGTCGGAGTTCAACCTCTACCGGGTCGAGCAGGACCTGCGCCGCGAGTTTCCCGACCTGCTGATCGAGCCGGTGCTGGGCGACGCCAGCGACGCGGCGATGGTCGAGCGGGTGCTCGCCGCCAGCCGGCCGCAGGTGATCTTCCACGCGGCCGCGTTCAAGCATGTGCCGATGCTGGAAGCGCAGGTGCGCGAAGCCTTCCGCAACAACGTGCTCGGCACCCAGGTGCTGGCGTTGGCGGCGGATCGCCACAAGGTCGACAGCTTCGTGATGATCTCGACCGACAAGGCGGTCAACCCGGCCAACGTGATGGGCGCCAGCAAGCGCGCCGCCGAGATCTTCTGCCAGAACCTCGCGGCCCGCTCCGCCACGCGGTTCGTCACGGTGCGGTTCGGCAACGTGCTCGATTCCGCCGGCTCGGTGGTACCGCTGTTCCGCGAGCAGATCCGCGGCGGCGGGCCGGTCACCGTGACCCATCCGGAGATCTCCCGCTACTTCATGACGATTCCCGAAGCCTGCCAGCTGATCCTGCAGGCGGCGGCGCTGGGGCAGGGCGGCGAGATCTTCGCGCTGGACATGGGCGAGCCGGTCCGGATCCGCTACCTGGCGGAGCAGATGATCCGTCTTGCCGGCAAGGTGCCGGACCGCGACATCGAGATCGTCTACACCGGCCTGCGCCCCGGCGAGAAGCTGTTCGAGGAGCTCTTCCACGAGCAGGAGGACTACTCGAACACCGCGCACCGCAAGATCTTCCTCGCCACCCCGCGCTCGATGGCCTGGGCCGAGCTGGAGGCGACGCTCCGGCGCGCCGCGCAGGCGGTTCTGGCCTTCGACGAGCCCGAGGTGCTGCGCTGCCTGTGCGACCTGGTGCCGGAGTTCTCCCGCGACGGCGACGGCGACGCGAAGGTCGTATCGCTGTACGCACCGCGGCAGCGCAGCGGCTGAACGGCGGGAAAAGCGCCGGTGGCGCGTGGCGGTCGTTGACACTGGACCGCCACCGCGCGCGTTTACACTGCGCCGCCCCGATCGTCCTCCGGCGTGCCGCTGGCGGCGCCGGATCCCACGCGTGCGGGACCGCTTCCCTGGGGGCGGCGTCCGGGCGAGGCCCGGGTTTCGCGGGGGCGGACGTGCATCCAGGGGATGCGCGGCACGGCTGACGCATCGTCATCAACTTTGCTGGAGTTCCGATGAAAATTCGCAAGGCTGTATTTCCCGTTGCCGGCCTCGGCACCCGCCTGCTGCCCGCCTCCAAGGTGCTGGCCAAGGAGATGCTGCCGATCATCGACAAGCCGCTGATCCAGTACGCGGTGGACGAGGCGGTCGCGGCCGGCTGCGACACGCTGGTCTTCGTGACCAACCGCTACAAGCATTCGATCGCGGATCACTTCGACAAGTCCTTCGAGCTCGAGCACAAGCTGGAGAAGGCGAACAAGCAGGAGCTGCTGGCGATCGTCCGCGGCATCCTGCCCTCGCACGTGAAGACCGTGTTCGTCACCCAGGCGGAGGCTCTGGGCCTCGGCCACGCGGTGTTGTGCGCAAAGCCCGCGGTCGGCAACGAGCCCTTCGCGGTGCTGCTGCCGGACGACATGATCTGGAATCCGGCCGCACCGGGCCTGGCGCAGATGGCGAAGGTCGCCGCGCAGCACGACGGCAGCGTGATCGCGGTCGAGGACGTGCCGCGCGACCAGACCCACCGCTACGGCATCGTGTCGGCCGAGCCGATCAGCGAGCGCGTCGCCCGGATCAACGGCATGGTGGAGAAGCCCAGGCCCGAGGTCGCGCCGTCCACCCTCGCGATCGTCGGTCGCTACCTCCTCTCGCCGCGGGTATTCGACCTGCTGGAATCCACGAAGCCCGGCGCCGGCGGCGAGATCCAGCTGACCGACGCGCTGGCCGCGCTGCTGGCCCACGAGAAGGTCTTCGCTCACCGTTTCGAGGGCGTGCGCTACGACTGCGGCAACAAGCTCGGCGTGGTGCAGGCCACGATCGCGCTGGCCTTGCAGGATGCGCAGATCGGGGCCGACGTGCGCGAGTTCGCGCGTGGCATGTTGTAGGGCGGGCACTGCCCGCCATCGCCCGAACGCTTCGCGATGGCGGCCAGTGGCCGCCCTACGGCGGCGGTCTTGCCGGGGCGCAGGGCCCTGCGAACGACGCATGCCATAGCCTGGCCTTCGAAATGCTTTGCAATCGCAGCCGTCCTGAGTGTTGATCGCGGGTGCGTCCAGGACGCACCCTAGGCCGATGGATCTCTCCTACATCCTCAATCACCTCGCCGAAGACCGCGAACGCTACGAAGGCGCGGTCGTGCCGCCGATCCATCAGACCGGCATCTTCGCGCTGCCGTCGGTGGCGGCGATGCGCGAGATGTTCGCCGACGAGTACGCCAACCACGTCTACACCCGCGGCAACAACCCCACGGTGGCGATCGTGCGGCGCAAGCTGGCGGCGCTGGAGGGTGCGGAGGACGCGCTGCTGTTCGGTTCCGGCGCGGCGGCGATCGCGGCCGGCGTACTGTCGACGGTCCGGGCCGGCGACCACGTGGTCTGCGTCGCCAAGCCCTACAGCTGGACCAAGACGCTGGTCCGGCACTGGCTGCCGCGCTTCGGGATCGAGTCCAGCCTGATCGACGCGCGTGATCCGGCGGCGGTCGCGGCGGCCTGCCGGGCGAATACCCGGATGATCGTGCTGGAGAGCCCGAACTCGTTGACCTTCGAGCAGCAGGACCTCGCCGCGATCGCGGCGATCGCGCACCGTCGGGGCATCCGCACGCTGTGCGACAACAGCTTCGCGACACCGCTCCACCAGTCGCCGCTGGCGCTGGGCATCGACCTCGTCGCGCATTCCGCGACCAAATACCTGAACGGCCACAGCGACGTCCTCGCCGGAGTGCTCGCGGGCAGCACGGCGCTGTGCCGCGAGGTGTTCGCCGGCCCGTTCATGACCTTCGGCGCGCTGCTGGCGCCGAACGATGCCTGGCTGCTGCTGCGCGGACTGCGGACGCTGGCGGTGCGGATGGAGCGGGTCGCGGCGACCACGGCGAAGGTGCTGGCCTTCCTCGAGGGCCAGCCGAAGATCCGCCGGATCCACTCGCCGTTCACGACCGACCATCCGCAGGCCGAGCTCACGAGGAAGCAACTGCGCGGCGCCAGCGGCCTGCTGTCGATCGAGCTCGACACCGACCAGGACGGCGTCGAGCGCTTCTGCGACGGTCTCGTGCGCTTCGTGATGTCGGTGTCCTGGGGCGGCTACGAGTCGCTGGCCTTTCCGGTCGCCGGCGTCCGCGACTGGCGTGGCCACGAGTCGGCGAGCACGGTGCCGGTGTCGCTGGTGCGGCTGTCGATCGGCCTGGAGGAACCCGAGGTGCTGATCGACGACCTGAGGATGGCGTTCGAGCGGATCTGATCCCCGCCGATCGCGACGGGACCCGGCCCGCTGCTCTTCGCCCCGTTGCGGCACCGCGTCGCGCGGCCTCGGCGCCGCACCACGGTCGACCACCGACGGGTACGTCTCCACGTGCGAAAGGTGTTGACCCCGGGGAACACCCTCACTAGACTGCGCGACTCATTTTTTGGGCGGTTAGCTCAGCGGTAGAGCACTGCTTTCACACGGCAGGGGCCACTGGTTCGATCCCAGTACCGCCCACCAAAATACGGCGCACGCCGCCGACGTAGCTCAGTTGGTAGAGCAACTGATTCGTAATCAGTAGGTCGGAGGTTCGAATCCTCTCGTCGGCACCACGCGCTTCGCGCGTGGTGTTGTATGGGGCATCGCACCCAGCCCGCGCCGCCGCAACCTTGATGCAGTTCATCCGTGGATGAGACTCATTCGGCGTCGCCTCCGATGGCCTGGAAGGAATTTCAAGGCGGGACCCCGCTTTGCGGCCACGACGCGGAGGGCGTCACGATCGTCCTCGACGAGGACCACGTCGGTGGCGCTCGCATCACCCTCGTGAAGGGGAGCGGGCCGATCCCGTTCGCGATCAACTGCGGCATCTGCGGCTGCTTCGTCCACACCGCCTACGCATCGACGCGCGCGGAGGCCGAGGGTCGATTTCGCGACATGCGTGACGGACTCGACGCGATCCTGGCCTCGATGGCCACGATCGACCCCGCGGGCGCCGATCGGCGGATGCCGGACGTGGACCGCCGGATCACGGAAATCGTCGATCGATTCGGGTAGCCAGGCCGCGGGCCGTCCAGGGTCCGCAGCGCAGCAACCGATGTCGCTGGTGTTGTGCGACGATCGATCGCCCCGATCCGGCGACGGCGTTCCCGGTGCCGCTTCGGGCGCCCTGTCCGTCCCGCCCTCGGAGAACGCGCCATGCTCGCCATCCATCGTCGCCGCTTCCAGATGTTCGCCGTCGGCCTCGCCGCGGTCGTGCTCGCCGGCTGCAACGTCTCGTCCGCCACGCTCGGCGACCTGTACACCGCGAAAGACAAGGAAGCGAAGACCAAAGCCACGACCTTCGCGCCGGGCGACACCATCTGGATCTTCGCACCCGCCAGGTTCCTCCCGGGCAAGGTCTCGATGAAGCTGACGACCTATGCCGAGAAGATCGACGGCATGGCGCCACATACCGCGATCCCGGGCCTGTCGGCTCAGGTCGAACTGACCGGCGACGGCGAGGCGAATTTCAACCTGTCGCCGCCGGCGGCCGGCTGGCCGAACGGGCAGTTGAAGCTCGAGGTGAGCATGGTGAGCGTCGACGACAACATCGAGCGTGGCAAGAAGGCGATCATCGTCACCACCGCCGGCAACACCGGCGCGGCGCCGGCCGAGCCGCCGGCGACGAACGACGGCTCGCCGGGCGCTGACGCCGAGCAGGGCGACGCCGCCGCGAACAACGAGCCCCAGCGCTAGCGCCATGGGCGAGCCCGTGATCGCCTTCGAACAGGCCAAGGCCCTTCATGATCGTCGTGGCGTGAATCCGGATCCGCCCACGTGAAAGGGGCCCCGTTCCCAGGCGTCGAACGGCTTGCCACCCGCGACGGCGTCGTCGGCGATGCGCTGACGATCCGCCGCGCGCTGCCGCACCCGAAGCACCGCACGATCGGCGCCTGGTGCTTCCTCGACCATGCCGGTCCGATGGTGATCCGCGACGGCCGCGGCATGCGGGTCGGCCCGCATCCCCACATCGGGCTGTCGACCTTCACCTGGCACATCGAAGGCGAGACCCTGCACCGCGACAGCCTCGGCAACGCCCAGGTGATCCGGCCCGGGCAGGTCAACCTGATGACCGCCGGTCGCGGCATCGCGCACTCCGAGGAATCGGTCGTCGGCGGCAGTCCGAACGTGCACCTGGCGCAGCTGTGGATCGCGTTGCCGGAGGCGGCGCGGCACGGCGCGCCGGAGTTCCGGCACTACCCGGCACTGCCGGTGGCGGACGCCGGCGGCTACCGGGTCACGGTACTGGTGGGGACGATGCTGGGACAGCGCTCGCCGGTGGCGGTCCACACGCCGCTGGTCGGGGTCGACCTCTTCGCGGACGGCGACGCCGACACCACGCTGCCGCTGGACCCGCTGTTCGAACACGGCGCGATGGCGCTGGAGGGCGAATTCGAGTTCGACGACGGGCCGCTGGCGCCGGGCAGCCTCGTGTACATGCCTCCCGGCCATGCCGCGCTGCGCGTGCGCAGCCGCGGACGCGCCCGCCTGCTGGTGATCGGCGGGGAACCCTTCCCCGAGGAGATCCTGCTCTGGTGGAACTTCGTCGCCCGCACGCAGGCCGAACTGGAACAGGCGACGGCCGACTGGAACGCCGCATCCGAGCGCTTCGGCACGGTGCAGGGCTTCGACGGGCCGCGGCTGGCGGCACCGGCGCTCGCGGGTCTGCACCTGCGCTGACGCCCCGCTGCGGGGCGCACGGCGGTCCGTGTCGACGGTTTCGAGTTTTCATCCCGCGGCGCGCGTGATGAGCGTCGCAATTCCGCGATCCCGATCCACAACGATTGATTCGAAGCGTGTCCGCGCTGCTAGATTCGCGCGCCATGGCCAAGACCGCACGCATGCTGTTCGAGGAAGCGCTCCTGCTGGATCCGGTGGGACGCAACGAGCTGGTGTCGATGCTGCTCAACCACCATCAGCGGCAACTGCGCCGCGGCGCCGCGGACCTCGCGCTGGCCGGCGAGACGAGCCGCACGACCAGCGCTCCCGGCAACGTCCGGCTGCAGCTGGTGTCCTGGGAAGAGATCATGACCAACCTGTACCTCCCGCAGGACCAGGCGGCGTGACGGTGCCGGGCGCGCCCTGCGCGCCATCGCAAGGCATCTCGTCCGGGATCCCGAAGGTGAATCGCGGTCGATCTCGGCGGCATCACGATCTCGCCGAAGCGTGACCCTCGATTGGAATACGACGCGGATGGCGTGACGGAGGAGGGCGCACGGCTCGGGTGTCGCGCGCTTGCGGATCGAGCCCAACGGCACTCCGCGGGCCGACAAGGTCCGCGACGACGCCCAGGCGGAGCCGGGCATTTCCGGGAGGTTCGTGCAATGGCGCGCAGGGCGCGCCCTATGGCGATGTCCGCGTCTCGACGCCCTCGGTCAGCTGCCCCTCGAACTTCGACACCACCGCCGTCGCCACCGAGTTGCCGATGACGTTGGTGGCCGAACGTGCCATGTCGAGGAAATGGTCCACGCCGAGCAGCAGGAGCAGTCCGGCTTCGGGCAGCTTGAAGTGGGAGAGCGTGGCCGCGATGACGACGAGCGAGGCGCGTGGCACGCCGGCCATGCCCTTCGAGGTCACCATCAGGATCAGCAGCATGGTGACCTGCTGCCCGGCCGTCAGCTCGATGCCATAGGCCTGCGCGATGAACAGCGTCGCGAAGGTGCAGTACATCATCGAGCCGTCGAGGTTGAAGGAATAGCCGAGCGGCAGCACGAAGGAGGCGACCTTATTGCTGCAGCCGAAGGACTCGAGCTGCGACAGCGTCTTCGGGTAGGCGGCCTCGGAGGAGGCGGTGGAGAAGGCGAGCAGCACGGGCTCGCGCACGGCGGCGAACAGGGCGACCGCACGGGGACCGACGATCAGCCGGGCGGCGACGAACAGCAGCGCCCACAGGCAGATGATCGCGAAATAGAACTCGGCCATGAAGGTGCCGTAGGTCCGGATCACCGCGAACCCGCTCTTCGCCACCGCGGCGGTCACGGCGGCGAACACCGCGAACGGCGCTGCGTACATCACGTACATGGTGAAGCGCAGCATCGCGTGCGACAGGCCGTCGAGCGCCTCGACCAGCACGTTGGCCTTGTCGCCGATGCCGGCGCAGGCGACGCCGAAGAACACCGAGAACACCACGATCTGCAGGATCTCGTTCTTCGCCATGCCGTCGACGATCGACGCCGGCACCAGATGCTCGATGAAGTCCTTGGCGGTGATGCCGGTCGCCGCGATGCCGCTGGCCGCGTTCGCCGCCGGCAATTCGATGCCGAGCCCGTGGCCGGGCTGGAACAGGTTGACCAGCACAAGCCCGAGGGACAGCGACACCAGGGACGCGCCGACGAACCACAGGAAGGCCTTGATCCCGACCCGGCCGACGCTGCCGATGTCGCCCATCCGCGCGATGCCGACGACCAGGGTCGCGAACACCAGCGGCGCGATCACCATCTTGATCATCCGCAGGAACAGCGTCGTCACCAGGGACAAGGCCTCGACCACGTCCTTGTTCTCCGGACGCAGCTCGTTCAGGGTCAGGCCGCAGCCGAGGCCCAGGGCGAGTGCCCCCAGGATGAACCACGTCAACTTGTTGCTAGCCATGTCGTCCCCGATTCAACCCAGAAGTGCCATTCGATGAGGATTCGCGCCGCAGGCGCGAATCCTAGTCGGACTGGTCGTGCAGGATCCGCCAGCCCTTGCGTTCGCGGACCAGGACCAGTGTGAACACGCCGTGCGGGCGTTCCTTGCCGCGGGCGAGCTCCCAGTGGCCATAGGCCCAGGCGTGGTCGGCGCCGACCACGTGGATCTCGATCTCGCTGTAGGTCAGCGTGCCCATCGACGCCTTGGTGGTGTAGCGGCTCTTGTAGCGCGCCAGGGTCGGCGCCCAGCCGCGCTCCTCGCGGCCGTTGGAGACGATCCGCATCTGGTCGGACTTCACGTAGCCGTCGAAGAAGGCCGCGAGGTCGCCGACGTTCCAGGCGGCGACCTGGCGGTCGAGCTGCAGGCGGACGTCGATCAACGGGTCGCTCTTGCCGCCGCCGCCGAGACCCGCACAGGCGGGCAGCAGGGCGGCGATGAGGATCGCGGCGGCGCGGAGGCGGGCGGGAGTGGTCATCGACGGGGCGGCATCCGATCCGGTCAGGCGGGCTTGTTCTTGGCGCGCAGCGCGCGCTGCTTCTCGCGATTCCAGTCGCGATCCTTCTCGGCGTCGCGCTTGTCGTGATCCTGCTTGCCCTTCGCGAGGCCGAGCTCGCACTTCACCCGATTGTTCTTCCAGTACAGCGCGGTCGGGACCAGGGTGTAGCCCTTGCGCTCGATGGCACCGACCAGCCGATCGATCTCGATCCGCTTCAGGAGGAGCTTGCGGGTTCGGCGCGCCTCCGGCACGACATGGGTGGACGCGGACAGCAGCGGCATGATCTGCGAGCCGAACAGGAAGATCTCGCCATCCTTGACGATCGCGTAGGCCTCGGTGATCTGGCCCTTGCCGGCCCGCAGGCTCTTCACCTCCCAGCCGAGCAGGGCGACGCCCGCCTCGAAGCGCTCGTCGATGTGGTACTCGTGGCGCGCCCGCTTGTTGAGCGCGATGGTGCCGCCATCGGCGGCGTCGTTCTTTTTCTTGTTCATCGGGGTCGGGGCGGGGCGAGTCTGATATTTTGCGGCATGCGCCGCGCAGGCGCGAGCGGGGAACGTCGAATCGTGGTGGAAACGCAATGACCGTGGTGGCACGCAGCGCCCTGGTGCCGCGACCGGTGCAGCACATGTTCGACATCGTCAACGACGTGGAGGCCTATCCGCGCCGCTTCGGCTGGTGCCGCGCCGCCAGCATCGTCCAGCGCGAGGCCGACAGCATGACTGCTCGCCTCCGGGTCCGCTACGGCGGGATGGAGACCGAGTTCACGACCTTCAACCGGGTAGTGCCGGCGCAGTCGATCGGCATGGAGCTGGTCGACGGCCCGTTCACCCGGTTGCGCGGCGGCTGGGAGTTCACGCCGCTCGGCGAGGTCGGCTGCCGGGTCGGGCTTCGGCTGGACTTCGAACTCGCCGGTCGCTTCCTCGGCAGTGCGCTGGCAGCCGGCTTCGCGTCGCTCGCCGACCGGATGGTCGACGACTTCGTGCGGGCCGCGTTGGAGGCCGGCTGAGCATGCGCTGCGAGATCGCCTACGTCGGGCCGGACGTGGCCTTCCTGGAGACGGTCACGCTGCCGGAGGGGGCCGATCTCGCCGCCGCCATCACCGCCAGCGGCTTCGCGGCGCGCCATCCGGACGTCGTGGTCGACGACGAGCATGTCGGCGTCTGGTCGAAACGATGCGCCTTGTCCACACGACTGCGCGACGGCGACCGCGTCGAGATCTACCGCGAACTCGTTGCCGATCCGAAGCACGCGCGCCGGATGCGCGCCGAGCGGGCGCCGCTGAGGCGCGGTCGCTGAGCCCTCGGCGAAGCGCGGCTCAGCCGCCGCGCCTGTCTTCCTTCTGGCGCGACTTCGGCACGGAGTCGACGGTGATGTCCTCCGTGCGACCGCGCACCCGGCGGGCGTCGCGCAGGAGCTCGTCGTCGCGCTTGCCGAAGTAGTCGCCTTCGATCTTGGTCAGGTTGCCGCCCTCGAAATACAGGGTCAGGTCCTTCGACTCGGTCTTGCCGCCGCGATGCTGGAGCGTCGTCAGGTAGTCCCAGCGGTCGTCGTGGAACGGGCTCTTCACCGACGGCGAGCCCAGCACCAGCAGCACCTGGCGCTTGGACATGCCGGGCTTCAGGGCTTCGACCAGCTGCTTGTCGAGGAGGTTGCCCTGGTTGATGTCCTGCTTGTAGATGATCTTGCAGCCGGACAGCGACAGCAGCAGCACGACGAGGGCAGCGGAAATCTTGCGCATGGAGGATCGGGGCCTGGAACGAAAGGGCGCGATGATACACTAGGGTTTCATTCGCCAGTCGTTAATCGCGACCGCGCCGATTCTCCGTTCCGACCGCCCGAGTACACCGAGTCCGACCGCCATGCCGATGTCCGAATCGCAAGATCTGCGCAAGGCGGGACTGAAGGTCACCCATCCGCGGGTGCGGATCCTCGAGCTGCTCGAGCACGCCAGCGGCCGCCACCTCACCGCCGAGGACATCTACAAGGCGCTGCTGGCGCAGGACGACGACATCGGCATCGCGACCGTCTACCGGGTGCTGACCCAGTTCGAGGGCGCGGGCCTCGTGGTCAAGCACAACTTCGAAGGCGGCCAGGCCGTCTACGAGCTCGAGCGCGGCAAGCACCACGACCACATGGTCGACGTCGACACCGGCAAGGTGATCGAGTTCGTCAGCGAAGAGATCGAGCAGCTGCAGCGTGAAGTCGCGGCCCGCCACGGCTACGACATCGCGGACCACAGCCTGGTGCTCTACGTCCGGAAGAAGGCGACGACCTGAACGGCTGCCGGACCGCGGGCCACAGGCCGCGGGTCGGGAACCCGGCTCCTAGCCGGCGCGTTTCAGCATCTCGGCCGCGTGGGCCCGCGTCTGCGCGGTGATCTCGATGCCGCCCAGCATGCGCGCGACCTCCTCGGTGCGCTCCTGCGGCGACAGCGCGAGGAATCCGGTACAGGTATGGCCGTCGGCCACCGATTTCCGGACCGCGACGTGCTGGTGCGCCAGCGCCGCGACCTGCGGCAGGTGGGTCACCGTCAGTACCTGGCGATGCTCGCCGAGCAGGCGCAGCTTGCGGCCGACGATCTCGGCGACGGCGCCGCCGATGCCGGCATCGACCTCGTCGAACACCATCGTCGGCACGGCGTCGCTGTCGAGCGCGGCCACCTCGATCGCCAGCGCGATCCGGGACAATTCGCCGCCGGACGCGGTCCTTCGCAGCGGCGACGCGGCGACGCCGGCGTTGATCGCGACCAGGAACTCGACGCTGTCGTCGCCACTGGCGGCGGGATCCGGCTCCACGGCGGTGGCGAGCGCGACCCGGAAGTCGCCGCCGGCCATGCCGAGCTCGCGCATCACGGTCGCGACCGCGGCGCCCAGCCGGGCGGTCGCCGCCTGCCGACGCCGGGTCAGTTCCGCTGCGGCCCGGCGGTAGTCGGCCAGCGCCTGCTGCAGCTCGGCATCGATCCGCTCGAGGCGCTCGCCGGCACCGTCGGCCGCCTGGATCTCCTGGTCGAGCTCCGCCACCCGCTCCAGCAACGCGGCGGCCGGAACCCGGTGCTTGCGCGACAGGGCGTGCAGGCCCTGCAGCTGGCGGTCGACCTCGGCTAGGCGATCCGGGTCCAGTTCGAGATGATCGAGGCTCTTGCCGAGGCTCGATCCGGCTTCGTCGATCTCGACGGCGGCCGAGGCCAGCAGGTCGACGACGCCGCGCAGTCGCTCGTCGAAGGGCAGGGCGCGCTCGACCGCCGCCTGCACCGAGCGCAGGAGGCCGAGCACGCTCGGGCCGTCGTCGCCGTCGAGTCCGGCAAGCGCGGCCTGCAGTTCCGACTGCAGCTCGCCGACATGGGCGAGGCGATGCTGCTCGGCTTCCAGCTCGGCGAGCGCCGTGGGCGACAGCGCCTGGGCGGCGAGCTCGTCGCGATTGAGTTTCAGGAACTCGATCGCCGTGGGATCGGCCTTGTGTTCGCGGCGCAGCGTCTCGCGCTCGTCCCGCAGGCGCCGCCAGCGGGTGGCGGCGCGGGCGACGTCGGCGCGGAGCTCGGAATGGCCGGCGTAGGCGTCGACGAGGTCCAGCTGCTGGCGCGGATCGAGCAGCGCCTGGGCTTCGTGCTGTCCGTGGATCTCGATCAGCCCTGCGGCGACCTCGCGCAGGGTGGCGAGACCGACCGCGGTGTCGTTGACGAAGGCGCGCGAGCTGCCGTCGCGGCGCAGCACCCGGCGCAGGCGGCAGTGCGGGCCGTCGTCGAGATCGAGCTCCGCGAGCCGGGCCCGCAATTCGGGCAGCCGGGACAGGTCGAATTCGGCCGCGAGCTCGGCACGCTCGGCGCTGGCGCGGATGAATCCGGCGTCCGCGCGGGCACCCGACAGCAGCAGCAGCGCGTCGACCAGGAGGGACTTGCCGGCGCCGGTCTCGCCGGTCAGCGCGGTCATGCCGCCGGCCAGCGGCACTTCGGCCTGCTCGATGATCGCGAAATCGCGGACGGACAGCGTGGTGAGCATGGGGCGCGGAGATTACCGTTTTGGCTGGCGATCGGGAATCGCTGGTCCGGTGCGGAAGTCCCCAGGGTCCGCGTTCAGGGACCCAGCACCAGGGCGTCGGGCTCGGTGGGACCGCCGCATGGTCGTCGCCGCGTCTTCGACGCACCCGCGACACCGCTCCGATCCACGGCGGGGCCCAGGGACCAGGGCCCAGGGCTCGGTGCGGTCGGGGCGATGGCCGCCGCTTTCGTCGGACCGGCCCTGGCATCGCCGGCGTGTCCGGGGAGACCCGGCGAACCGGAGGGGCTCTCCATGGTCCCGCCGGACCTGGGCGCATGCCCTGGGCCCTTCCCTCGATCCGCATCCCGCCCCATGCCCATTGACACTGCGCCATCGCCCCCTATCTTCAGGCCATGCGCCAGCGCAAGCTCGACCAACTCGACGCCCGATCCCGGCATCTGCTCCGGACCCTGATCGCGCGCTACATCAGCGACGGGGAGCCGGTGGGCTCGCGGACGCTGGCGCGGCAATCCGGGCTCGACCTGTCGCCGGCGACCATCCGCAACGTGCTGGCGGACCTGGAGGAAATCGGCCTGATCGCCGCGCCGCACACGTCGGCGGGTCGGATCCCGACCGCGCAGGGCTACCGGGTATTCGTGGACCGGCTGCTGGAGGTCGGGCCGCTGGCCGATCCCGACCTCGACCAGATCCGCCGCGAGCTGCCGTCGAGCGCCAGTACCCAGGACCTGGTCGCCAGCGCCTCGACCCTGCTGTCCGGCATCACCCACTTCGTCGGCCTGGTGACGGTGCCGCGGCGGGAGCAGTTCGCGTTCCGCCACATCGACTTCCTGCCGCTGGCGGCCCGCCGGGTGCTGGTGATCCTGGTGTTCGCCGACCACGAGGTGCAGAACCGGGTGGTCGACCTGCCGCGCGACTACGCGCCGGGCGAGCTCGAGCAGGTCGCCAATTTCCTCAATACCCATTACGCCGGGATCAGCCTGGACGAGATCCGGGCAAGGCTGGTGGTCGACCTCGAGGCCGCTCGCCACGACATGGACCGGCTGATGGCGACCACCATCCACATCGCCGACGCCGCCCTGCGTTCCGACCGTGGCGAGGACGTGCTGGTCAGCGGGCAGACCAACCTGATGGGCGTGCAGGACCTCGCCAACCTCGAGCGCCTGCGCGAACTGTTCGAGGCCTTCACCCGCAAGCGCGAGCTGCTGCGCCTGCTCGAACAGTGCCAGCATGCCGACGGCGTGCGGCTGTTCATCGGCGACGAGTCCGGCGTCGCGCCGCTCGACCAGTGCTCGGTCATCGCCGCGCCCTACCGCTCGCAGGGCAAGGTGGTCGGCGTGCTGGGGGTGATCGGGCCGACCCGGATGGCCTACGACCGCGTGATCCCGGTGGTGTCCGCCACCGCGCAGGTGCTGTCGGGAATGCTCAACCCGACGACGTGATCGACGGGATTGGCCGGGCCGCGCCGCTCCGACCTCCCGAAATCCCGTCATCGCGAGCGCAGCGAAGCAATCCGGTGCCAATGCTTTTCGTCGCGCCCGAGCCATCGAGCGAAGGCGCTGGATCGCTTCGGCGTCGCCACGCCCCTCCTCGCAATGGCGGGACTTCTCGAACGGCCGGGTCCAAGGGAAGGTCTCGGCCCGCCCTGCGCTATACTTGAGAACTTTTCTGCCGCCCCCACAATGCGGCGACCATTTCGTTCCACTTTCAGCACGCCGGCCGCACAGGCCCCGGCGCGAGGAATGTCCATGCACAACGATCACCAGACCCCGCCCGAGGACGGCGCCGACGAGGCCGAACTGTCCCTGGAGACCCCGCTGTCCGTGGCGCAGGCCGAACTCGCGGCCGCCAAGGCCGAGCAGATGCGCCTGCTGGCCGAAATGGACAACCAGCGCAAGCGCGCGCAGCGCGACCTCGAGGCCGCGCGCAAGTACGGCGTCGAGCGGCTGGTCGGCGACCTGCTGCCCGTGCTCGACAACCTCGATCGGGCCGTGAAGTCCGAGATCAGCGACATCGCCAAGCTGCGCACCGGCGTCGACCTCACGATCAAGATGCTGAGTCGCGCGATGGACGGCCACGGTCTCACCGTGCTCGATCCGGTCGGCGAGAACTTCAACCCGGAGTGGCACCAGGCCGTCAACATGGTCGAGACCGGCGCCCACGCGCCCGGCACCGTCGTCGAGGTCCTGCAGAAGGGCTACCGCCTTCACGACCGGCTGCTGCGCCCGGCGATGGTCGCGGTCGCGACCGATCCGCCGCCGCCGGAAGACGCCTGAACCGGCGTATCGCACGGCTGCTTGAATTAGAAACCCAGAACCCCATTAGCTCGCCATCGCGGCGAGGCCGCAACAAGGATCACGGAGAACGCATCATGGGCAAGATCATCGGCATCGACCTCGGGACGACCAATTCCTGCGTCGCCATCTACGAGGGCGGCACCACGCGCGTCATCGAGAATTCCGAGGGCGACCGCACCACGCCGTCGATCGTCGCCTTCGCCAAGGACGAGGTCCTGGTCGGCGCCACCGCGAAGCGGCAGGCCGTCACCAACCCGAAGAACACCTTCTACGCGGTGAAGCGCCTGATCGGCCGCAAGTTCAGCGATGCCGAGGTGAAGAAGGACATCGACCTCGTGCCCTACAAGATCGCCGAGCACAACAACGGCGACGCCTGGGTGGAGACCTCGGACGGCCGCAAGATGGCGCCGCCGGAAGTCTCTGCCAAGGTGCTGATGAAGATGAAGAAGACCGCCGAGGACTTCCTCGGAGAGCCGGTCACCGAAGCGGTGATCACGGTCCCGGCCTACTTCAACGACAGCCAGCGCCAGGCCACCAAGGACGCCGGCCGCATCGCCGGCCTCGAGGTCAAGCGCATCATCAACGAGCCGACCGCGGCCGCGATGGCCTACGGCATCGACAAGGCCGGCGGCAAGGACCGCAAGATCGCGGTCTACGACCTCGGCGGCGGCACCTTCGACGTCTCGATCATCGAGATCGCGGAGGTCGACGGCGAGAAGCAGTTCGAGGTGCTGGCCACCAACGGCGACACCTTCCTCGGCGGCGAGGACTTCGACAACCGCCTGATCGACTTCATCGTCGACGAGTTCCAGAAGCAGCACGGCGTCGACCTGCGCGGCAACGCGATCGCGCTGCAGCGCGTGAAGGCGGCGGCCGAGCGCGCCAAGATCGAGCTGTCGAGCCGCCAGCAGACCGACATCAGCGAGCCGTTCATCGCCCAGGCCAACGGCGAGGCGGTGCACCTCGACATGCGCGTCACCCGCGCCAAGCTGGAGTCGCTGGTCGACGACCTGATCCGGAAGACCATCGAGCCCTGCCGCACCGCGCTGGCCGACGCCGGCCTCCGGATCGGCGACATCTCCGAGGTCATCCTGGTCGGCGGCCAGACCCGCATGCCGAAGGTGCAGGCGGCGGTGACCGAGTTCTTCGGCAAGGAGCCGCGCAAGGACGTCAACCCGGACGAGGCGGTCGCCGTCGGCGCCGCGATCCAGGCCGGCGTGCTCGGCGGCCAGGTGAAGGACGTGCTGCTGCTCGACGTCACCCCGCTGTCGCTCGGCATCGAGACCCTCGGTGGCGTGATGACCAAGCTGATCGAGAAGAACACCACCGTTCCGACCAAGGCCAGCCAGATCTTCTCGACCGCCGAGGACAACCAGGGCGCCGTCACCGTGCACGTGCTGCAGGGCGAGCGCGAGCAGGCCCGCCACAACAAGTCGCTGGCGAAGTTCGATCTCGCCGGCATCGATGCCGCGCCGCGCGGCGTGCCGCAGGTCGAGGTCACCTTCGACATCGACGCCAACGGCATCCTGCACGTCTCGGCGAAGGACAAGAAGACCGGGAAGGAGCAGCGGATCGAGATCAAGGCCGGTTCGGGCCTGTCCGACGACGAGATCCAGCGGATGGTCCGTGACGCCGAGGCGAACAAGGAAGAGGACCGCAAGTTCCATGAGCTGATCACCGCGCGCAACAAGGCGGACCAGCTGATCCACGCGACCCGCTCGCTGCTGAAGGAGCACGGTTCGAAGCTGGCGGCCGACCAGGTGGGCCCGATCGAGGCGGCGGTGAAGGACCTCGAGGACGCGATGAAGGGCGAGGACAAGGCGAAGATCGACGCCAAGTCCAGCGCGCTCGAGCAGGCGGCGCAGTCGCTGGCGGCGCTGGGCGCGGCCGGGCACGGGCCGGGCGGACCGGCTCCGGGCGCCGGCGGACCGGGCAAGGCCGATGACGTGGTCGATGCCGAGTTCACCGAGGTCAAGGACAAGTAGTCCCGGGATCCGGGACGAGGAAATCGGGAATCGGAAGAGCGAGGCGGGCGCCTCGCTCTTTCCGTTTCCGGATCGGCAGCGCCGACGGGGGAGAGCGATGCACAAGGGACGGCTGGAGGCCTTCAGCGACGGCGTGATCGCCATCATCATCACCATCATGGTGCTGGAGCTGAAGGTGCCGCATGCTGCCGAGCCGGAGGACCTGCTGCCGCTGCTGCCGGTGCTGCTGTCCTACCTGCTGTCCTTCGTCTACGTCGGCATCTACTGGAACAACCACCACCACCTGCTGCAGGCGGCGCACCGGGTCAACGGCGCGATCCTGTGGGCGAACCTGCACCTGCTGTTCTGGCTGTCGCTGTTCCCGTTCGCGACGGGCTGGCTGGGCGAGAACCACTTCGAGCGCTGGCCGACGCTGCTGTACGGCGTGATCCTGCTGATGGCGGCGCTGGCCTACTTCCTGCTGCAGATGGCGATCGTCGCCGAGCACGGCAGCGACTCGGTGCTGGCGCAGGCGCTGGGCCGTGACATCAAGGGCCGGATCTCGCCGCTGCTGTACCTGGCCGGCATCGGCCTTTCGTTCGTGCTGCCCTGGCTCGCGAACGCGTTGTATGTCCTGGTCGCGCTGATCTGGCTGGTGCCGGATCGGCGGATCGAATCGAAGCTCACGAAATGACCGACGTCGACATGGCGAAACGCGACTACTACGAAGTCCTGGGTGTTGAGAAGAATGCCGGCGAAGAGGACCTGAAGAAGGCCTACCGGCGTCTGGCGATGAAGTTCCATCCGGACCGCAATCCGGACGACAAGAAGGCCGAGGAGAGCTTCAAGGAGGCCAAGGAGGCCTACGAGGTGCTCGCCGACGCCGACAAGCGCCGGCTCTACGACCAGCACGGCCACGCGGCGTTCGAGGCGGGCATGGGCGGGCGCGGTGGCGCCGGTTTCGCCGACGTCGGCGACATTTTCGGCGACCTGTTCGGCGAGATCTTCGGCGGCGGCAATCGCCGTCCGCGCCGCGGCGCCGACCTGCGCTACGTGCTCGAGCTCGACCTCGAGGAGGCGGTGTTCGGGGTCGAGCGCGAGATCGAGATCCCCTCGCTGATCGAGTGCGACCATTGCCGCGGCAGCGGCTCGGCCGACGGCAAGACCGACACCTGCCGCACCTGCGCCGGCCACGGCCGGGTGCGGATGCAGTCCGGCATCTTCTCGGTGCAGCAGGCCTGCCCCGACTGCGGCGGCAGCGGCAAGCGCATCGCCAATCCGTGCAAGCCGTGTCGCGGCGCCGGCCGGATCGAGAAGCGCAAGCGGCTGGCGGTGAAGATCCCGGCGGGCGTCGACAACGGCGACCGCGTCCGCCTCTCCGGCGAGGGCGAAGCGGGGCCCCGCGGCACGCCGAGCGGCGACCTCTATGTCGAGGTCCAGGTACGCGAGCACAAGATCTTCCAGCGCGAAGGCAACCATCTGTTCTGCGAGGTGCCGATCCGCTTCTCGCAGGCGGCGCTCGGGGCCGAGATCGAGGTCCCGACACTGGATGGCGCGGTGCGCCTCGACGTGCCGGCCGAGACCCAGACCGGCAAGTCCTTCCGCCTGCGCGGCAAGGGCGTGCGGCCGGTGCGTGGCGGTTCGCCCGGCGACCTGATCTGCCGGGTCGTGATCGAGACCCCGGTCAAGCTCACCAAGGACCAGAAGGACCTGCTGCGCCAGTTCGAGGCCAGCTTCGACGGCGGCAGGGAACACAACCCGCGCGCCACCACGTTCTTCGATGGCGTCAAGGCGTTCTGGGACCGGATGACCGGCTGAGCCGCCGGATGAAGCACCCGTCCCCGCGTCCGAACGGCGGTGGCGACAGCCCGATCGGCGATGAGTGCGCGCACGACGCTGCGCGTACACTCGCCGGATGAAACGCACCGCCATCGCCATCCACGGGGCTGCCGGACGCATGGGCCGGGAATTGATCCGGGCCATCGGCGCCCGGCGGGACGCCGAGCTGGTCGCCGCCCTCGTGCGTGCGGGCTCGATCCTCGACGACGAGCCGTTGACCCGCGTGCTCGGCGACGGTGCTCCGGCGCTCGACTTCAGTGTCGCGCTCGACGCCGACGTCGCGGTCGAGGCGCTGATCGACTTTTCCCATGCCGAGGCCTTCGATGCCGCGCTGGCCCTGGCGCTGGAACGGCGGATCGCGCTGGTCAGCGGTACCACCGGTCTGGATGAGCGCCAGCGGGCGGCGCTGGACTCCGCCAGCCTGAAGATTCCGGTGCTGTGGGCGTCCAATTTCAGTACCGGCATCGCCGTGCTGAAGCGCCTCGCGATGCAGGCCACCCAATTGCTGGGCAGCGGCTTCGAGGTCGAGATCATCGAGGCCCACCATCGCAACAAGGTCGACGCCCCGTCCGGCACGGCGCTGACGCTCGGGCGCGCGATCGCCGCGCAGCGCGGTCGGACGCTGGACGAAGTCGCGCGTTTCGAGCGCCAGGGCATGGCCGGCCCGCGGCCCGCCGACGAGATCGGCTTCTCGGTCGTGCGTGCCGCCGACATCATCGGCGAGCACACCGTGCTGTTCGCCACCGCCGGCGAGCGGCTGGAGCTCACCCATCGCGCGAGCGACCGCTCGATCTTCGCGGCCGGGGCGGTTCGCGCGGCCGTCTGGCTGGCGCGCCAGCCGCCGGGCATGTACCACACGGCCGACACTCTCGACTGAGCCCGGTCGGACACTGTTAAAAGTGGTGACGCATCGCGTTACTTGGGTGTAACCTCGCGTGCGCTGCATCTTTCGTCCCCCGGCGCGCGTACCGAGCGCGTGCCGAGCGGGGCGACGCGCCTTGCCGGGACGCCGGTTTCAATCCATCAGAATGGGGAAAAGATGATGATTGCTTCGACGATGAAGAAAGGGCTGATGGCCATCGCCCTGTCCTCCGCCCTGCTGTCCACCTCCGCCTTCGCTGCGCCGATGATCGGACTGGTCACCAACACCAACCAGCTGGTGTTCTTCGACAGCACCACGCCGGGCACCATCACCCGCACGCTGGCCGTCACCGGTCTCGTCGGCGGCGACGTCCTGCTCGCGATCGACACCCGTCCGCTGACCGGCCAGCTCTACGCCATCGGCACCGCGAGCACGATCTACCGCATCGACACCAACACGGGTGTCGCCACCGCGCCGGGCGCCGCGCTCAGCACGCTGCTGGCGTCGACCAATGTCGGCTTCGACTTCAACCCGACCGTCGACCGCATCCGCATCATCACCGACACCGGGCAGAACCTGCGCGCCAATCCGGACACCGGCGCGCTGGCCGCCACCGACACCACGTTGTCGGCCACGGGCGTCGCCGGCGCGGCCTACGACCGCAACGGCGCGGGCCTCGGCGTGACCACGCTGTACGCGATCAACTCGACCACCGACCAGCTGGTCACCATCGGCGGCCTCAACAGCAGCCCGTCGCCGAACGGCGGCGTGGTGACGCCGGTCGGCAACCTCGGCATCGACATCGGTACCGTCAACGGCTTCGACATCCTTGGCGCCAACGACGCCTACGTCGCCGCCTCGGCGACAGCGCCGGTGCCGCGTCCGAACGAGCCGCAGGGCAACTCCGCGTCCAGCCTGTACCGGGTGAACCTGGCCACCGGCGGCGCCACCCTGGTCGGCGCGGTCGGCGGCGGTCTCAGCCTGAACGGCATCACCGCGGTGTCGTCGGGCACGTCGAGCATCCCGGCGGCCTCTCCGTGGTCGCTGGCGGCGCTGTTCGCCGGCCTGATCGGCTTCGCGGCCTTCGCGCGCAAGCGCTTCGCCTGATCCTGGGCGGATCGGCCCCGCGGCCGATCGAGTGGATGAAGAGGGCGGTGCTTCGGCACCGCCCTTTTTCTTCGCCTCGGTTCATTGCTTCAACCCGATCGTTGTCTTTCGTCCGTGTTGCGGATCGGGGGACTTCGCCCGGCGAACTCCCGATGCTGCACCGCGCAAACCCGAAATGCGCTTGTCCTCTAAGCTCCGGCACTGCATTTTCCCGATGGTGACCGGATGGCGAAGCGGCTGCGTGCCCTGAGCGGGCTCGATGCGACCTTCCTGTATCTGGAGGCCTCCGGCACGCCGATGCACGTCGGCAGCCTGATCCTGCTGGACGCGCCCGAGGACCGTGGCTACGACTTCCACGCGGCATTGCTCGACCTTCTCCGTGAGCGCCTGGCCCGCGCTCCGGCGCTGCGCCGGGTGCTGTACCAGGCGCCACTGTCGGCGGCGCACCCGATCTGGCGCGAGTTGCCCGAGATCGACGTCGCCGACCACGTCGACGTACGCCGCCTCGCGAAGCCCGGGCGCCTGCGCCAGCTGGAGCAGCTCGCTGCGAAGCTGCACGCCGAAATGCTGCCGCGCGATCGCCCCCTGTGGCGCTTCGTGGTGGTCAACGGCCTCGCGGACGGCAGGATCGCGCTGTACACCAAGATCCACCACGCGCTGCTCGATGGCCAGGGCGGCATCGCTCTGGCGCAGGCGCTGCTCGACCTGGAGCCGCGTCGACCACGCCGGCGCGAGGCCGACGAGAAGGTGCGGATCGCGGAGCCGACCACGGCCGAGCTGGCACGAACGGCGCTCAAGGCCACCTGGTCGCAGCTCTCGCGGATGGTGCGCGCGATCCCGCAGACGGTGAAGCTGGCCCAGTCGGCCGGAGGACCCGGCGAGCTGATCGAGCGCCTGCGCGACAGCGTGCTGATCGCGCCGAAGACACCGTTCAACGTCCAGGTCGGGCCACGCCGCGACTTCGTCACCCAACGCCTGCCGCTGGCGGAGCTGAAGGGCGTCGCCAAGGCCCATGGCGTCAGCCTCAACGACGTGGTGATGGCGGTCTGTTCGAGCTCGCTCCGGGCCTGGATGAAGAAGCGCAAGCTGCTGCCGCGCAAGTCGCTGGTGGCGGCGATGCCGATCTCCCTGCGGCAGGCCGGGGATGGCGACTCCAACAACCAGGTGTCGATGGCGCAGTGCGAGCTCGCCACCCACAAATCCGACCCGCTGCTCAGGCTGTTCGCGATCGCGCAGTCCACCGGTGCGATCAAGCAGCGGGTGTCGAACTTCCGCGGGCTGATCCCGACCGACTTTCCAGGTCTCGCCGCGCCGCTGTGGGCAAGCGGCCTGTCGCGACTGTGGGGCCGCGGCAACATCTCCGAACGCCTTCCGGCGCTCGCCAACGTGGTGATCTCCAACGTGCCGGGACCGCCGGTCACGCTGTACCTGGCCGGCGCCAAGGTCGCGGCCTACTACCCGGTCTCGATCGTCACCCACGGCTTCGCGCTCAACATCACGCTGAACAGCTACGCCGGCTTCATGGAATTCGGCCTGATCGCCGACCCCGACGCGGTCGACGGACTCACCGAGATCGCCGCGGGCCTGCGCCACGGCCTCACCGAACTGATGGAGTGCGAAGAATGAGGGATTCCCGCAAGTCCCGCGGACAGCGCGACAACGTGACCGCGATCGGCGAGGACGACCTTCCGCCGAGACCGCCGTCGCTGCTGCTGCTGGCGATGGAGGGTCGTGCCGTGTTCGAGTGGGCGAGCTATGCACTGTCCTGGCCGCTGCATCGGTCCGCGCCGTCCGGCGACGGCCATCCGGTGATGGTGCTGCCCGGCCTGATCGCGAGCGACAACAGCACCTGGCCCCTGCGGGCCTTCCTCGAACGCTGCGGCTACAGCGTCTATCCCTGGACGCTCGGGATGAACCGCGGTCCGGTCGGCGACGTGGTGCGCCGGCTTACCGACCGTGTCCGCGACATCGAGGGCCGGCACGGCCGCAAGATGTCCCTGATCGGCTGGTCGCTGGGCGGCGCGATGGCGCACGCGCTGGGACTCGCGATGCCGGAGCGGATCCGCTCGGTGATCACGCTGGGATCGCCACTGCGCGGTCACCCGAAGGCGACCAATGCCTGGCGCGTCTTCGAGGCGGTCAGCGGGATGAAGGCGGACGACCCGCGCCTGCACGGCCTGCTGCGGGCCGAGCCGAAGGTGCCGACCACGGCGATCCTGTCCCGGACCGACGGCGTGGTGAACTGGCGGATCAGCACGCTGCCGAAGACGCGGCGCTCGGAGAGCATCGAAGTGCAGGCGAGTCACCTCGGCCTCGGCGTGCATCCGGCGGTCCTGTGGGTGATCGCGGAGCGGCTGGCGCAGGCGGAAGGCAAGTGGCGGCCCTTCAACGCCTCGAATCCGGTGACCTCGCTGTTCTACAAGGACCCGCACCGGTATTCCGTCGCGGACCTGTACACCTGAGCGGCGCGGAATTCGCGCAGCGAATTCCGACAGCGGAGCGCGACCTCAGTCGGCGGCTCCACCACCGGTGGGCCACGTCAGTTCGCCGCGGACGACCGTGTGGCTCCGTCCGCCGACCCACGTGCGTCCCTCGCGATAGCGGATTCGGATGCTGGCGTCATGGCCGATCTCGCGCCCCTGGCTGACCCGGTAGCCCTTCGACAGCGGTCCCTCCGGCTCGGCGAGCGCGATGTAGGCGCCGATCAGGCCGTTGGCGGCGCCGGAGGCGGGGTCTTCCGCGATGCCGACGCCGAGCGGGAAGGCGCGCACCACCACGTCGTAGCCGCTGCCCGCGTCGGCACGGGCGAAGATGCACAGGCCGAGCGCGTCGTCGGCGCGGGCGAGTTCGGTGATGGTGCCGTAGTCCGGCTCGAAGCCGCGCACGTCGGCCTCGCGCGCGAGCTCGGCGACCCACCAGCGGCGCCCGCCTTCGACCAGCGCGGGCTTCAGTGCGCCGAGCGAGACGCCGTCGAGGATGTCGCGCAGCAGCGCGTCGCCGCTGACCCGCTCCCGCAGGACGCGCGCCGGCGGCGCCTGCACGAAGATCTCGCGATGCCCCGCATCGCCCTCGATCGCGATCGGCAGCAGGCCGGCCTGGCACTCCTGCACCAGCGCCTGGTCGGCCCGCACCAGGCCGCTCTCGAGCGCGGCATGCACGCTGCCGATGGTCGGGTGGCCGGCGAAGGCGATCTCGCGGGTCGGGGTGAAGATGCGCAGCCGGTGCGACGCGCCGGCCAGCGTCGGTGGCAGCAGGAAGGTGGTTTCCACCAGGTTGGTGAACGCGGCGAAGTCCTGCATCTCCGAGGTCGTCCAGGTCGCGGCGCCGATCACGACGCCGAGCGGATTGCCGCCGCCGGCACGCTCGCAGAAGACGTCGACTTGGAGATAGCGCAGTTCGCTCATGGCCGCGGATTCGTTCAAGGGGGCGCGAGGGTACCGCCTGCGGCCGTGCGTGGGTATATCTTGCGGGACGGCCTGCCGGCGTTCGCTACGGACCGGTTCCAGCTCGACTCGAGGAGGATCGAATGAAGGGATGCCTGTACCTGCTGGTCGTCGCGCTCGTCGTCGGTGGGGTCGAGTACGCGGCGCTGTGGCACACGCCGATGGCGGGCTCGATCGGCCTGCCGATCCTGTCGGCCTTCCTGACCCTGACCGGACTCGGCGCCGTGTGGAGCGTGATCGCCTCCTGGCGCAAGATGAAGGCGCTGGCGAAGAACCCGCGCGACTGGCGCGACGGCGAGCTGGTCGGCCTGTCGGGACAGATCCGCAGCGACCGGGCCCCGGTGATCGCGCCGGCCTCCGGCAAGAGCTGCGCGATCTTCGAATATGAGCTCGGCCGCGACGGCGACGGCGATTCGCGCTCGGACATGCGCAAGGCGTTCATCGGCATGGTCGCGTCCGGCGCCAGCCTGCATGCGGCGGGTGGGCGCTTCCACCTCAACGGCTTCCCGATCCTGCAGCAGCTGCCGACCGATCGCTACGGGTCGACCGAGCACTTGCGACGCATGGCAGAGCGCCTGCTGGCCGTCCCGGTGAAGCCGCACAGCGGCGGCCTCGGCAGCATCGGCGCCGCGCTGGCGGAACTCGGCGAGATCCTGGCCGACGCCGACGGCATCGTCAGTCACGATCAGGCGAGCTTCTACGGTTTCGACCTCGACGAGTTCCGCGAGCAGGGCGAGAGCGCCGTCGCCGCTCTGGCGGACTACCTCTACGAGAACCGCTACTACGTCCAGGAGAAGTGTGTTCCCGAGGGCGCGACGGTCACGGTCTTCGGCCGCTATCGCGCGTCCGACCGCAGCATCGACATCGGTTCGGGGATGAGTCACGCGGAACATGGCCTCACGCTCGGCGCGGTCGGCGGACGTGGTGGCGGTGGCGGTGGTGGTGGCGAGCTGATCCGTTCGCTGGTCAGCCTGGTGGTGTTCGGCGGCCTCGCGGTCGGAGTGAACTACTGGTTCGGGCGGGCGCTGTGGCCGAGCTTCACTGCGGAGAACTACGGCGGACGGACCGTGCCGCTCGAGGACGCGATCGCCGCCAGCTTCCATCGCCCGATCCACGGCAGCCGGCTGCAGGACTACTGCTGCGGCGACTCGCTGCCGGCGCTGGAACTGCTGCGGCGCCTCGGCGCCCGGCCGCCGACGGCGTCCGGCAGCGATCCGCTCGATCAGGCACGCGACGCCAGCAGCATGAAGGCGCTGCTCGACTTCGGCATCGATCCCAACCACGCCAGCGACGACGGCACGACGACGCTGATGACCGCGGCGGTGCGCGGCGACCCGGAAGTGGTCCGGCTGCTGCTCGCCGCCGGCGCGAAGGTCGATCCGGTGGATCGCTGGGGCATGACCGCGCTGCACCACGCCGCGCGCGGCGGCAACACGGCGACCGTCGCGGCACTGATCGCCGCCGGAGCGGACCTCGACCGTCGCGACCGCAGCGGCGAGGCGCCGCTGGACGAGGCGCGCGCGAACGGCGCCGACGAGGCGGTGGCGCTGCTGCTGGCGAAAGGGGCGAAGGAGACGGAGGTCACGGCGGCGAATGGCCAGGCGGTGGCGCTGGGCAGCCCGCAGGTGCAGGTGATCGACGCCTTCCTCGCGGCGACCTATGCGCGCGATCAGGCGACCATGGCCGCACTCGACGACAACTACAAGTCGGTCCGATGGGACGACATCCGCTGGGACGACTTCCTCGGCGGCCGTCCGACCCGGGTCGCCAGCGTGGACGGCTACGCGAGCGCCGATCGTGCGACCGTGCGGATCAAGGGACCGGACGGGCAGGGCCGTGCCGTCGGCATGACGCTCGGCTTCGACCTCGAACGCGACTACGAGGCGCCGAAGGATTCGCCGGTGGCGCGCAACGGCGGCTGGCGGATCACGCGGGACTGGATCGACTGGAGCGAACTCGAGCGGGCGCAGAGGGCGCAGCGCTGATCCCGGCGGGCGGCGCGGAGGCCGCGACCGGGCGGCGACGCGCCTCCTCGGACGCCGCCGCAACCGCGACTTCCGGCGACCTCCGGGTCAACCGACCGTCGCTGAACCCGTTGTGGTCTGCATCGTCCACGACCCGCAACGGAGCCCACCATGTATCGCAGTTTCTTCGCCACGCTCGGCCTGCTCGCCGTCACCACGGCCGCCTTCGCCGGCGACAATACGCCGCGCGTCGACCGGCGCCAGGAAAACCAGCAGGAACGCATCGCGCAGGGCGTCGCGTCCGGTGAGCTCAATCAGCGCGAAGCGTCGCGTCTCGAAGCCCAGCAGGTGAGGAACCAGGCCGCCGAGAGCCGCGCCAAGTCGGACGGCGTCGTCACCCCGGCCGAGCGCGCCCGACTGGAAGCGCGTGAAGACCGCAGCAGCCGCCGCATCCATCGCCAGAAGCACGACGGGCAGCGGCAGCATCCGTAGTCCCGGCGTCCCGGATGTCCCCCCGGGACATCCGCCGGCGGCCTGCGGTCGCGATGAGCCCGAGCGCGATCGGGTCGCTGCCGAAGGGTGCGGAGCCGGGTCGAGCAGCGGCGTCTTGTTCGACCGGATCGCCTGCCGACGGCGGTCCTCTCCTCCTCCCGACCGCCTCGATACCCTCCAGGGGATTGCGCCGCCGGCGCCATTCCCATGACTTCCGTCCTATGCGCGTCGTCCTGACTCCTCCCTAAGCTGGGGGCTGACCTGGGCCTGAAGACTGAGCCGGCTCCAGGCGTCGGTCGGTCATAGGGAGAAGGGGTCATGAGTATGCGAATCGGATTCGCGGTCGTCGCCTGGTCATTGGCGACGCTCGGGCACGCCGTCACTGTCGACGAGCTGGTCCAGAAGCATGTCGATGCACGCGGCGGCATGGACAAGATCAAGGCGCTGCAGTCGGTGCACTTCACCGGCAAGATGCAGTTCTCCGGCGACTTCAGCTTCGAGCTGGAGTTGAACCAGGTCGTCGCCCGCGGCAAGGTGCGCAACGAGGCCACGGTGCAGGGACTCACCGCCGTGCAGGCCTACGACGGCAAGGACGCGTGGTCGATCTCCCCGTTCCAGGGTCGCAAGGACCCCGAGCGGATGTCCGCGGACGATGCCAAGGACCTCATCGAGCAGTCGGACCTCGACGGTCCGCTGATCGACGCCGCCAAGAAGGGCATCAAGCTCGAATACCTCGGCACCGAGGACGTCGACGGCACGCTGGCCCACAAGATCCGCGCGATCCGGCCGACCGGTGACGTCGAAACCGTGTTCCTCGACCCCGACTACTTCCTCGCGGTGCGCTCGCAGACCAAGCGGGTCGTGCGCGGAACCGAGTCCGAGAGCGAGACCGACTACGGCGACTACGAGAAGGTCGGCGGCGTGTACTTCCCGATGTCGATGGAATCGGGCCCCAAGGGCGGTCGCAAGGGCCAGAAGGTCACGCTGGACAAAGCCGAGGCGAACGTCGCGGTCGACACCGCCGCATTCGCCTTCCCCACCACGCCGACGGCGCATTGAGGAGAGCCCCGCCATGAGAACTTCGCTCGCTCTCTCGTTCCTGCTGCCGCTGGCTGCGACCACCGCGCAGGCCGCCGACCGCTTCGATTCCTCCACCGTCTCCGGCCTCGGCATCCGCAACATCGGCTCGGCGCAGATGTCGGGCCGGGTCGCCGCGATCGACGGCCGCGTCGACGGCGGCCGCACCACGCTGTTCGTCGGCGCCGCCAGCGGCGGCGTGTGGAAGTCGATCGACGACGGCACCACCTTCAAGCCGGTGTTCGACCACGAGGCCGTGCAGTCGATCGGCGCGATCACCATCGATCCGAAGAACCCGAAGATCGTCTGGGTCGGTACCGGCGAACCGTGGACCCGCAATTCGGTCTCGGTCGGCAACGGCGTCTACCGCTCGGTCGACGGCGGCGAGACCTGGACCCACATGGGCCTTGCCGAGTCCGAACGGATCTCGAAGATCCTGGTCGACCCGCGCAATTCCGATTCGGTCTACGTCTGCGTGCCCGGCAAGCTGTGGTCCGACTCCGCCGATCGCGGGCTCTACCACAGCGCCGACGGCGGCAAGACCTGGTTGCTGATGCTGAAGGGCGCGAACCTCTCGACCGGCTGCTCGTCGATCGCGATGGACCCGAAGAATCCGGACCTGATCTACGCCGGGCTCTGGGACTTCCGGCGCAAGGGCTGGACCTTCCGCTCGGGCGGGGACGGTCCGACGGCGACCTCCGGATCGGCACTGTTCCGCAGCGCCGACGGCGGCAAGAGCTGGCAGGAGGTCACCGACAAGAACACCAAGGGCATTCCGGCGAAGCCCTGGGGTCGTGTCGCGGTGGCGATCGCGCCGTCGAACAACCAGATCGTCTATACGTTCATCGAGTCGACCCGGAGCGCGCTGTTCCGCTCCGACGACGCCGGCAAGACCTTCGAGGAACGCGACCGCAGCCAGATGATGGTGTGGCGTCCGTTCTACTTCGCGCAGCTGTTCATCGACCCGGTCAATCCGGACAAGATCTTCAAGCCCGACCTCGGGCTGATCGTCTCCACCGACGGCGGCAAGAGCTTCTCCGGCGCCGGCGGCGGCACCCACGGCGACCACCACGCGATGTTCATCGACCCGGTGAACCCGAACCACATCTACACCGGTGACGACGGCGGCCTCTGGCAGTCCTTCGACGGCGGCAACCGCTGGTGGAAGCAGAACAACCTGCCGATCTCGCAGTTCTACCACGTGAGCGTCGACGAGCTCGATCCGTACAAGGTCTACGGCGGTCTGCAGGACAACAGCTCCTGGGTCGGCGATTCCGCGTATCCGGGCGGCATCAGCAACCACCGCTGGGAAAACATGTACGGCGGCGACGGGTTCTGGATGTTCTCCGACCCCGCCGACCCGAACTACCTCTATGCCGAGTCGCAGGGCGGCAACATCGGGCGCGTGAATCGCAACACGCACGAAGTGCGCGACATCCAGCCGAAGGCCGGCTACCAGGAGAAGCTGCGCTTCAACTGGAACACGCCGATCCACCTGTCGCCGAACGAGAAGGGCACCCTCTACATCGGCGCGCAGTTCCTGTTCCGCTCGCGCGACCACGGCGACAGCTGGCAGCGGATCTCGCCGGACCTGACGACGAACGACAAGCAGAAGCAGCGCCAGGAGGAGTCCGGCGGCGTCACCGTCGACAATTCCTCGGCGGAGATGCACACGACGATCTATTCGATCAGCGAATCGCCGAAGGACGGCCGGACCCTCTGGGTCGGCACCGATGACGGAAACATCCAGCTCACCCGCGACGGTGGCGAGCACTGGACCAACCTCGTCGGCAACATCAAGGGCATGCCGGCGAATTCCTGGGTGTCCTGGATCGAGGCCAGCCGCCACGACGCCGCTACCGCCTACGTCGCGTTCGATCGCCACACGTTCGGCGACATGACGCCCTACGTGTTCAAGACCAGCGACTTCGGCAAGACCTGGACCCGGATCGTCTCGCCGGCGCAGGGCGTGCGCGGCTACGCCCACGTGGTCAAGGAAGACAGCGTCCGCGGCGACATCCTGTTCCTCGGCACCGAATTCGGCCTGTGGATGTCCATCGACGGCGGCGCCCGCTGGGCCGAGTTCAAGGGAGAGAACTTCCCGGCGGCGGCGGTGCGCGACATCGTGGTGCAGTGCCGCGAGAACGACCTGGTGATCGCCACCCATGGCCGCGGCATCTGGATCATCGACGACATCACCCCACTGCGCGGGCTGACGCCGGCGGTGCTGAACGGCGAGGCCGGTTTCCTTGCCGCGCGTCCGGTGCAGCAGCGCATCTCCGCGTTCGGCGGCTGGCCGGACGGCGACGCCGTGTACGAAGGCACCAACCCGGCCGGCGGCGCGCAGATCACCTATTTCCAGAAGTCGCGCCACCTGATCGGACGGATGAAGATCGAGGTCCTCGATTCCACCGGCAAGGTGATCGACGTCATCCCGGCGAGCAAGCGCCCCGGCATCAACCGGGTCAGCTGGTCGATGCGGGCCAAGCCGCCGCGCGTGCCGCCGGCCGCGCAGCTGGCCTTCGCCGGCACCCAGGGACCGCGGATGCCGCCGGGCGAGTACCGGATCCGGATGACCAAGGGCGACAAGGTCTACGAGACCCCGCTGGTGATCGGTGTCGACCGCCGCGCGACCTACAGCGCCGCCGACCGCCAGGCCCAGTACGACGCCGCGATGAAGGCGCACGCGCTGTTCGGCCGGATGAGCGGCCTCGTCGATCGCGTCGTCGCCGTGCGCGAGCAGGCCACGGCACGCGCCGCGAAGCTGCCGGAGAAGGACGCGCTGCGGGCCGCGCTGAAGGGCGCCGCCGACGGTGCCGACGCGATCCGCCGCAAGATCGTCGCCAGCAAGGAAGGCGGCGCGATCACCGGAGAGGAGCGGCTGCGCGAACACCTCGACCAGGCCTACGGCAGCCTCACCGGCTACGACGGCCGCCCGACCGGCTACCAGGTCGAGCGGGTCGCGGTGCTGGAACGCGAGCTCGCCGACGTCGAGAAGGAATTCGAGACCTTCCTCGCGAAGGATCTCGCGGCCGTCAACAAGAAGCTCGGCGCGGCGAAGCAGGAGCCGATCGTGGCGCCGCCGGTGAAGCCGGTGGCGGAGAACCCGCTGTCGTCGGGCGACGCCGAGAGTGTGCTCGCCCGATGGGCGCGGGGCTCGCTGGCCGGCGCGGGAATGCCGACGATCGAGGCGTCGTTCGAGCGCGACTAGCGCCGGCGTCCCGGCATGGTTCCCGTGGCGGCCCGGAGCTTGCCGCGCGGACTCGCCGAGTGAAGAAGGCGTGTCACGGATGGCCACCCGGAGTTCCGGGTGGCCATTTTTCGTAGGGAGCAGCCTCCGCGTCGACGTGTCGTCGCGCCGACACGCGCGGGCGGGATCGCCACGCACGAGGGAGGTCGGCGACCGACCCGCCTCCGGCTCCGCATCGCGGTTCGATCGCGGAGGTCGCGAGGCGAATGCCGTGGGGAGGGTAAATACCCGGCATCGTCGCTAGCATCGGTTCATGCCCAACCCGCCCCGCGGCCGACCGCCCCACGACGACCTGCTGACGCCGGCGGAATGGCGCACGGTCGAGGCGGTACGTCACGGGCTCGGCAACGCGCGCATCGCACGGCTGCAGGGCATCAGCGCCGATGCGGTCAAGTTCCACGTCGGCAACGCGATCGCGAAGCTGGGCCTGTCGGACCGCCGCGCGCTCCGGCACTGGCGCGGCGTCGTGAAGGGCAGTGCGCTTCATTCCGGAGGACTCGACATGCACCCCAGCGTTTCCGCTCCCGCCGCCGCGACGGCACTGTCGGCGGTCCGGCAGATCGCCCGCACGGTGAAGGACATCGCCGCGACCCAGGCCTGGTACGCCGACGTGCTCGGCCTGCCGCACCTGTATACCTTCGGCAAGCTCGCATTCTTCGACTGCGGCGGCGTGCGGCTCTACCTGCAGGAGGGCGATCCCTGCGCCGAGTCGATCGTCTACTTCCAGGTCGGGGACATCCAGGCGACCTATGATCGCCTGTCTTCGCAGGGCGTGCGCTTCCACGGCGCGCCCCACATGATTCATCGCCATGGCGACGGAACGGAGGAGTGGCTCGCGATCTTCGATGACCTCGAAGGCCGGCCGCTGGGCCTGATGTCGAGCGTCAGGCCGCCCGCGCGAACGTCAGGCTGACGAACTGCGCATTCTCCGGCGCGACCTCGGCGCCATAGTCGTAGCAGCGCGCCTCGGGGCGCCAGCCCGCCGCTTCCGCGAGCTCGACGAGGCGGCCTTCGCCACGCGGACGGATCACTTCGACGGTGCTCCATTCCTCGCGCAGGCGGTCGTCGGCGTCGGTGAGCCGGTAGCGCCGCTCGATCCGGTTGCAGCCGTCGGCGAGGCAGGCGATGCGCTTGTCGCGGACCAGGTAGCCGTCGTCGTGCGGGCGGCGGTAGTCGCGTCGAAAGTCGTCGAACGGCGCGACGTCGCGCGGCACGAACACGTCGACCACCAGCCGCCCCTCCGGCGCTGCGGCGTCGCGGAGCGACGCGAGCGCCGAACGCAGCGCCGCGTCCCCGGTGAGGTAGGTCACCAGCGAGTAGGGCGCGAGGATCAGCGCGAAGCGGCCGCCGATCCCGGGGTGCGCGAGGTCGCCCTGCAGCAGCAGCGGCGGCGCGAGGCCGAAGGCGCGCGCATCGCGGCGCAGCCGGCGCAGCATCGGAAGCGAACGGTCGAATCCCACCACGTCGACTCCGGCCGCAGCGAGCGGCAGCAGGATGCGGCCGGTGCCGCAGCCGAGTTCCAGCACGCGGCCGCCGGTGGCCAGCGCGAGCCGGCGGTACCAGCCGACATCGTCGAAGCGCATCGACTGGCCCATGTCGGTGGCATAGACCTCGGCAATGCTGTCGTAGGACCAGCGTCCGTGCGTGGCGTCGTTCATCCGATCAGGTCCTGATAGAGCGAGTACTGGGCATCGGCGATGCCGTCCCAGGTGAGGGGCCGTACCGCCTCGCGGTCCGCCCGTTCCAGGGCGCGGCGGCGTGCCGGATCGCGCAGCAGTCCGTCGATCGCCGCGGTCATCGCGGGGACATCGGGGCAGCAGACGAGGCCGGAGAGGCCGCTGCCGGTGAAGCCGCGGGCGCCGTCGACGGTGGAGACACAGACCCGACCGGCGAGCAGGGACTCGACCAGCTTCAGCGCCGAGCCGCGGATCGCCGTCTGCGGATTGATCGTGAGACTGGCGGCCTCGAGGCGCGGCGCGGGATCGACGAAGCGATCGACCAGTTCGACGCCGGGCTGGTCGAACAGCGGGTCGCCGCTCGCGTAGCGGCCGGCATCGACGCCGCCGAGGATGGTCAGGCGGAGCGTCGGATGTGCCTCCAGCAGCCGCGGCCAGCAGTCGGCCAGGAATCGGCGGATGCCGTCGAGGTTCGGCGCATAACGGAACGGGCCCATGAACAGCAGCGCGGCGGCGTCCGGCGACGGCCGGTAAGCGGCGAGCCGGTCGACGGCGCCGTTGGCGATCAGCCGCGCACCGGGATGGCGGAGCAGCAGGGCGTCCTCCGCCGAGCAGACGCTGACCGCGTCGAAGCGCGCGATCGCCTCGCGCTGCACGGCGTCGTGTTCGCCGCCGTCGAGGTAGACGTCGTGCAGCGAGAGCAGCCAGCGGGTGTTCGCGTCCCGCCGCGTCGCGAGGCCCGCCAGCTCCATGAACTCGACCTGCACGATGTCGGGCCGGTAGACCGCGATCAGCCGCGCCAGTTCACTGCGCAGCGCCGGGTGGGCATGGCGCGCGAGCCGCCCGGGCCAGGCCTGGGGCGCGTCGCCCGGGCGGTCGCCGCGGCCCTCGACCAGGTGCACCGCGCGGAACACGGCGAAGTCCGGCTCGCTGGCGTGGCCGTAGAGCGAGCGTTCGTCCGACAGCAGGATCAGGTCGACCCGATCGGCCAGCCGCTGCAGCAGTTCGGCGATCCGGCGCGCGCCGCCGTGGGCCGGCGGAAACAGCGCGAACGGGGACACCACCAGCACCCGCGGTTTCCCCGCGCGGCGCGGGCGCGGCGCGGGGTAGTACTTGTCGACCACTCGCCGGTAGTCGAAGCCCCGGCGCGCACTGACCGTGGCGTCGCTGCGACGGGGCAGCAGCGCCGCCAGCACCGGAGGGCGGAACAGCTCGCGCTGGGTCGCCCGCTCGTAGGCGCCGACGTGGGTGACCGCGCGCTTCGGTCCCATGTCGGTCCAGTGGTGGCGCAGCTCGAACTGCAGGCGGTTGCGCGCGAAGATGCGCTCGACCGTCGCCGCGTCGTAGTAGCGACCCACCGTGCCGCGGTGCTCGTGCCACGCGGTCGACGCCGGAACGAACAGGCATTCCCAGCCGTCGGCCCAGGCGCGCGCGCCCCAGTCGGCGTCCTCGAAGTAGAACGGCGAGTAGGGCCGGCTGCCGCGCACGTAGTCGCGCAGGATCGCGCTGCGCATCAGCGCGCTGCCGCCGCCGGGATACAGGCAACCGCGCGCGACGGTCGATTCCGGTTCCGGCGTGCGCTCGAACATCTCGACGATGGCGCCGACCACGCGGTGGTCCGACCAGCCGGTCTCCTCGCGGCGCCGCGCCGGATCGGCGAAGTGGATCTGAGACGTCAGCGCGAAGACCTCGTCGTGGCGATACGGCAGCAGGGCAAGCAGGGCGTCCGGTGCGAGGCGCATGTCGGAGTTGAGGAGGTACACCCCGGGCTGGCGCACGCCGGCGAGACCGGCCTCGATGGCGCCGTTGAAGCCGAGCGCGTCCGGATGGAACTGCCACTCGACGGTCGGATGGCGCTTCCGCAGCTCCGCATAGTCCGATTCGGGCGCGCCGTTGACGACGACCAGCAGTTGGGTCGGCTCGTCGACGCGCGCCAGCGCCGCGGCCGCCGCGGCCAGCGTATCCGCCAGCAGGTCCGGGGTGCCGCGTTCCGGGATCAGGATGCAGATCCCGGGTTCCCAATGTCGGTGGGAGGGCGTCCGCCAGCGCAGCGGGCGCAGCCGCCCCCAGGCCTCGGCGAGCGCCAGTACCGCGAACATCGGCGCATACCGCAGCCAGCGTTGCAGCCGGGAGGGGCGCCGCTCCTGCATGCCGGACTAGACCCAGTCGTCCGCGCCGATCCGGGGCGCGACCCCGCCACGCCAGTCGGACCAGGCGGAAAGTGCCTGCTCGGCGAACATCGCGCACCAGACACTGCACAGCCGGGGGGAGGCGTCCTCGACGAACGCGATCGATCCGTCGGCGGCGACGCGCCGGACCAGTTGCGCCGCGAGCCGGTCGAGCAGGTCCGCGCCCTCGGCGTCGACCTGCCCGGACTGCGCCAGCTCGACGCCGACGCGCAGCGCCTGGGCAACAATGTCGGAGCGCCGCACCGACGGGCTCGCGAGCGACTCGGGCAGGCTGCCCGCGGCGTCGGCCGTGGCGGCGATCGCGGCCCAGGTTGCCGCGCAGTCGCGATCCGCGCCGCGCCCGAGGCCCATCCAGCCTTCCAGGTGATAGAGAGTGGGATGCGCCGGCTCGACCAGTGCATCGGAAGGCAGCGGCGGCCAGCGGCGGAGATGGCGCTCGACCGCGCTCGCCAGCGCCGGCGGCAGGTCGACGACGTCGGCGCAGCGCACGATCCGGTGCGCGGCCTTCACCAGGAAGGGGCCGGAGCGGGTCGACCAGCGGCGCTGGATGCCCTCCGCATCGCCTTCGAAGGGTCGCAAGCCGTCGCTGTCGGCGTAGCCGGCGAGTGCCGTGATCAGGCGCCGCATCAGCCCGGAGTGGGCGCCGATCAGTTGGGCGCGATGGGCCTTGGCGAGGCCGCCGGCGAGCATCGCGAGGTCGAAGCAGAACTGCAGCCGGTTGCGCCAGTCGTCCTCCGCCGCGCCGAGGAAGATGCGGGTCGGGGGCAGCGGATCGGCGAGGTAGTTCCGCTCGGCCCACTCCGCCGCGGCCGCGGCGCGCGCGGCGCGCTCCGGGGCGTCGGCGAGATGCGGCGACGACAGCCAGGTGAGGTAGTAGCCGGTGATCTCGCCGTAGACGTAGCGCGCGCGGCCCTCGGCATCGACGCTGCCGGCGACGCCGCCGCGCTGCGGTCCGTCGGCGAGCTGCACGGCGTCGAGCAGCCAGCGGCGCAGCCGGGTCGCTGCGACGACGGCAGGGGAAGTCGAGGGCGGCGACGGCGTTATCGCAGCGGTACCGTGGCGAGGTGGGCCGCGATGCGCTCGGCCGCGCGGCCGTCGCCGAAGGGCGCCGCGGCGTCGAAGGGCACGGCCGCAGGCGGCGACTTCGCGAGCGCGGCATCGATCGCCTGGCGGATCGCCGTCGGCTCCACGCCGACCAGGCGGGCGTGGCCGCTGGCCGTCGCCTCCGGTCGTTCGGTGTTCTCGCGGACGACGATGACCGGCAGGCCGAGATAGGGCGCCTCTTCCTGGATGCCGCCGGAATCGGTGATCACCAGCCGCGAGCCGGCGAGGGTCGTGATGAATTCGCGATAAGGCATCGGTGCCGTCAGCACGACGCGCGGATGTCCGCCGAGCAGCCGTCGCACCCGCTGTCCGACCGCCGGGTTCGGATGCACCGGGCACAGGACCGCGAGATCGGTGTGGCGCTCCAGCATGGCGATCACGGACAGGCAGATGGTGTCGAGCCGGCGGCCGTAGTTCTCGCGCCGGTGCAGGGTCAGGGTGACCTGGCGCAGGCCGGCCTCACGCAGGCCGCGGGCGGGCTCCGTCTCGCGGGGGTCGGCGAGTGCTCGCCGGAGCGCGTCGATGCCGGTGTTGCCGACCATTCGTACCCGCTCCGCCGCGATGCCTTCGTCCCGGAGCGCGGCGGCGGCGACGGCCGTGGGCGCGTAATGCCAGTCGGCCAGCTGGGCGATCCGGCGCCGGAAGTGTTCCTCCGGGAACGGCCGGAAGGGATGATCGGTCCGCAGTCCGGCTTCGACGTGAGCGAGACCGATGCCGAGGTCGCGGGTCGCCAGGGCGCCCGCATAGGCGCTCGTGGTATCGCCCTGGACGACGACCAGGTCGGGTGGGTCGCCGGCCAGTGCGCGCCGGACGTTGTCGCGAAAGTGCGACAAGGCATGCGACAGGGAGAAGCTGCGGTCGGGGGTCGGCAGCGACCGGTCCACGGCGATGCCGAAGTCCGCCAGGGTCGCCGCCACCATCGTCGGGTGCTGTCCCGTCGCCAGGATGGTGGCGTCCACCCCGGCCGTGCCGCGCAGGGCATCGATCAGGGCGACCGTCTTGATGCACTCCGGGCGAGTGCCGATGACCACGTGGATTTTGCGACGACGACTCACGGGGGCGGACGGCTCGACTTGACCTGGGACTGCGACGCACTGCGCGGTGCGCCGCTAGGAGCGTGCGCGGCAGAAGGAATTTCCCGCCGGTGACGACGTCGCGGCGCGGTTTTGGATCGGTCGAGGTGTCCTGAAGCGGCCGGGATGCCGCGAGGACGTGCAGCGCTGGGTGGTCTCGGTGGCACTGGTGAGGC
>JBGAPI010000047.1:38899-40299 GCA_044221335.1 Ahniellaceae bacterium
CTGGTTTCGGTCGCCCATGGGACTCATGCGTAGGCCATCCGCCTCAGATTCAAGGCCATGCACACGAGCTTCCACTCGGCTTTTACCTTGGCGAGTCCACGCAGACTGAACTGGCGGAAGCCCAGGATCGACTTGATCCAGCCGTTGGGGGCTTCGACGATGGCTTTTCGTCGTCGGTAGGCCGCCTTGCCTCCATCAGTGCCGAGGCGACGTGCCATCTCGGCGGTGTGGGGATGGCGTTCGGCGTCGAGCGTGGCGTGTCGCTTGCCTTCCCGGCCCAAGGCGACGATGAACTCGCAGGGCTTGTCGGCCAGGGTTTTCAGCGTCGCCTCGCTTCGATATCCGGCGTCGGCCAGCACGCGCTCCGGCAGACCCGCCAGCGCTTCTTCGATTGCTTCCACCATTGCCGGCAACTGCCGGCCGTCGGAAGCGCAATTGGTAAGTTCCGCCGCCACGATGATCTGGTGCTCGGCATCTACCGCCGTTTGCGCGTTGTAGCCGTATTCGAAGGCACCGCTGGCCTGTTTCATGATGCGGCTTTCCGGATCGGTGAAGCTGGTCTGATCCGAATCCTGCGGTACTCCGAAGTCGCGGGCGTAGTCGCCGCCTCGTTTCGCCGTACCGTCGGGATTGCGCGGGCGGCGATCGTCGTCCGGACCACGGCCGCGCGCCTGATCGGCCTCGCGCTGGCGCGCCTCGAGCCGCGCCTTCGCCGCCGCGATTGCCGCAAGCCGGGCTTCGCGACGCGCGATCTCCGCCGGCAACTCCGGCTCCGGTTCACTGGCCTCGCTCGCGTCGGCCGCCCGCGCGCGCTCCAGCAGCCCCGCGATCTGCGCCTTCAGCTCGGCCTCGGCCTGCTGCATCCGCCCGTAGCTCATCGCCTTGTGGCGAGAGGCGTTCGCTTTCACCTTGGTGCCGTCCACCGCGATCGTGCCCAGCTTCACCAGGCCACACTCGCGCGCCAGCTTGACCACCTGCGCGAACAACGCCGCCAGCTCTTCCAGGTGCAAGGCGCGAAAATCACTCAGTGTGCGATGCGCCGGAAAGTTGCCGGCCGCCAGCACCCGCAGCGCCACATCCTCGTGCAGCCGCCGCGCCAATTTGCGCGACGAGAACACTCCCGTCGCGTATCCGTAAAGCAGCACCTTCACCATCATCGCCGGATGAAACGGCTGATTGCGCGGACCGCCGCCGGCGTAGCGAGCATGGAAGGCCGACAAATCGAGTGCCTCCACGGTGTCGCCGATGAAGTACGCCAAGTGGCCTTCGGGCAACCACTCCTCCGCCGACGGTGGCAGCAGGTGCGATTGGCCAGGGTAGTACGGCAGGTAGGACGTCGTCATGCCGCGATTGTCGCCCACCCACAGCCTCGATGGGCTTCTGCCGCGCAGGCTCCTAGC
>JBGAPI010000048.1:0-39810 GCA_044221335.1 Ahniellaceae bacterium
CGAAGGTCGGCGCGTGCAGCCGGCCGCCGTTGCCGAGCGCGGCGTAGGCGGCGGCGAGCTGCAGCGGCGTGGCCGAGAAGCCGTAGCCGTAGGAGATCGTCGCCTTCTCGACCACGCCCCAGCCGCGCGGCTCCGGCAGCACGCCGGCGGCCTCGCCGGGGAAGCCGCTGCCGGTGGTCTGGCCGAAGCCGAAGCGGTGGAACACGTCGAACAGGTGATCGTTCGACAGCTCCAGTGCGATCTTGGTGGCGCCGACGTTGGACGACTTCTGGATGAGGCCGGTGAGATCGACGACACCGTGGTTGCTGACGTCGCGCACGATGTGGTTGCCGACCAGCAGCGTGCCCGGGTTGGTGTCGATCATCGTGGTCGGCAGGAACTTGCCGGACTCGAGGCCCGCGGACACGGTGAACGCCTTCGCGACCGAGCCCGGCTCGATCAGGTCGGTGACGGCGCGGTTGCGGCGCACGTCCTGGCGGCCGCTGGCCTTGGCGTTCGGATTGAAGGTCGGCCAGTTGACCATCGCCAGGATCTCGCCGCTGGCGACGTCGAGGATCACCATCGATCCGCTGGTGGCCTTGTTCGCGGTCACGCCGTTGCCGAGCTCGCGGAAGGCGAGGTACTGCAGGCGATGGTCGAGCGACAGCTTCAGCTCGCGTCCCGGCTGCGGCTCGCGCACCTGCTCGACGTTCTCGACGACCTCGCCACGCAGGTTCTGGATCACCCGCTTCAGGCCCGGCGTGCCGGTCAGCCACTCGTTGAACGCGAGCTCGACGCCCTCGGCGCCCTGGTCGTCGACGTTGGTGACGCCCAGCACCTGCGCGAACACCTGGCCGGCCGGGTAGTAGCGCTTGTACTCGCGCTGCACGTTGACGCCCGGCACCTTCAGCGCCATCACCGCGTCCGACACTTCCGGCGCGACGTGGCGACGCAGGTAGACGAACTCCTTTTCGGCGCGCTCGGTCAGGAAGGCCTGCAGCGTGTCGACGTCCATGCCGAGCGCATGCGCCAGCGCCGGCAGCTGCTCCGCGTCGTCGAGCACCTGCTGCGGCACCGCCCACAGCGAGTCGATCGGGGTCGAGATCGCCAGCGGCTCGCCGTTGCGGTCGACGATGGTGCCGCGCGACGACGGGATCACCCGATCGCGCACGAAGCGCTGCTCGCCCTGGTCGCGGTAGAACTCGCGGTGCACGACTTCCATGTCGATCGCGCGGACGACGATGGCGGTCGCGCCGAGCATCATCGCGACGGCGATCGCGAGGATGCGTGCGCGCGGCTGGTGCGGGACGGTGCGGGCGTTCATCGCGTGACGATCCGCGTTTCGGTCGGCTGCGGTGCGACGAGGCCGAGGCTTTCCGCGGCCATTTTCGCGACACGTGCGTTGTCCGACCAGGTCGCCTGCTCGATCTTCAGGCGGCCGTACTCGACCTCGAGCTCGTCGCGCTCGTTCTCGAGCGCGTTGAGCTCGACGAACAGGCGGCGGCTCTCCTGGCGCTCCTGCACCACGCGGATGCCGGACAGCACCGCGGCGGCGGTGAGCAGCAGCAGCACGAGGAAGGACTGCAGGCTCATGCCGCCTTCTCCGCGATCCGGAGCACGGCACTGCGCGAGCGCGGATTGCGCTCGATCTCGGCGTCGTCCGGCTGGATGGCCTTGCCCACCGCGAACAGCGGGGCGACCGCCACCGGCGGCGGTGGCAGGCCCCGGCGCGGCGCGACCGCTCGCTCGCCGCGGATGAAATGCTTGACCGCCCGGTCCTCCAGCGAATGGAAGCTGATCACCGCCAGACGGCCGCCGCGCTTGAGGCTCGCCGCCGCCGCGGCGAGGCCGGCGTCGAGGTCGTCGAGCTCGCGGTTGACGTGGATGCGCAGGGCCTGGAAGGTGCGGGTGGCCGGATGCTTGCCGGCGTCGCTGCGGCCGAGCAGGCGCAGCAGGAGCCCGGCGAGCTCGGCGGTGCGGGTGAAGGGCGTGGTGGCGCGGTCGAGCACGATCGCCTTGCCGATCCGCCGGGACTGGCGTTCCTCGCCGTAGCGCCACAGCACGTCGGCGATCTCGTCGGCGTCGGCACGCGCGAGGAACTCCGCCGCGCTCTCGCCGCGGGTCGGATCCATCCGCATGTCGAGCGGGCCGTCATTGGCGAACGAGAAGCCGCGCTCGGCGACGTCGAGCTGGGGCGAGGACACGCCGAGGTCGAACAGCACGCCGTCGAGGCCGGCGGCGGTGGCGTCCCAGTCGCCGAGCTCGGCGAAGCTGGCGTGACGCACGGCGACCCGCGAATCCGCGGCAAAGCGCGCCCGGGCGTCTGCGATCGCCTCGGGGTCCTTGTCCATCACCAGCAACCGGCCGTGCGCCGACAGCCGCGCGAGCAGCGCGCCGGCGTGCCCTCCGCGGCCGTAGGTGCCATCCAGATAAGTGCCATCCGGACGCACGTTCAAACCCTGGAGGACCTGATCCGGCATGACCGGAACATGTCCACTGTCCATCCCCGCTCCTGGGGGGATCGGCCACAACGGCAATCGCGCGCGGGGACCACCGGTCCACGCACGCCTTCGAGGACATCCCCGACCGTCGGGCCGAGTCCATCACCGAACACCACCGGAAGCCTTCCCCGCTCCGTCAACGCCGATCTTCGTGCGACGAAACCGCCGCCACTGCCGGCTTATCCGTGCCGGGCGTCACCGCCCGACCGGCCCTTCAAAGGTTCAACTCATGCATCTCCGCGGTCACCTGATCCTCGGCGATCGTCTCCCTGATCTTGTCCAGATGACCTTTTTCGTTCCAAAGCTCGAACTTGCTGCCCATTCCGACCAGCACGGCGCGCTTGTTGAGACCGGCGGTCTCGCGCTGGCTGAAGGGCAGCTGCAGGCGACCGTTGGCGTCGACTTCGACCGGGGCAGCCGCACCGACCAGCTTGCGCTGCAGGTTGCGATGCACGGCCTTCGCGGTGGGCAGCGCCATCACCTGGTCGCGCACCTTTTCCCACTCGCCGACCGGAAACAGCCACAGGGAATCCGGCTCGAACGGGTTGTAGGTCACCACCAGACGGTTGGCCGAGTGCGTGGCCACGGCATCGCGATGGGCGGTCGGAATGGACATCCGGCCCTTGTCGTCGATGGTGACTGCGCTCTCGCCCTGGAACATGACGCTCCGCCAACTTCTCCCACGAAAAACCACGAAATGTCACTTTTGACCACCTTAGTGACGCGTGATGGTGGTGTCAACGGAAATTCGGGCGGATTTCGTGACTTCGGTTTAGGAAACCGCTGGCTACGTGTCGGCTTCGTGCCTGGACGGAGAGAAGTGCCCAGTAGAGGCGAGGCGCCTTGGTGGCCGCGTTCTCTCGCTCGCGGGTGAACGATGGGTCCCGGGCTCAGAGCACAGATCGCAGGGCGCTCAGCACCAGGCACATGTCAAATGACACAAGGCGCAGGCCACCACGACCCGTCATTGCGAGCGCAGCGAAGCGATCCAGCGCCTTGGCTCTGGTCCCGCGAACGGCGCAAGGCCCTGGGTTGCTTCGCTGCGCTCGCGATGACGGTCCCCGGGGCAGTGCTGCCCGGACTCGTGAACGCTTGCGACGCGCCCTCCCCGGGCATCCCCAGCCGCCCCGCCCTGTGCTCCAATCCGACGCACGGCACCCCGGGGAACCCACGTCCATGCGCAATTCCCACCTGTCCCGCACGCTGACTCTGCTGGTCGTGATCTTCGGCCTGCTGTTCCTGGTGTTCGGTCTGACCACCTGGCGCACGCTGGAGCAGGTTCGGGTCAAAGGGCCGATCTACAGCAACATCGTGCAGGGCAAGGACCTGATCGCCGATGTGCTGCCGCCGCCGGAATACATCATCGAGGCCTACCTGCTGGTCTTGCAGCTGGCCGACGAGCCCGATCCGGCGCGGCGCGGCGTATTGATCTCGGAGGGAAACAAGCGGCGCATCGAATACGAAAACGGCCAGGTGAAGTGGAAGCGCGACCTCGGCGCCACCGACCTCGGCGACCTGATGACGGTGACCGCCTACAACCCGGCGATGGAGTTCTTCAAGCTGCGCGACGAGCAGTTCATCCCGGCACTCCAGGCCGGCGACCGCGACAAGGCCCGCGCGATCCTGGCGCAAATGCACCAGCGCTACGAGGCGCACCGCCTGGCGATCGATCAGGTGGTCACGATCTCGAAGACGCGCAACGCCACGGCCGAGTCCGACGCCGACGAGGTGATCGCCAGCCAGTCGCGCACCCTCCTGGTCCTGGCGCTCGCGATCCTCGGCGTGGTCGCGTTCATGGCGGTGTTCGCGCAGCGCACGGCCGCGCGACTGTCGGAACGCATCCGACTCGCGTCCGCCGTCGCCGGCCGGGTCGCCAGCGGCGATCTCACCACCGAGGTCCCCGCCACCGACGGCGACGACGAGACCTCCCTGCTGCTCCGCGCGATCTCGACGATGTCGTCGAGCCTGCGCGCGCTGGTCACCCGCGCCAAGCACGCGTCGATCGAGTTGATGAGCACGGCCACGGAATTCGCCGCGACCAGCCGCCAGCAGGAGACCACGGTGCAGAGCTTCGGCACCTCGACCAACGAGATCGCCGCGGCGGTGAAGCAGATCAGCGCGACCAGCTCGGAGCTGCTGGCGACCATGGAGGGCGTCAACGCGGTCGCCGGCCAGACCTCGGACCTCGCGCAGGAAGGCCAGTCGGGCCTGCGCAACCTCGACACCACGATGGATCGCCTCGCCCAGGCCGCCAACACGATGGCCGCGCGGCTCGCCGCGATCCGCGAGGAGGCCGCCGAGATCACCGGCGTGGTCACCGCGATCTCGAAGGTCGCCGACCAGACCAACCTGCTGTCGATCAACGCGGCGATCGAGGCCGAGAAGGCCGGCGAGCAGGGCCTCGGGTTCCTGGTGCTGGCGCGCGAGATCCGTCGCCTCGCCGACCAGACCGCGGTGGCGACGCTCGACATCGAGCAGATGGTGAAGCAGATGCAGACCGCGGTGTCGGCGGGCGTCATGGAGATCGACCGCTTCGCCGAGGAGGTGCGCTCGGGCATCGGCAACGTCAACCGCGTCGGCGGCCAGTTCAGCCAGATCATCAGTCAGGTGAAGACGCTGTCGGAGCGCTTCGATGCGGTGAACCACGGCATGCGCAGCCAGTCGCAAGGCGCGCGCCAGATCGGCGAGGCCATGGGACAGCTGATCGACGGCGCGCGGCAGACCTCGGTATCGCTGCGCGAATTCAACTCCGCCACCGAGAGCCTGCGCGACGCGGTCTCGACGCTGCGCCAGGAGATTTCGCAGTTCAACGTCGGCAGCTGAGCCGGAGCGCCCGTCGTGCAGGCCCTCGCCTTCCGTGCCGGTCCGCATCGTTTCGCCCTGGCGGCGCGCCAGGTGCGCGAGGTGCTGCCACGCACCGAGCTGCATCCGGTCGCACTGGCGCCGGACGGCGTGATCGGGCTGCTGCCCTACCGCGGCGCGCTGGTGCCGGTGGTCGACCTCGCGCGCATCGTGCTGGAACGCGACGCGGCGCCGCTGCGCTCGTCCAGGATCATCGTCGTCGAATGTCGCGACGACGCGGCGCCGCGCCTCGTCGGGCTGCTGGCCGAGGATGTGCTCGACCTGATCGACGCCCGCGCCACCCAGCCCGGCCTGCGTCTCACCGACCAGGGCTGGCTCGGCGACCACCTCGCCGATGCCGACGGCCTGCCGCAGCTGGTTGCCGCCGAACGGCTGCTGCCGGCGGCGCTGGCCGCGCTGTTCCGGGCACAGGGCGACGCATGAGCCGTACCGAGCTGATCCGCCGCCTCGGCGAACGCATCGGCCTCGATCCGGCCGCGCTCGGAGAGGTGGTGCTGGAACACGCATTCGCCGACGCGCGCCGCGCGCTGGGCCTCCCCGACGATCGCGCGCTGCTCGAGCGCTGCCTCCGCGACCCCGCGGCCTTCGAACTGCTGATCGGCACCTGCACGGTGCCGGAGACCTGGTTCTTCCGCGCGCCGGAACAGTTCGACGACCTCGTGCGTTTCGCCACCGGCGAGGCCGCCGAACGACGTCCGTTCCAGGTGCTGTGCCTGCCCTGCGCCAGCGGCGAGGAGGCCTGGTCCGCCGCGATCCGGCTCGCCGCCGCGGGCCTCCTGCCGGGCCAGTTCAACGTGCTCGGTGTCGACATCGGCGCCGACCTGATCGAGCGCGCGACCCGCGGCCACTACCGCAACAGCGCGCTGCGCGGACAGTCGCCGCCGGCCTGGACCGACGTGCGCCCCGACGGCTTTTCGATCGATCCCGCGCTGCGGACCGCCGTTCGCTTCCGCGCCGGCAACGCGCTGGACGGCATGCTGTTCCAGCCGGGCGAGCGTTTCGACGCGGTGTTCTGCCGCAATCTCATCATCTACCTCGACCTGCCGGCGCGGCAGCGGGTTCTCGACAACCTCTGCCGGGTGATGACCGCCCCGGCCCTCCTGTGCACCGGACAGGCCGAGATCCTGCCGACCATCGACAGCGATTTCGTGCCCTTCGATGGCGCCAGCCCGCTGTCCTACCGCTACGACCCCGCGCAGCGCCTGCGGCACCGGCGCGAGTCGATGCCGGCCCCGACGATGCCGCCGCTCGCGCCCCCGCCCGCCGCGCCGCGCCGCGCGGAGCCCGCGACACCCGCGCGGCCGATCGCTGATGCACCGGCGCGCGGACCGGACCGCAACGAGCGCCGCCGCGCCGCCCAGGCCGCGGCCGACGATGGCCGTCTCGCCGAGGCGCGCGCCCTGTGTCTCGCGCTGATCGCCGACGACGCCGGCGATGTCGCCAGCCGTCACCTGCTCGGCGTGATCGAACTCGCCTGCAACGACCTTGCGGCCGCCGATGCCGCGTTCACCCAGGTGCTGTATCTCGATCCGGGCCATCTCGATGCCGCCGAGCTGCGCGCGGCCCTGGCGCAGCGGCTCGGCGACCGCAGTGGCGCGCGCCGGCTGCGGGCCCGCGCGAAGACCTTGCGCGACCGGGGTGAGGGATGACCGCGGCCGAGCACTGCTGGCGCCGGATCGGCGTCTACGGCGGCGGCGACCAGAGCTGCGACAAGCTCGCCGAGGTCCTGCACTGCCGCAACTGCCCCACCTTCCGCGCCGCCGCACGCACGCTGTTCGAACGCGAGGCGCCACCGGCGTCCGTCCGCGACAGCCTGGCGGCGACGGACGCGAGCGCCGGCAGCAGCCTGCTGCTGTTCCGGCTCGGCCACCAGTGGCTGGGACTGCCACCGACGCTGCTGGTCGAGATCGCGACGGCCGGCGCGATCCGTCGCCTCGCCCACCGCGCCGGGGGACTGATCGAGGGCGTGGTCGGCGTGCGCGGCGAATTGCACCTGTGCGTCGCCCTGTCCGAGCTGCTCGATCTCGGCCGTCGCAGCGCCAGCGGCGCTGCCGGCGAACGCCTCGTGCTGGTCCGCGGCGCACAGGCGGCCGCACTGGCCTTCCGCGCCGACGAGGTGCGCGGGCTGGTGCATGCGCCCGTCGCCGGCCCGCTGGCGCCACCGCAGGCGCTGACGACGGCGCTGGCCCGCGTTCTGTCCGGCTTCTTCGAGCATCCGCTCGGCCGGGTCGGCGTGCTGGAGCCCTCCGCGCTGATCCTGCTGCTGGAGGAGGCCCTGTTCCGGTGATGAACCTCTGGCCCCTGGTGCGCGCCGAGCTGATCCGCCTGCTGCCGGAGCTGTCGGGCTGGGCGCAGCGGCTGTCGGTGAGCGAGGACGGCGCGGCCGCGGCGCAGTGGCAGCGGCGCCTGGAGTCGTTCCAGGGCGCGCTGGTGGTGCTGGAGAACGCCACGCTCAGCGACTTCGTGATGAAGCTCGCCGGCGTCTGGCGCGCGGGGGGGCGCGAGCGGGCCGCGCGCCTGACCGAGGCCGGCCTCGCGTGGCTGCGCAGCCTCGCCGAGCTCGATGCGGCGGCGGCGAGTCGCCGGCTGGAAGAGCTGCCGGAGTTCCTGCAGCAGTTCGATCGCGGCGCGCCGACGGCGGCGACCCGCAGCAGCGGAGACGCCGACGCGCGGCTGGTGCGGCTGTTCGCGCAGGAGGTCGAGGACAAGACCGGACAGCTCGATCGCCTCCTGCTGCAGCTCGAAGCCGCACCGGACCGGCTGGAGCTGATCGCGCCGATGATGCGCGCGGCGCATTCGCTGAAGGGCGCGGCGCGGGCCGTGCGCAACGAGGCCTTCGTCAATCTCGCGCACGGGCTGGAGGATCGCCTCGCGACCGCCCAGAAGGCCGGCGGCAGGGTCACCGACGCCAGCATCGACGACGCGCTGCGCACCATCGACACGTTGCGCGCACTGAGCCGCGAGATGCGCGACGCGCAGTCCGCGCCGGAAGTGGCCGCCTTGCCCGCGGCGACGCCGCAGGATGCGGCGGAACTGGCACCCCCGGCTCCAGCGGCTCCCGCGGCGCCGGCGGGTTACATCGCCAGCGAGGACTCCGAACCGGTGCTCCGGATCCGCGCCAGCCTGATCGGCGAACTGATCGCGCTGGCGGGCAGCGGCATGGTCGAGTCGCGCCGGCTGAAGCTGTTCGCCGAACGCCAGCAGCGGCTGCGGCGCCAGCTCGGCGACGCCGCGCGCGCGCTCGACGCCCTGCATCACCGGCTCGGTGCGCCGTCGCCGAAGACCGCGCTCGGCGCCGAGCTTGCCGACCTGCGCGAGCGCGTCGGCGAGAGTCGCCACCACGTCAACGACTGGATCGAGGACTTCGGCGAATTCATGCGCGAGTCCTTCGACCTCACCGAGCGCATCTACCACCGTGCCGCGCAGACCCGTCTCCGGCCTTTCGGCGAGATCGCCAGCGGCTACCCGCGGATGCTGCGCGACCTCGCGCGCCGCCTCGGCAAGCGGGTCCGGGTGCTGATCGACGGCGAGGCGCTGGCGGTCGATCGCGACGTGCTGGAGCGGATCGACGCGCCGCTCACGCACCTGCTGCGCAACGCGCTCGACCACGGCATCGAATCGCCGGAGCAGCGCCGCGCCGCCGGCAAGCCCGAGGAAGGCCAGATCCGCATCCGCGCCAGCTACCGAGCCGGCATGCTGGCGGTCGACGTCGGCGACGACGGCGCCGGAATCGACGCCGCCCGGATCCGCGCCAAGCTCATCGCCGACGGCACGATCGACGCGGCGACCGCGGCGACCCTCGACGACGAACGCCTGTACGACCACCTGTTCGGCGCCGGCTTCTCGACCCGCGACGAAGTCAGCGAGATCAGCGGCCGCGGCGTCGGGCTCGACGTCGTGCGGCAGATGGTGAAGCAGCTCGACGGCCAGGTGCGGATCTCGTCCAGCGCGGGCCTCGGCACCAGCTTCCACCTGCTGGTGCCGATCTCGCGGGTGGTGACCCGAGCGCTGGCGGTGACCGTCGCCGGCGAGGCCTATGCCTTCCCGCTGCTCCGGGTCGAGCGCGTGGTCCGGGCGTCGCCGGACCAGACCCACACCGTCGAGGGACTGCAGTTCGTCGCGCTGGAGAATCGCCATATCGGCCTGCTGCCGCTCGCCGAGCAGCTCGAACTCGGCGCCACCCGGCCAGGCAAGGAACTGATCGACCTCGTCGTCGTCAGCGTCGAGGGCCGCTCGCTGGCCTTCGTCGTCGACGCCATCCTCGGCGAGTTCGATCTCGCGACCCGCCCGCTGGATGCCCGCCTCGGCAGGATCGCCGACCTCGCCGCGCTGGCATTGCTGCCGGACGGCGCGCCGGTGGTGCTGCTCGACGTCGACGACCTGATGCGCGGCGCGCTGGAATCGCGGCGTGCCCGGCTCGCCGGCGGCGGCGACGGCCGCGAGGAGCCGCGCCAGCGGCAGCGCGTGCTGGTGGTCGACGACTCGATCTCCGTGCGCGAGCTGGAGCGCCAGCTGCTGGCGGCGCACGGCTACGACGTCGCGGTCGCGGTCGACGGCATGGACGCCTGGTCGCGGCTGCGCGAATGGCCCTGCGACCTCGTCGTCACCGATGTCGACATGCCGCGGCTCGACGGCATCGAGCTCACCCGCTCGATCAAGCAGGACCCGCACCTGCGCTCCCTGCCGGTGGTGATCGTGTCCTACCGCGACCGGCCGGAGGACCGCGCGCGCGGCCTCGAGGTGCGCGCCGACGCCTACCTCACGAAGAGCGACTTCCACGAGGACCGCTTCGTCGACGCGGTGCGCACGCTGATCGGCGGTGCCGGAGACGGGGAATGAAGGTCGCGATCGTCCACCACGCCCGCCTCGTGCGGGAGGCGCTGCGGCGGTCGCTGGCGAAAAGTTCGTTCGAGATCAGTCTCGTCACCGCCGACCTCGAGGCGACGCTGGAGCGCGGCCGGGCCCGCCTCGTCCTGGTCGAGCTCGACGTGCTCGGCGCGAAGGCGGAGAAGCTCGACCGCCTGACCGCGGCCGGTCTCGGCGTGGTGGTGCTGGCGCGGCCGGACGCGGTCGGCGCCGCCTACGACGCGCTCGGCCGCGGCGCGCTGGCGCTGCTCGAGCCGCCGGCGCTGGCCGACGATGGCGAGCTGGTCGGCGCGGCGCGCTTCGTCGAACGCCTGACCCGGATCGCCAGCCTCATCGAGGCGGCAGCGCCGAAGACCCCGGTCCCGGAGGCCGGCGGCCATTCGCCGGTGCTCGCCCTCGGCGCCTCCACCGGCGGCCCGCTGGCACTCGCGACCGTGCTGTCGAAGCTGCCGACGACGTTTCCCGCGGCGGTACTGATCGTCCAGCACATCGAGGGCGAATTCTCCGAAGGCCTGGCCCAGTGGCTGTCCGGCCGCACCGAGCTGCCGGTGCAGCTTGCCGCGCGCGGCGGGGTGCCGCGCGCCGGCCAGGTCTACATCGCGCCGCCGAATGCCCACCTGGTGCTGCTGCCGAGCCAGCAGTTCTCGCTGCGCGCGCCGATCGGCAGCGAGTTGCACGTGCCGAGCGTCGACACCCTGTTCGGCAGCCTCGCCGAACACTGCGCGCCGGGCGCCGCGGCGCTGTTGACCGGCATGGGCAGCGACGGCGCCGCCGGCCTGGCGCGCCTGCGCCAGCGCGGCTGGTACACCGTCGCGCAGGACGCGGCCAGCTCGGTGGTCTACGGCATGCCGCGCGCGGCCGTCGAACTCGGCGCCGCCGAGGCCAGCCTCGCCCTGCCGGCGATCGCGCCGGCCCTGATCCGCCATTTCGCCTGGAAGTCGCGCGGATGAGCGGCAAGGTGCGCGTGCTGATGGTCGACGACCAGCCGATCCTGCACGAGGCCGTGCGGCAGATGCTGGCCGACGATGCCGGGCTGGAGCTGACGGCGATCGCCGACCCCACGGGCACGGTCGAGTTCGCCGTGCAGCTCGACCCGGCGGTCATCCTGCTCGATCTCAACATGGATCCGGTCGACGGGCTCTCGGTCCTGACCCGGCTCCGCGCCGATCCGCGCCTCACCGACGTCGCGGTGGTGATGCTGTCGACCGCGGAGGAGCCGCTGACCAAGGCCGAGGCCTTCCGGCGTGGCGCCAACGACTACGTCGTGAAGCTGCCCTCCGCGCTGGAGCTGGTCGCGCGGGTGCGCTACCACGCGCGCTCCTGCCTCGCCGCGCGCGAGCGCGAGGCCGCGTTCAAGGCGCTGCTCGAAAGCCGCGCCGAACTGGCGGCGCAGAACCGCCGGATCGAGGAGCAGCGTCGCGCGCTGGAGGTCGCCAACCGCGAACTGGACACCGCGTCGCTGACCGACGCGCTGACCGGGCTGCGCAACCGCCGTTTTCTCAAGCGCTACTTCGACACCACCGTGAAGGCGCCGCCTCCGGCCTTCGGCGAGCGCCGCAGTGCCGACGGCGATCACCTGTGCCTGTTCGTGTTCGACCTCGACCACTTCAAGCAGATCAACGACCGCTACGGCCACGATGCCGGCGACACCGTGCTGATCGAGGTGGCCGAACGCCTGCGCGGCCGCCTGCGCGAATCCGATGCGGTGCTGCGCTGGGGTGGCGAGGAGTTCCTGGTGATCGCACGCGGCCTCGATCGCGCCGGCGCCATCGACCTCGCCGCGACGCTGCTCACGCTGATCGGCGGCGAGCCATTCGCACTGAACCCTCAGAACCGGACCCGGGTCACCTGCTCGATCGGTTGCGCGCCGCTGCCCTGGCCGTTCGCGATGGGCGGCGGTCTCAGTCTCGACCAGATCCTGTCGGTCGCCGACGCCGCCGCGTACCTCTCGAAGAGCGCCGGCCGCAATCAGGCGCACGCGGTCTTCCCACGCCCCGACACCGGCTTCGCCGCGCGGCTGTCGGGACACACCATCGGCCCGGAGTTCCTGAGGCGCGAGTCCGGCTTGGGGCTGGACGTCGAACGGGTGGCAGGCGTCGACTTCCAGTAGCAGCGGCGCAAGCCGCGACTCACGTCGCACGGAGACTGCACGCCCCGTCGAATCGCTGATCGGCAGGAAGCCCTCGCCCCGAGTCCTCGCCCGAAGTTGCGCCGATCGCGCAATTCCGGGAGAGGGGGAACGATCGTCGCGGATTGAGCGGCGGGTCACTTCTCTGGAGAGGTGCGGAGCCGGCCGGTAAGCCGGGTTCTGTCGTGGACAGTCATTCCTCTGGACACTGCGTCGCCGCAGGCCTCAAGCGACCTACCCGGATGCGATGCGGGCCGCACCAATGCATCCCTATTTGGTCTTGCTCCCGGTGGGGTTTGCCAGTGCGGACGGTTGCCCGCCGCACGGTGCGCTCTTACCGCACCTTTTCACCCTTGCCACGCACCGCAAGCGGCCGTTCGGCGGTTCGTTTTCTGTTGCACTTTCCGTCGGCTCGCGCCGCCCAGGAGTTACCTGGCACCGTGCCCTGTGGAGCCCGGACTTTCCTCGACGCGATTTCCGCGCCGCGACTGTCTGGCCGACTCCGCGGGCGCATTGTACGCAGGTAGGACGGGCCCTGCCCGCCATCGCCCTATCGTCGCGCACATCGCGGAGAGCGGCCCCGGCCGGCTGCCCCTGGTCGGGAACCCCTGACAGCGCGACCCCGGTGCCGCTCGACGGCTTCGGGCGAAGCCTACGGGGGCGGATCGCGCCCCGCCGACGATCGTTCCGCTCCTGCGCCGGTGCCGGTCACCGGCCTCGGCGCGATCGAAGATGCCCATCAGAGCAGTCGAGCGACAACGCAACATCGCAGAGTCGGCGCGTCCGCGACGCACCCTACCGCGGCATCGAAAACGGGGTGATCTTCTCGCCGGTCGATGCATCGCGGATGGCGAGCTTGCCGCGCTGCTCGACCTCCTCGATCTTCACCACCGCGTGCATCGGCAGATGCAGCACGCGGGTGTGACCGAACTCGTCGCGCAGCTTCTCCTCGGTCGGATCGACGACCAGCGAGCTCGCCGGCTCGAACACCAGCTGCGAGATCTCGGTGCAGCCCCACAGCCCGCTCGACGCGACCTGCCGGCAGTACAGCTCGTAGACCTTGCCCTGGTTGTTGAAGGTGACCTTGTAGAGCTTCTTCTCGCGCATGGCCTGAGGGTGGCGGCTGCGCCGGGCAATGTAAAGCCGAGGCCGCTACCGTACGAACTCGACCGGCCCGTCCCACGACACGCCGATCACTGCACCTACCGGCCGCGCGTCACCCGGACGACGCCGCGATGCGGGACCGCGCCGCTGTAGTTGGCGACGCGGCCGGGCTGCGCGTTGGAGTTGATGAAATTCATCGCCGCGAAGCCGATGACCGGCAGACCGTAGTAGGTGTCGCCCTCGAGAGATTGCAGGGTGCGCGCGCCGGCCGGGTTCGGCACCTGCGGATTCAGCATCCGGAGCTCGAGCCAGCCGCGGTCGGCCGGCGGGCCTCGCGACAGGATCCTGGGCACGGCATTGAGGGCTCCGTCCGAACCGAAGATCGCCGTCGGCGACCGGGTCTGCGAGTCGACCAGTGTGATCTCCTGATTGAAGCTCACCATCTGGGCGGCGTAGCAAAGGCTCTCGGATTCGGCGGTCGGTCGGATGGGCGGCGGCCCGCACAGGAAGTCGACGACGCAGACGTCCGGGATCGGCATGGGCTGCTCCTCGCGGTCGTAGAACTGGAACTTGACCGGCTCGCAGGACTTCCCGTCGTCCCGGAACGGATCGCTGAAAGGCAGCCGCGCTTCGGCGATAAAGTCGGTGTAGTAGGGCTTGGTGGGAAAGACCTGCAGCCATTCGGTCGCGGCACCGATCGCGGATTCCGTATCGAAGTCGTTGATGATCTTGTCCTGCATCAGCACGGCGCTGACGGCGTCGGCCGTCCCGGCGGTCCAGTGCGAGGTGATCGTGGTGCCGTCGTCGAGGCTCGCCTGCGACGCGACCGTCGCGCTGCCGTCGCTCGCGCTGGTGAGATCGGGCAAGGCGTTGCCCGGCGCCGTGTGCAGGCCACCGGCCGGGGCGCTGCCGCCGTAGAATCCCTCGATCGCGGTCGCCGCGTAGGCATGCAGGGTACCGTTGCCCACGTTGATGATCTGCGCGGTGCCGTACAGGCCACCGCCGGGTGCAGCGATGTCGCGCTGGCGATTGCCGGAATTGTCGGCCCAGGCGCCGGCAAGACCGAACCAGTTCGCGATCGGCCGCGCGCAATTCGACGGCATCCCGGTGTTGGGGATCCCGGTCGGTGTGGCGTGGGTGATCTCCTCCAGCACCTGGGTCGGAGCGATCCCTTCCGCGAGCTCGCCCATTTCGATGACCTCCACGAAGCCTTCGCGGGTGCGGCCGAGGCGGGTAGTGCCTTGGTCGTTGTTCGAGCCGGAGTACTGGAAGTTGCGGAAGGGCGTGTAGCGGGTACCGTCGGCGAGCTGCTGCAAGCTGGCGTTGTCGCGCAGCGCCGGAACCGTGCAGGTAGTGTCGCGGGTCAGCAGATTGGCCGGCCCGAAGGCGTCGAGCGAGAACACGGCCGCGGTCCAGACGTCATAGGGCGACAGGTAGAGATTGAGGCTCAGCACATCCTTGCCGTTCCGCGCCTCGCGGAAGCGCACCTTCACCGCCTTGCCGCGGTTCGTGGTGTTGGTCAGCACGATGTAGGTGTCGTTGCCCGCGTTGGCCGTGAAGTACGGGTACAGCAGGACCTGGCCGAGGCCGCGCGGATTGACGCTGACGCCGGCCATCGCCGATAGGCTGAAGCCCCCGACGAGTGCGCCGAGCAGGGCGCGCTGCAGGGAGATTCTCGACGTCCGGCACCTGGTTTCGCGCATGCCTCGTCCTCATGGATGGCTGCAGCATAGGGCGACGGATCGGACCCGGTTGCGACATCGCGCCCCCGGAAGGCTCGACGGGGAGCGACCCGGGGGTCGCTCCGCTTCCCGCACCGACGCGGGCGGCGGCTTGTCGCCCGCCGCCTTACCGGCCTGCTTCCGTGGCGGTCGTCGTACCGTGTCGATCGATCCGCACGCTGCCACGCAGCGGAACCGAGCCGCTGTAGTTCGCGAGCTTGCCGGGCTGGGCGTTGCCGTTGACGTAGCGGGTCGCGCCGAAGCCGATCAATGGCAGTCCGAAGTAGGTGTCGCCCTCGAGCGAAGTCAGGCGGTGGATCGCCCTGCCGCCGCCGTCGACGGCCGGCAGGCCGAGGGTGAGCACGCCGCGGTCGGAGGTCACGCCGCCGGACCTCGGCTGCAGCGGCGCGGAGGCGTCGGAGCCGAAGATCGCCGACGGTGTCTGGTGCAGCGGGTCGATCCCGGCGATCTGCTGGCCGACGGCGATCACCTGGGCGGCGAAGCAGACATCGCCCGGCGGGATCACGTAGGGCGGCTCCGGCGGCGGCGCGGCGAAGCACACCTCGTCGCAGGGATGCAGCGGCGGACCGGTCCTGAACGCGTCGCGGTCGCGCGCCACCGGCGTCGTGAGCTCACAGGCCTTGCCGTCGCCGACGAAGGGATCCGAGAACGGTAGCGCGGGCGTGACCCCGCTGCCGCTGTAGTAGGCCTTGGTCGGGAAGGTGACCACCCATTCCGTGCTGGCGCCGATCGACCGCTCGGTATCGAATTCGTTGCCGAAGGATTCCTGCATCAGCACAGCGCTCACCGCGTCCGCCGTGCCGGCGTCCCAGTGCGACAACACGGGAGTGCCGTCGTCGAGCACCACCAGCGACTCGATCGTCGCCGCGCCGACGCTCGCACTCGCGAGGTTCGGGGCGGTCGAGCCCGGCGAGGTATGCAGCGCGCCCGCGGGTGCCGTGCCGCCGTAGAAGCCCTCGATCGCCGTCGCCGCATAGGCGTGCAGCGTGCCATCGGCGACGTTGATGATCTGCGCCGTGCCGTAGAGGCCGCCGGAGGGCCGACCGATGTCGGCCTGGCGATTGCCGCTGCCGTCGCTCCAGGCTCCGGTCGTGCTGTCCCAGTCGGACAGCGGCAAGCTGCAGTTCATCGGCACGCCGCTGTTCGGAGTGCCGCTCGGCGTGACCTGACTCACCTCCTCCAGCACCTGGGTCGACGCGGTCCCGGCGGCGAGTTCGCCCATTTCGATCACTTCCAGGAAGCCCTCGCGGGTGCGGGCGAGCGACGCACCGCCATCGTCGTTGCTGCTTCCGGTGTAGTTGAAGTTCCGGAACGACACGTAGCGGGTCCCGTCGGGCAGGACCTGCAGCAGCGGGTTGGTCCGGATCGCCGGCACCGTGCAGCTGGTGTCGCGGGTGATCAGGGTGGCCGGGCCGGTGGCGTCGAGCGACACCAGCGCCGCGGTCCAGACGTCGTACGGCGACAGGTAGACGTTGAAACTGAGGTCGTCGCGGCCGTTGCGCGCCTCGCGGAAGCGCACCTTCACCGCCTTGCCCCGGTTCGTCGTGTTGGTGACCGAGACGTAGGTGTCGTGGCCTCCGTTGACGGTGTAGTAGGGGAACAGCAGCACCTGTCCCACACCCCGCGGATTGACCGTCACGGCGGCGGCAGTCGGCGCCGCGTTGATCGCGGCCAGCATGGCCGCCAGGGCGGTGCGGAGTCCGTTGCGGGTCACTCGACTCGTCCGGCTCGTCATGTCGCACATTCCGCGGCAAGACCCCGCCGGGGACGATCGCGCAAGCCGATCCGACATCGAGCCGGGCGTCGATGTGCGGCTCATCGCGGCGGAGTGCTGCTCGACACGCTGCCGCGATGGCGCACCGCCGCGCTGTAGTTGGCGAGTCTGCCGGGCTGCGCGTTGGAGTTGACGTAGTTGGTCGCGGCGAAACCGATCACCGGCAGTCCGCTGAAGCTGCGGCCGTCCTTCGCGACCAGCACGCGACTGCCGGCGGGCAGGCTGCTGTCGAGCGGAGCCGTGGAACGCGAGAACACGTAACGCAGGTGGCCACGGTCGGCGATGCCACCGGAGGCGTTCAAGGACAGACGGAACGGCGCGACGGCGCCGAAGATCGGACCCGTGGCACCGGCGGCATTGATGGCCGTGCTGGACGCACTTCCGCACAGGGTGAAGGACGACGCCGGAGGACACGGCGGCAGCGCACTTCCGGGCGGATTGGATGCACCGGGCGGGAGGCACGACGGACTCAGCGTCGGCAGCGTCTCCCGATCCCAGAACGACGGCGCGATCCGCTCGCAGGCCTGGCCATCGTCGGGGAAGGCCTCGACGAAGGGCGCCAGTGCCGGGCCCGTGCGGTCGGTGTAATAGGACTTGGTCGGGAAGCTCACGATCCACTCCGAGGTCGCGCCGATCGACGCCTCGGTGTCGAACTCGTTGTAGATCGCGTCCTGCATCAGCAGCGCGCTGACCGCGTCGGCGCGACCGGCGTCGAAGCTGGCGAGGACCGGATTGCCGTCGTCGAGCACGACGCGCGCGGTGACGGTCGCGCTGCCGTCGCTGCCGTCGGCGAGGTCGGGCTTGCCGACGTCGGGCGCCTGATGCAATCCGCCGGGCGCGGCGGTGCCGCCGTAGAAGCCCTCGATCGCCTCGGCCGCGTAGGCATGCAGCGTGCCGTTGGCGACACTGATGATCTGCGCCGTGCCGTAGAGTCCGCCGGTCGGCAGGTCGATGTCGAGCTGGCGGTTGCCGCTGGTCCCGCCCCAGGCACCGTTGATGCTGTCCCAGTTGGCGACGACTGCGTTGCAGTTGGCCGGCACGCCGGTGTTGGGCGTGCCGCTCGCCGAGTTGTGGGTGACCTCCTCGAGCACCTGGGTCGGCGCCGCACCCGGACGCAGCGTGCCCATCTCGATCAGCTCGATGTGACCCTCGCGGCTGCGCGCAAGCCCGGGATCGCCACCGTCGGCATGCGTCTGCGCGTAGGCGAAGTTGCGGAACGGCACGTAGCGCAGGCCGCTGGCTGTCTGCGGCAATGCCGTGTTGGTGCGGATCGTCGGCACCGTGCAGCTGGTGTCGGCGGTGACGAGGTTCGCTGGGCCGTTGGCATCGAGCGAGAACAGCGCGGCGGACCAGACGTCGTACGGCGACAGGTAGATCGAGAACTCCAGCGTCGGCCGCGAATTGCGGCTCTCGCGAAAGCGCAGCTTCACTGCCTTGCCGCGGTTGGTGGTATTGGTCACCGTGACGTAGGTGTCGTTTCCGTTGTTGACGGTGTAGTACGGGTACAGCAGGACCTGCCCGAGGCCGCGCTCGTTCAGCGCCATCTCGGCGTGCGCGCTGCCGAGCGCAGCGAGCAACGCTGCGCCGAGCAGGGTGCGGGGGAGGAATTGGAGTTTCGATGTCATGGTCATGCGTGAATTCCCGGATTCGCGTGGGTCGACGGTGCGTCGTCGCTTCGAATTCTTGTCATTCGTCCGTGATCTAGCTGCCGACGATCGACACTGACCGGCGATGCCTCGTCGCGGCGCTGTAGTTCGCAAGCTTGCCGGGCTGAGCGTTGCCGTTGACGTAGTTGCTGGAGGCGAATCCGATCGCCGGCAAGCCCGAGTAGACGTCGCCGTCGAGCGAGGTCAGCGTGTGGGCGCCCAGCGGCGCGCCACTGTAGACAGTGGGGAAGGTGACGCGTGCGTGGCCGCGATCGACGGCCCGACCGCCCACATGCAGCGAACGATTGAGGGCTCCGCGGCTACCGAAGATGCTCGTCGCCGCGCCGGTGAGGTTCACCGCGTCCTGCTGGAAGGTGAAGGCCGACACGCTGCCGCAGAACCGCTTGTAGACGTCGCATTCGGGTGGCGGCTGGCAGAACGGCGCGCAACTTCCGGTCTGCGTCACGTTGCACTGCGGCGGGATCGACGGGTCGGTGTCGAAGAGAAGCGTCGGGAGCTCGTCGCGGTCCCAAAGGCTGGGCGAGACGACTTCACATCCTTGGATGAGATTGACGGCGCGGCTCTGCGACCGGGCGGTGAACGGCAGCAGCGCGACGTCGCTGCGGTCGGTGTAGTAGTAGCGCGTCGGGAAGGCGACGATCCATTCCGAGTTCGCGCCGATCGACGCCTCGGTGTCGAACTCGTTGTAGATCCCATCGCTCATCAGCACGGCGCTGACCGCGTCGGCTGTACCCTGCTGCCAGCTCGAATTGACCTCGAAGACGGTCTGACGGACCCGCGTCTCGACGGTCGCGCTACCGTTGCTGGCATCGGTGAGGTCGGGCTTGCCGTTGCCCGGCGCCTGGTGCAGCCGCCCGGCGCCGCGGTGCCACCGTAGAAGCCCTCGATCGCCTCGGCGTCGTAGGCGTGCAGCGTGCCGTTGGCGACGTTGATGATCTGCGCCGTGCCGTAGAGGCCGCCCGTCGGCAGGTCGATGTCGAGCTGGCGGTTGCCGTTGGCCCCGCCCCAGGCGCCGTCGATGTTGTCCCAGTTCGCGATCACCCGGTTGCAGTTCACCGGCACGCCGCTGTTCGGAGCGCCGGACGCAGACGTGTGGGTGATCTCTTCCAGCACCTGGGTCAGCGCCGGCCCCTGACGCAGCGTGCCCATCTCGATCAGCTCGATGTGGCCCTCGCGACTGCGCGCCAGGCTCGGATCGCCGCCGTCGGCGTTGGTGAGCGCATAGGCGAAATTGCGGAACGGCACGTAGCGCGCCCCGCCGGCGGTCTGCGGCAGCTGGGTGTTGGTGCGGATCGCCGGCACCGTGCAGCTGGTGTCGAAGGTGACGAGGTTCGCCGGCCCGTCGGCATCGATCGCGAACACCGCGCCGCTCCAGACGTCGTAGGGCGACAGGTAGATCGAGAATTCGAGCGCCGGCCGCGAGTTGCGGCTCTCGCGGAAGCGCAGCTTGACCGCCTTGCCGCGGTTGGTCGTGTTCGTCACCGTGACGTAGGTGTCGTTGCCGCCGTTGACGGTGTAGTACGGGTACAGCAACACCTGACCCAGGCCGTGCTTCCCGACGCTCAGTGCTGCCGACGCGGGGTTGCTGGCGATCCCGGCGGCGATGCAGGCGGCCAGCGCCGATTTCTTTGCGACGTCTCTCATCGGGATTCCTCGGCGGTCGCCGTGCCCGCGGCGCGATCGATCCGCACGTTGTAGTGATGCGGCAGCGAGCCGCTGTAGTTGGCGAGCTTGCCGGGCTGCGCCGCGCCGTTCACGTAGTTCGATGCCTCGAAGCCGAGGACGGGCAGGCCGTGGTAGACGTCGCCATTGAGCGAGCGCAATGCGCGACCGTTCGCGTTCGTGGCCGGAGTGCTCAGGAAGTCCATCCTCAGATAGCCCCGGTCGGCGGAGACGCCGTTGGCGCGCGGCGTGATGTTGGCGGCGGCGGTCGAACCGAAGATCCGGCTCGGCGTGCTGGTCTGCGCGTCGACGGCGAAGATCGATTGCGCGAAGGTCAGCACCTGGGTCGTGAAGCAGGTCGAGAATTTCGGCGCCGGGTCGACCGGCGGGCAAAGGCTGTCGCAGGATGCCGTGTCCACACGGAGCGGCATCTCGCGGTCGAACAGCGCGAGCTCGGTCGTCTCGCAGGCGTGGCCGTCGTCCTGGAAGGGATCGACGAAGGGCGGCAGCGCCGTCGTCGTGCTGTCGGTGTAGTAGTGACGGGTCGGAAAGCTCAGCACCCATTCCGAACTGGCGGCGATCGCCGCTTCGGTGTCGTAGTCGTTGAGCACCGACTCGTGCATCAGCAGCGCGCTGACGGCATCCGCCGTACCGGCGGTCCAGCGCGAGACCACGCTGTCGCCGTCGTCGGTCAGCACCAGCGAGTCGACGGTCGCGCTGCCGTTGCTGGCACTGGTCAGGTTCGGCGTCGCCGCCGCCGGCGAGGTGTGCAGGCCGCCGGGTGCGGCGCTGCCGCCGTAGAAGCCCTGGATCGCGGTGGCGTCGTACGCGTGCAGCGTGCCGTTGCCGACGTTGATGATCTGCAGAGAACCGTACAGGCCGCCGCTCGGTGCGCCGATGTCGGCCTGGCGATTGCCGCTGCCGCCTCCCCAGGCGCCGTTGACGTTGTCCCAGTCGGCGATCACGGCGTTGCAGTTGGCCGGCACGCCGGAATTCGGATTGCCACTGGCGCTGACCTGGGTGATCTCCTCCAGCACCTGCGTTGCCGCCGGCCCCGCCCCCAGCTCGCCCATCTCGATGACCTCGAGAGAGCCCTCGCGGGTACGCAGCAGCGATTGGCCGCCGTTGTCGATGTTGCTCCCGGCGTAGTTGAAGTTGCGGAACGGCACGTAGCGGGTGCCGTCACCGAGCTGCTGCAGGCTGGGATTGGTGCGGATCGCCGGCACCGAGCAACTGCTGTCGCGGGTCAGCAGGTTCGCGGGGCCGTTGGCGTCCAGCGAGACCACGGCACCGGTCCAGACGTCGTAGGGCGAGAGGTAGAGGTTGAAGTTCAGCGTATCGCGACCGTTGCGGCCCTCGCGGAAGCGGATCTTCAGCGCCTTGCCGCGGTTCGTCGTGTTGGTGATCGAGAGGTAGCTGTCGTTGCCGTTGTTGATCGTGAAGTACGGGAACAGCAGCACCTGGCCGACGCCCTGCGGGCTGATGCTCACGGCCGCATCGGCATGGCCGACGGCGGCGAGCAGGGCGGCGCCGAGCAGCGCCCGCGGGAGCGGGGCGAGACTGGAGTTCGTTTCCATCGGTTCGTCCTTGAGGGTCGCGGCGGTCGACCAGACACGTCGTCGTCAACTGCTACGCGTCAAACACCGAGGAATCGGCTCATTCTGACCGCATCAGGACGAACGAACCGCGTCCAGACGGCGCCGGAACCCGATCAGCGCGGCACTCCGACCCCCGAAACGAAGCGGCCTGGCCCGGCTCGCGTCGGGGCCACTCCTGGTCGAACTCGTCGCTGCATCGTTCGCGCAGCGAACGGCGGGTCAGAACTTCATGTAGAAGCGCGCGAAGTAGGCCGCACCGTTGAGGCCGAACTGCACCGACTCGTACTTGAAGCCGTTGTCGGTCTCGTCGGGGTTCTGCGCCGTCGGATGGACGTTGAAGATGTTCGCGCCGCCGACGGTGAACTTCATGTCCTTGCTGATGTTGTAGGTGAAGGACAGATCGGCCGAGGTCTTCGAGTCGTAGTGCGCGTTCGGCACCGGCGGGCCGGAGAAGGTGCCGAGCGTCATCGGGCCGAAGAAGATGATCTTCAGGTTGCTTTCCCAGTCGCTCTGGGCGTAGTTGAACGACAGCGTGGCCTTGGACTTGCCGGCACCGTTTTCGATGAACAAGCGCTCGCGGTCCGACAGGAAGTCGCTCTCGCGGCCGGCCAGCGAAGCCGGCACGTGGATCGCATCCACCCGCGTGCGGTTGAAGTTCGCGGCCAGATAGGTCGTCAGCTCGCCGTTCCAGAACGGCATGTTGTGGGCGACGGTGAGGTCGAGGCCGTAGGTCTTGGTGTCGACCGAGTTGACGAAGAACTGCGCCTGGCCGACGCCGAGCGCGTCGAGGATCGAACCGATCTGCGGGTCGTCGTTGCCGAAGCGGCCGGTCAGCACGATGCGGTCGTCGATGTCGATGCGGTAGCCGTCAACGGTGACCGCGAGGTTGTCCATCGGCTTCCAGGTCGCGCCCAGCGTGTAGTTGTGCGACTTCTCTTCCTTCAGCGGCGGGATGCCGGCAGCGGCAGCCACCGCGCCGCCGTTCGGGGCGAGCACCACGTCGACCGGCTCACCGGAGATGAAGTCGGTGAAGGTCGACGAGAAATAGCGCTGCTGCAGCGACGGGGCGCGGAAGCCGGTGCTGATCGAGCCGCGCAGCAGCCACTCCGGGTTGAACTGGTAGCCGCCGGCGAACTTGAAGTTGGTGGTCGAGCCGAAGTCGCTGTAGTCCTCGTAGCGCACCGCGACGTCGGTCTTGAACTGTTCGGTCAGCTGGGTCTCGACGTCGCCGTAGATCGAGTAGTTGTGGCGGCTCTTGTCGACCTCGTCGGCCGGCTGGAAGCCCGGGAAGCCCTGGCTGCCCGCGTTGCCGCCGCCGGGACCGTCGGCGTCGATGTAGGAGCCCGGCTCGCCGGCATGGATCTCGTAGTTCTCGCGGCGGTACTCGCCACCGAACGCGACGTTCATGCCCTGCGCGACGGTGTCGTAGTAGCGGGTGAAGTCGAGGTTGGTGGTGTACTGGCGGAACGAGAAGCCGCCCGCGTCGAACGAGGTCGGGCTGATGCCGCGGCCGCCGTGGGTGCGGTCGAATTCGGCGATCGAGGCGTTCAGGGTGTGCTTGATGCGATTGTCGAGCTCGTTGCGGCCATAGGACTGCGAGAAGTCCGCGCGCCACTCGCCGACCATGCCGGTGAGGCCGCCGGTCATCGTGCGGTCCGAGATGTCGCCGGTGATGAAGGGCACGAAGCCGTTCGGGTACATCGCCGCGGAATTGCGCGACGGGATGTCGTCGGAACCGACGCCGCCGCGCCCAAAGGCCGCCGACGAGGCATCGCGGTTCTGCACGCCGCCGTTGAAGTAGAAGGTGAGGTTGTCGCCGAGCGGCAGGTCGCCGTTGAGGAAGAAGGTGCGGTTGTCGACCTCGGTGTCGCCGATGATGCGCGGGTTGCCCGGCTCGGAGCGGTCGGAGCGGCCGCGCTCGAGCAGTTCGCCGGTCACCGCCAGGGTGCCGCCATTGCCGATCTCGACGCCGCAGTAGACCGAACCGAGATAGTTCTCGCCGTCGCCCTTGGAGTATTGGCCGTAGCCCAGCACGCCTTCGCAGCCCTTGCGCTTCTTCAGCGACACGTTGAGCACGCCGGCGATGGCGTCGGACCCGTACTGAGCGGCAGCGCCGTCGCGCAGGACCTCGACATGGTCGATCGCCAGCATCGGGATGGTGTTGAGGTCGGTGCCGGTCGAGCCGCGGTTGCGAGCGCCGAACAGCTGCACCAGCGCGGTCGGGTGGTAGCGCTTGCCGTTCAGCAGCACCAGGGTCTGGTCGGAACCGAGGCCGCGCAGCGACGGAGCGTCGATCAGGTCGGCATTGTCGGCGCCGGTCTGGCGGGTCGAGGTGAACGACGGCGCGATGTACTGCAGGGTCTGGCCGAGGTCGAACTGGGCGCCCTGGGCGGCCGCCTTGTCGATCTGCACGACGTCGAGCGGCACCATGGTGTCCGCGGCCGACTGGTTGGCACGACGCGAGCCGACGACCGTCACGGCCTCCAGCTTCTTGACCTCGCCCTGCTCGTCGGCCGCCGTGGTCTCGGCGGCGACGGCGGTTGCGGCCTCGATGGCGGTGCCGTCGACCGGCGCGGTCTCTGCGCGCGAAAGGCCGCTGGCGGACAAGGTCAGCGCGGCGGCGATGGCGGTGGAAAGCTGGGAGCGGGACAGTCTCATGGGGCGGACTCCTTGTTCTTGGTCTTTGAAGTTTAACGGCTTATTTACAGTTCGGGGCGATGGGATTTCGCACCGCGAAATCCCGAAGTGGCGCTACGCGGCATGGGATCGCATCCATTTTTGACGCTCGCTCGTCGGGGGTCTCGGCTCGATCGACGATCGGCTCGTGCACACCCCGACCCGGAAGCGTCAGCGGTCGACCGGCATGGATCCCCACGCCGAGCGCCTACGAGACGACAAATCGACCGGATGCGATCGGCTCGAAGCGGGGGAACGAGATCCGGCGGGAAAAGCGGACATCGGAGGGTTCCGCACGCCGTATGCCGCGGTTCCAACAACCGGTCTCGGCGTCGCGCCTCCGAACCGCCCCCCGGGCGCTTCAATCGTGGAGGCGGAACAGCGCCGTATCGACCGAACGGGAAGTTGCGGTCGAGGTCGACGCCGAGCCGGCTCGCCGGGCATGGGTCGGAGTTGACGTGCGTGCGCTGCGCCGAATTGCCGCTGACCGCGGACTGGCTCTCGGCGATGCGGCGGCCATCCGGCCTGGCCTCGACCAGCACGGGGATCCCGTTCCCATACGGAATTCGCTCTTCGGTGGACCCTGTTCGCGCGGCGACAAAGGGTCATTCGAATCCGTCGGAAAACATCCTATCGGTCGGCGCCGGAAGCTGGCTCGCGCGACAAGCGGGCCCGATCGCATCGACCCGGATGTTGTCGACGGCGAAGCCCGGCCCGACGACACCGCCGTCGCTGGTGAAGCGGAATCGGATCTGCGCGGCGGACTGGCCGAGCAGGCTCCCGAGCGAGAGCCTGACGCGGCGGGTACTGCTGTCGCCGGAGCAGCGGTAGAGCTCGACCCACGGCGACGTGGCAGTGAGGCGCGCCTCGACCCGGCCGAAGTCGAAGCCACTCTCGGTATTGCAGACCTGATCGAAGGACAGCGTAGCGCTGTCGTCGCCGGACAGATCGAGGGCAGCGGAGATCAGGCTGGCGTCGGCGTTGTTCGGATAGTTGCCGGTGGGTGTCGGCGTGCGGTACCGCGTCGGGAAGACGCCGCCCGGGCCGGCGAGCTGCCAGGCCGTGCCGGCAGTGGTCTGCAGCGACCAGGTCGCCACGTTGCTGTCGGCATCGTCGACCATCCGCCCGCAGTAGCGGTACAGCGCCGCGTCGAGGGTGGTGGTCTGACCGGCAGTGATCGCGACTGCGGCCACGTTCTTCGTCTCGTAGCCGTCGACGCTCACCGCCACGGCGGTGCTGCCCGGCGGCAGGTGGCGGCGGTAATTGCCGTCCGCGCCGCTGGTGGTGCGGTAGGGCGCGGTGTCGATCGTTGCGGCCAGTGGCTGGCCGGTCGCGACGTCGCTGACCCGGCCGGCGAGGTCGCCCACCGTCGCGGCGTCGCGGACGTCGACGAAGGCCGCCGCGACCGGTCCGTCGCTGCCGCCGGCATCGCGCGCCTGCAGGTAGACGAGGTGACGGCCGATCCCGACCTGGGCGGCATCGATCGCGGCGACCACGCCCTCGCTGCTCGCATTGAAACTGCCGTCGGCGGCGCTCATCGCGACCGGCGCGGTCGCCGTTCGCCACGGCGGAGCGTCGGTGGTGAGGGTTGCCGACGCGATCGCCTGGCTGGCCGGCGCGCCGCCGTTGATGGCGCTGTAGCGGCTGTCGTCGGCGCGGGCGACGACCGTCACGGTATCGCCGGCAACCGCCACGTCGGGCGACACCGCCGCCGACAGCAGGCTCGGCCCCTGCGGCCACAGGTAGGGCGCACGGGTGACCGTCGCGAGGTAGCGCATCGCCGCGACATTGGTCGGCCCGACCGCCTGCTCGAAGCTCGCGCAGCTCTCGAAGAAGGCGCCGCCGGCCTCGATGGTGAACGCGGGCACGCCGAGCTTGCCGTAGGCGTTGTCGTCCGACGTGCCGTCGGTCGCGTACAGCGAATCCGACTGCTCCGGCGTGTAGCCGTTGAAGTACGCGAGACGGCGACCCAGGTGCTCGAAGGCGACCGCGTTGGGCGACGGCGTCGCGCGGCCGCCCCAGGGCCACAGCACCAGGCCGGAGTAGCTGTGCAGGTCCATGAATACGCCCTGCGTGTTCGCCGGCGCCGGGTCGGTCAGCGCCGGCCCGCGCACGTCCGGGAAGATCGAACTCACGTAGGCGTCGATCGCCTGGATCTCCGGCTCGGACGCGGCGGACGGTCCGCGGTAGGTGTCGTCGCAGACGTTGCCGGACGAGCCGTTGTTGGCACCCCACTCGAACGGGAAGTTGCGGTTGAGGTCGACCCCGAGACGGCTCGCCGGGCAGTAGCCGGTGTTGGCGTTCTTGCGCTGCGCCGAATTGCCGCTGCCCGCGGACTGGCCCTCGGCGATGCGGCGGCCGTCCGGATTGGACTCGACCAGCACGTGGATCTCGTTCTCGTCGAGCAGCAGCGTCGCCTCGGGGTCGGTCCCGTAGCCGGTCAGCAGGCCCTCGACGAAGCGCAGCGCGATCTCGGCGGTCGCGTACTCGCGGGCGTGGACCGCCGCCATGAAGAACATCTTCGGCTTCGGCCCGGCGATCGCGCCGTTGCTCATCACGATGACGTTGAGGTCGTCGCCGCCCTTGTTGGTCGCCTTCTTCCAGCTGTCGCCGATGTCGACCTTGTGCGCCAGCGCGGGATAGGTCGCCACCAGCTGGTCGATCCGCGCGTTCGCCTCGTCGACACTGCGGTAGCAGGAGAAGCCGGCGATGCTCTTGCCGTTGCTGCCGCGCGGACCGGGCCGCGCCGCCAGCGCCGCGGTCGCCTCCGCGTCGACGGTCGCGACGATGCCGGAGGCCAGCAGGTCCTGCTGCTCCTCCGCCGTCGCCTCGAACGCGACGTAGCCCTTGGCGCGCTGGACCTGCACATGCTCGTGCCGGCGCGCGATGGCCTGCACGACGGCCGGGTCGGTGGTATCGACACGAAGCACGACTTCACCGGCGAGCTCATGGGTGGCAGGCGCCGCCCACGAAATCGCCCCATGCGACGCAAGGCAAAGTGCCAGCGCAAGGCATGGCGCAACTCTCGACAGATCCATCTTCAGCTCTTCAACTCGCAGTTCAATGGAGCTTCTCGCGCAGCGAAAAGCTCAGCCCATGCAGAAGGCATTGAGCTTGTTGCCGTCGAGGTCGCGGAAATAGCCGGCGTAGAAGCCCTCGCCGCGCGGACCCGGCTTGCCCTCGTCGACGGCACCGAGCTCGATCGCCTTGGCGTAGAGACGATCGACCTTGTCCTTGCTGTCGACCACGAGGGCCACCATCGTGCCGTTGCCCCAGGTCGCCGGGAGCTTGTTGTGCGGCTTGATGATGCCGAGCGCCGGCTTGTCCGGGGCGCAGGCCCAGGCGATGAAGCTCTCGCCGGCCATCCAGCGCTTGCCGCCGATCTCGGCGAGCAGGGCGTCGTAGAAGGCGGCGGCGCGTTCGAAATTGTTGGTGCCCAGCGTGACGTAGCCGATCATGGCGGAATCCTCGTGCGATGGCGGGAAGGTCGGGCGCGACGCCACGCCGGCAGCGGGCTGCGGCGGCGGGTCGTCGGCGGCAGGCGAGAATAGCGCCGCCAAGCTACATTTCGTGTGCCGGAACGACCGCGGCGCCATTGCGCGGCTGTCATCCGGGCCGAAATCGTCCACCGCGCGGGCCGTCCCCGCACGCATCGGAGATCGACGTGAGCACCGCCGAAACCGAGCTGCCGACCCTGCGGGCCAGTTTCAACCCGCTGATCAAGTCCTACCTGGTGCTCTACGGCGCCTTCGTGATGGCCGTCACCATCGTGCTGATCCCGCTGGCCCTGCTCTGGCTGTGCGGCATCGGCCAATGGTGGGCGCGCCACTACTTCGCGAAGCTCGAGTGCGAGCTCAGCGACCGCAGCCTGCGCTTCCGGAAGGGCATCCTGGTGCAGGTCGAGAAGACCATCCCGCTGGAAAACATCCAGGACGTCACTTTCGTCGAGGGGCCGATCCTGAAGAGCTTCAACCTCGCCGAGCTGAAGTTCGAGACCGCCGGCCAGTCGATCGGCCAGGCCAATGACATGCGACTCGTCGGCATCATCGACGCGATGGAATTCCGCAACGCCATCCTCGCGCGGCGCGAGCGGCTGAAGCATCCGCCGGCTGTCGCGCCGGCCGCGCATCCGGCCGCCGATGCGCAACTCGCCGAACTGCGCGCGATCCGCGAGAAGCTCGACCGGATCGCGAATCTGCTGGAACAGAAACCGCGCCCCGACCCGGGCACCTGACCGCTCACCGCACGATCAACGCCACCGAGGACTCCGCCATGAAAACCCTGCGCGCCATCTACGAGACCCGCGGCCCGAACCCGCACGAGCTGATCCGCGCCGTCGCGGTCGACCTGCCCGAGCTCGCCGCCGGCCAGGCCCTGGTCGAGGTGCTGGCCTCGCCGATCAATCCCTCCGACGTGCTGACCGTCACCGGCGAGTACGGAATGCTGCCGCCGCTGCCCGCCGTCGGCGGCAACGAGGGCGTCGGCCGGATCGCCGCGCTCGGACCCGACACCGCCGGCCCGACCGTCGGCCAGCACGTGCTGTTGCCGGTCGGCTGCGGCACCTGGTCGAACCACGTGATCGTGGATGCCGCTCGCCTGATGCCCCTGCCGAACCAGGCCAGCGCCGAGCAGCTGTCGATGCTGACCGTCAATCCGCCGACCGCGGCGCTGATGCTGTCGGAGTTCGTCGAATTGAAGGAGGGCGACTGGGTGATCCAGAACGTCGCCAACTCCGGCGTCGGCAACTATCTGATCCAGCTCGCCAAGCGCCGCGGCCTGAAGACGGTGAACCTGGTGCGCCGCGAGTCGGCCGTGGCCGGCGTCCAGGCGCTCGGCGGCGACGTCGTGCTGGTCGACGGCGACGATGTCCGCAAGCGGGTCAAGGCGGCGACCGACAACGCGCCGATCAAGCTCGGCATCGATGCCGTCGGCGGCATGGCCACCGAGCGCGTCGCCTCCTGCCTCGCCGAGGGCGGCACCGTCGTCAACTATGGCGCGATGAGCGGTGAGCCCTGCGTGATCACTCCGCGCAGCTTCATCTTCAACGACATCACCCTGAAGGGCTTCTGGCTCGCCAAGTGGTTCCGCACCTCGAAGCGCGAGCAGCAGATGGCGCTCTACAAGGACCTGGCGACGGCGATCGCCACCGGTCAGCTGCACACCTCCATCCATGCCCGCTACGCGGTCGAGGACATCGGCGCCGCGATCGCCGCGGCCCGCACCGGCGAGCGCGACGGCAAGATCCTGGTGGTTCCCAGGCGCTGAGGCGGAGCAGGCCTCCGTCTCCAGGCGGAGACACATTGTCAACAACTGCAAGTCGCCGCTCCGCGCACCGCAATCCATGAAAATCAATGGTTTGCGTCCGCGGAGCGGCGCGAGATGGACGTCCGGACGTCGCATTCACTGACAATTTTGGTCACGAACTGTTGCACCGCGGTGTGACTCTCCCTGCCCGGCTACCTAAGGTGCGCCCGCTTTTCGACGCCGCACCGGGTGGGTGGCGCGAAATTTCCAACCAGACTGGGGAGTCTCTGAATGAATGCCAAGCTGTCGATGCTGTCGCTTGCCGTGGTCGCCGCGCTGAGCGCTACCGGAACCGCCGTTGCCGCCAACCTGGACGCGCCGGGACGCGCGAATGGCCTGATCGCCGCCAACCGCGACGCGACCCGGTCTTCGGCCGACGAGTCCTTCACGGCCCGTGACGTGATCGTCGACAACGACGGCAGCGAGCACGTGCGGATGAACCGCTTCTATCGCGGGCTCGAAGTGGTCGGCGGCGACATGGTCGTGCACAGCCGCGGCGGCCGCTTCGTCGGCGCCTCGCACACGCTGTCGGACAAGATCAACGTCGAGACGACGCCGCGCCTGTCCGCCCAGGACGCGCTGGTGAGCGCCGGCGCCGAGTTCGCGGGCAATCTCGTCAACTCCGACACCGCACTGGTCGTCTACGCCCGCAACGCCGGCAAGGGTCGTCTGGCCTATCGGGTGAACATCGAAGGCGACGACGCGAACGGCAATCCGCTCGGGATGACCTACTTCGTCGACGCCGTCAACGGCCGCAAGCTGGAGAGCTTCTCCTCGCTGCAGTCGACTTCCGCGACCGGCACCGGCAAGACGATCTATTCGGGCAATGTCGCGCTGGCGACCAACAGCACCGCGACCGGTTTCGAGATGCGCGACATGGCGCACGGCGGCTCGTACACCACCGACTTCAACAACGGCGGCACCAACAAGCCGGGCACCGGCACCATCTTCACCGACGCCGACAACTCCTGGGGCAACAACAGCAACTCCGACCGCGCCTCGGCCGGCGCCGACGCGCACTTCGGCGTGGGCAAGACCTGGGAGTTCTACGCGACGCTCGGCCGCAACGGCATCGACGGCACCGGCAAGCAGTCCTACAACCGCGTCCACGTCGGCCGCAGCTACGTCAACGCCTTCTGGTCCGACTCCTGCTTCTGCATGAGCTACGGCGACGGCGACGGCACCACCTATGGCCCGCTCGTCGACCTCGACGTCGCCGGCCACGAGATGAGCCACGGCGTCACCAGCCGTTCCGCCAACCTCACCTATTCGGGCGAGTCGGGCGGCCTCAACGAGGCGACCTCGGACATCATGGGCTCGATGGTCGAGTTCTACGCGAACAACCCGAACGACACCCCGGATTACCTGATCGGCGAGGAGATCTACATCGCCAACGTGCCGGGCAGCGCCAACCAGAAGGCCCTGCGCTACATGTACCGCCCGAACAAGGACGGCGCGTCGTCGGACTGCTGGTATTCCGGCGTCGGCTCGCTCGACGTGCACTACAGCTCGGGTCCGGCCAACCACTTCTTCTACCTGCTGGCTGAAGGCAGCGGCGCGAAGACCTTCAGCGGCGTCAGCCACACCCCGTCGATCTGCAAGGCCGGCGACACCAAGGCCGGCACCGGCTCGGCCACGCTGACCGGCATCGGCCGCGACGCGGCGACCCGGATCTGGTACCGCGCGCTGACCGTGTACATGACCTCCTCGACCAACTACGCCGGGGCCAAGACCGCGACGCTGTCCGCGGCGGCCGACCTGTTCGGTGCGAGCTCCACCCAGTACGCCGCTGTCGGCGCCGCCTGGGCCGCGATCAACCGCTGATCCTCGTCCCACCTCGATCCGACGAACGGCCCGCTCGCGCGGGCCGTTTCGTTTTCCGGCATCCTCCCGTCCCCATGGCCACGTCCCCGACCCGCAAGACGCTCACGCCGAACACCCTGCCCTACCGCCGCCCGCAGGCCGGCCGCGACTATTGGGTGGTCGACGATGTGCTGCCGAATCCGATGGAAGTCGCCGAGCGCTGCTTCCGCCGCGACGACTGGATCTACGGCCAGCCCTGGCGCAACGAGACCTGGCCGGGCATGCGCGCGCTCAATGCCTTGACGCCCGACGAACTCGCCCATGTCGAGGCGATCGTGATGCGCGAAACCGGCTCCAAGCGCCTGTGGATAGAGGGTGTCGGCGGCGACGCGACTTCGAACCACAACGCCGTGCAGCTGGTCGGCGCCACCGACTCGGGACCGCGACCGCATTCGGACTCGCGCAAGCTGTGCCGCTACGCCGCGGTGATCTACCTCAGCCCGAAACCGCAGGCCTTCGCCGGCACCGCGTTCTACCGCCTGCGCTTCCCCAATGGGGGCCTCGGCGGCAACTACTGCCCGGCGCCCTACGCCAACCTGCGCGAGGCGCTCGGCGTCATCAGCCTGCCGGTCGATGCCTGGGTCGAAGACGTCCGCATCGACAACGTGTTCAACCGCCTCGCGATCTACCGCGCGGAGTTCGTGCACTCGGCGTCGGGCTATTTCGGACTGGAGCTGCGCGACAAGCGGATGACCGCGGTCTTCTTCTGGATGGCCTAGGGAGGTCGCGCGCCGGGCGCACGGAATCCCCTCGTCGGGGGCCATCGCCCGTCGGCTGCGTCTCGGCGCACCGGCCGCACGGTTTCTGTTCGAAGCACACCTTCGTCGGGCGGGTCGTGATCCGAGCGCGCACGATTTCACGTGAACCTTCTCCTGGGCCGGCAACACGGCAATAAAATACTTTCGCATCAATGGGTTAATTCACCCCCGCGCTGAAAGGATTCCTCCCCTCCCCGGTCACTAGGGCCACGCCGCGTGCCTGGGGTCTCGACCCCGCGCAACGGCCGGGGAAATCAATCGCCGGAAACGAACGACGACGCGCAAGAGCGCGGCGCTGGGTAACTGTTGCCCGCCGTCGGACGAGCCGGCCTCAACGGAAGGAGGACGACGATGGAAGCTGTGCGTGCGCCGCTGTGGATGGCGGTTTTCGGAGGACTGTTCATGGCGATCGCCGGCAGCGATGACGCGGGGGCCACCCAGGTCGACATCGCCGGCCCACCCGGCAGTGCCGCGTTCGGCCGCAGCGTGACCGCGCTGCCGAACGGCAACTTCGTGGTGACCGATCCCTACGGCCCGGTCTCGGCCGTCGGGGCCGTGTACCTGTACGCCGCCAACGGCACGCTGATCAGCGCGCTGGTCGGCAGCAGCCTCAACGACAACGTCGGTTCCGGCGGCATCACGGTGTTGTCCAACGGCAATTTCGTGGTGATGAGCCCGAACTGGAACAACGCCGGCGCCGCCGCGGCCGGCGCCGCGACCTGGGTCGACGGCACGACCGGTCTCAACGGCGCGGTGTCGGCGGCCAATTCTCTGGTGGGCAGCCAGGCCGGCGACTTCGTCGGCAACCACGTCGTTGCGCTCGACAACGGCAACTACGCGGTCGGCAGCTCCTTCTGGCACAACGGCACAGCCGCCAGCGCCGGCGCGGTCACCTTCGGCAACGGGACCAGCGGCCGTAGCGGCGTGGTGTCGGCGGCGAATTCCCTGGTCGGCAGCAGCGACAACGATGCCGTCGGCTCCGACGCGATCCGCCCGCTCGGCAACGGCCGCTACATCGTCGCGAGCCCGACCTGGGACCGCGGTTTCATCGTCGACGCCGGTGCGGTGACCTGGTGCGACGGCCAGGGCGGCCCGGTCGGGCCGATCACGGCCAGCAATTCGCTGGTCGGCGAGACCGACCGCGACTACGTCGGCGGCGTCACCGCCGTGCTCGCCAACCACCACTACGTCGTCGGCACTCCGAACTGGGACAATCTCGGCGACGCCAACGTCGGCGCCGCCACCTGGGCCGACGGCAACAGCGGCCGGGTCGGCCAGATTTCCACCGCCAATTCGCTGATCGGCGGCCACCCCAACGACCGCGTCGGCGCCGGCCTCTTCGCACTGACCAACGGTCACTATGTCGTTGCCAGCCCGTCCTGGAGCAACGGCAGCAGCACCAGCGTCGGCGCCGTCACCTGGGCCAACGGCACGGCCATCACCTCCGCCGTGGTCGGCGTCGACAATTCGCTGGTCGGCAGCCACACCAACGATTCCGTCGGACTCGACGGCGGCGGCTACTCCGGCGTCTACGCGCTGCCGAACGGCAATTACGTCGTGCGCAGCAGCGAATGGAACAGCAACACCGCCACCCGCGCCGGCGCGGTCACCTGGCGCAGCGGTGGCGGCGCGCAGGGAGATACCGTGTCCGCGTTGAACTCGCTCACCGGCAGCCACACCGACGACCACGTCGGCAACAACGGCATCGCCGTCCTCGCGAACGGCAACTACGTCGTCGCCAGCCCCTACTGGTCGGATGGCGTGAACCTGGGCGTCGGTGCCGCGACTTTCGGCGGCAGCAGCGGCGTGAGCGGTCTGGTGTCGGCGAGCAACTCGCTGGTCGGCAGCAGCGCCTCGGACAACGTCGGCTACGACATCGTCGTGCTGTCCGACGGCAACTACCAGGTGCTGTCCTTCGGCTGGGATTCCCCGACCGCCGCCAACGTCGGCGCGATCACCTTCGGCAACGGCACGACGGGCCGCATCGGCACCGTCACCGCCGGCAATTCCCTGATCGGCGCCACGCCCAACGACAGCGTCGGCGCACGCCACGGCGCCGCGCTCGCCGGCGGCAACTACGTCGCACTCACGCCCGGCTGGGACGCTGTCGGCGGCAGCAACGTCGGTGCCGCGACCCTGATTCCGTCCGGCGGCCTGGTCGGCTACGTGCAGGCGAGCAACTCGCTGACCGGGCGCCTGCAGAGCGACACCCTCGGGCGCAACGGCATCACCGCGGTCGCGGCGGAGCGCTTCGTGATCGCGAGTCCCGACCTCGGCAACAACGGCCTGAATGCCGCCGGCGGCATCACCCTGGGTCGACTCGAGTACGGCACCGAAGGCCGGATCTCGTCCTTCAACACCGTGTTCGGCAACGTCGCCGGCACCGGTAACGGCCTCACCTGGTCCTACGACAGCAGCAACGACCGGCTGATCGTCGGTCGCCCGTCGGAGAACATCGTCAGTCTGCTGACGGTGCCGCCGATCCCGCTGTTCAAGGACTCCTTCGAATAGGGAATCCGCTGCGCGGATTCCCCAGGAGTGGGCACCGACCTCCGTGACGACCCGGCGCAGGATTCAAGCTGCGAATCAAGGTCTATTGCCGTTCGACCGGCGCGGCCGGTCATGCAAACGCCGTGAGCGGACGCGAAGCGGCCGCTCACGGCGTTTGGGCAGCGAAGAAGTTCCAGATCTCCTCGACCCCCTCGATGTCGCCGTTCTGCGCGCCGGTCAGCCGCTGATACCACTTCGCGTAGCGCGTGCCGCGGGTGGGCTCGCTGTGGCCACCGCCGACGATCCGGTAGAGCGCCAGGCGCGGCGCGCCGCTGGCCGGGTAGACGGTGCGCACGACCGTGCTGCCGTCGCTGCCGTCGATGTCCCTGAGGGTCTCGGTCCTGCCGGCGCCGAAGCCGCCGAGACGGCGCCACGCGGCGATCGACGCCTCCGCGGACAGCACGCTGCCGCGCTCGCCGCGGCCAACGCCCATCGGCCCGCCGTCCCAGGGCAGCAGTGGATCGGCGGTGCCGTTCACCAACAGCACCGGCACGGACATCGATGGCGCCACGCACTTGGACTTCGCCGGCATCGCTCCGACGATCGCGGCGACCGCCGCGACCCGATCGGGCCGCTCGATCGCCATCCGGAGCGCCATCATGCCGCCGTTGGACGTGCCGATCACGAACACCCTCTTCGGATCGGCGCCGACGCCGGCGACCAGGCGATCGATGATGCTCTCGAGGAACTTCACGTCGTCCGTGGCCGGATTGGTGTCGGCGTCGCCGCGACAGTCGTTCCAGCCGGTCTTGCGATCCCGGCCTTTCTCGCCCTGCGCCGCGACCAGGATCAGGTTCTCCCGATCGGCGACGGGCAGCAGGTTGCGGTAGGGCGCGCTGCGGTTGTGTCCCTGCCCCACCAGTTCGTGGATGTTGCCGAGGTGGCCGTGCAGCAGCAGGATCACGCCCGGCGCGGTCTTGCCCTGCGTCTTCGGAAGGTGGATCAGGTACTCGCGCTCGAGGCCGTCGACCGTGATCTTCTCCGGCGAGAACGGCTCCGCCGCGTGGGCGGTCGGCAGCAGTCCGGCGATGACGAGAGCAACCGCGACAACGAAACGCACGAGTCCGAAGCACATGTCCGAGCCCTCCGCCTTCCTGGCAACGGCCAGACTGTGGCGCGGTTGACGGGCGCGGCAAGTGACGGATCGGTCAGGTGGACATCGCACCGGCAGCGGCGACTCCTCCTGCCGCGAAACGCGCGACAATCCGCCCATGACGACCTCCGACGAACTGCGCCGCCTGCGCTGGCACTGCCGCCGCGGCATGAAGGAACTGGACCTGGTGATGCTGCGCGTCCTCGACGCGGTCGCCGCCAGCGGCAATCCCGGCGAGCTCGCGGCGTTCCAGCGTCTGCTCGCGACCGAGGATCCGGAGATCTGGCGCTGGGTGATCGGCAAGGAGGTCGCGCCCGATCCGGAGATCCGACGGCTGCTCGCGACGGCCTGTGATGCCGCGCGCGCGGCCAACGCGGCCGGGAGCTGAGTCGCGGTGCCGCGGTCGCAGGGAAGCGGCACCGACGGACCGGGTTTCGCGAACCGCGTCCCACCGCTCCGGATCAGCGTGCGCCGCTCGCGGCTGCTGCCGGCCGCGACGCTGCTGGTCGGCGTCGCTGCGCTGCTCGCGGTGCGCAGTTGCGGCTTTCCGCTGGTGCTGCAGGCTCCGCTGCTGATGTTCGCGCTGCTGCTCACCGTCCGCACCGTGCAGTTGAACGAACGTCAGGCGCGACTGGACCTGCAGCTCACCGCCGACGGCTACTGGCTGGTGCAGGGTCGCGACACCAACGGCGGCGACGAACAGCGTTACCGACTGCGCGAGGCCAGCGCTCTCGGACCACTGATCACCCTGCGGCTGGTCGCTGCCGATGCTCCGCCGGTCAACCTGTCGCTGCTGCCCGACAGCGCGAGCGCGGAAGAGCTGCGGCAGCTCCGGGTGTGGGTGAGGCACGGCAAGGCGGAGTAGAAGCGTTCTGCATTTCCATGGCCGTGCCGCGGTCGGCATGGAGTGCGGGAGGTTCCTACTCGAACCCGTTCGAGAACACCAGGTCGCCGTCGACCACCGTGGTGCAAGCGGAGAACTCCGAGGTCGATCCCTGGAAGGTCGCCGTCGCCGTGATCGCGCTGCCGATCAGGTTGGCGCTGTCGAGCGTGATGCTGAAGTTCTGCGAGGTCCCGGTCAGCGACCGACTGAAGGTGCCGAGGTAGTTCTCTCCCTCGCCGTTGCCGAGCGCGTCGCAGCTCGCCGAGGCGTACAGCGCGATCAAGTAGGGAGCGCTCGGCGAGCCGGGCGGCACGTCGAGGCTGCCGGCCACGGTCAGCGCGGTACCGACCTGGCTCGCGCCGCTCAGCACCGGGAAGTTCTGCAGACCGTTGGCTCCGCTGTCGGCATCGTCGGCATCGTTGGGGGTGATGCCGTCGGCGCAGCCGCTGGGCAGTGCGCACAGGTCGATCGCCAGCCCGAGATTGGCCGCATAATCGTTGCGGGCGAGATCGACGTTCTGACCGGTGCTGGAGACCAGGACTCCGAGCTGGTTGTTGGCGATGCGGTTCGGCGCGGTGTCGGAACCGACACGGATGTTGCTGGCTCCACCCCGGAAGGCCATGCCGACCACGGTGTTGCGCCGCACGGCGGTGCCAGTGGGGTCGAGACCGACGAGATTGCCCTCGACGACCGATCCGTCCGCAGGCGTCGCCGCGAGCTCGATGCCGGTCAGGTTGCTGGAGATCACGTTGCGGTCGGCGAGCGCCGGACCGCCGATCCGCACTCGGGACTGGCCGACTCGAATGCCGAAGCTGTTCGCTCCGGCAGCGCCCGCCGTGGTCAGGCCTACGAAGCATCCGCGGACCACGCTGAAATCGGCGGCGCCGCTGGCCGCACAGAGCACGGCGCCATTGAGCCCAATGCCGATCCCTACACCCGCACCGGTGAGCGACAGGCCCTCGATCACGGTGTTCGGGGCGCAGGTCGTCAGCAGATGCGAGGCCCCGGCGCCGGTCAGGCGCACCAGGAGAACGGCATTGCTGGCGTCGGGCAGGGTGTTGGGAGCGGATCCGGGCTGGCTGTAGCCGTCGATCTCCAGGGTCTCGGTGATGTTCGGCAGGTTGCTGCCGAGGGTGATCGTCCGCTCGCCGGTGCCCGGCAGGTTGAACCGGATGGTGTCCGCCCCGGCCGTGGCATTGGCGACGTTGATCGCCTGGCGCAGCGTGCAGGTGGCGCCGCAGGTCGTGCCGTCGGTATCGGCGGTCGAGGTGACGACGAGCGGTGCGTTGCCGTCCAGCGTCGCGCAGGCCGAGAACTCCGACGTGTTGTTGGACTGGTCGGTGGCGGTCATCGTGATCACCGAGCCGATCGGGAGCTCCCGGGTGACCGCGAGGTCGGCGCTGAAGGTCTGTGCCGAGCTCGACGACGAGACGACTGCGAAGCTGCCGAGGAAGTGTTCGCCCTCGCCGAAGCCGCTCGGGTCGCAGGCGCTGCTCACATAGACGGCGATCGTGAAGGACTGGACCGCCGGCAGGGTCGGCCGGTCCACGGTGCCCGTGAGGTGCAGGCCGCTGGCGATGCGGGTGGCTGCGATACCGGCGGGATGGTTCTGCAGGTTGTTGCCACCGCTGTCGCCGTCGTTGACGTCGTTGGCGGTATGGCCGTCGGCAGTGGTACCTGCATAGAGATCGATGCCGACACCGCCGGGCGCGGCGCCGTCGTTGCCGAAGATCTCGTTGCCGGCGATCAGGTTCCCGGTAGCGGATCCCACCATACCGATCCCCGTAGCGTTGAAAGCGATGCGGTTGAGAACGGCGCCGCCGACGCTGACCCCGGTCGCGCTGATGCCGAGATGGACGCCCTCGCCGCGGTTGCCGCGATCCAGTGTTCCGCTGGCGTCGGTGCCGATGTAGTTGCCCTGGATCACGGTGCCACTCGCGCTGACTTCGTTGACCTGGATGCCGAAACTGCTGGTGGCCGATCCGCCGACCGTGCCGTTGCTGCTGACCACGTTGCGCTCCGCCGGCGTGCTGCCACCGACGATGGCCGAGGCGGCGAACAGCAGGACACCGTCGAACCGATTCCCCGCCGCCGTGACGCCGTCCGGCCGCAGCCCGATGAAGTTGCCGTTGACGCTCGACCCGGAGGGAACGCCCGGGCAGAGGCTGCCGGACGCGTCGGCGCCGATCACGACGCCGTGCTGCAAGAAGCCAGTGATCGACAGGCCTTTGACCGTGACCCGAGCGCAGGCGGCGAGGCCGGAGGTGGTGCTTCCCGCGGCGGCCCCGTCGATCCGGATCAGGATCACGGCGTTGTCGCCCTCGTCCAAGGTGTTCGCCGCGGCTCCCGGCTGGGAATAGCCGTCGATCGTCAGCGGCTGGCTGATGGTGGGCAGCGCGCTCGCCGGCGTCAGGGTGAAGGGCCCGGTTCCGGGAATGTTGAACTGGATCAGGTCGGGGGTGGTCGTGGCATTCGCCGAGGTGATCGCGGCGCGCAAGGAACCCGCGCCGCTGTCGGCCGTGGTGGTCACCGTGAAGGTCGCCGCCCGGGCGGCCTCCGTCGGCACCAGAGCGGCGGACAGAACGGCGATCAGGACCGGCAAGAAGCGACTGCGGATCGACACGGACATCGAACATCCCCCGTTGGAGTGCTGCGACTATGAACGATCCTTCATCGGTACCGGCAGCGGCGAACGAGGGGGATACGACCCAACCAAAGTCAGGGGCGCCCGCGAAGCCCCACCCCGTCATTGCGAGCACAGCGAAGTATGCCAGCGCCTTACGCCCCCACCCAACCCCAC
>JBGAPI010000049.1:0-39786 GCA_044221335.1 Ahniellaceae bacterium
GGTAGCGCGGGATGCACGCTCGGCAGCTTCGTGCGGGGACAGCCCGGCTTCAATCCACCCTTGAGCGAAGACGGCGGCGAACTGGTCGCCGCTGCCGATTTTCCACACGCGAGGGGTCTGGTAGGCCGGGACGTACGATACGGTTCCGCGATCCCATACCAGCGCGCCCATCGGTCCTTGCTTGATGACGACGACCTCCGCTCCGTCCTTCTCCGCAGCCGCGCGTGCGAGGTCCTCTACAGGTGCCTGCGTGAGGCCGGTAATACGCCGCGCTTCGTTCCGGTTGAGCACCAGGGCCAAACGCCGCGCCTGGGAACCGGACGACCTGAACCCCCTAGGGGAGTAAGTGTTTTGCGGGTCGTAGACCGCAATTTCAGCCTTGATCCGGGCGGTTGCCTCTAACATGCCGTAGAGCAGAACCCGCTCTTCGGAAACCTCGAGTGGCGTTTCTAGTTCGACGCCTCGCTGGATATCCGGCGTGGAAAGTCCATGAACGTATCGGAACACCGTTGTCCCGGCCTGGGTCGAGTGAACACGGAAGCCTTCGAGAGCTGAACGCGCTTGCAGAACAGGTGCGCTCTCCTCGGACACGCATGTGTGCAGATCGATGGCGACCCCGAGCTTGCGCAGCGACGAGGCGGCCCGGCCGGCTGAGCCGTAGAATTCGTCCCACTTGGGGCGGAGACAGATCTCGCGATACACCCCGCCGACGACGGTGATCATTGGCTCACCGTGCCGAAACGGGTTGAATGCGAACCCGGACCTCGCCGTCCGACAGGGCGGTCACCTTGGCCACGTAGACGTTGCCTAAGGCCATACATTCGCGAAGTCGGTTCAGTGCTGAAGAAGCGATGCCGCCGACGCGCCGCCCCTCGTGAAGAACGACCACGAGTGTCAGACCGTTTTGGGTTTCCTGACTGACCTCCAGCACATCACCGACCTCCAAATCCTGGACCACGTCTTCCACAGGAGAACTGATCTGCGTATCGATCACCAGGGCCGCGCAGGACGCGCCGGCCGACTCGAAATTGCCGCCAAGTCCACCACTGCCACCTGACCCCGACATAGATCACCCCTTTGGTTTGTTGGTTCGGTTGTTGAAAGTATGAGCCCATCGAGGCCGTCAGTCGTCCACCATGCTCTCAGCGTCTCCAGCCGCGGCTGATGCCCCGGCCGTCATGCGCGCACGCGCCCTGTCGAGAAACGCCATGAAACTATCCGGATCCAAACGCTTCTGACCGCCCTCCACGACGTAGCGATGGCGATACGCAGCACCATATCCACCCTGCTCAAGCGAAATGGAATTCGCGTCCTTGCCGAGGTGACGGCCCTCCGCAACAACGATCTTGCGCACCATTTTTGTACACAGGTTCTGGCGCATGCTCAGCTGACCGCTCTGGAAGAACATCGCTGCCAAGCGGTATCCCTGTTCGGAGGGGCGGCATTCAACTTCAAAGAGAAGCGCCGAAGTGTCGGTCCATTCGACGTCAACGATCAAAACTGTTCTGCCTTGCAACGGGCTGTCATGCCTGCCTCGCGGAGTGATCATCCGCCACCAGCGCTTCGGACGATGGTTGAACTGTTTCACGCCATGCCCACCGAGATCCCAGACGATGCGACCGTCGCGCTCTGTCCCGAGGTCGGTGTCCTCCGGTTGAACCACATTGAAGCGATCGATCCGGAGTTCGTTGGCGAGGGTCTTTAGGCAATCGACGAGGTTTTCAAAATGCGCAATCCGCGGCCGGACCAGGGGGGTCATTTGAAGGTGACGACCGGCCTGCCCTCCGGCAACCGGCCTGGCAGTCGAGTCTGGTCCCGTGCCAGGCTCGGCGGGCGGTCGCGAACCACCCGTGTAGCGCTTGCTGGAAGTCTTCTCAAGAACGCGCTCTTGAAGGTTTCCTTCCCACTCAAACGTGTCCGTGAAAAACCCGGCGACTGCACCGCCAGTCGGTGGTGCGTAGGTGCTGTCGATCTTGCGGCGATCGGAGTTCTTGTGGCTACGTTCCTCCTTTCCGCCGAAAGGCTTCAGTGCATCAGCTTCCATCACGTCCGGCGAATCGTATCCGGCGTTCGCGCGTCCATAAGCTAGACGCGGCAAGGGTTGCCCAGGCTTAGCCGCCAGAATGCTGGTAACCAGGAAGGCGCCCATGGGTCGTCCAGGAACGGGTCGCAGGTTGTAGCCCTTGAGCCTTAGCGACAGGGGGTATTCGGGACTGAACGGAAGCGTGGCGGTACAAAACCAGTAGGGGTCGTGCATCCGCCTTGCGCGTTGGACCTGAGCCTCAGAGTAGAGCGCCCGGGCCTGTTGCTGCGCATACGGGTCGAAGTAGAAAAGCGCGACGTGCCACTTAAAAGCGTTTGGGATCAGTGTCTCAAGCACCAGATGCCACTCATTGAGCTCGGGCGCAGCGCGAGTCTTCAGACCATTCTCAAAGTCCGCATCCGATACCAGCCTTCGCCGAACCTCCTCCCATGCACCGGACGCGAAGGCGTCCGCCATCTCGGAGTGAGGGGCATAGCACCGTTGAAAGATCACCATCCGGGGAATGATGACGTCCTGGCCACCGCGGTTAAGCACGAGGACTTTTTGGTGGCGCCAGTCCGCCTCGTTCAGGTCGAATTCCTTAGCGAGCAACTGCCGATAGGGCATCTGCCGATCGGACAACTTCCCATCAGGCAACCGCTTGAGCCACTCTGCCGGCGGAGACAGCAGTTCGTCCAGATCCCTCGCGCGGCCGGAGCGCTCGGCGTGCGGGAGCTCGACGGTGATGATCTCTGTCGGAAGCTCCGCCCTGTACTCACCATTCTGGAACAGCTGGCCGGCGCGCAGCGCGGGCAGGGATCCGACATGCACCCGAGCGGTGCGGAAGTCCTCAGGCCCCCGTCGGTTACTACCGAAGAGGTCGCGAATCTTCGGCCACGCGGCCCCACTCGCCTCTTGCGCAGTGATATCAACAACACGCTGGAGTCGAACGTCGACCGACGCAGATTCCGTAGCGGCATGGGGAAGGCGAAAACGATCGATGGACTTCACCATCCAGAGGCCGCCGTCCTCTGGAAAACCGTGGAACTTCACCATCTGCCTAGGCCGTCGCTGTTCAGGCGAGCGTAGCCGGCGCAGACAGTCGCATCAATTCCCGGACGGTCGCGCTATTTCGCGTAATTCACAGCCGCCGCCGACCAGCGCGACGGCACTCGCAGAGTGATGCGGCGCCCGCGTCGGACGGCAGCGCCGCACCAATGGGATCAGGCTGGCGCCGCCGTAGCCGGCCACCGACCAGACCGCGGCAACGTCCAGCGCTTCGTCCTGGCCGAGCGGCGGCAGGATGCCGGCGAGGCGCGTCGCCAGCAGGGTTTTCCCGGTGCCTGGCGGGCCGAAAAAGATGAGGTTGTGCGCGCCCGCCGCGGCCACTTCCAGTGCGCGACGTGCCTGAGGCTGCCCGCGCACGTCGGCGAGATCGGCGCCGCCGGTCGTCGCCGGGTCGACCGCCGGCGGTGCGGCGGTGGGCAACCGCGCCACGCCCCTGAGGTCCGCCGTGACCGCGAGCAGGGTGTCTGCCGCGCAGACCTCGGCGTTCTCGACCAGCGCGGCCTCGGCGGCGTTGGCGGTCGGCACGATCACTCGCCGGCCGGCGGCGGCCGCGCGGATCACCGCCGGCAGCACGCCGTCGATCCCGCGCACCTCGCCGGACAGAGCGAGCTCGCCGAACACCTCGATCGCGCCGAGCTGGTCGGCCGGGATCTGCCCCGACGCCGCGAGGATGCCGAGGGCGATCGCGAGGTCGAAGCGGCCGCCGTCCTTCGGCAGGTCCGCCGGCGCGAGGTTGATGGTGATCCGCCTCTGCGGGTATTCGAAGCCGGAGTTGTGGATCGCCGCGCGCACCCGATCGCGCGCCTCGCGCACCGCGAGCTCGGGGAGGCCGACGATGCTGGTACCTGGCACCCCGCTGGCGAGGTGGGTCTCGATCTGCACCTCCGGAGCGACCACGCCGAGCGCGGCACGACTGACGGCGAGGGCGAGATTCATCGGCGCGGACCGGTTCGGGGCATGGCGGTGCCGTTCCCGCCGGGGCGGGGTCCATGGACGAAGGGCAAGGGACGAATCGCCGACGCCCGGAGGGGCGCGCGGCACGGCGGCTCAGGCGGGCGGACCGACCCGGTTCTGCAGGGCGTCGAGTTCGCGCTCCAGCTGCTCCAGCTTCTCGCGGGTGCGCAGCAGCACGGCGCGCTGCACCTCGAACTCCTCGCGGGTGACGAGGTCGAGCTTGCGCAGGCCCGCCATCAGCGTGGCCTTCATGCTCTTCTCGACGTCGGCGGCGGCCTTGTCCATGCCCGGCGGGATCAGTCCGACCAGGCTGCGGGCAAGTTCGTCGATGCTGCGTCCGGTGATCATCTGCGCGTCCTCGAAGGAATGGTCGGCAGTCTAACCAATCGCTTCCGGGTCGCCCTACGAATCCGACCCGCCCCGTTGTAGGAATCCGGAGCGATCGTCGGTAGGAAATCGTCCCGGGCGCACGCGCCGTCCGGCTGCGGCGCTCCCGTCCTTCGCGGCTTGGCCTATGATCGATCGCCCCGACGGAGTCCCCGCATGAAAATGGTCATGGCGATCATCAAGCCGTTCAAGCTCGACGACGTGCGCGAGGCGCTGGCCGAGGTCGGCGTGCAGGGCATCACCGTCACCGAGGTGAAAGGCTTCGGGCGGCAGAAGGGCCACACCGAGCTGTACCGAGGCGCCGAGTACGTGGTCGACTTCCTGCCCAAGATCAAGATCGAGGCCGCGATCACCGACGACCTCGTCGACCGAGCGGTCGAAGCGATCACCAGCGCCGCCAACACCGGCAAGATCGGCGACGGCAAGATCTTCGTGTACGAGCTGGAGCGGGTGGTGCGCATCCGCACCGGCGAACTCGACGGCGACGCGCTGTAGGCACGGCGCTATCCGCCCTGTGGGAGCGGCTCATGCCGCTCCCGCCTCGGCCACCACGACCGGACGCCGCTGTCCCGCCCACGTGCGTGACGGCAGGACGATGCGGGCGTCCGCGAATCCCGCCGTCCGGAGCCGGTCGACGATGTCCCGCCCGTAGTCTCGTCGCACCGGCACCCGCTGTCCGCGGCGGTCGGCGTGGAATTCCTCCGGCAGCAGCGGATGCCAGTGCGCGCCCTCGCGGACGTAGCGCTCGACCGTCGCGGCGGCGTCGAACAGCGGCACGGTGAACACCCAGAAGCCACCGGGACGCAGCACGCGACGGATCTCGGCGAAGCCTCGGCGGTCATCGCCGACGTGCTCGAACACTTCCGTCGAGGTCGCAAGATCGAAGCTCGCGTCGGGATAGGACAAGGACTCGACGTCCTCGTTACGCACCCGGTCGACCATGGCACCGGGTGCGACGCCGGCATGGAATTCGCTGGTCGCGAGCGAGTGCGACCGTGCGGCCAGCCAGTCGACCAGCGGCCCCTCGGCGGACAGCTCGCAGGCGGCGGCCTCGGCCCAGCGGATCGGCAGGTCGGACAGGACCGTCGCCATGCTCTGGGTGATCGGCGTCGCGGCACAGCGCAGGCAACGCACGCCGATGTCGCTGGCGGCGAGACGCAGCTGCCATGACCCGCCGCAGAGCACACAGGGATCGCGGACCAGCGCCAGGGCGCGCCATTCGACGAGTCCCACCGCCCGCGCGAGGCGCCGTCGCCAACCTCCGGACCCGCCCATCGTCGTCCTCAGTCGCTGCCCATGATCGCGCGCCGCAGCGCGACGGCGGCCGCGTCGTCGCGGTCGATGACGAGGGCGTCGCCACGCCGCGAGAGGCCGAGGCTGCGATAGGCCGTCGCGAGGTCGGGCATCGTGGTCGCGGCCCCGATGCTGTCGTAGCGCGGCGTGAACACCGGCCGGCCGGCGATGCGGTCGAGCGAACGCAGGAACTCGATGGGCGTCATCTCGAGCACGCCGGCGTCGCGGCGCTGCCGGAACGCGCGGTCGAGCACCGCCGACAGGGTGGTCGGATGCGCGCCGTGGCGCAGGTCGAGGTCGGCGAGCAGCATCAGCGCGGTGCCGGCCCAGTAGACCCGCATGAAGTGCGGCCGACCGTCGCCGTCGCCGTTCGACAACGCCTGAACGGTGTGGCCGGTCTGGTCCCGGCGGCCGCGCTCGAAGCCGCTGTCGATGTCCTGCCATGCGGATTCGGCGTCGATGACGCCCGCACGCGCGCGCAGCACCGTCTGGTAGTAGGTCGCAATGCCCTCGGATAGCCAGCGGCCGCGATTCGTCATCGCCGGGTGGATCAGGTGCGACATCTCGTGGACGATGGTCCAGCCGTCGCGGAAGTCCTTCTCGGTGTGCGAGCCGTCGACCAGGAGGTTGACTGCCGGCCAGCCGCCGCGGTTGACGAAGCCGAACACCACCGCCGAAGACTGCTTGCCCACCGGGATCACCACGATCTGCGGCTCGTTCGCGAAGATCTCGGGGAACTCGCGGCTGACGGTGACCGCCGCGTCGACGAGGGCGTTGCGCAATCGCTGGCGGGTCGCATCGTCCGGATTGCCGAGCAGCGCGGGGCGCAGGCGGTAGTGTGGCAATGGCAGCGGCGTCTCGTCGAAGTGGCCGAACACCACCAGCGCCGGCCAGTCGTTGGCGATCGGTCCGAGCGCGAAGCGCCGTTCCGAGGCCGTGCCCCGCGGTTGCCAGGGCGTCGACAGCGACCAGCCCTCCGGCAGCACGAAACGGATCTGGGAATCCTCCTGCTCGTCGCCCTCGAAGCGCCACAGCCAGCGCTCGACCTCCGTGCGCCACTCGCCGTCGACCCGGGCGAGGCGGCGCCAGTCGCCGCGCTCGAGGGCGCCGAGGTCGACGCGATAGTCGAGGCATTCATCGGCCTGCCAGTCGGTGGCCGTCCAGTCCTGGCCGTCGCGCAGCAGCGGGCCGCCGCTGCTGCGCGCGATCCGATCGATGGCGGCGACCGCGGCACTCTCGCCGGCGCCGAGGCTCACCTCGGCGGCGGCCTCGTGCCGGCAGGCGCGGACGGCGAGGTGCCGGGTCTCCGCGTCGAGGCGCACCTCGTAGCGGGCGGCGCTTGCCGGAACCGGAAGTCCACACAGCAGCACCGCGGCAAGCGTGCCGCGGGTCCACGCCAGGGGTCTGATCATCGCTCCGCGAAGCCCATCGAGCGGTCGTCGTAACCGTCCAGGATGGCGAGGATACGCTCCGGCAGCTCGAAGGGGTCGAAGGGCTTGGCGATCAACCCGGCGGCGCCGAGGCTGCGGTATTCCTGCCGGTGCTCGCTGCGCAGGCGGCCGGTGACGAAGATCACCGGCGTCGCGGCCAGCCCGTCGAGACCGCGCAGTGCCTGGAAGATGGCAACGCCGTCGAGATCCGGCAAGGTGGCGTCGAGCAGGATCACGTCGGGCCGGAGTCCGGGCGCGACCGCGATCGCTTCGGCACCGCTGGCGACGCAGTGCGGATGCATCCCGGCGTGCTGCAGCGACAGCTCGGCCAGCAGGCGGATGTCGGCGTCGTCGTCCACCACCAGGACGTTGTGGACGGCGACCGCGGGACGGGGACTGCTGTTCACGACGTGGCGACGACTCGACGAAGACGATTGGAGGGCGGGGCCGGACCCGTCGGATTTCCCTGCGGACGACATCGCCGGCAGCTCCAGCATGAACGAAGCGCGGGCAAAAGACGCGGCGGTTTCGCAGCAACTCCGGTCGCGCACGGCAACAGATTGTGTCCATCCGCGGAGCGCGCGCGACACCGCCGCCGTTGTCCGACCCGATTCGACCGGGCACCATTCACCGATGTCCCGATCGTCATCCGCCAGCGCGAAATCCGGCGCCGCTGCCCGTGCCGCCGCCGTCGTCGGGCCGCCGTGGCGCTGGTCTGCGACGACCTGGCGCGACCGCCTCACCCAGTACGCGCTGCTGACCCGCCAGCATCGCCCGATCGGCTGGCTGCTGCTGCTGTGGCCGACACTGTGGGGCTTGTGGCTCGCGGCCAGGGGCGTGCCGCGCTGGACCACGCTGGTCATCTTCGTCGCCGGCGTTCTGGTGATGCGCTCGGCGGGCTGCGCGATCAACGACTACGCCGACCGCTGGCTCGACGGCCAGGTGAGCCGCACCCGCGATCGCCCGCTTGCCGCCGGCCGGGTCAGTCCGCGCGAGGCGCTGTGGGTGTTCGCGCTGCTGGTCCTGGTCGCGTTCGGGCTGGTGCTGCTGACCAACCCGGTCGTGATCGCGCTGTCGGTCGCCGCGCTCGCCCTCGCCGCGCTCTATCCCTTCGTCAAGCGCCGGAGCTACCTGCCGCAGATGTGGCTCGGCGCGGCGTTCGGGATGTCGGTGCCGATGGCCTGGTCGGCGGTCAGCGGCGACTGGCCGGCGACACTCGCCTGGCTGGTGTTCACCGCCAACCTCCTGTGGACCACGGCCTACGACACCTGGTACGCGATGGTCGACCGCGACGAGGACCTCGAGGCGGGCGCGCGTTCCAGCGCGATCCTGTTCGGCGAGCTCGACCTCACCGCGATCGCGCTGATCGATGCGCTGTTCCTCGTCGGCATGTGGCTCGCCGGCGTCCGCGCGGAACTCGGCGTCTACTATCGCGCCGGCTGGGTGGTCGCCCTGCTGCTGCTCGCGGGCCAGCTGTGGTACGCCCGCTCGCGCGATCCCGCGCGCTGTTTCCGCGCGTTCCTCGCCAACAACTACGTCGGCCTCGTGCTGTTCGCCGGGATGGCCGCGGACTTCGCCCTGCGGCACTGACGCCGAAGTGAGCGCCGCAGCACAGCTTCCAGGATTCGACGTCGGCCAGTGTGCGGGTCCGGCGGTGCACGCCGGGGTCGCGGCGTTGGAACCCGAACCGCGCAGTTTGGTTCCGATGATTCGGTTTGTCGCCGCCTGGCGAGATTGACTACGCCGGCGAGGAACGCCGGCGTCCAATCAACCTCTCCACGGAAATCGACATGAAAAACACGCTTCTGTTCGCGGCCACCCTGGCCCTGTTTGGCGCCGGCTCGGTCCAGGCCCGCGAAATCCCCTGCAACTACTGCACGACCACCCAGTTCTCGCAGACCGCCCGCAATGCCGGCATCGGCACGCACGTCATCTACGACACCTACCTCGACGTGGTGAAGACCTACGAGGTTACGCGCGAACCGGCGGCCGGCGGCTACCGTTGGTACGTGAACGAAGTTCCGACCGAACTCGACGTGCAGAACGTCGTCAACGAACTGACCTCGTTCCGTATCCGGACCAACGGCACGATGGTGCAGAACATCACGATCTACGCCAACCCTGACCTCGGCAACATGTCCGCCTACGACATCGTTCAGCCCGGCGGCCAGCGCACTCATCTGCTCGACTGGTTTCAGGGCTTCGGCATGGTCAGTATCGACAACTCGCTGGGTGGACTTGCTACGGCCATCCACAGCATGGCCGGCGCGGCCGCCGCCATCCTCAAGAATGTGCCGATCGAGACGACCGCTACCGTCCTGTTCTCCGACGGCAGCCGTGTCGACGTCAAGTACGACCCGCTGACCAATACCGCAACGGTGAAGGACGGCACCGCGCTGGACGCCGCCGGCAATCCCATTCCACGCACCATGGAAGAAGCGACGACGATCAACTTCAACTTCGACAATGATCGGACCGGGCGCGCGGCGCAAAACACGATGAACTGGCTGGTCCAGCTCGGCATCTACATGAACGCTTCGCCGCCGACTCCGATCAAGGGCATCAAGTGCGTCGGCACGCCGGGCGGCAAGTTCGAATGCACGCCGATCTGATGAAGGTCTGAGCCGTGCTGGTGGCGGAGTCCGGACTCCGCCCCTGGCAGGCCAGCGTTCTTCAATGAGCCTCTTCGCTCGTGGACTCTCGACGATCGCAAAGATCGTTCCCGCCCTGCCACCCGCCCAGGTGTCCTCTCGCGACTCCCCACCGTGCCCGACTCGATCCGGTCGCTGGGACCCGGCGCATCGACCTCCACCGGTTCGCCGCGCGTCGCGCTGTGCCGAGTTGTCGTAAGCTCGCGCCCGATCCGAGTACGGACACTCGAGGCTTCGCATCGCATGTCGATTTCTCGCCTACGTCCCACGGCTCTGGCCATCCTCGCGACGGCCCTCGCCGCCTGCCAGCCTGCCCCGCCGCCGGCGCCGACCATCGACGCGCGGGCGCAGAAGGACCTCGACGCCTATCAGGCGCTGGTCGCCGCGAAGAGCTACGAACTCGCCTACCCGCTCGGCGAGGATCTGCTGAAGCGCTATCCGCAAGGCCCGATCGCGGACGCGGTCAACAAGACCCAGGCCGAGGTGCGGGCGACCGCCGAGGCGACGCTCAAGGGCCGCCAGTTGGCCGCGCTGTGGGACTACCAGGTCGGCGAGCAGTCCGGCGGCCGCCAGAGCAGCGCGTCGATCTATTCCAGCGTGCCCGGCGGTGCCGCGAAGCTGCGCCTGATCCTGCGCCGCCACAGCGCCTGGGGCGAGAGCGTCTACGTGTTCGGCGCCGCACCGGGCTTTCGCTGCGGCAGTTCCTGCAAGCTCGCCATCGAGTTCGACGGCAAGTCCGCCGACTGGAAGGCGCACTCGCCGCCGACCGGCGAGCCGGCGGTGTTCGTCGACGACGACAAGGCCTTCGTCGCGGCGCTGATGAAGTCGAAATCGCTGGTCCTCCACCTGACCGACGCCGCAGGAAAGCCGGTCGAGGCGCGCTATGAGGTCGGCGGCTACAACAACGCGAAGTACAAGCCGCTGTAGTCCCGCCGGAGGACGCCCCCGAATTCTCCGGGATGCCCGACCTGCTCGGTGAGAGTTCGGGGTCGCCCGGCCGTCTAGCTCGTTGCTGCTGTCGCCCGGTCCCGCGGACGCGCTCCGGCGTCTCCGCGGGGTCCCCGCGAACCTGCGTTTCCGGCGGCTCGTCACCCGGGCTGAGGTGACGTCGGCCGGATGCCGGAACCGGACATCGCCGCTCCCGCAGTCGGGCGCGGGTGCCACGGCGGCGTGGGCGAACCGCGGACCAAAGGCAAGGCGGCCGGCCACCACCGGTGCCGACAACGGGGGACGGGAAGATGACGAGCACATCGGCGATCCGCTGGTTCAAGCAGACCTTCGGCGCAAGCCTGCGGCAGGCGCTCGCCGCCACGCCGTTTTCGCCCGACTTCCTGGTCGCGATCGCCTGCCAGGAGACCGGCTACCTCTGGATGCGGCTGCTGGACAAGGGCGTCGCCCGCGACGAGATCCTGCGCCTGTGCGTCGGCGACACCATCGATGGCAATGGCGCCCGCGGACGCCAGGCCTTCCCGCGGACGCGGGCCGACCTCGAGAAGAACGCGCGTGGCGCCGAAATGTTCGCGATCGCCCGCAAGGCGCTCGAGGACATGGCCAACGCGACCGGCGACCGGGCCTACCTCGCGGCGCTCAGGAATCCCGACAAGTTCTGCCGCGGCTTCGGCGTCTTCCAGTACGACCTGCAGCACTTCGACAAGGATCCGGCGTACTTCCTGGAACAGCGCTACGCGAACTTCGACGCCGCACTCGCCCACGCGATCGGCGAACTCCGGGCAGCGAAGCTGCGCGTCTATCCCGACCGCACGACGCTGACCGATCTCGAGCAGGTCCATGTCGGCATCGCGTACAACGCCGGCCGCTTCGATCCGAAGCGTGGCCTGAAGCAGGGCTACAAGGACTCCGACGGCAAGTACTACGGCGAGCTCCTCGCCGACTGGCTGAAGAGCGCACAGGCGGTCGCCGACGCGGCGGCGCCGCCGGTCGTGGCCGCGCGGGGCGCGCTGCCCTCGGCAGCGCCCGCGGTTGCGGCCGCACGGGGCGAGCCGCCCTCGGCAGCGCCGACGGAACGCTTCGCGGTTCCCGGGCGCAGCGTCGCGGCCCGGTCGCTCGGGCTCGACGAGGACATCGCCCGCTTCGGCGATTCCGAACTCGACGAGGAGGACATCGTCGCCGTCGACGTCGGCAGCCTGAGCCGCGCTTCGGGCGACAAGGTCGAGATCGATCTCGCGCGCGACGAACTCGTCGCGGTGAAGCTCGCCGGCGGCGCCACGCTGTGGTTCACGCCGGAGGACTTCCTCGACTGGAAGTGCATCAGCATCAGTCCGCCGCGGGAGGGCTCGCTGCGGCTGCTGACCCCGGTCGCGTCCGGCTCGCGCGAGGGCGGCTGGCTGATCAAGGGGCTCGCGGTCGTACGCCGCACTCTGCTCGATCGACTGTTCGCCGGTGCCGGCAACCTCGCGGAACGGGCACTGGTCGAGCATCTGGAGTCGAAGCTGCTGCGGCCCGACACCCTGTTCAGCGTCGATCCGGACGCGGACAGCGGAGGCATGCTGCAGCCGCTGTCGGCGCCGAAGGCGAATGGACGCTGGCTGCTGTTCCTGCACGGCACCCAGTCGAGCTCGGACGGTTCGTTCAGCGCGCTGTGGCGCTCGGCGACCTTCCGCCGTGGAATGTCCGCGGCCGGCTTCGACGGCATCCTCGCGTTCGAGCACCGGACGCTGAGTGAGAGCCCCGCGCGCAACATCGAGGCGCTCGCCGCGCAGCTGCCGGCCGGCGCCCGTCTGGTCGTCGTCGGCTACTCGCGCGGCGGTCTCGTCGGCGACCTGCTGGCCCGCGCCTGTCCCCGCGAGGGCCGGCCCGGCCTCGATGCGGACGACCTCGAGCGCTATCGGCGCTGCTGCGAGGCCGAGGCCGACGTGGTCGACGGCGCCGCCGAGGTCGCGGCGCTCGACAACGCCGTCCGGCTGCTCCGCGACAGGAACATCGCCGTCGAGTGGCTGATCCCGGTCGGCGCGCCGCTTGCCGGAACCACGCTCGCGAGCGGCAAGCTGTCGCGACTGCTGTCGCAGCTGCTCAATCTCGCGGCGGCGTCCAGGGTCGCCGCGGTCGTCCACGACATCGCCGGCAGCGCCAGCGTCGGCGGCGCCGTCCTCGGCGTGCTGACGCAGCTGCTCGCGGCCACCGCGCGCGACCTGATCGACTTCCGCGACGTGCCGGGTCTGCAGGCGATGAACCCCGGCGGCGCGCTGGTGACCTGGCTCGGCGAGCGCCGCGGGCCGGAGTTCGTCGGCGCGTTGAAGTCGAAGGCGAGCAGCGACGGCTGGCGCGTGCTGGTGTCGTTCGCGCTCGACCGCGTGTTCGAGCGGGACAACGACTGGGTGGTCGACACCGCCTCGATGGTGCCCGTGGCCCGGGACGAGGACACCGGCGACACCGCGACCACCTTCGCGCTCGATGTCTCCGGGGCCGGCATCTATCACCTGACCTATTTCGACAGCGACCGCGTGCAGCGCGTCCTGACCCAGATGCTCGCGAGCAGCGCGGACAGCCGCCGCGACCGGCTGGCGAAGCTCGGCTTCCAGCCGGTGCTCCCGGAGGCGCGAGCGGAGCTCGCCCAGCGGGCGGCCTTGCCGGCGGACGCGCCGATCCTTTTCGTGCTGCCCGGCATCATGGGTACCGAGCTCAAGGTCGGCAGCGATCGGATCTGGCTCGACAAGCCGCAGCTGTTCTTCGGCGGCATGGAGAAGCTCGGGATCGCGGCGAACGTGAGCAGCGGCAAGCCGCTCGACGAGGGCTATCGCGACCTGATCGCCTATTTCGAGACGACCCACGAAGTCATCCCGTTCGGCTACGACTGGCGCCTGTCGCTGACCGATGCGGCGACCCGCCTCAACGCGCGGGTCCGCGAGACCGTCGCGCGTGCCGGCAACCGTCCGATTTCCTTCCTCGCGCATTCGATGGGCGGGCTCGTCGTCCGCACGATGATGACGCTGCCCGACTCGGCCTGGCCCGACGTGGCCCGCCATCCGAAGTCGCGCTTCCTGATGCTCGGCACGCCGAACGGCGGCTCACATGCCATCTCGCAGATTCTCACCGGCGAGGAGTCGCTGCTGAAGCTGCTGGCGCTCGGCAGCAGCAGCCTGCGCGACATCGTCGGCCTGTGCGCGGCCTTTCCCGGCATCCTCGACATGCTGCCGGAATTCACCGACGACACCCAGACCACTCCGAACGACAAGTACTTCGAGCTCGCCACCTGGCAGGGACTGTGGGCGTCGACGGGCACCACGCTGCCGCTTCCGACCGAGACCGCGTTCGAGCGCGCGAAGGCCCTGCGCCGGGTGCTGCGCCAGCAGGTGCTGCCGCCCGAACGGGTGTTCTATGTCGCCGGCAAGCGCGACGAGACGCCGGTCGACGTGGTCCCGGAGACGGGCTGGTTCGGCCGGAAGCGCATCGCCTTCACCAAGACGTCGGACGGCGACGGCCGGGTGACCTGGACGCAGGGCATCCCGAGCGGCGTGCGGCACTGGTACGTCGATGCGATCCACGGCGACCTGTCGAGCGACCGCGGGCTGTTCTCCGGCTATTCGGACATTCTCGGCGGCGGCATGCCGGTCAATCGCCGCTTCTCGGACCGGCCGCTCGCGAGCGCGACCCGGGTGGCGCGCGGCGGCGATCGCGGCATCGGCGAAGTTCGCCTGCTCCGGCGCGACGCAGCCTGCCTTCCGGCACGCGGAGACCTTGCTGCGGCCGCACTCGGCGGCACCGTCGGTGGACCGGACGGCGACGTAGCGGCGCCGAAGATCAAGGTCACCGTCACCTGCGGCGACGCCCGATCGGCGCGCTATCCGGTGCTGGTCGGCCACTACCGCGACGATGGCCTGTACAGCGCCGAGGCCGCCTTGAATGCCGTGCTGGAGCAGGCCCTGCAGCGCTCGCTCGACGTCGGGACCCACCCGGGCGAGATTGGCCAGCACAAGATCTTCGAGCTCGCCCTCGGCGGCGGGCGCCGCCGGCGCGCGGTGGTCGTCGGCCTCGGCGAGTTCGGCCTGCTCAGCACCGGCCGGCTCGTCGAGACGCTGGCGACCGCGGTCACCGGCTGGATCGAAGCGCAGCTGCAGGACGGCGTCACCCGGCCGGCGAACCTGAGCGCGGTGCAGATCGGCACCGGCACCGGCGGCGTGGGCGTGGAGCCCGCCCTGCAGGCGCTGCTCGAGGCGGTGATCGGCGCGACCGACCGCTTTGCCGGCGAATGCACGGCCGCATGGCCGCTCGAGATCGAGATCATCGAGCTCTACTCCGACCGGGCGCATCGCGCCTGGCACACGCTCGACCGCCTGATCCGGCGCTCGCCCCGCCTGGACGAACGCTTCGCGCTGGCGCCGCGACTGCGCTTCGCGGGCACCGGCCGGCGCCGCGCGTACTACGAGGAGGACGCCTCCTGGGCGCAGCGGGTGCGCATCGGCGGCAAGCGCGACCGTCGCGGCGGGCATCTGCGCAGTCTCGACTTCGAGGTGTTCTCCGCACTCGCGCGGGTCAGCGCGCAGCAGGTCGGCATCAACCACCAGATGACGCAGTCGCTGATCGACTCGGCGAGCAGCCTCGGCCCCGAATCACCTGACGTCTCGGTCGCCCTCTACCACCTGCTGGTGCCGCGCGAGATCAAGCAGGCGCACCCGAACGGCGAGCGCCTCGTGCTGATCGTCGATCGCGTCGCGGCCGGCATCCCTTGGGAGCTCCTGCGACCCGCGCTGCACGGCACCGGCAGCGAACCGCTGTCGGTGCAGGGCAGCATGATCCGGCAGCTGTCCCTGCCCGAGCCGGTGATGCCGCTCCGGCGCGTCCGCAACGGCCGGGCACTGGTCATCGGCGACCCGAAGATCGGGCCGGAATGGTCGAACTACTTCGCGCCGCTCGACGGTGCCCGCCGCGAGGCCCAGGAGGTCAAGCGCCTGCTCGCCGGGCAGGGCTATGCCGTCAACGCCGACGAGCCGCGGACCACGCGCGAGGTGACCGTCGCGCTGCATCGTGAGCCCTGCCAGATCCTCCACATCGCGGCACATGGCGTGTTCGAATGGCTCGCGCCGTTCGCCGCCGCCGGCACCTCGACCGGATCCTCCCGGCCCGAACGCTGGACCGGCGCGGTGCTGGAGAACGGCACCTTCCGGCCGAGCGACGTCGCCAAGCTCCCGGCCATCCCGGAGCTCGTGTTCATCAACTGCTGCCACCTGGGCCGGATCGGCGGCGTGGCCACCGACTTTCCGCAACTGGCGGCGAACCTGGCGCAGAGCTTCATCGCGCTCGGCGCGCGCGCGGTGGTCGCCGCCGGCTGGGCCGTCAACGACGGCGCCGCGCTGCTGTTCGCGCAGACCTTCTACGCGAGCCTGCTCGGCGGCGCCCCATTCGTCGCCGCGGTGCGCGAGGCGCGCGACCGGGTCTATCGCATGTTCCCCGACGACAACACCTGGGGCGCCTACCAGTGCTACGGCAGCGACAGCTACATGCTGGTCGACACCGCCCGCGGACAGGACGAGGCACCCGCCGCCGACGTCCCGGCCTGCAGCGTTCACGACCTCGTGCTGTCGGTCATCGCGCCAGCGGCCGAGGTCGTGCGGCGCGCGACCGACGACCGGGTCGAGGACATCATCGCCGATCTGCACCGGCGGCTCCGCCCGATGTACGGCGACGCGGTGGGCGAAGAATTCCGCCTTGCCGCGATACCGGCCACCGCGGAGTCCTGCACCACCCTGCCCGCCGCGGTCCATGTCGCCCTGTGCGGCTTCTACTGGAACGCCGGCGCCTTCGAGCAGGCGGCCCGCCACGCCGAATCGGCCTGGCTCCGGGACGTCTACCGGGTCAGCACGCAGATGCTGACCCGCAGCGCCGCCGCGGCCAGTCGTGCCGCCCTGCTCTGTGACGACATCGGCGCCTGCGTGGCATTGAGCCGGCGCGCGAGCGCCGCGCTGGCGACGATGCAGCAGCTGCCGCCGACGGTGAAGCGACTGACGACGATTGCCGGCGTGCTGCGTCGCCACGCGATGATCGAACCGACGAAGAGCGCGATCGATGCCGCCCTGGCGGCCTACGGGACGCTGATCGACACGGCGCTGGCGCGACTCGGCAGCCCGAACACGACCGGCGCGAGCCCGATCCTGGCCTGGTCGACGGCGCTGGCCGCGGCCCGCGGCGCGGCGCGGCAGCGCCTGCGGCGATTGGAAAACGTCGTCAACCAGCGCGCGATCCTGCTGCTCGTCCTGCACTGCAAGGGTCATACCGGGCAGTGCGCGATGGAGCTGACGGAATACGCGCAGCTGTCCTGCCGGCCGTTGCGCCGCGGGCGCTTCTGGCGGATCTCCGCCTGTGCCGACCGCCTGATGCTGCGCACGATCCTGGCGGCCCTGCTCGCGCCGGCAGGCGGAACTCCGCTGGCCAATGCCCCGGAGCGCTACGTGCGGATGCTGCGCGACGCGCTGGTGGCCGATCCCGGGCGTGACCGCATCAGCTCGGTGCGGGAGACACTGGTGTCCTTGCAGTGGTTCCTTCCGGGCAACACCCCGGCCGGCAAGCTGCTGGAGCAGTTCCGCCAGGCCTTCGAACGACTGCCGCGCTGAGGCCACGCGACGGCGCCCGCGCTGCCGCAGCCTTCCGGGAGGATTCCCATGAGCGTGCTCCAGGCTCTGGAACTGCGTCGACGGCGCCAGGAGGCGCGAACGGCCGCGATCGCGCGGATGGCCGAGGACACGGCGGCCGCGACGACGGCGGTCGCCGCCTGCCGGGCGAGCGTCGACGCGCTCGGCCGATCGGTCGAGGACGCCCGCCGCTCCGTCCGCCGGGCCGTGTACGGACTGGGCATCGTCGCCGTGCTGGTCGCGTTGATGCTGATCCTCGCGGCACGGACACTGGGATCGGCCGCTCCGATCGTGACCGTGATCGGCCTGCCGTTCCCTCTGCCGTCACCGGAGCGCGGCAGCGCCGGCTCCGGCATCCATGCGGTCGCGTTCGAGCCGGACGGCGGCCAGGCCTTCGTCACCGCGGACGCGCTGCGGCTGGCGGACTGCGACGACGAGGCTGGCGTGATCGACGTCGCCGGCGCCGCCTGGTCGGATACCACGGCCTCGTCGCGCCCCCTGGTGCTCGGCGAACTGCTGCGCCGGGAGCATCCCGGTCTCGTTGCCGTCGTCGTGGAGGCTGGCCACGACGTCCGGCGCCTTCCGACGGCGACTCGCCGCGACGGCAACGCGGCACTGGCGCAGCAGCGGGTGACGAACCTGCAGTCGGCCGTGCGCGCCGTGCTCGACGCCATCGATCCGACCATCCCGGTGCTCGGTGTCGCCCGCGGCACCAGCGGCGAGGATCTCGCCGACTACTGCCGCGATCGCCGCCCGCGGTTGACGTTGATCAAGCAGGCCAAGGAGAGCGTTCCATGATCCCCGCCGAACCGAGCTATGAAGAACTCGGCGCGCTCGCCGAAGCGATCGCGGACAAGGTCACCGCCGAGGAGGTGTCGCCGCTGGTCGTCGTCAACATCGAGGACGAGGAGCTCTCCGGGCTCATCGCCCGCGGCGGGACCTGGTTCGAGTACCCCGGGCAGAACCACGCGCCGTGGATGTCGGTGGCCATGGCGGCGATCCCGGATGAAGCGGCGCGGGGTCAGCTGCTGCTCGACCTGGAGCACAGTCCCGCGGCACTGGAGAACGCACTGCAGTCCTACGAGCGGACGGACCGGTCGAGGATGCTCGTGGCGCGGGTTCCCCAGTCGCACCTCGCGGAGCTCGCCGACGACATCACCGGGCTCAACATGCGCGGCTGGAAGCTGCGCGTGGTCGCGTTCTGTGCCGACGCGGACGTCGTCGCCCGCGGTGCCAAGCTGTTCAACGTGCGCCATTGGGCCGTCCAGTTCGAGGCGGCGATCCGGGATGCACTCGAGAGCTGGCGGCAGGGCGCGCCGGTCGGACGCGCGAACTGGAGCGAGAGCGCGGAGGCCATCGCCAGCGGCATCGCCGGACTCTCCGACTGCTCCTTCGACGCGGCGCGGCGCCTGCTCCGGACGGTCCACAAGGTCTACCAGGAGGAGTTCGGGCCCGGGGCCCTGCCCGCACCGAAGGAACAGCAGAAGGCCTTCCACCAGCGGGCGGTGCTGCGGCTGCTGCGCTCGAGCTCGCCGGACGTCTACCTGCGTGCCGAGAGCTCCGGCGTGCTCCCGGAACTCGCCTACGGCCTGCAGCGCTGCAGCCTGCTGCTGGGCGCCGAGCCGTCGAACGACCTCGCGGCGGTGCTCGGCGACGAGATGCCCAAGGGCTACCAGGAACTCGCCAACGACCTGGTGTTCCTGCGCTGGTACGAGGACATCTCGCGGCCGTTCCCGTTCTCGTCGCCCGACGAAGTCGCCGACGTCAACGACATCGCGCGACATCCGGGACGGCCGGAGCGGGCGCGACGCGACGGCGCGGGCCGTCCCGACGGCAGCACGGCATTCGACGAGAAGGCGTTCCTGCGCGATCTCGGGGACGCACTCGGCGATGCGCTCGACGAGGAGACCCCGCGGTCGTCCAGCGACGAGAACGGGAACCTGCATTCGGTGTTCGTCGCGCTGGTCGAGATGATGGGCGGCAGCACGGAATACGCGCATCGCCTGCAGCGAGGCCTCGCCGTGCTCGGGGACTCGATCGACCTGGAAGGCGTGCGTCGGCTGATGAAGGTCGTCGAGGTGCTGCAGCGGGCGCTGACCCCGCCGCTCGACACGCTGCGCGACATCCGCTTCGCGATCGTCGTCCGCCTGCTGATCAAGCGCATCCAGACCCAGGTGCTGCCGCTGCTCGCCGACTGGCGGAAGTCCTGCGAGCGGAAGGTCGCCGAAGGCGGCGCGGAGGGCGGCAGCGGGCGCAGGGTCGAGGCGGGAATCGCCGGACGCCTCCGCGGCTTCATCAAGGTGCACATCGACAAGGCGCTGTCGGGCTCCGGCATGGCGGCAGCTGCCGAGCGCCCGCCGCCGACCCGGGCGCCGGGCGCTCTCGATGCGGACGTCGGTGACTCGCTGCTGCGGGACGTCACCCAGATCCGCGACGACATGTTCCACAAGCGCCTGACTCTGCTCGCCGAGGCGCACGACAGGATCGAGCGGCTGATCCGCGACGCGAACCGCAAGCTCAGCGACCAGCGCGTGCTGGTCGCCCTGATGAAGCTGTCGCGCAGCACCTCGCGGCGCCTCGACATGAGCGCCGAGAAGCTGCGCTTCCAGATGTACCTGCTCGGGGATTCCTGGATGGAGGCCGAACGGCACCTGTCGCTGCTGAAGCTGCAGGTGGACAGCCGCGCCGAGCTGTCGCGCGCCGACGTGATCCTGATGGAGGGCACCCTGCTCGAGGCGCGCGGCCAGACCCGCGCCGCCTGGAACAAGTTCGACGCGCTGCGCTCGGAGATCGACCCGAGCGTCGATCCGGTGGTCTGGACGCGCGCCAGCTACGGTGCCCTGCGCACCCAGCTCGCGATGCGCTCGAAGCCGCTGGACGCGGCGCTGGCGGGGGCGCTGGCGATCGTCGACCTCGAGAACCAGCGCCGGGCCGGGAAGGCCCTGCAGGGCCAGCGCCGGAAGCAGGGCAAGGAACTGGATCGCCTGTTCGTCAGCTTCCGCGGTCCGGTGCGCGACTGGGCACGCGAACTCGGGAAGAATTTCATGGCGGCGGTCGACTCCGTCGAGTTCGACATCGACGAGATGCGCCGCTCCACCGACGATTTCGACACCACGATCCAGATGCGCCTGCTCGAGGCGAAGTACATCGTCGTCGTGCTGACCCGGGACTTCTTCGAAAGCCCCTGGTGCATCAACGAACTGCACACCGCCCTGCACCTGCGCCGCTTCAACAGCGATTGCGAACTGGGCTGGCTGTTCCTGAACGCGAACGTCTCCTCGGGCAACCGCGACGATGCCGAACTCTTCGTCCGGGCCCAGTTCGCCGTTCCGTCCAACATCAACCTCGGGGTGAACGAGCAGTACCTCGAGGAGCGCTTCCGCCGGCTCACCGAACTCGGCACGAAGATCGGCAAGGGGGTCTATTCGGACAGCGAGCAGCCGAGCGCCGACGATTGGCGTCGATTCGCTACGCGCGCGCGCGAACTCGCCGAGCAGAATGCGCGGAACAACGGCGGCTGACGTTCCTTCACCCCGGCGCGACCGGCGGCCGGAACGCGGACCGGTCCCGCCGTCACAGCAGGGCGCGGATGTAGTTGATCGGCGCGTGGTCGGCGAGGTCCCGGACCAGCACCGAGTTCGGCCGCCAGGCGTGCTTCGCGAGGTAGTCGCGGCGGGCGCGGCCGCGGTCGGCGCCGATGAATTCCGGCGTCGCCGTCGGAGTGAGGAAGCCGTCGGCGTCGATGTAGGTCGTCGGCAGGACGTGGGTGTAGGTGGCGAGCTTCGGCGGCAACTCGGTGACGAGGTCGCAGCAGTTGACGAGTCGGCTGCCGGGCCCCGTCACGGTCGCGGCGAAGCGCTCGTCGCCGACCCGTGGCGAGCCCAACGTGACCAGCTCGGACGGCGTCCAGATCGACGCCGCGAGCGTCGCCATCGCGCCGCCGAGACTGTGGCCGCAGATCAGCAGCCCGCTGCGGGCGGCCGCCACCGTCTCGAGCCAGCCTTCCACCGCCGGACGCAATGCCCGGGTAGCGCGGGCGAAGCCGGCGTGGACGCGGCCGGCGCTCTCCACCCAGTCGACCGGCAGGGCGTTGAGGTCCGTCGCGAGGTCGGACAGGTCGTCGGCCTCGGTGCCGCGGAACGCGACCAGTGCCAGGCCATCGTCGGCCCGATACGCCGCGTAGCCCTGCGCGCTCATCCCCGCCTCGTGGAAACAGGTCGCGGGACCGAAGCCGATGGTCGCCAGCATGCCGTCGAGCCGCGCCCGCTCGGCGGGCCCGTTCTCGCAACGCACGTAGGCGAGCCGTGCCGCCTCCGCGCCGAGCAACAGGCGCCCAGGCGCCTTCCCGGGCACGAACACGGTGTCGCGCTGCTGCGGCTGGTACAGCGCGAGGCGGCTGGCGTCGTAGGGAAGGAGCACGCGGGACTCGGACGGCATGGGCGAATCGTGCCCTAGACGGCCCGTCGTTTCGAATCTCCGCAGCGGACAGCAGCAGACGGAAGCCGGAGGACCGCGACGGGACCCGCTCGCGGGAGCAGCGGAGCGCAGCAGGCCGGGGCCCGCTCGCAGGATCGATGGAGAGCAGCGGGCCGGGGCCCGCTCTAGGGTGTCTCGACGGCCGCGGCGACCTTGCTCTTCGGATCGGGCGGCGAGACGTACTTCTCGCGGCGGATGTCGGGAATCGGCAGGCCGGCCTCCTTCAGCGCGCCGAAGCAGCCGTCGACCATCTCCGGGTTGCCGCACAGATAGGCGATGTCGTGGCCGGCGCGCGGCGCGAGCTCGGCGAGCGCGGTCTGCACGCGGCCGGCGCGGTGGTGGGCGGACGGGTTCGCGGGCTGCACGCGGCTGGTGCAGGGATAGAAGCGGAAGCCCGGCACTTCCTCGGCGAAGCGCGCGAACTCCTCGGCGTACAGCAGTTCCTCGGGCGTCCGCGCGCCGAGCAGCAGGCAGACCTCGATGCCACGGGCCGGTATCAGCTGCCGCAGCGTGGGCAGCATCGCGCGGTAGGGCGTGACGCCGGTGCCGGTCGCGATCAGGAGATAGCGGCCGTTCCTGTCGTGGTCGTTCAGCACGAAGCGGCCGTAGGGCCCGCTTGCGTCGAGGCGGTCGCCGGGCTGCATCGCCGACAACAGACGCGTCGCCGCGCCGCCCTCGACGTAGGACACCGCGATCTCGATCTCGTCGGCCGCGAGCCGCAGCGGATCGACCCGGGTTCCGGCCGAGTAGCTGCGCCGCAGCGATTTGCCGTCGTGCTCGAAATGGATCTGGATGAACTGCCCCGGGAGGTAGGCGAAGGCCTGTCCGTCGGCGCGCGCGAACGCCATGTGGCGCACGCTGTCGCAGAGCATGCGACTTGAGCGCAATTCAAGGGAGAAGTGTTGACTCATCGCAATGCGGGGCGGGGCGCCGGGAAGGGGGCGCGTATACTACGCCGCCCCCCGTTTCGAGCCCACCCCATGACGGCCGCCCTCGCGGTGACGGACCTGGTCAAGACCTATGCCGGCGGCGTGAAGGCGCTGCGCGGCGTCAGCCTCGCGGTCGAGCCCGGCGACTTCTTCGCGCTGCTCGGTCCCAACGGCGCCGGCAAGTCCACGCTGATCGGCGTGGTGTCCTCGCTGGTCAATCCGACATCGGGCCGGGTCGAGGTGTTCGGCCACGACCTCGCGCGCGAGCGCGAGGCCGCGCTCTCCTGCATCGGCCTGGTGCCGCAGGAGATCAACTTCAACCAGTTCGAGAAGCCCTTCGACATCGTCTGCCACCAGGCCGGCTTCTACGGCATCGGACGCAAGGTCGCGGAGCAGCGTGCCGAGAAGTACCTGAAGGAACTGTCGCTGTGGGAGAAGGCCTTCGTGCCGGCCCGCACGCTGTCCGGCGGCATGAAGCGGCGGCTGATGATCGCGCGCGCCATGGTCAACGAGCCGCGCCTGCTGATCCTCGACGAGCCCACCGCCGGCGTCGACATCGAGATCCGCCGGTCGATGTGGAGGTTCGTCAGCGGCATCAACGCGGCGGGCACCACCGTGATCCTCACCACCCACTACCTGGAGGAAGCCGAGCAGCTCTGCCGCAACGTCGCGATCATCGACCACGGCGGCATCGTCGAGAACACCACGGTGAAGAAGCTGCTCGCCAAGCTCGACATCGAGACCTTCGTGCTCGACCTCGCCGCCTCCTGCGCCGCCGTCGCGCCGCTCGAGGGCATGACCCTGCTGCTGAAGGACGACCACACGCTGGAGGCGGAGATGCCGAGAACGATGGACCTCAATCGCCTGTTCGCGCACCTCACCGCGCAGGGCATCGAGGTGCGCTCGATGCGTACCAAGAGCAATCGGCTGGAAGAACTCTTCGTGCGGCTGGTCGAGTCGAACAAGGCCGACCCGGCGAAGGCGGCGAACGCATGAGTGCCGCCATCAACCGCGTCGCGCTCGAGACCATCGTCAAGCGCGAAGTCGGCCGCATCCTCCGGATCTGGGGCCAGACCCTGGTGCCGCCGGCGATCACGATGACCCTGTACTTCGTGATCTTCGGCAATCTCATCGGCTCCCGCATCGGGCAGATGCACGGCTTCCGCTACATCGACTACATCGTGCCCGGCCTCGTGATGATGAGCATCATCCAGAACGCCTACGGCAACATCGTGTCGTCGTTCTTCGGCGCCAAGTTCCAGCGCTTCATCGAGGAGATGCTGATCTCGCCGATGCCGCCGTGGGTGATCCTGACCGGCTACGTGATCGGCGCGCTGGCGCGCGCCGTGATGGTCGGCGCGATCGTGCTGGCGATCAGCTTCTTCTTCACCGACATCCAGCTGTTCCATCCGCTGGTGACCCTGGCGACCGTCGTCCTGACCGCGGTGGTGTTCGCCCTGGCCGGCTTCATCAACGCCATGTTCGCGAAGAAGTTCGACGACATTTCGATCGTGCCGACCTTCATCCTGACGCCGCTGACCTACCTCGGCGGCGTGTTCTACTCGATCGACCTGCTGCCGCCGTTCTGGCAGCACCTGTCGCAGCTGAACCCGGTGCTCTACATGGTCAACGCGTTCCGCTACGGCCTGCTCGGGGTCAGCGACGTCGACATCGGCGCGTCATTCGCCGTCATGGTCGTCTTCGTGCTGGTTCTGGGCGCGTTCTCACTGAACCTGCTCCGCCGCGGGGTAGGATTGCGCTCGTAGGGCGGGCACTGCCCGCCATTGCACGGACGCCGCGGAATGGCAGGCAGTGCCCGCCGACGGCGTCTCGTTCAGCCGGTTCCGTGCCGCCCGGGGAGGGCGCTCCGCGGTCCCGGAGTCATTCCACCGTTGGGGAATCCCATGAACCGTCCGTTCGTCGCCTTCGCCGCCCTGCTGCTGACCCTCGCCGTCGCCTCCTTCACGCCGCATGTCCGTGCCGACGACGGCGGCGACGGCGACAACAAGGAGCAGGTCGCCAAGTTCCTCGCCGGGTTGCACTTCCGGGCCGACCGCCTCGAACTGCCGAGCGCCCATGCCGCGCTGACGCCGAAGAACAACTTCCGCGTGCTCGATGCCAAGGACGCGCAGGCCGTGCTCACCCAGCTGTGGGGCAACCCGCCCGACGAAGACACGCTCGCCCTGCTGGTGCCGGGCAACGTCGACCTGTCCGCCCCGGATGGCTGGGCGGTGGTCGTGAGCTACAGCGACGAGGGCTACGTCTCCGACGAGGATGCCCAGAAGATCGACTACGACGACATGCTGAAGACGATGAAGGCCGCGGTGCACGACGCCAACGCCGAGCGCCAGCGCCAGGGCTACGGCTCGCTCGAGCTGGTCGGCTGGGCCGCCAAGCCGCACTACGACGCCTCCGGCAAGAAGCTGTACTGGGCGAAGGAGCTGGAGTTCGATGGCAACAAGGAGCACACGCTCAACTACGCCATCCGCGTGCTCGGCCGCCGCGGCTATCTCAGCCTGAACGCGGTGTCCGCGATGAGCGAGATGCCGAAGGTGCAGGCCGGCATGCAGGGCGTGCTCGACATGGCCGAGTTCAGCCAGGGCGAGCGCTATGCCGACTACAACTCCAGCACCGACAAGACCGCGGCCTACGGCCTCGCGGCGCTGGTCGCCGGCGGCATCGCCGCCAAGGCCGGCCTGTTCGGCAAGCTGCTGGCGCTCCTGCTGGCGGCGAAGAAGCTGGTGATCGTCGCGCTCGCGGCGATCGCGGCGTTCGTCAAGAAGCTGTTCTCCCGCAAGTCGGCGTAGGGCGGGCATCGCCCGCCATCGCCCCGACGCCTCGTGCAGGCGGGCATTGCCCGCCCTACCTCGCTCCCATGCGCCTCGTCCTCGCCACCGGCAACCGCGGCAAGCTCGCCGAGATGACGGACTGCCTCGCCGGCCTGCCGGTCGAGCTTTGCGCGCAGTCCACGCTCGGGATCGGCGACGCCGACGAGACCGGCCACAGCTTCGTCGAGAACGCGCTGCTGAAGGCCCGCCACGCCGCGCGGGCGAGCGGCCTCGCGGCGCTGGCCGACGACTCCGGCCTGTGCGTCGACGCGCTGGCCGGGGCACCGGGGCTGATCACCGCGCACTACGCCGGAGTCCACGGCGATGCACCGCGCAACATCGCGAAACTGCTCGCCGAGCTCGACGGGGTCGCGACGGAGCGGCGTGGCGCGCACTTCATCAGCGTGATCGTTGCGCTGCGCCACGCCGAGGACCCGGCGCCGCTGATCGCGGAGGCGCGCTGGCACGGCCGCATCCTCGCGGCCCCGCGCGGGAGCGGCGGCTTCGGCTACGACCCGGTGTTCTTCCTGCCCGCCGAGGGCTGCTCGGCGGCGGAGCTGCCCCCCGAGCGCAAGAACCGGCTCAGCCACCGCGGCCAGGCGCTCGCGCAGCTGCGGGATCGCCTACCGGACTGGCTGTCGTCCCCACGCTGAGGCAGCCGCGAGCGCCGCCGTCGCGCCTCAGTCGCAGTCGCCGGCGCGCGCGATCCCCGCGCTCAGCCGGATCATGTGCCCGTCGGGGGTCTGGATGCGGCATTCGCGCACACCCCAGGGCTCGTTGGTCGGCGGCATCACCACCCGGACCCCGCCGGCCATCGCGCGCGCATGCAGGTCGTCGACTTCGGCCGGCGACTCCAGCCACCAGCTCATCCAGACGCCGCCGGTGTCCTCGTCGCCCGCGTGCTGCGCCGGCCGGCCGCGTCCGCCCTGGCCGTCCCGGCACAGGAACATCTCGAGCCTGCCGCAGGTCAGTCCGGCGAATTGGGCGGCTCCGGCAGCGTTGGCATCCGCCGCGGCTTCGATCATGCCATGGGCATTCCAGGTGAAGGTCCGCGACCAGCCGAGGCGCTCGAACCAGGCGAGGCTCGCCGGCACATCGGCGACATTGAGGATCGGCGTGAGGCCGACGATCGCCATCGGCGCTCAGCCGCCGAGCGCGGCCCGCAGCCGCTCGATGCGATCGCGGTTGGCGCCGAGGTCGCTGTGGCCGAGCCGCGAGGCCGAACGCACGTGGACGACGCCGGCGCCCGGGTCGTACAGGAACTCGACGTCGTCGACGTAGCCCATCAGCTTCGAGCGCTGGGTCACGTAGAGATAGCCGCCGTTGGCGTCGACCGTCTCGATCCGCGGCAGGGTCCCGAGTGCGGCCTTCAGTTTCGCCATGACCGCGGCCACATCGCCGTCGATCTTCAGCGGCGCGATCGCGGAATAGCCGTCGCGGTCGTAGCTGGTCACGCAGTTCGGCGAGGCCTTGCACGGCGTGAGGCGGCCGTCGCGCACGCCGATGCCGGTCGGCGGACTGCCGGTGAAGCCGACGATCTGTCCATAGCCGATGGCACCGAGAATCAGGGCGGCGAACACGCTGAGGATCCGGAGAACGCGTTTCATCGGAAGGACTCCCTCGTTGGCGGCGCCACGGTCAGGTACCGGGTACCGGCTTGAACTGGATCACGGCATTCGCCGCCACCGGCGCCGCCAGGTAGTGGTCGGCGAGCAGGAAGGCGAACAGCGCCATGAGATAGATGATCGAGTAGTTGAACACGTCCATCGCGAACCGCTCGCCGGGCGGATCGAGCAGCCGGATCGCGTAGTACAGGAACCCGATGTCGAGCACGATCGCGCCGCCGAGGTAGAGCAGCCCGCACATGCCGGTGAGCCAGGGCAGCAGGGTCACCAGCACCAGCAGCACGGTGTAGTACAGCACGTGCCAGCGGGTGAACTCGACGCCGTAGACCACCGGCAGCATCGGCACCGCGGCGCGGGCGTAGTCCTCGCGCCGGTAGATCGCGAGCGCCCAGAAGTGCGGTGGCGTCCACACGAAGATGATCAGGAACAGCAGCAGCGCGTAGGCGTGCACCTCGTTGGTGATCGCGGCCCAGCCGAGCACAGGCGGCGCGGCGCCGGCGGCTCCACCGATCACGATGTTCTGCGGCGTGGCCTTCTTCAGGAACGCGGTGTAGATGAAGGCGTAGCCGATCAGCGATGCGAAGGTCAGCACCGCGGTCAACGGATTGACGAACCAGGTGAGGATCGCCATCGACACCACGCCAAGCACGATCGCGAACACCGCGACCTGGGTGGTGGCGAGCTGCCCGGTCGGCAGCGGCCGGTGGGCCGTGCGTGCCATCACCGCGTCGGCACGGCGGTCGAGGAGGTGGTTGATCGCCGCGGCGGAGGCGGCGGCGAGCCAGATCCCCAGGCTCCCGGCCAGCATCAGCGGCGGCGAGGGCATCCCGGGCACTGCCAGCAGCATCCCGACGATCGCGGTGAACACGATCAGCGCGACTACCCGGGGCTTGGTCAGTTCGTAGTACTGGTTGAGTTTGAGAGCGACGGCCATCCGGCCATTCTAACGGCCGGGCCGCACGCGGCGCGCGTGACCTGTGGGCCACGCCTCCGGCATAGTGCTGACACGACTACGGAGCCCGTCCATGGCCAGCCTGTCCGGCAAGACCCTGTTCATCACCGGCGCCTCGCGCGGCATCGGCCTCGCGATCGCGCTGCGCGCGGCGCGCGACGGCGCCAACATCGCGATCGCGGCGAAATCCAAGGTGCCGAACCCGAAGCTGCCCGGCACCATCCACACGGCCGCCGCGGAGATCGAGGCGGCCGGCGGGAAGGCACTGGCGCTGGCCTGCGACATCCGGGAGGAGGCCGAGGTCGATGCCGCGGTCGCCGAGACCGTGCATCGCTTCGGCGGCATCGACATCCTGGTCAACAACGCCAGCGCGATCTATCTCGCCGGCACGCTCGACACCCCGATGAAGCGCTTCGACCTGATGCACCAGGTCAACGTGCGCGGCACCTACCTGTGTTCGCAGCGCTGCCTGCCCGAACTGCTGAAATCGGCGAATCCGCACATCCTCACGCTGTCGCCGCCGCTCAATCTCGATCCGCGCTGGTTCGCGCCGCACACCGCGTACACGATCGCCAAGTACGGCATGAGCCAGTGCGTCATCGGCATGGCCGCCGAATTCCGCAAGGCGGGCGTCGCGGTCAACGCGCTGTGGCCGCGCACGGTGATCCGCACCGCGGCGCTGGCGATGATCCCGGGCATCGACCCGGCCCGCTGCCGCACGCCCGAGATCATGGCCGACGCGGCGCACGCGGTGCTGACGACACCGAGCCGCGAGCGGACCGGGCAGTTCCTGATCGACGAGGACGTCCTGCGTTCCGTTGGCGCGAGTGATTTCGGGAAGTACGCGGTAACGCCGGGGGCCGACCTGTTGCCCGACCTGTTTCTGTAGGGCGGCCACTGGCCGCCGCCGCGAGGCGCTTCGATCGACCGTCATACACAGGAGCCCAGGCCATCGGGCCCCGGCGAACGGACGCCAGTTCCCGCACTCCGCCTACATCAGGCCGCCGAGCTCGACCTCGCCAGCCACCTCGGTCGCACCGGACCCTGGGCCCTATACCCTGGGCCCTCGCACTCCGCGCGTACTGCCATCCCGCTGCCGCCCCATCCCCTCGTTGTCCTCCCACCCCAGGATGCCGCGGGTGACGAGGCGGTAGATCCGCTTGAAGGTCGCCCGCCACAGCCGCGACAGCCAGCTGCGCTCGGCCAGTACGCGGCGCTCGACCGGCGTCAGCTGCTCCGGGAAGCACGAGCGCTTGTGCTTCAGCAGGTGACGCAGGTCCTGCTTCGCGAGCAGGCGCAGGCGACGGCTGCGCGGGTCGGCGGCGACGCTGGCGAGCTGGAAGTCGAGCAGTGCCGGACGGCCGTCGGCGCGCACCAGCCAGTTCGGTTCCTTCGCGAGGTCGTTGTGGGCGACGCCGCGACGGTGCATCGCGATCAGCAGGCGACGCGCGGCGGGAAACCACGCCGGGCTCACCGCCGGCGCGTCGCGCAGGCAGACGCCGTCGAGGTAGCCGCGCTCGAGGATGCGGCCGTCCCAGCGCAGCAGGCGCGGCACCCCGTCGAGATCGGCGAGGCGCTCGAGTGCGCGCGCCTCGCGGGCGGCGGCATGGCGCGCGATCAGGCCCAGCCCGAACCATGCGACGGCCGTGTCGCGGCGGATCCGTCGCGTCTCGCCGTCGTCCACCTCGCTGATCGCGCCGAACTGGTCGCGCTTGATCAGCCGCTCGCTCATGGTGCCGCGTAGGCGCGCAGCGCGAGCTCGGCCAGCGCGCGCGCCTCGGCCTCGCCGCCGGACGACAGCGTGACCTGCAGCACGCGCCCGTGGTCCAGCACGACGAGGTCGCCGCCACCGCCACGCCCGAAGCCGGCGGCGACCGCGCGCTCGCCGAGCCCGGTCAGCGGGCGCGGCGTGTCCTTGCGGTCGTACTCGAGCCCGGTCGCGACGCTGTCGAAGAACCCGGCCGGTGACTGCGGCGGCTTCTGCTTCGCGAGACCGGCGCCGTCGAACACGGCGAGGCTGGCAACGAGCTTGCCGCTCTTCCACTGGCAGGAATCGGCGGCGGCGCTGCCCGGCGCGCTGTCGCGCTGCGCGCTGACGCCAGGCTGCTTCAGCGCCGCAGCGACGTCCGGCGCGGCGATCCGCTCGCAGGCCATCCGGCGCGGCGGCGGCAGGTCGACCGGCGTCCCCGCGGTGGTACCCGGCGACTGCGCCGGCATCGGAACGGGTACCGAAGTCGTCCCGGGCGACGACGGCGTCCCCGGCACCGACAGCAGCCCGCGGTAGCGGTACCCGACCCCGCCCGCGAGCAGGACGACGAGGACCAGCAACCACCAGGGAAAGCCGGAACGGCGGCGACGACGACGGGCCATGCGGGAAACCTTCGGGCGAGCGGGCGATTATGCGGGCGAGCGGGCGGGCGCTCCAGCGACGGCGGCCTCGGTTTCGTGAGGCGGTCCCGTAGCCGATTGCAAACCGCCTGCGCCGCGGCCGCCGGCTCGGGCACAATCGGACCACCGCGTCGACCTTCGCAACGGCAGCAGCGCCGGGAGACTTTCCATGTCCGAAGCCGCGATTACCTCCGACGAGCTGCGTGTTCTCGATCCGCACAGCGCGGCCGAACGCCTCGCCGAATGCACCGATGCCGAGATCGGGGTGCTGCTGGCCGGCGTGTTCACCGGCCACGCGGTCGAGATCCTCGAGGAATTCCCGCCGGAGCGCCGCAGCGCGATCGCCGCCACCGTGGCGAGCGGCCAGGGCAAGCTCTGGCTCGAGGGTCACCTCTACGAGGACAGCATGGTCGGGCGCCTGATGGAGCGCCCGCCAGCGGTGTTCCGTGGCGACGACCGGGTCGACGTGGTGAACGGCGTGCTGCGGGAGATCGTCAAGCGCAAGATGGTGACGTACATCTTCGTCACCGAGGCCGACGGGCATCTGATCGGCGTGGTCGCGTTCCGCGAGCTGCTGTTCGCACGCCCCGAGCAGACCATGAGCGAGATCATGGTGCCGCATCCGTTCTTCCTGCGTCCCGACCAGGAGCTGGTCGACGCGATGCGCGAAGTGGTGACCCGGCACTACCCGGTCTACCCGATCTGCGAAGCCGATGGCCTCCTGCTCGGCATGGTCAAGGGCCAGGTGATGTTCGAGGCGCAGACCTTCGAGATCTCGGCGCAGGCCGGCTCGATGGTCGGCGTCGAGAAGGAGGAGCGGCTGGCGACGCCGTGGCCGCGCAGCCTCAAGATGCGTCACCCCTGGCTGCAGCTGAACCTGCTGACCGCCTTTCTCGCGGCCGGCGTGGTCGGCTTCTTCCAGGGCACGATCGACAAGATCGTCGTGCTGGCGATCTTCCTGCCGGTGCTCGCCGGCCAGTCCGGCAACACCGGCTGCCAGGCGCTGGCGGTGACGCTGCGCGGAATGACGCTCGGCGAACTCGGGCCGGACAAGGCCGTGCAACTGGTTGCGAAGGAGGGCCTGCTCGGCTTCTGCAATGGCGTGCTGGTCGGCCTCGTCGCCGGCGCCGGCATGTTCATCTACTGCCAGATGGACGGAAATCCGCGGGCGCTGGGACTGTCCCTGATCGTGGTCGGCGCGATGGCGATCGCCTGCGTGGTGAGCGGCATCGCCGGCGTGATGATCCCGCTGACGCTGCGCCGGATCGGCGCCGACCCCGCGACGGCGTCCTCCATCTTCCTCACCACCGCGACGGATTGCGTGAGCATGGGAACCTTCCTGGCGCTGGCGACCGTGTTTCTGCTGTAGGCGGCGGCGCGTAACCGTCGCCATGAGCCCCGGCCACCGGCGGCGACGCCCCCGTGTCCATCGACTACACTTGAGCGCGGTACGCTTTCGAAGAGGCCAGAGGCGACCCATCGGCGGATCGCTTCCGGCAGGCGACTTGTCGTCGGCGTGCTGCTCACGATGATCACCCTCGTCGGGGCGGCCGGTCGATCCGGCACCCGCTCACCTCCGGTCGCCATCGCGACGATCGTCGCTGGGGTCGGCGCCCTCTCGGTGCCTGCCTACCCGGCGAACGCCTTTCGATCGCCTGCATGTCGGCGAAATCGCCATGACCTGGACGGAGCAGCATTCGATGAAGCCGCGTCACAAGCGCCAGCGTCCCCGGTCGACCTCCGGAATCTCGCGCGGCGAACTGGCCGGCGATCCGGCGCTGCGGCGACATCGACGCCGATTCGCGATGGGCGCGGGACTGTATCTGCTGTTGTTCCTGTTCGTCGGGCTGTTCGCCGAATTCGGACTTCGCGACCACGACTCGCGCGCGGCGGCGGCCCTGGTCGTCCTGATTCTCGGCAGTAGCGGTCTCCTGCTCGCGTTCCATTCCGGCGGGGCCCGCCTGCTTGACGTTTGGCGCGGGCGGCGCTGACGCCACGTCGAAGTTGCGGGCGTGAGGCTGGAACCGGGGCTCGGGAATTCCAGGTCCCGTCACGGCGAGCGCGGCGAAGCCATCCCGTGCCTCTGTCCTTCACTACCCCCGAGCAGGAGCGAAGGCGCTGGGTTGCTTCGTCGTCGCCGCGAGCCTCCTCGAAATGACGGCGGTGGTCTCCACGTGCTGTTCCGGGGCTGGGCACGGTGCCCCGTGCCCTCGTTTTCGACTTCGCGAAAACGCCCAACGACGCCGCTACATAACGTCACCTCGATGGCGTATGCTGGCGGGCTGTTCCATTCGAATTTCCCATGGCCGGTCTCGCGCACAAGTTTCCCTGGACGCTGTCCCGCCTGTCCGCGCGCTTCGCGCGGCCGGTGCTGCTGCGTGCCGAGCAGCTGGTGTCGTCGGGGGCGGTGTACGACGTCGGCGTGGAGACCCGCCACGGCGTGATCCGCCTGTCCGCCGCGGTCGAATGCGGCCAGGACGAGCCGCTGGCGACCGAGCTCCGCGCGATCCCGGGCCAGGGCATCAACGGCGTCTCCAGCGCCTGCACCTGCAGTGCCGGCGCCTGGTGCAAGCACGTCGCCGCGCTGCTGATCGCCTATCCCGACGTCGCCGACGACATCGCCGCCGAACATGCGGCCGAGGCGATCGCCGCGCTGCTCAATCGCGACGACGGCGAGGATGGCGATGCTGCACCGAACGGCAGTTCGGCGCAGACCGCGGCCGACGATGAGGCCGAGGACGAGGCCGAAGACGAGGCCGATGCGGTGGTACCCCAGCCGGTCGTGCAGCTCGACCTGCGCCAGGGCCGGCCCGGCGAGCACCTCGGCGCGCTGCGACTTGCGTTCGACTACGGCGGCACGCTGGTCTGCGAGTCCGATCACGGCGTCACCGTCGAGGTCACCGACGCGCGCGGCACCCGCCGGGTGATCCGCGACCAGGTCGCCGAGCGCAACGCCCAGGAGCGCCTGCGCAAGCGCGGCCTGACGCCGCTGGCGCGCGCCCGCAACCAGTTCCCGGTCGACGGCAACGGTCACCTGTGGGTGATCGACACCTGGAGCAACGACGACCAGACCAGCGCCTTCCTGCAGATCGCGGAGAAGCTGCGCGGCGAGGGCTTCGGCGTCACCACCAGCGACGCCTTCCCGCTGCAGCTGGTCGACGGCCCGCAGCGCTGGCAGCTCGACCTCTCCGATCGCGCCGGTCCCGACTGGTTCGACCTCGATCTCGGCATCGAGGTCGGCGGCGAGCGGATCAGCCTGCTGCCGATCATCGAGCGCGCGATCCGGGCGAAGAGCTTCCCGCTGGTCGCCCAGCCGGACGAGCCGCCGGACGCGACCTGGCTCGCGCCGATCGACGACCGGCGGCGGATCAGCCTGCCGATCCGCCGCCTGCGCGAGCTGGTGCTGCCCCTGCTGGAGCTGTTCGCGCAGCCCTCCGGCCGCGAGCGCAAGCGCTGGCGGGTGCCGAGCGTACGCGCCCAGGCGCTGTCCGAATTGCGCTCGGTGTCGGATCTGCACTGGCGCGGCGCGGCGCGGCTGCGCGAGGCGGTCGACCGCCTGCGCTCGCTCGGCAAGACCCCGGAGATCGTCTCGCCTCCGGCACTCCAGGCCGAGCTGCGCAGTTACCAGCTCGCCGGCCTCGCCTGGCTGCAGGGCCTCGCCCAGGCTGGCCTGGGCGGCGTGCTCGCCGACGACATGGGACTCGGCAAGACCCTGCAGCTGATAGCGCACCTGCTGACCGAGCGCGACGCCGGCCGCCTCGTTCGGCCGGCGCTGGTGGTCTGCCCGACCAGCGTGCTGCCGAACTGGCAGCGCGAGCTCGCCCGCTTCGCGCCCTGCCTCCGGGTCCTGATCCTGCACGGCAAGGACCGCGTCCGCGAACGCGACGGCATCGCCGCGCACGACCTGGTGCTGACCAGCTACGCGCTGCTGCCGCGCGACGGCGAACTGCTCGCCGAGATCGACTGGTCGGTGGTCGCGCTGGACGAGGCGCAGGCGATCAAGAATCCGGATTCGCTGGCCGGCGGCGTCGCACGGCAGCTGTCGGCGCGGCAGCGCCTCGCGATGACCGGCACGCCGATCGAGAATCACCTCGGCGAGCTGTGGTCGCTGCTCGACTTCGCGGTGCCCGGCCTGCTCGGCGACGAGCGCTCCTTCGCACGGGTGTTCCGCCAGGCGATCGAGAAGCGCGGCGACGCCGCGGCGCGCGACCGCCTCGCCCGCCGGGTCGCGCCCTTCATCCTGCGCCGGACCAAGGAGCAGGTCGCCCAGGAGCTGCCCGGCAAGAGCGAGATGCTGGAGACGATCGTGCTCTCCGGCCGCCAGCGCGATCTCTACGAGAGCCTCCGCTTGTCGCAGCACGAGCGCGTGCTGCAGGCGATCCGCCAGCGCGGCCTCACCCAGTCCGGCATGGTGGTGCTCGACGCGCTGCTGAAACTGCGCCAGGTCTGCTGCGATCCGCGCCTGGTCGAGGACAGCCCGGAGGTGCGGCTGAAGGACTCGGCGAAGCTGAATCGCCTGATCGCGATGCTGACCCAGCTCGCCGCCGAAGGGCGCCGCATCCTGCTGTTCTCGCAGTTCACCTCGATGCTCGACCTCATCGAGCCGGAACTGGTCGAGCGTCGCATCGAGTTCGTGCGGCTCGACGGCAGCACCGGCAACCGCGACGAGCCGGTGCAGCGCTTCCAGTCCGGCCAGGTGCCGCTGTTCCTGCTGTCGCTGCGCGCCGGCGGCGTGGGGCTCAACCTCACCGCCGCCGACACCGTGATCCACTACGACCCCTGGTGGAATCCGGCGGTCGAGGACCAGGCCACCGACCGCGCCCACCGCATCGGCCAGGACAAGCCGGTGTTCGTCTACAAGCTGATCGCGCAGGGCACGGTCGAAGAGAAGATCCAGTCGCTGAAGACGCGCAAGGCCGAACTGGCCGAGGCGCTGCTGTCGGAAGGCGCGTCGGGTCGACTCGAGCTGACCGCCGACGACGTCAGCGAGCTGTTCCGCGCCATTGCGTAGGGCGGCTACTGCCCGCCGACGCGAGGCTCATCGGAATATCGGGCGGCGCCCGATCTGCGCGCCGGATCCGCATGCCCCACGCCGATCAGCCCGGATCGAGCACGGTTTCGATCTTGCCATCGCGGCCAACGATGAGGGTCACGCCCAGACCTGGCTGGTCCAGTCGAACTGGCTCGTCAAACGCGTAGCGACCTCCGATCTCGTCGTTCGATGAACGTCGCATGCCCGACATCGGATCGCCTCGCGACGGCGGGCAGTGCCCGCCCTACGCACGACCGGCGATCGTCGCTCGGCTGGGCGGTCGCAACGCGATCCCGCCGAGCAGCAAGGCCAGCCCCACCATTGCCGGCAGGGTCAGCGTCGGGATCGCGGTGAGGAAGTCGAACCAGTTGTAGACGTTGCCGCTGTTGACCGAATGCGAGGCAGCCGGCAGTCCCGGCGCCAGCGTGGCGCCAGTGGCGTTGTTGTCGGCGACGTCGACGTAGGCGATCGCCTGTCCTCCGCTGAGGTTGATGAAGGCCGGCTGGCCAGCGACCGTCGAGCGGATCGCCAGCAGGTTCCCGGCGGCGCCGGTGAGGGTCAGCGGTCCCGGGGCGATTTGGGTGGTCGCTCCGGCCGTCAGCGTCAGCTGCTTCGACGTCGTGGTGGTGACCGCGAGCCGGCTGAAGCGCTGCGAGCCGCTGACGAGACTCGTCGTGTTGCCGCAGCCGTCGCCGATCGCCACCGCGCCGCTGCCGGGATCGAAACCACCGGCGACGGCGAAATCGCCGGTCAGTGCGAGGCTGCCGCTGCCGCCGGCCAGCGTCGCGCCGGAATTGACCGTGACGCTGTCGATGCCGCCGAGCTGGGCCGTGCCGACGCCGGCGCTGCCGGCAATCGTGAGATCGCTGCAGCCGAAGTCGGCGCGCGCGTCGCCGAAGTCGATGCGCGAGCCGGCGCCGACGGTGACGGCGGCGTGGGCGCTGCCGACGGTCGCGAGCAGCGCGAGCAGCAGGGTCGAGGCAGGGTGGTTTGGAACGGGCATGGCGATTCTCCGGAACGGACGACGACCGCACCGCGCCTCAGCGCAGCATCACCAGCATCTCGACGGTGCCGGTCGCGGCATCGAAGGGTTCCAGTGCCTTGCCGACGATGGTGCCCGGCGCCGGGGCCGCCGGTGCCTTCATCGCGTGACCGGGCGTCGACGAGGACACCAGCAGATCGCCCGGACGGATCGCGCCGCCCTCGTTGCTGACCTTGACCGGCACCCGGCCGACCAGTGCCAGCGCGGGCTCGCCGTCGACCGCGTCGACTCCCGCGTTCATCAGCACGCCCGGCTTCGTCGTCACCACGCCGGCGACCTGGGTGCTCGCGGCACGGTCGGCGATCTTGTAGTGCAGCGGGTGTTCCGGGTCGATCATCACCACGTCGCCGGGCCGCGGCGGTGCGCCGACGTGGGGGATGATCTCGGCGACGTCGGCGCCGCCGGTCTGGGTGCCGCCGTTGAAGAAGCCCTTGCCGGTGCCGTCGATCCGGGCCTTCACGCCGTTGTGGCCGAACAGTGCGATGTTGGTCGCGGCGACGCCGTTGGTCGACACCGACAGCGCCGGTCCCGTGCCGTTGCCGGTCACGTCGATCAGCGCGTTCGGATTGGCGGCGTTGCTCTCGAGGATGAACAACGGGGTGCCGGTGGCGGCGTAGGTCATGACGATGCCCGCCGCGCCGCTGGCCGGGTTGCTCATGCTGAGGTCGAGCGCGCTGCCTCGTCCGGCGTTGTCGATCGCGACCGTCGGCCAGTTGGTTCCTCCGCTGGTGACGAAGCGAGCGGCGGACGGTCCGTTACCGATCAACGGGCCGACGGTCACCGTGTTGGACGACTGGGTGAGCGCGATCAGCGGCGTGTCCACGCCACTGGTTCCGCTGATCGGCAGGCTCGTGGCCGCCGCGCCGCAGGGGCCGAGCAGGCCGACGGCACTCATGCACACCGCCGTCGTCTGCGTCGCCGCGGCCGGCACCGCCGGCACGCTGACCGCGCCGGCCTCGCTGACCCGGAGCCGATCACTCGCCCCCGTGTTGTCCTTCACGACGAAGCCGCTGCCGGCGGAGGGCGTCACCACCACGTCGGCGGCGAGGGCAAGAGGTGAGGACAGCGCGGCGAACAGCGCGAGGGCGAGCGGGCGACGAGCAGACATCGGCGGGCTCCGTTGTGGGGCGAGTCCATGGGTTCACGCGGAACGACGTGGCGAGGGATCACGACGTAGGGCGGGCACTGCCCGCCAATGCCTCACCGCATCGCGATGGCGAGCAGTGCCCGCCCTACGGCAGGGGGAGCGACGCCTGGGTCGCTCACCGATTCGGTCGCGCAGAGCAAGCGCCGGAGTAGCGGGCCGGGCCCGCTCTACTGCCGTTGTTTCAGGAGCTGCGTGAGCTTCGCGTTGTTTTCCAGCACCTGGATCTTGGCGTTGCCGAGCAGGCTGGCGTAGTCGCCGTTCTGGGTCGCCTGGATCACCGCCGGGTCGGCGAGCAGGGCCTCGTCAGGGGGCGGCCCACGCAGCGTTCCACGCCGCAACGGTCGGATCAACGCTTGGAATCCGGCGGTCGAGGAAGAGGCTACCAACCGCGCCCATCGCATCGGCCAGAACATGCCGATGTTCGTCGACAAGCTGATCGCGCAGGGCCGAGCTGTCCGTGGCGCTGATGTCGAGAGCCGCGTCGGGTCGACTTGACCGACGACGACGTCACTGGACTTCTCCGCGCAATAGCGTGGGGAATTCGCCTGGAGAATTCCCAAGGGAGTGGAGGGCTACGTCGTCCAACGTGTTGCGTTCTGCATTCCGGTAGCGTGGGGTGACTCGATCCCATCCGGATATCGAGTCGACCAGACCACGGCTCGTCCATTTCTCCGCGACCGCCATGAGCCGTGATCGCTGGAGGATTGAGTGAACCGCTCCACCTTCTCGTGGAGCGGTTCAAAACTTCGATGTGCCGCCCCGTATTACGGCCAGTATGGAATATTGAATATTCCTGACTCGGCTGCCCCCGCCTCCGCAGCCGCAGCTTCGCCGGCTGTGAATTCCCACCCCGCCATCACCTCCACGGCCCCCCCCTGTGCGGCGCGAAGATAGAGTGCCTCGTTGTAAACCTTTTGGATTCGCCAGCTGTAATCGACGCCATTTCGAATGAGCCAACTGTCCAACGTAAGCGCTTTTCCACTGGCTTCCTGTGCGATTACCGAACTACGGCCGATCATGACGCGGCCAGCATTTACGACGTCGCTAACCAGTTTTGCTTCTTCGGGAGTTCGGAGAGTCTGACTGGCAACCGATATGACAGCACCTCCGCCCAGCTCTAGCGCCGCAATGCCGCCAACTACGACGCCTGCGTTGAGGGCACCGGCTGCGACGACCGCGTCCATGCCTGCATCGACTTCACGCAACCAGTCATAGGACCTTGCTGGATCACCCTTGCACGACCACCCGCCGCACCAAGTGCGTTCCCAGTCGTTTCTCGCAGTGTAGCCATTCCGGTCCTGGCGCCAGTGCCAGATCGCGTCTTCGACCAGTCCCCCCGTGCCGGGACCGCCGTGATAGAGCGAATTGCAGCCGGATTCACTGATGCCATTGGACAGACAGCGGTTGAATTCCTCCTGGGTAATGGGGCGGTAGCCGATCGTCCAATATCCGCTTCCGTCCGTGGCCGCCCTGCCTCCGTGTTCTGCTGCCTCGATCTCGTTGCGCTCGCGGCGCTCCTGTTCGGCTTCTCGTCTCTGATCGGCCGGCTGATTCGAGTTCAGGTGGGCTTCGCCATTCTCGTCGACGTAGTAGTCCTCCCTGGCATCGTGATTCCAGTCTTCGCCGTACCACTGGTCACGAGCGCTTCCCCCCTCGTAGCCACCGGCCGCGCAGATCTCGCAGTGCGACAGCGGGTCGTAGCCCATGCCACCGCCGGCGCCGTCGTTGCGGGGATCGTCCTTGCGCAGGAAGCCCGTCGGGTCGGTGGCGTTCAGTGGCCGGTTGGACACGTAGCTGTATCGATTCCAGTCTTGCCCATAGAGGGTGTTGGCGACCATCGGATCCGCGCTCAGGAATCGCCGGATCGCCGGGTCGTACATCCGGCCGCGGAAGTTGATCAGGCCATAGCTGTCGTCCATTTCCTGTCCGGTGAAGCCGGTGTGGATGCTCTGCACCGTCGGATCGACCGTGGTCGCGG
>JBGAPI010000050.1:0-38663 GCA_044221335.1 Ahniellaceae bacterium
TCGGCCGTTGTCGACCACTCGCGTATCGCCTCGCGCTGCGGCCCAGGTGCCGCTCCAGCGGTCGGTGTTCGGCGACCGCGGTGGTGAATACGAAACACCTCGCAATGGCGCGCAGTGCGCGCCCTACGTCCGCTCCTCGCCGCTTGCGGAAGTGCTTACCAAGCGCCTCGCAATGGCGCGCAGTGCGCGCCCTACGGCCGCTTCTCGCCGTCAGCGGACTTCGACATCGTGCGCCTCGCAATGGCGCGCGGTGCGCGCCCTACGGCTGCTCTTCGCCGAGTGGGGACGGCTTCGCCTGATCCCAGCCCGAATCGCGCGCCGCTCCGCGTCGAGCATGGCGTGGCGTGCGCAGGTGTCGGCGTGCAGCGGTCGTGTCGGCGGGAATGGAAGGAATGCTTCGGGGCAGGCGATCGCAACAGCGCCCCGGCGCTTCTGACTTCCGGCACGCTCACCCGCGCACGACGGGGTCTAGCGTTGCGGCAGATCGATCATCGGATCTGCTACGGACGGAGACGGAGATGGCTGAGCTGGATCGTCGTCGGTTCCTGAAACTGGCCGCCGCGCTCGGCGCGACCCTGGCCTCCGGCTGCGCCACCGTGCGCCCCTCCGCGAGCGGCTGGCGCGAGCGGCGAGATCTCTATCCGCAAGGCGTCGCCTCGGGCGATCCCGACGAACGCAGCGTTCTGCTGTGGACGCGGCGACCGTACGCGGATGGTCGCGAAAGCGCGAACGTCCGGGTCGAGTTGGCGGACGATCCCGACTTCAAGCGCGTGATCGCCACCGCGACGGCGCGCGTGCTGTCGGCATCGGATTGGACCTGTCGAGTGCTGGTGGCCGACCTGCGCCCGGCGCACGAATACTGGTACCGCTTCGTCGACGAGGACGGCAACGGCAGTCGCATCGGGCGCACGCTGACGGCGCCGGCGCGCGACGATCCACGTCCGACGCGCTTCGCGTTCGTGAGCTGCCAGAGCCTGCCCGAGGGCGCGATGAATGCGTACCGGCGGATGATCTGGGAAGACGAGCGAGCGCCGCCCGAGGAGCGGCTGGGCTTCGTGCTGCATCTCGGCGATTTCATCTACGAGGTCGTGCAGTACCCGGACCAGGTCAAGAACGGCCACCGCTACGACCGCCTCATCACCTTTCCGATCCAGTTCCCGGACGGCAAGGTCGTCGCGAAGAACCGCTTCCACGCACCGGCGTCGCTCGCCGACTACCGGGCGCTGTACCACGCCTACCTGCAGGACCCCGACCTGCAGGATGCCCGTGCCCGCTTCCCGTTCGTGGCAATCTGGGACAACCACGAATTCTCCTGGCAGGGCTGGCAGACGATCCAGGAATTCCCCGGCGACGAGGGCCTGATCCCCGCGCAGACGCTCAAGGTCGCAGCCAACCAGGCCTGGTTCGAATTCCAGCCGGCGCGCGTCGCGCCGCCGCATCGCCTGGAGGCCTTCGACGCGCCGAAGGTGGTCGATGCCCCGGTGACCGACTTCGACGAGGACGGGCTCGGCCGCGAACCCAACAACCGCGCCGCGATCGACAGCCTCATCGCCTACCGCGCCTTGCGCTGGGGGCGACACGTCGATCTGCTGATCACCGATCAGCACAGCTTCCGCTCGCGCGATCCGGGCAGCCATGACGAGCTCGGTCCGTTGTTCGAGCACGACAAGCTGGGCTTCATCCCCGAGATCCTGTGGCGGCAGCTCGACGGTGGTCGCGACTATGCCGGAGGCCATCCGCCGGCGATGCTTTCGTTCGGCGACAGGAGCGTGGCGAACTGCCGCGCCGGCGAGGCCGCGCAGACGGTTCTCGGGGCGAAGCAGAAGGCCTGGTTCCTGCAGGCGCTGCGGGGATCGACCGCTACCTGGAAGGTCTGGGGCAATTCGCTCGGGACCCCGGACTGGCGCGTCGATCCACAGAATCTCCCCCCGGAGTTCGGCAGCGGCAAGAGCGACGGCTACGCCCTCCTGAACGTCGGCGACTGGGGCAGCGCCTACCACGAACGCGCCGAGATCTTCGACGCCGTGCGCGCGGCCGGCATCACCGGATTCGCGATCGTTTCCGGCGATCGCCACAGCTTCTGGGCGGGATACGCCGCAGCTTCATTGCCGCCCGCGGCCTTCGAGCCCGTCGGAGTCACCTTCGTGGGCGGCTCGATCACGTCGCCGGGCATGGCGGAAGCCAACGAGCACAACCTGAAGCCGGACAATCCGCTGCGGCCACTGTATGTCGCCAATCCGGGCGGCGGGCCGCCGCAAGCCACCGTCAACCTGATGCTGCGCCATGGCGTGCGCTCGGCGCTCGAATACGCCGCGAGCGGCGACCGCGCGAAGGCGCACGCCGTCCGCAATCCGGAGTTGGCGCCGCACCTGTCCTTCGTCGACATGGGCGGGCATGGGTACGCGACGGTGCGGGTGGACGCCCAGGCGATGGTGACGGAGTTCGTCTGCATTCCCCGGCCGATCGCGCGCAGCGCGACGGCGGACGGCGGGCCGCTGCGCTATCGCGTCCGCCACGAGGTGCCGTTGTGGAAGGCGGGGGAGCGGATCGAGATGCGACAGTCGATCGTCGAAGGCGACGCGGGGCTGTCGGCATGACGCGAAGGCCGGATCACGGAGCGTCCGTCATGCGCGGCGCCGGCGGTGATCCGTCGCCATGCCGATCGGTCGATGCGGCGACTCGCATGCGGTCCTGCCGATCGTCGCCACGGATCGAGTCGTCGCGGCGACCTCCACGGTCCGCCTGGTGCTGCTGGTAGTGCCGATGCAGGCGGTCGCAGCGCAGGAGCAGCGACGCCAGCGCGCCGTCGTTGACCAGGACGTCGTCGGCCAGCGCCAGCCGGCGCGCGCGGCTCGCCTGCGCATCGATCATCGACTGGGCGAGGGCGGCGTCGATGCGGTCGCGGCGGATCAGTCGCTCGCGCTGCACGGCTTCCGGACAGTCGACCACCAGGATGCGATCGAGCCACGCATAGGCGCCGACCTCGGCAAGCAGCGGAATAGCGATGACGACCAGCGCAGCGCTCGCATCGGTCGCGAGCTGGCGCAGGCGCTGCTCGACGCGCGGGTGCATGATCCCTTCGAGCCGGCGGCGCGCCTGCGGGTCGGCGAAGATGATCCGCCGCAGCGCTGCGCGATCGATCCGGTTCTCCGCGTCGATCGCCGTCGGGCCGAAGGCGGCGACGATCGCCGTGCGAGTCGGGGCGTCGCCGTCGAGCAGGTCGCGATTGACGCGGTCGGCATCGAACACGGCGGCGCCGAGTTCGGCGAGACGGTCCGCCGCGGCGGATTTCCCGGACGCGACGCCGCCGGTGAGACCGATGCGACGCGGCACCGGGTTCACCGGGCGATGAAGTTCATGTACAGCGCGAGCCAGTCCTGGCCGGACATCCACTGCAGCCATCCGGCGATCGCGAGGTAGGGCCCGAACGGGATGGGATGCGAGCGGTCGCGACCGGCGAGCGCCAGGCTGGCGCCGCCGATCACGATGCCGACGACGCTCGACAGCAGGATCACCCCGACGAGACCGCTCGGCCCGACGAACGCGCCGAGCCCCGCGAGCAGCTTGAAGTCGCCGTAGCCCATGCCCTCCTTGCCGGTGGTCAGCTTGAACAGCCAGTACACCGACCACAGGCTGAGATAGCCGAGCGCCGCCCCCTGGATCGCGAGGCTGGGGGTCTGGAACAGGCCCTGCGTCGCCGCGAGCAGGCCGAGCCAGAGCAGCGGAAAGGTGAGCTCGTCGGGCAGCAGGAAGGTCCGCAGGTCGATTACCGACAGCGCCAGCAGGATCCAGCTGCCGACCAGGGCGACCGCGCCCTCGGGCGTCGCGCCGTAGCGCTGGATGGCGACGGCGCTCGCCAGTGCGCAGGCGGCTTCCACCAGCGGGTACTGCGGCGAGATCCGGGTCTTGCAGCCGTAGCAGCGTCCGCGCAGCGCGAGGTAGGACAGCAGCGGGATGTTCTCGAGCGCGGTCAGCTGGCGCTTGCACTGCGGGCAGGCCGAACGCTGCCACACCAGGCTGGGCGGGGTCGGGTCGACGTCTTCGCCGACCGCTTCGAGCTCCAGGATCTCGCGCGCTTCGCGGCGCCAGCGGTGCATCAGGCGCGGCGGGAAGCGGAGGGCGACGACGTTGAGGAAACTGCCGACCAGCAGGCCGAGCAGGGCCGCGATCAGGATCGGAAACTGCAGGGGATCCATGGCCACCTGTCGGTGCGGAGTGTGCAAGACCCGACCTGCGCCGTGCCCCGGGAGTTCCGGGGCGGCGGCGACGGAACCGGGCGCAGCGCGATCACATCGTGGCGGCGATCTTGAAGATCGGCAGGTACATGCCGACGACCATGCCGCCGACGATGGTGCCGATGAACACCATGATGAAGGGCTCCATCAGGCTGGACAGCGCGTCGACCGCGTTGTTCACCTCTTCCTCGTGGTACTCGGCGACCTTCAGCAGCATGGTGTCGAGCGCGCCCGCCTCTTCGCCGATCGCGGTCATCTGGATGACCATGTTCGGGAACAGGTTGACCTGCTTCATCGCCGCGTTGAGCTGGTAGCCGACGGCGACGTCCTCCTTCACCCGGCGCACGGCTTCGCCGTAGACGATGCTGCCGGTCGCGCCGGCGACGATCTCCAGCGCCTCCACCAGCGGAACGCCCGCGCGGAAGGTGATGGCGAGGGTGCGCGCGAAGCGGGCGATCGCCGAGTTGTGCATGATCTGTCCGATGACCGGCAGCTTCAGCGTGATGCGGTCGACCAGGTGCTGCATCGACGCGGAGCGCTTGTAGGTGGCCAGCACGAACACGAAGGTGCCGATCGAGACGATCAGCATCAGCCACCACCAGGACTGCACGAACTCGGACGCGTTCACGATCATCTGGGTGAACGCCGGGAGGTCGGCGCCGAACTGCTTGAAGGTCGCCTGGAACACCGGCACGACCTTGAGCAGCAGCACCAGGCTGACGATGATCGCGACCGCGATGACGGTGGCGGGATAGAACAGGGCCTTCTTGATCTTGCCCTTGATCGACTCGATGTTTTCCTTGTAGCTGGCGATCGTGTCGAGCACGGTCTCCAGCACGCCGGCGGTTTCGCCCGCGCGGACCAGGTTCTGGTAGAGCTCGTCGAACTGCACCGGGTGCTTGGCCAGCGCCTCGGACAGCGAGCTGCCGCCCTCGACGTCGGCCTTGATCGACGACAGCAGTTCCTTCGCCTTCGGGTTCTTCTGGCCGCTGGCGATGATGTCGAAGGACTGCACCAGGGGCACGCCGGCCTTCATCATGATCGCGAGCTGGCGCGAGAAGAAGGCGATCTCCTTCGGCGTCACCTTGCTGCCGGAGGCGCCGAACAGCGGCTTGCCCTTGACCGAGACGCTGGAGGCCGTGATGCCCTGCTTGCGCAGGTCGGCCTTGACGAGGTTGGCGTTCTTGCCCAGGACCTCGCCCTTCATGGTCATGCCGCGCTTGTCCTTCCCGACCCAATGGAAGGTCTTCAGTTCGCTGATCTGGGAGCGACTGGCGATGCCGCCCTTTCCGGCGGTCTTGGTGGCGGTGGCGGTAGCCATGGCGGGTTAGTCCTTCGTCACACGGTTGATTTCGGCAAGGCTGGTGAAGCCGTCCTTGACCTTCTTCAGCGCGGAACGCCGCAGATCGTTGATGCCGATCCGGAGCGATTCCTCGGCGATGTCGATGGCGTTGCCGCCATCGAGGATGATCTTCTGGATTTCCTCGGTCAGCGGCATCACCTGGTAGATGCCGACGCGACCCTTGTAGCCGTCGTTGCAGTTCGGGCAGCCCACCGCCTCGAAGATCTGCAGGCTGTCGACCTCGTCCTCGCGGAAGCCTTCGGCCAGCAGCGCGGCGCGCGGCAGCTTCAGCGGACGCTTGCAGTCATGTAAGCGCCGCGCGAGCCGCTGCGCCGTGACCAGCGTCACGGATGAGGTGATGTTGTAGGGCGCGATGCCCATGTTCATCAGGCGCGCGATCGTCTGGGGGGCGTCGTTGGTGTGCAGGGTCGACAGCACGAAGTGTCCGGTCTGCGCCGCCTTGATCGCGATCTCGGCGGTCTCCAGGTCGCGGATCTCGCCGACCATGATGATGTCCGGATCCTGGCGCAGGAAGGAGCGCAGCGCGGCGGCGAAGGTCATGCCCTTCTTCACGCTCATCTGCACCTGGTTGATGCCCTGCACGCGGATCTCGACCGGATCCTCGACGGTCGAGATGTTGACGCCCTCGGTGTTGAGGATGTTGAGGCCGGTGTACAGCGAGACCGTCTTGCCGCTGCCGGTGGGGCCGGTGACGAGCACCATGCCGTAGGGCTTGGAGATCGCGTCGAGGAAGATCTTCCGCTGCTCTTCCTCGTAGCCGAGCTTCTCGATGCCGAGCTTCGCCGCCGAGGCATCGAGGATACGCAGCACCACCTTCTCGCCGAACAGCGTCGGGCAGGTGCTGATGCGGAAGTCGATCGCCTTGGTCTTGGAGACGTTGAGCTTGATGCGGCCGTCCTGCGGGATGCGGCGTTCGGCGATGTCGAGGCCGGCCATGACCTTGAGACGCGCGGTGATGCGAGCGTTGAGCTTCGCCGGCGGCGCGGCGACGGCGCGCAGGATGCCGTCCATCCGGAAGCGGACCCGGAAGTTGGTCTCGTAGGGTTCGAAATGGATATCGGAGGCGCCGCGCTTGATCGCGTCGAGCAGCACCTTGTTGACGAACTTGACGATCGGCGTGTCATCCGCGCCGCCGGTGTCGGTGTCCTTGTCGCCGGTGTCGTCGTCGCCACCGGCCTCCAGATCCAGCGCCTCGAGGCCTTCCTCCTCCTCGTTGTTCTGCACCAGCGTGTCGGCGCCGGACAACGCCTGGTCGATCGCCTTGTCGAGCAGATCCTCGGGGACGAGGATCGGCTCCACCGTGGAATTGGTGTGGAACTTGATCTCGTCGAGCGCGCGCAGGTTGGTCGGATCGGCGACTGCGACGAACAGGCGATTGCCGCGCTTGAACAGCGGCAGCGCGCGGTGCTGCTGGATCAGCTTCTCGTCGACCGAACGGATCGGCGCCTGCCGGAGGTCGGCGGCGCGTACGTCGAGCAGCGGAATGCCGAATTCGGCGGACGCCGCGGCCGCGACCGCTTCGGAGCGCGCGATTCCGTTCTGCACCAGGAAGCTGCCGAGAGGCTGCTTGGCCTTGGCGGAAGCCTCGACGGCACGACGCACCTCGTCTTCCGGCAACGTGCCTTCCATCACCAGGCGCCGAGCGACGCCGGACAGTCCCGCCAGATTGCCGCCACTGATCGGTGTTGCCACAACGAGTCCTCGTCGGATACCGCCCGTCGAATTTACCGCAAACAAGGACTTGAAAGAACCAGTTTGGGGAATTTCTCAAGCCGTCCCGGGGTCGGCCACCCCGTAGGCCGGCGGTGCCGTCGCCCTGGCAGGCCGTCGGCCCGAGGCAAAAAAAAGCCCCGGCGAACCGGGGCTTTTGGTCGAGCGCCGAAGTATCAGCGGCAGCTGGACGGGGTGTACTGCTGGAGCAGGGTCACGCGCTTGCAGACCCAGGTCACCGGGTCGCTACCCGACTGGGTGGCGGTCAGGGTGATGGTTCCGCCGCTCGGAATCGGCGGGTCGTTATAGGTGATGGTGACGACGTTCGACGCGATCACGATCGAGGTGACGATCGTGGTGGCCGCACCGCCGTAACCGGCCGTGGCGTTGTCCGCCGGCCACGCCTGGTTGGAGAGGCGATACTCGGAGACGGCCAGCTTGGCGGCGGCGGCAAGGTTCAGGCCCTCGGACACCTTCGCGCGGATGGAGTAGTCCTGGTAGGCCGGGATGGCGATGGCAAGCAGGATGCCCAGGATCGCGATGACGATCATGAGCTCGATCAGCGTGAAGCCCTTCGTGTTCTTCATGGTTTCTCCTCGGTTGGCTAACGAAGTCGGAGTGGTGCATCCGCCGCGGCCGAAGTCGGATCCAGCGCAGCAGGCGAGGAGGCTAGTGCAGGGCATGTGCCAATGGCAGCCTCTGAAAATGTAACTTTATGCATCGTCGGCCAGGCACATTGTTCCGCCGATTCCCATGATCTTCGCCAGCGGACGACAGCGCGGTTGCGCCGCCGGGAGCCACGCGATTTCAGTGGTCCTGACGGGGCAGGAAGTGACGTCGAGCGACATCCTCGTCCCCCATTCGGCACCGGGACCCGCGTGTCCCGCGACTGACGCGCATCACCTGCAAGGTCGCTGGGCGCGTGCCATCCGGGAGCAGCACCGGGAAGGACCGCGCGAGGGCGTCGTGAAATCCACGACCCGCGCTCCCCCGTGCCGCCACGGAGGGCCGGGCCTGGAGACCGGGTCGAGCTACTGCTGCCAGGGGTCGATTGCGGCCACGCCGACCGGCGTCGCGTCCTGGCGCGAGATCAGCAGCGCGAACGAGGCCTTGCGGTGGACCAGGGGCAACCAGCAGGTCCCGTCCTCCGGCTGGCCGGCGAGGGCGTCGTCGACCGCCGGACCGCCGGCATCGCGCTTGCGCAGCTCCGCGATCGGCTGGCAATGCCCGAGCAGTTCGGCGCGCTGCGATTCGTAGCTGACGAAATACTTCGGCAGCACATGGATGTCGCTGCCGTCCTCGAGGGTGCGCTGCAGCACGGCCGAGCGTTCGTTCGGATCGGACGGCAGCGCCGCGCCGACGCGGCGCGGCGCGCCCCAGCCGAACGCGGCATAGGTCGCGTCGCCCGCGGCGAGATCCGCCGCGGCGAATTCGGCCGCGGAGACCAGGTTCACCCGGTCGACCACCGCGACCAGGAAGACCGGCCGGTTGACGAACATCACGTAGGCTCCGGCGGCCAACGCGGCGATCTGCAGGACGCTGATGACGATCAGGTCGGAACGCAGCGTCTTCTTGCCGGTCTTGAAGGCGATCAGGGTCAGCAGCGGCCCCAGGGCGATACCGCCGGCCAGGGTCAGCAGCAGCATCCGATCGGAGCCGGTGGCGACGAGCAACGGTGGCGGGTACCAGACGCGAGCCTGCAAGTAGCCGATCAGAGCGACGACCGGCAAGGTGTAGGCGAGGTGGATCGCGGCGGCGCGCCAGCGGCTCATTCGGGGATTCCTAGTCGATTCCGAGCTTCTTCAGCTTGTAGCGCAAGGCGCGGAAAGTGATGCCGAGGTTCTTCGCGGCAGCGGTCTTGTTGTAGCGCGCCTCGATCAGCGCCTTGTTGAGCGCCTCGCGCTCCAGCGAGTCGATGTAGTCGTCGAGCGACTGCTTGCCGGCCGGAGGCGCATCGGCGCTGGTCGGTGTGTTCACGACGGTGCCGGCGCCGTTGCCGTTGCCGTTGCCGTTGCCGGCGCGATCGAGCGGCCGGGCCAGCTTCAGGTCACCGGAATCGATCCGGTTGCCTTCACACAGCGCGACGGCGCGCTCCAGCACGTTCTCGAGCTCGCGCACGTTGCCCGGGAAGTCGTAGCGGCTGAGCGCGGCGAGGGCATCGGCGCTCAGTTCCGGGCGTTCGATTCCCCATTCCGGCGAGATCCGGTCGAGATAGCGGGCAGCCAGTTCGGCGATGTCGGAGCGACGCTCGCGCAGCGGCGGCACCCGCACCTCGATGACATTGATCCGGTAGAACAGGTCCTGCCGGAACTGCCCGGCGTCGACCATCCGTTCCAGCGGCTTATGGGTCGCCGACAGGATGCGGACGTCGACCGGGATCTCCGCCGGCCCGCCGATCGGTCGCACCGACTTCTCCTGGATCACCCGCAGCAGCTTGACCTGCATGTGCATCGGCAGGTCGGCGACCTCGTCGAGGAACAGCGTGCCGCCATTGGCCGCCTGGAACAGTCCCGGCTTGTCGCTGGAGGCGCCGGTGAAGCTGCCCTTCACGTGGCCGAAGAACTCGCTTTCCATCAGCTCGCTCGGGATCGCGCCGCAGTTGACCGGCACGAACGGCCCGCCGCTGCGCGGACCCTGCTCATGGATCATCCGGGCGACCACTTCCTTGCCGGTGCCGGATTCGCCCGAAATGTAGACCGGCGCCTGGCTGCGCGCGACCTTGGCCACGGTCTGGCGGACTTCCGCGATCTGCGGCGAGGTGCCGACCAGGCGCGAGGTCGCGGGCACGACCTCGCTGCGGCGGTCCTCGGTCAGCTTCAGTGCCGACTGCACGAGGCGACGGAGCACGGCGAGATCGACCGGCTTGGAGACGAAGTCGAAGGCGCCCGCCTTCAGCGCCTCGACCGCCAGATCGACGCTGCCGAAGGCCGTGATCACCGCGATCGGCACGGTCGAGTGGTTCTGCATGACGTGCGCGATCAGTTGCATGCCGGTGCCGTCGGGCAGGCGCATGTCGGTGAGGCAGAAGGCGTAGCCACCGCGCGAGAGCATCCGCTTGGCCTCGCCGACCGTGCCGGCGGAGTCCACCACCAGTCCCAGGCGACTCAGGGTCAGGACCAGGAGCTCGCGGATGTCCGGTTCGTCGTCGACTACGAGGGCGGTCTGATGGGCCATGCCGGTCCGGTGCTCGTCGTCCGAGCGCTGCGGGAGGCGTCGGATCGTAGCAGGCGCGGATGACGGTGGCGTCGGGAGCGCGGCGGGTGGGAAGGGGCCGGCGAACGCCCGGCGCGCGGTCGCCGCCGGCGCGGAAGAGCGTCAGGCGCCGCGGGTCGCGACTCCGCCGTTGCGCTGGCGCTGCTGGGCGATGTCGCGGGTGGCGCCGGACAGGCTGATCCGGAAGCAGCTGCCGCCACCGGCGAGCGAGTGGTAGGACAGGCTGCCGCGGTTCGCCTCGCAGAGCTGGCGCGCGATGTACAGGCCGAGGCCGGTGCCGTGCTCGCTGGTGGTGAAGAAGGGCTCGAAGATCTGCGCGACGAGCTTGCGCGGGATGCCCGGGCCGTGGTCGATCACCTCGACCTGCGCGCCGTTGCCATCGGCACTGGCCGCCGCGATGACCTCGACACGCGCCACCTGGTCGGGCAGCCGCCCGTAGCGCAGGGCGTTCTTCACCAGGTTCCAGACGACCTGCTGCAGCTGCCCGGGGTCGACCAGGGCGCGCAGCGGCCGCCCCGGCGCAACGGCCCGGACCTCGTCCTGGCCCAGTGGGTTGCTGGTGCGGAACTCCTCGACGAAGGCCGGGACCCACTGGTTGAGGTCGATCAGTTCGGGATGCGAGCGATCCCGCCGCGACAGCGACAGGATGTTCTCGACGATCGAGTTCATCCGCGTGCACTGCACCCGGACGATGTCGACGAGGCGCTGGTCGGCGACCGGCAGCAGTTCCGATTCCGACAGCAGCTGCGCGGCGTAGCTGATCGCCGCCAGCGGATTGCGCACCTCGTGGGCGACGCTGGCCGCGAGCCGGCCGAGCGAGGTCAGGGTCAGTTGCTCGGCCTGGCGCGACACCAGAGAGGTGTCGTCGAGGAAGATCACGACCTCGTCGTCGGCGGTGCCGAGGCGGGAGAAGCGCGGCACCACGTCGGGCAGGCCCGCGGCCAGCGACACGGCGTCGCCGCTGCCGCTGCCCGAAGTGCGCCACTGCCGGAGACGCTGCGCCAGGGTGAGCGACACGTCGTTGAGCAGGCGCAGCTCCGGCGCCGGCTGGCCGGTGAGGTGCCAGGCCGACTCGTTCATCGCGTGGATCTGGTTGGCGCCGTCGACCACGATCACGCCGGTCCGCATGCGCCGGATGATCAGCTCGTTGAGCTCGGTGAGGTTGGCGAGGTCGATCTCCTGCTTGGCGACCAGCGCATGGGTCTCGTGCACTTGCCGGCGCAGCATCTGGGCCAGCGCGGTGGCGGCGAGATAGGCGCCGCCGAACAGGCTCGCGGCGAGCAGGTTGCTGCGGTCGCCGTGCTGCGACAGCGCCGGCAGCACCATGCTGACGAACACCACCGCGACCGCGATCAGGCCGTAGGCCCAGGCGGCGCGCGGCGGCAGCAGCAGGGCGGCGGCGCTGACGTTGACCAGGAACAGGGTGGCGATGGCGGGATCGACGCCGTCGGTTGCGGTGAGCGCGACCGCCACCGCCATGATGTCGATCATCAGGCCGCGGAACACGTGGCTGGTGGCCGGCCCGACCAGGCGGCGGCCGTCGATGAACAGCCACAGCGCGGCGACCAGGTAGACGGTGGACATCGCGCGTGCGGTGTCGCGTTCGCCCAGGAACACCATCAGCGAGTCGAGGCCGGCGAAGCTGATCCCGGTGAAGCAGGCCGCCTCGAAGATCCGGAACAGGTCGATGAAGTACAGCTCGCGCAGCGTGACGTCGTCGGGCGTCGCGAGACGTTCAGCCCCTCCGGGAGGAAGGAAGCGGTTGGCGAAGGACCCGATCATGCAGATTCCGAACTGACCTCCGCGGATGCCATCGCCGCCTCCCATGGAACTTGACGCCTGATGGAGCCTCAAAACCCGGACTTCGAAGACGGTGTATTGCTCCCACAACCCTGGCCCGGTGCCATGCACCGGGCCGCTCCCCTGAAACAGGGGGCTCACACGGCCGCATCGATTGATCACGACAGCGGCACTTCAGCGACGTGCAGGAGGCTCCTGCCGAGCGATGCCCGAAGTGTAGCCGGCGGCGCCAGCTGCCGGCCGCCCCTTCAATTCGACGCGGCTTGCCGCCACACTACGCGACCCTTTCCACCCCCGCAGGCTTCCCGGCTTCCGGTGTCGTCCCAGCTCACGAGGCGTCGTCCATGAATTTCCACGAGTACCAGGCGAAAGAGTTGTTCGCAGAATTCGGCATCCCGGTGCCGCCCGGCAAGGTCGCGCGCAGTGCCGACGAGGCCGCGGCAGCGGCCAAGGCGCTCGGTGGAAGCGAGTGGGTGGTGAAGGCGCAGATCCACGCCGGTGGCCGCGGCAAGGCCGGCGGCGTGAAGCTGGTGAAGTCCGCGGAAGACGCGGCGTCGGCCGCCGGCAAGATGCTTGGCACCAAGATGGTGACCTACCAGAGCGCGGGTCGCGGCATGCCGGTCGACCAGGTCCTGGTGACCCTCGCCACGGACATCGTGCAGGAGCTCTACCTGTCGATCCTGGTCGACCGCTCGAGCAAGGCCGTGCAGTTCATCGCCTCGGCCGCCGGTGGCGTCGACATCGAGACCGTCGCGCGCGAAACCCCGGAAAAGATCAACGTCGTCAACGTCGACTTCGTCGAGGGCCTGCAGCCCTACCAGTGCCGCAAGGTCGGCTTCGCGATGGGGCTCGACGCGAAGCAGGTCGGCCAGCTGACGAAGATCATGCTCGGCCTGTACCGCATGTTCAACGCCTGCGACCTGTCGCTGATCGAGCTGAATCCGCTGGCAATCGTCGCCGGCGGCGACCTGATGGCGCTCGACGGCAAGGTCAACGCCGACGAGAACGCGCTGTTCCGGCAGAAGCGCCTCGAGGCGATGCGCGACGTCGCCCAGGAGGACCCGACCGAGGCGCAGGCCGCGGACTTCGGCGTCAACTACGTGCAGATGGACGGCAACATCGGCTGCATGGTCAACGGCGCCGGCCTCGCGATGGCGACCATGGACGTGATCAAGCTGGCCGGCGGCGAACCGGCCAACTTCCTCGACGTCGGCGGCGGCGCGAACAAGGAGCGGGTGATCCAGGCGTTCAAGCTGATCCTGTCCTCCGACAAGGTCCGCGCGATCCTGATCAACATCTTCGGCGGCATCGTCCGCTGCGACATGATCGCCGAGGGCGTGATCGCCGCGGTGAAGGAAGTCGGGCTGAAGATCCCGGTGGTGGTGCGCCTCGAGGGCACCAACGTCGAGCAGGGCCGCGCCCTGCTGGCCGGCTCCGGCCTCGCCATCATCCCTGCCACCGATCTCAACGACGCGGCCGCCAAGGCCGTCGCCGCCGCGAAGTAAGGAAGACACGATGAGCGTCCTCGTCAACAAGAACACCCGCCTGCTGGTGCAGGGCTACACCGGCCAGCAGGGCACCTTCCACTCCGAACAGATGATCGCCTACGGCACCCAGCTCGTCGGCGGCGTCACTCCCGGCAAGGGCGGCACCCGCCACCTCGACCGCCCGGTGTTCGACACCATGGCCGATGCGGTGAAGGCCACCGGCGCCGACGCGTCGGTGATCTACGTGCCGCCGCCGTTCGCGGCGGACGCGATCCTTGAAGCCGCCGACGCCGGCATCAAGGTCATCGTGACCATCACCGAAGGCATCCCGGTGCTCGACATGCTGCGCGTCAAGAACGCGCTGAAGTCCCGCCCGGGCGTCACCCTGATCGGGCCGAACTGCCCCGGCGTGATCACGCCCGGCGAGTGCAAGATCGGCATCATGCCCGGCCACATCCATATGCCGGGCCGGATCGGCGTGGTGTCGCGCTCCGGCACGCTGACCTACGAGGCGGTGTTCCAGACCACCAACGCTGGTCTCGGCCAGTCGACCTGCATCGGCATCGGCGGCGACCCGATCAACGGCCTCAACTTCATCGACTGCCTGAAGCTGTTCCAGGGCGACCCGCAGACCGAGGGCATCATCATGGTCGGCGAGATCGGCGGCAGCGCGGAAGAGGAAGCGGCGGAGTTCATCAAGGCCAACGTGACCAAGCCGGTGGTGTCCTTCATCGCCGGTTCGTCGGCGCCGGCCGGCAAGCGCATGGGGCACGCTGGCGCGATCGCGTCGGGCGGCAAGGGCACTGCCGCGGGCAAGTTCGCCGCGCTGGAAGCCGCGGGCGTCACGACGGTGCGCTCGCCGGCCGACCTCGGTCGCACGATCCAGGCTCGCCTCAAGTAAGAGGCGCGCATGAAGCCCCTACGCATTGCCCTCGCGCAGTTCGATTTCCAGGTCGGCGCGCTGGCCGGCAATGCGCAGCGGATGGTGGAACTGGCGGGACAGGCGCGCGACCGCGACGGCGCGCGCCTGATCCTGTTCCCCGAGCTGGCGCTGACCGGCTACCTCGCCGAGGACCTGTTCCTTCGTCCCGGATTCCTCGCCAGCGCCTGGCGCGAACTCAGCGAGCTCGCGACGAAGATCCGCGGCATCGATGCTGTCGTCGGCCACCCGCTGGCCGAGCATGGCCGGGTCTACAACGCGGCCAGCTGGATCCGCGACGGCCAGATCATCGCGACCTACCGCAAGCAGGCGCTGCCGAACTACACGGTGTTCGACGAGAAGCGCTACTTCAGCGCCGGCGACACCCCGCTGGTGATCGAGATCGATGGCGTGCGCCTCGGCCTGCTGATCTGCGAGGACGTCTGGGAGTCCGAGCCGGCGATCGATGCCAAGCAGGCCGGCGCCGAAGCGCTGGTGGTGATCAACGCGTCGCCCTTCGATCCCGGCAACCGCGGCGAACGCCACAAGGTCGTGCGCCGCCGCGCGGGCGAGAACGAGCTGGCGATCGCCTACGTCAACATGGTCGGCGGCCAGGACGACCTGATCTTCGACGGCGGCGTGCTCGCCGCGAGCGCGGATGGCGAGCTGGTCGGACCACCGCCGGCCTGGGTCGACGGCCTGTATCTCCTCGACTACCAGCGCGACCGCGCCCGCTTCGAGCCGGTCGGCTGGGCGACCGCGAAGGAATCGCAGATCGCGCTGATCTACGGCGGCCTGGTGCGCGCCACCCGCGACTACGTCGACAAGAACGGCTTTCCCGGCGTGCTGCTCGGCCTCTCGGGCGGCATCGACTCGGCGCTGACGCTGGCGATCGCGGTCGACGCGATCGGCGCCGAGCGGATCACCGCGGTGATGATGCCCACGGCCTATACCTCGCAGCTGTCGCTCGACGAGGCCGCGGCGCAGGCGCGTGCGCAGGGCGTCGAGTACCACGTGGTGCCGATCGGCGGGACGGTCGCCGCGTTCGAGTCCGCGCTGGCACCGCTGTTCGTCGGCCGTGCGCCGGACATCACCGAGGAGAACCTGCAGGCCCGTGCCAGGGGCATGCTGCTGATGGCACTGTCCAACAAGTTCGGCCGGATGGTGCTGACCACCGGCAACAAGAGCGAGATGGCGGTCGGCTACGCGACCATCTACGGCGACATGTGCGGCGGCTTCGCGCCGCTGAAGGACTGCTACAAGACCCTGGTCTACGCGCTGTCGCGCTATCGCAATTCCCTCGGCCCGGTGATCCCGGAGGCGGTGATCGAGCGACCGCCGTCGGCGGAATTGCGTCCCGACCAGAAGGACCAGGATTCGCTGCCGCCCTACGACCTGCTGGACGCGGTCCTCGAGCGCTTCATCGAGCTCGACCGCTCGCCCGAGGACATCATCGCCGAGGGCTACGACGCCGCGACCGTGCACCGGGTGGTCAAGATGGTCCTGCGCAACGAGTACAAGCGCCGCCAGTCCGCCCCGGGACCGCGCGTCACCCACAAGGCCTTCGGCCGCGACCGCCGCTATCCCATTACGTCCCGGTGGCGCGTCGTCTGAGGGGCGGATCGCTGCACGATCCGCACCGACAGGCAGCGATCGAACGATTGGTACGGCTGCGGTCGCTGCCGCGCAAAAACCGGGTGGCGTCGCTCGCTACTGGGGAGTGCGCGCAGCGCAATCCTAGCCGTGTGCCCGCTCTTCGCCGAACAGCGGCACCAGCTGCCAGAAGATGTTGCCGCGGCGCGGCCAGTTGCCGGTCAGGTAGGGATGGTTCGGGTAGTTGAGCTTCAGCACCCGCACGGTGTCGTCGGCCAACGGCTTCTGGCCGAGCTTGCCGTAGCTGATCGCGAGCACCGCGAGCGCGTCGCCGGCCTGCGGGGTCTCCTGGTAGTTCTCCAGGACGTACTTCGCGCGCTCCTGGGCGGCCACGTAGGCGTCGCGGCGCAGGTAGTACTTGGCGACGTTGACCTCGGCCTGGGCCATGGTGTTGCGCAGGTAGATCATCCGCTGGCGCGCGTCCGGCACGTAGCTCGAATTCGGGTAGCGCTTCAGCAGTTCGCCGAAATCCTGGAAGGACTGGCGCGAGTACTGCAGGTCGCGCTGGGTCGAGTCGGTGCGGATGTAGCGCTCCAGCAGGCCCGCCTGGCGATCGAAGTTGATCAGGCCGCGCAGGTAGTAGGCGTAGTCGACCCGCTCGTGGGTCGGGTAGAGCTTGATGAAGCGGTTGGTGGTCGAGATCGCCTCGTCCGGCCGCTCGTTCTTGTACTGGGCATAGGCGAGGTCGAGCTGTGCCTGCTCGGTGTACTGGCCATACGGGAAGCGGGCGATCAGGCGGGTGAGGAACTTGCTGGCGCGCTCGTAGTTGCCGGCCTGCAGGGAGGTCTTCGCGACCTTGTACAGTTCGTCGACCGGCAGCACTTCGGCGGCGTCGGAACGGTTCTTCGCGCTGCACCCGGCGAGGACCACGACCAGGGCGAACAGCAGGGCGAGCAGGCGGGAAGGCATGGTCGGCGACATCTCTGCGTGGACTCGTTGCGTAAAATGGCCGGCGATCATACCCCACGATTTGTTGGACAGGCATGAACAAAGCCGTTAAGGAAACGCAAAACCCGGCCCTCGGGGAGACCCGTCTGCATCGCGCCGAAGTCCCGGGCGACTGTGCCGGCATGCGCTACGACCAGGTGCTGGCCCGGCTGTTCCCGGACTACTCGCGCAGCCGCCTGACCGAGTGGATCCGCGACGGCAGTGCGACGCTCGACGGCGTCGCCGCCAAGCCGGCGCACCTCGTCACCGGCGGCGAACGGATCGAGCTCGCGGCGAAGCTGACCCCGAAGGTCGCCGACCAGCCGGAGGCGATCGCGCTCGACGTGCTCTACGAGGATCGCCAGGTGCTGGTGGTGAACAAGCCGGCGGGCCTCGTCGTCCACCCCGGTGCCGGCAATCCCGGCGGCACCTTGCAGAACGCGCTGCTGCACCACGACCCGAAGCTGCAGGCCTTGCCGCGCGCCGGGATCGTCCATCGCCTCGACCGCGAGACCAGCGGGGCGCTGGTGGTGGCAAAGACGCTGAAGGCGCACGCCAAGCTGGTCGAGCTGCTGGCCGAACGCGACATCCATCGGCAGTACGTCGCGCTGGTGGCCGGCGCGATCATCGCCGGCGCCACCATCGACCAGCCGATCGACCGCCACCCGCGCGAGCGGCTGAAGATGGCGGTGCGCGAGGGCGGCCGCGAGGCCATCACGCACTATCGGGTCCGCGAGCGCTTCAAGGCGCACACCCTGCTCGAGGTGCGGCTGGAGACCGGCCGCACCCACCAGATCCGCGTGCATCTCGCCCACGCGCGCCATCCGATCATCGGCGACCCGCTGTACGGCGGTGGCCTGCGGCTGCCGAAGGGCGCGTCGCCGGAGCTGTCGGAGGCGCTGCGCGGCTTCCGCCGCCAGGCGCTGCACGCCGAGCGCCTGGAGTTCCCGCATCCGGTCAGCGGCAAGGCGGTCGTGGCCGAGGCGCCGCTGCCGGCGGACATGGTCGCGCTGCTGGCGGCGCTGCGCGCGGGCTAGGCCGGATGGCGACGCCGACGGGCGCCGACCTCGGGGAGCCCCGGCCGTCCGACTGGATCGTGCCGCAGGCGCTGGTCGCGCAGGTCGCCCGTGTCGGTGCGCTGTCCACGACCCGGATCGCGCCGGACGGCGGCAGCGGCTTTCACGTCGGACTGGGCGCGGACGACGCAGCCGCGATCGCCGCGCTCCTGCGCCACGGCGGACTGCCGTCGCCACCGCGAATGACGCGCCAGGTCCATGGGATCCGCTGTCTCCGCGTGGACGCCGCGACGGCACCGGAGAACATCGCCCGGATCGAGGCCGACGCGCTCTACACCGATGCGCCGGGCGTCGTCGTCGGCGTGCGCCATGCCGACTGCCTGCCGCTGCTGATCGCTGGTCGGGACGGCACCGAGGTGGCCGCCGTGCATGCCGGCTGGCGGGGACTCGCCGCGGGGGTGATCGAGTCGGCGGTGCGCGAATTCCATAGCGCACCGGACCGGCTAGTGGCCTGGCTGGGGCCGGCGATCGGGCCCGACGCATTCGAGGTCGGCGACGAGGTGCGTGCGGCCTTCGTGGCCCACGACGCGGCGGCCGGCGCCGCCTTCCGTCCCCATCGGGACGGAAAATGGTGGTGCGACCTCTACCGGCTGGCGCGGCAGCGGCTGGCCGCACTCGGCGTGATCGACATCGGCGGCGGCGGCGACTGCACCTTCCGCGACGCCGCACGCTTCCATTCGTTCCGCCGCGATCGCTCGCCGCTCAGGATGGCGAGCCTGATCTGGCGAAGGTAGAGCGGGCGCCGGCCCAGAGCCGACGTCGAGCGGGCCCCGGCCCGCTGCCCTTGATCCGGTCGGGGCTGCGGAGCGGCCCAGGTGCCGCTCTACGGCGTCGGGCGAGACGTGGACAAGGGCGGAGCCCACCCGCCAAGGCCAGGGTCTGCCCTACGAACCGGAGGCGGCCTCTCGCGAATTGCCGACCAGCCACAGCGCGCCGCCGACGACGGCCATGCCGATGCGGATCACCCAGCCCACGGTCGGGCCCCAGAGATCGATCCAGGCCAGGATAATGAACTGCATGTTGAGGAAGTGCAGCAGGATCGAGCCGACGCCGAAAAAGAACAGATTGCCGCCCCAGGACTTCATGGTTGCCTCGTTGTTGGTGGTGGAGTGCGAAGCGGCGCCGACGCCGGGCCGCTCCGGGTGGGATTCAGGTGTAGCGGAATCGCTTCCGGACCGCGTCCGTCACGCGCTTGACCTCTGCGATCTCGTCGTCGTTCAGGCGCTCGCGATAGGCGCCGACCCGCTCGCGCGACATCGACTTGCCGTAGTACGCGCTCGCCGAGGGACGCTCGGCCAGGCGATCGAGGTAGGCGTCGGGCACCGCCCATGCCTGCTCCGGTCGGTAGCGCGCGACGTCGATGCCGGTGAATGCGGCGAGACCGGCGACCGTCTCGGGCGTCCAAGCGACCAGATCCTCGTAGCGCAGCCAGCGTAGCCGGGAGGAGTCGGCGTCGGCCAGTTCCAGCAAGGGTTCCAGGTAGTGCAGGTACTCGCCGGCGAACACCTCGGCGCCGCGCTCGTGGCCTCGGCCGGTGCCCTGGGCGGCGCGCCGTCGATCCTGCACCTCGAGCTCGGAGGCCACCTGGTCGAGCGGGTCGCGGACGCAGGCGACGACCCGGCATTCCGGGAACATCGCCGCCAGCCGGTCGGCGTGCAGCGCGAGTTCCGGATTCTTCAGCACCAGCGTCGCGGGACCTCCGAGCGCCCGCCATGCGCGCTCGACGAAGCGCCGGCAGACCTCGGCGCGGAAGTCGAGATAGTCGGGGACGTCGCGGAAGAAGTCCGCGGTCATCCGCTCGAAATTGCCCTCGCACCAGTCGAAGGCGTCGAGCAGCCGGGTCAGCGGCTGCGCTTCCGCCAGCGTCCTCTGCCCGTTGCCGTGGCAGAGGATGTGGTTCAGCAGCGTGGTGCCGGAACGCCGCACGCCGGTGACGATGATCAGGCGCGCGGGCCCGTTCGCGAAGGCCATGGGCGCAGTGCGGTCGCGATCAGCCGCCGATCTGGCTCAGGACGCCGGCGATGGTCGCGGTCATGAAGGTCGCGATCGAGCCGCCCAGCACGGCGCGCAGGCCGAAGCGGGCGAGGTCGGCGCGACGGTCCGGCGCCAGGCCGCCGATGCCGCCGATCTGGATCGCGATCGAGCTGAAATTGGCGAAGCCGCACAAGGCATAGGTCGCGACCAGCGCGCCCTGCTTCGACAGTGCCACGCCGGCGGTCTTCCCGGCGAGGATGTCGGAGAGGTTCACGTAGGCGACGAACTCGTTCAGGACGACCTTGGTGCCGATCAGGCCGCCGACGATCGTCGCGTCGTCCCACGGCACGCCGATCAGCCAGGCGATCGGCGACAGGACGTAGCCCAGGATGGTGGCGAGGTCGGTCGGCTTGCCGATCGCGGCCGACAGGCCGGTGACGTCGCCGAGCCAGGTGAGCGGCGCATTCAGGAGCGCGATCAGCGCGATGAAGGCGAGCAGCATCGCGCCGACGTTGAGTGCGAGGCGCAGGCCGTCGCCGGCGCCGGCGGCGGCCGCGTCGATCACGTTGGCGGTGGTCTTCTCGACCTCCATCTTCACGGTGCCGCGGGTCAGTGGTTCGTCGACCTCGGGTGCCAGGATCTTCGAGATCACCAGCGTCGCCGGCGCCGCCATGATCGAGGCGGCGAGCAGGTGCTTGGCGAAGTAGGCCTGCGCGACCGGATCACCGCCACCCAGCATCTGCACGTAAGCCGCGAGCACGCCGCCGGCGATGTGCGCCATGCCGCCGACCATGATGGTGAGCAGCTCCGACTGGGTCATCTTCGGGATGTAGGGGCGAATCGTCAGCGGTGCCTCGGTCTGGCCGATGAAGACGCTGGCGCACACGCTGGTGGTCTCGGCTCCGGACACGCGCATCACCTTGGTGATCGCCCAGGCCATCGCGCGGACCACCGTCTGCATGATGTTGAGGTGGTAGAGCACGCCCATCAGGGCGGCGAAGAAGATGATGGTCGGCAGCACCTGGAACGCGAAGATGAAGCCGCTCTTCGACATGTCCATCAGGCCGCCGAAGATGAAGCCGGAGCCGGCGCTGACATAGCCCAGCACCTTCACGAAGCCCTTGCCGAGCGCGTCGAACACGTCCTTGCCACCGGGCACCAGAAGCACCAGGGCGGCGAATGCGATCTGCAGCGACACGCCGGTCGCCACCAGCTTCCAGTCGACCGATCGACGGTTGTTGGAAAACAGCCAGGCGATGCCGATCAGGCAGGCGAGACCGAAGATCCCCTTCAGGATGAACATAAGCGACCCTTCCCCGTGTGCGAACGCGGAAGGCTAGCTGGTCGGGTTTGGCTCGGGCAAGGAAGCCGCCGCACGGCAGATGGCGCGGAGCGAGGGGCCCCGCGCCCGGGGATGGCGAGCGAGGTCCGGCAGCTACGCCGCCGATGCGACGACCACACCGCGCATGCCCGGATCGCCCAGGTGAGGCGCTCCGCCCGAAGCCCCTACAATCCCGGCATGCCGATCGACACCCTGTACACCGCCGCCGTCCTCGGCCACAACCGCAACCCGCGGCGCTACGGCGACCTGGGTGGCGCGGTGCTGCATGCGCGCGGGCACAACGCGAGCTGCGGCGACCTGATCGAAGTCGATGTCGCGCTCGACGGCGGCCGGCTGGTCGACTGGCGCTTCCGCGGCGAGGCCTGCGCGGTGGCGATCGCGGCGGCGTCCATGCTCGACGCGCTGCCGCTCGGCAACGATCGCGACGGCCTGCAGCGCCTCCGCGACCGCATCGACGGACTGGTCGCCGGCGCGGACCCGGTCGAGGACTACGCCGACCTCGGCGAACTCGCGCCGCTGTCCGCGCTGCGTGCCTTCCCGGGGCGGCGCAAGTGCGCGCTGCTGCCCATTGCCACCCTGTGCGCCGCGGTCGACCGCCGCGGCGAGACTCGCACCGAGGATTCCGACGCGTGACCGATGACCTGACCTACCGCTTCGCCACCGACGCTGACATCGCCACGCTCGTTCCCCTGGTCGAATCGGCCTATCGCGGCGACGCCAGCCGGGTCGGCTGGACCACCGAGGCCGACCTGCTCGAAGGCCAGCGCACCGACCCCGCGAGTCTCGCCGCGCTGATCGCGGAGACCGACAGCCGCATCGTGCTGGCCCATGCCGGCAGCGAGCTGGTCGCCTGCGCGAACCTCAAGCGCCACGGCGGCGACCGCTGCTACTTCGGCCTGTTCTCCGTGCGACCGAGCCTGCAGGGCGGCGGCGTCGGCCGCCGGATGCTCGCGGAATGCGAGCGGCGCGCGCGGGAGGATCTCGCCTGCTCCGTCATGGACATGTCGGTGATCGTGCAGCGCCCCGAGCTGATCGCCTGGTACGTCCGCCGCGGCTACCGCGACACCGGGCGGCGCAAGCCCTTTCCCTACGGCGACCTGAAGAACGGCAGGCCCTTGCGCGACGATCTCGAGTTCGTCGTGATGGAGAAGACCCTGTGAGCGACTGGCAGCGGGTCTGCGCGCTCGGCGAGCTGCTGCCCGGCGAGCGCAGGGTCGTCGAGGTCGATGGCGCGATGGTCGCGCTGTTCAACATCGACGGCACGATCTACGCGATCGAGGACGTCTGCACGCACGATGGCGGCGAGCTCGCGAGCGGCCGCCTCGACCTCTACGAGATCGAATGTCCCCGCCACCTGGCGCGTTTCGACGTGCGCACCGGCGCGGCACGCTGTCCGCCGGCCTACACGCCGACCGCGGTGATTCCGGTGAAGATCGAGGACGGCGCGGTCTTCGTCCGCGACGATCGCTGGGACTGAGCGGCGCGGCACCGGCGGCTCGGGGCGGGCCCGCCCGCCTTCGCGGGGAAACCGGGCGCGGCCCGATGTCCGCTCAGTTCTTCGCTCCGTCGTCGGGCTTCGACGCGCCGAGCAGATCGCGGCGCTGTTCGTTGTCGACGCCAAGCCACAGCGAGATCAGCGCGCGGCTGAGGTCGACACCCGCGAAGCGCGCGATCTCGCTGCCGGGCCGGCGCACGCGGATGCCCTGCTCGGGGTCGTAGTCGATCACCGTCTGGCTGTCGCGCGCGCCGCCGCCGATCGCGGCCGCCAGGCGCGCGAAGGAGGACTTCATGGATTCCTTCTGGGTCGGATCGAGCTTCAGCTGGTCGAAGCGTCCGGTCCAGTACTTGCCGGCGTCGGCCTGCGCGAACTCCGGTGCGACCAGCCAGTGGATCACCAGCCGGAACGGGGCCTGCGCGGACTGCAGTTCGGCCAGCGTGTTGTGCTTGCTGTCGGTGTAGAGCACCAGCAGCTGGAACGGCAGGAAGCTGCGATCGACGGCGGTGGCGCCCTGCAGCGACAGCACGCTGCCGGTGTCCTCGATCTTGACCTTCTCGGCGAACATCACGCCGCGAACGTCGCGCGCCCCCGCGTCGCTGCCGATACCGAGGGCCGTGGCCGCCAGCAGCAGGGACAGCAGGGCGCGACGAGTGCCGCGGAGGAACGGGACGAGCTTCATGGCGACGGACCCTCGTAGCTGCACCCGGAGGTGCAGGTCTCATGCACGGTGACGCGCGACAGCAGGGGCAGGCGGGGCTTCAGGCGCTCCCACACCCATTCTGCCAGCCGTTCGCTGGTCGGGTTGGAAAGGCCCTCGACCTCGTTCAGGTAGCGGTGATCGAGCGCGTCGAAGATCGGGGCGAACGCGGACTTCAGTTCCGCGAAGTCGCAGATCCAGCCGGTGGCGGGGTCGACCTCGCCGCTGACCCGGACCTCGATCCGGAAGGAATGGCCGTGCAGGCGCGCGCACTTGTGGCCTTCCGGGACCATCGGCAGGCGATGGGCGGCTTCCAGGGTGAAGGTCTTGAACAGGTCCACGGGTGGATCCGGGTGACGAAACGTTGCCGCATTGTAGCGGGCCCGGCATATGGTCATGGTCCTCCGGGACTTGATTTGCGCGTGCAACGCGGCACAGTTCGCGCTTCCCGCGGCGGCTGCCGCCGCCTTGCCACCCCCGTCCCCGGAGATTTTCCGCCGCCGTGTCCGACCCCCTCGATCGGCTGGAAGCCGAGAGCATCCACATCTTCCGCGAGGTGGTCGCCGAGTGCGACCGGCCGGTGCTGCTGTATTCGATCGGCAAGGACAGTGCGGTGCTGCTGCATCTGGCGCGGAAGGCCTTCTTCCCGGCCGCCTTGCCCTTCCCGCTGCTGCACGTCGATACCACCTGGAAGTTCCGCGACATGTACGCGCTGCGCGACCAGGTCGCCACGGCGCCGGGGACCGAACTGCTGGTGCACCGCAACCCGGAGGCGCTGGCCGCCGGGATCAATCCGTTCGACCATGGTTCGTCCGTCCACACCGACCTGTGGAAGACCCAGGGCCTGAAGCAGGCGCTGGACCAGCACGGCTTCGACGCGGCCTTCGGCGGAGCCCGCCGCGACGAGGAGAAGTCGCGCGCGAAGGAGCGGATCTTCTCGTTCCGTGCCGTCGGCCACCAGTGGGATCCGAAGAACCAGCGCCCGGAGCTGTGGCGCCTGTTCAACACCCGCAAGGCCAAGGGCGAGAGCATCCGGGTGTTCCCGCTGTCGAACTGGACCGAACTCGACATCTGGCAGTACATCGAGCGCGAGGGCATCGCCGTGGTGCCGCTGTACTTCGCCGCCGAACGTCCGGTGGTGTCCCGCGACGGACAGTGGTTCATGGTCGACGACGAACGCTTCCGGCTGGCGCCCGGCGAGGTGCCGGAACGGCGCCGGGTGCGCTTCCGCACGCTCGGCTGCTATCCGCTGACCGCCGGCATCGAGTCCGATGCCGACAGCCTCGCCGCGATCATCGCGGAGATGAAGATCGCGCGGAAATCCGAGCGCGCCGGCCGCACCATCGACCACGATGCCGCCGCGTCGATGGAGAAGAAGAAGCGCGAGGGGTATTTCTAGCGATGAGCTCCGCGACCCAACGGACACCCGAGCCGGAATCCGCCGCCGAACGCGAGCACGGCCTGCTGCGCTTCCTGACCTGCGGCAGCGTCGACGACGGCAAGAGCACGCTGATCGGGCGACTGCTCTACGACACCGGCGCGCTCTACGACGACCAGCTCGACACGCTGTCCGCCGACTCGGCGCGGGTCGGTACCCGTGGCCGGGAGATCGACTATGCCCTGCTGCTCGATGGCCTTGCCGCCGAGCGCGAGCAGGGGATCACGATCGACGTCGCCTACCGCTACTTCCAGACCGCCGCGCGCAAGTTCATCGTCGCGGACACTCCAGGCCACGAGCAGTACACCCGCAACATGGTGACCGGCGCCAGCACCGCCGATCTCGCCATCATCCTGCTCGACGCCTCGAAAGGGGTGCTGACCCAGACCCGTCGCCATACCTTCCTCGCCCACCTGCTCGGCATCCGCCGGCTGGTGCTCGCCGTCAACAAGATGGACCTGGTGGGCTATGACCGCGCGCGCTTCGAGGCGCTCGTGGCCGACTACCAGGACTTCGCCGCGCGACTGCCGGGGCTGTCGATCCAGGCCATCCCGCTGTCCGGGGTGAACGGCGACAACGTCACCGCGGCCTCGCCGAACACGCCCTGGTACGCCGGCCCGACCCTGCTCGCGCACCTCGAGACGGTGGCGCTGCCGGATACGGCCGATGCCGCGCCGTTCCGGCTGCCGGTGCAATGGGTCAATCGTCCGGACGCCCGTTTCCGCGGCTTCGCCGGCACCGTGACCAGCGGCGCGATCGCCGTCGGCGAGCGCGTGCGGGTGCTGCCGTCGGGGCGGGAAAGCACCGTCGCCCGGATCGTCACTGCCGATGGCGACCTGCCGCGGGCAGTCAGCGAGCAGGCGATCACGCTGACGCTTGCCGACGAGATCGACATCAGCCGAGGCGACGTGATCGCGGCTGCCGCGGAACCCGTCGCGATCGGCCGCCAGTTCGAGGCCACCGTCGTCTGGATGCACGACGCGCCGCTGCTGCGCGGTCGCAGCTACCTGATCAAGCTCGGTACCCGCACGGTCGGCGCCACCGTCGCGCCGATCAAGCACCGGCTCGACATCAACACGCTCACCGAGCAGCCGGCCGAGGAGCTGGCGTTGAACGAGATCGGCGTCGTCGAGATCGAGTTCGACCAGGCGGTCGCCTACGAGCCCTTCGCGACCTCGCGCGATCTCGGCGGCTTCATCGTGATCGACCGGCTGTCCAACGCCACCGTCGGCGCCGGCATGATCCATTTCGCGCTGCGCCGCTCCGACAACGTGCACTGGCAGGCGGTCGACATCGACAAGGCCGCGCGCGCCGGCGCCAAGCACCAGCGCCCCTGCGTGCTGTGGTTCACCGGCCTGTCCGGCGCCGGCAAGTCGACCATCGCCAACCTCGTCGAGAAGCGCCTGTTCGCGCGCGGCCAGCACACCTACCTGCTCGACGGCGACAACGTCCGCCACGGCCTCAACAAGGACCTGGGCTTCACCGAGGCGGACCGGGTCGAGAACATCCGTCGCGTGGCCGAGGTGGCGAAGCTGATGGTCGATGCCGGCCTGATCGTGATGACGGCGTTCATCTCGCCGTTCCGCAGCGAGCGCGACATGGCGCGCCGGCTGTTCGGCGAGGGCGAGTTCATCGAGGTCTACGTCGACACCGCGCTCGCGGTCGCCGAGCTGCGCGACGTCAAGGGGCTCTATCGCAAGGCCCGTCGCGGCGAGCTGAAGAACTTCACCGGCATCGACTCGCCCTACGAGCCGCCGCTGGCGGCCGAACTCCGGGTCGACACCTCGGTCGTCGATGCCGATGCTGCGGCGGAGCGGATCGTCGAGCACCTCGAGGCGTTGGGGCGACTGAGATCGTAGGGCGGGCTCTGCCCGCCATCTCCGAAACGCCTCGCCATGGCGGGCAATGCCCGCCCGATGATCACGCCTTCGGCTGAGCGATACCCCGAAGCCGCGTGTCGAGCACGCCGATCTCGTAGCCGAGGCACACCGTCACCTCTTCGAGGAACTCGCGCTCGCGCGGGCGGATGCGCTCGTCCGAGGCGGCGAGGCGGATCAGCGTGTCGTAGAGCTTGGCCACCTCGAGCGAGCCCGCCGGGTGGATCTTGGTGAAGCGCGCCAGTTCATCGCTGATCGACATCTGCCGCTTGCGGCCCCGTTCCAGGGCCTCCATCGCCAGCTGCCGGCCGCGGGTGGGCAGTTGCAGCTCGTCCATCTGTTCGTTGATGAAGTCGGCCTCGTGGCTGGTGACGATGCTGTCGATCTTCGAGAGATAACCGAGCAGGCCGAACAGGACCTCGATGGTGATCTCCTCGGTCGGGTCCAGCTTGTTGCCCCCGCCGAATACCTCGGAAAGCGTGATCTTCAGATCGCGAAACATGCTTCACTCCTCGCAGGCCGAATCGATACGCGGGTTAATCGTGCGCCGTTTCGCCGGAGGCGACAAGACCTCGCGGCGGCATGACGCCGTGGGAAACGGATCGTTCTGTAAATACTTTACTCACAACGAAATTCGTCGTTGCCGGGATGGGCCGCGACCCGGCCGGCATCGGGTCACCTTCGACGCAGGAACGCGCCCGAACTCCCCGACCGAACCCCTCGTCGCGGTTCCGGAATCATTCGTGACGGCTACCATCGCGCCATGGATGAAGCCCTGGAAACCCTGCGCCGCGTCTTCGGACACCCCGAATTCCGCGGCCCGCAGGCGGCAGTGATCGAACAGTTGCTGGCCGGCGGGGACGCCCTGGTCCTGATGCCGACCGGCGGCGGCAAGTCGCTGTGCTACCAGATCCCGGCCCTGCTGCGGCCCGGCACCGCGATCGTGGTGTCGCCACTGATCGCGCTGATGCAGGACCAGGTGGAGGCATTGCACCAGCTCGGCGTGCGGGCGGCCTTCCTCAATTCCACGCTGGAGGCCTCCGCGGCGGCCGCGGTCGAGCGCGGCCTCGTCGACGGCAGCTACGACCTCCTGTATGTCGCGCCGGAACGGCTGTTCACCGAGCGCTTCCTCGGTCTCCTCGAACGCAGCCGGATCGCGCTGTTCGCGATCGACGAGGCGCACTGCGTGTCGCAGTGGGGTCACGACTTCCGGCCGGAGTACCGCGAGCTCGACCGCCTGCACCAGCGCTGGCCGGACGTGCCGCGGATCGCGCTCACCGCGACGGCCGATCCGCCGACCCGCCAGGAGATCGTCGAGCACCTCGGCCTCGCCGAGGCGCGGCAGTTCGTGAGCTCCTTCGACCGGCCCAACCTCCGCTATCGGGTGGTGCAGAAGGAGGACGCGAAGCTCCAGCTGCTGGCCTTCCTCGCCGGGCATCGCGGCTCCGCCGGCATCGTCTACTGCATGTCGCGACGAAAGGTCGAGGAAATCGCGGACTATCTCGCCGGCCAGGGCATCGTCGCGCTGCCCTACCACGCCGGGATGAGCGCGGCCGATCGAGCCTTCAACCAGCGCCGGTTCCTGCGCGAGGACGACGTGGTGATCGTGGCCACCATCGCGTTCGGCATGGGCATCGACAAGCCGGACGTGCGCTTCGTCGCGCACCTCGACCTGCCGAAGTCGCTCGAGGGCTACTACCAGGAGACCGGTCGCGCCGGGCGCGACGGCGAGCGTTCCGAGGTCTGGCTCGCCTACGGCCTCGGCGACGTCGCCCAGTTGTACCGGATGATCGACGACTCCGAGGCGGGCGAGGAGAGGCGGCGACTGGAGCGGCGCAAGCTCGACCTGCTGCTCGGCTTCTGCGAGTCGGCGCGCTGCCGTCGCCAGGACCTGCTCGCCTACTTCGGCGAAGACCACCCGGGCAACTGCGGCAACTGCGACAACTGCCTCGAGCCGGTGCGGACCTGGGACGCCACCGTCGCCGCGCAGAAGGCACTGTCCTGCGCCTACCGCACCGGCCAGCGCTTCGGCGCGGCCTACCTGATCGAAGTCCTGCGTGGCGCCGACAGCGAGCGCATCCGCCAGCAGGGCCATGACCGGGTCAGCACCTACGGCGTCGGTGCCGACCTCGATGCGCGGCAGTGGAAGAGCGTCTTCCGCCAACTGGTCGCCAACGGCATGCTGGAGGTCGACGGCGCCGGCTACGGCGGACTGCGCCTCGGCGCGGCGAGCCGGCCGCTGCTGCGCGGCGAGTCGTCGCTGCACCTGAAGGTCGACGCCGCGCCGACGCCGAAATCGAAGTCGAAGCGGGAGCGCGGCGGCGCCACGGCGCGCGTCGCCGCGCCCGCGGACATCGCCGCCGCCGATGTCCCGCTGTTCACCGCGCTGCGCGGCCTGCGCGCGGAACTCGCGCGCGAGCAGAACGTCGCGGCCTTCGTGATCTTCCACGATGCGACGCTCAGGGCGATGGCGGCGTCGCGGCCGGCGAGCCTCGACGACCTCGGTCGGATCAACGGGGTCGGGGCGAGCAAGCTGGCGCGGTATGGCGAGCGAGTGCTGGAAATCGTGCGGGATGTGGGAAGGCAGGTGCCGGCGCCGTCGCTCTGACCGCCGGGCGGAGCCCGTAGAGCGGCGCCCGGGCCGCTCTTGCGAGGTGTCGAGAGCAGCGGGCCAGGTCCCGTTCTACCGAGGCGCGGGCGGCCGATGCGCGTCGTTCCACGCCTTGAACTGCTGGAACTGCTGCGCGTTCATCAGCGAGGCGATCTGGCGGTCGGACTCCTCGTTGAGCTCGCGGCGCTGCGCGTCGCTGGCGTCGCGCAGCGCCATCGCCTTCTGGTGACGCTCGCGCATCAGGCGCAGGAAGGCGTCGGACTGGCTGGCGTCGAGCTTCAGGTCGCGGGTCAGCTGCACCAGGTCCGGCGGCGGGCCGCGATCCGGGCCATGCAGGCCGTCGGCCGCGGCGCGCGGCGGCGGCGGCGGGGGAGGTTGATCGGTGCCCGGGCCCTGCGGCGGCTGCGCGACGGCGACGGCGGCGGGGAACAGCATCAGGGCGATGAGGGTGTGGCGAAGCATGGCGGTGTCTCCAGGTCCGGTCGATCCGGTGCTGCCACTGTCGCGTCGCGTCGCGCAGCGAGCATGCAGCGAAGTTGGAGAAATCGAGGAGTTTGGCTCGCCGCAGTTCCGTCGCGCGGCGTGCGTCGCTAACGTGCGCGGCATCGTCGTTCACGCACGCCCATGCGCATCGATCTGAAGCTCCGGCTGTTCCTCGCACTCACCGGCGTCGCTCTGGCGGCGCTGGCGGTGTTCGTGGTGCTGCAGCAGCTGAATCTGCGCGACAGCTTCCTCGGCTACGTCAACCACAGCGCCGCCGAGCGTGTCGCCGCCGCGCGCTTCCGGCTGGAGATGCGCTATGTCCAGTTCGGCAGCTGGGACTTCCTCGACGGCCGGCCGCGCCTGCTGATGGAGACGCTGGAGCTGGCGCCGCGCGGGGACGGTCGCCGACCGCCCGCGCCGCCACCACCGCGCGGGTCGCGCTCGCCGGAGCCCGTCGTGCCGCAGCCCGCCGGGACGCCGAACGGCGCCGACGACGGCGCCGCGACGGGCCTCGATCATCCGTCCCGCTCCGATCCGCCGCCGCGCGACGACGCGCCAGCGGGCAACGACGAACGGCAGCGCGATCGTCCCGTCTTCGACGACCGCCGTCCGCCGCCGCCGGGTCTGCGGCCGCCGTTCCGCGATGGCCGTCCGCCGCGGCCGGGCGCGGGGTTTCCACCGCGGGCGGGTGACGACCGCCCGCCACGCCCCGGCGACGGGCGGCCGCCGCGTCCCATCGATGGCCCGCCGCCACGCCCCGGCGACGGTGCGGAAGGACCCGAGCAGCGCCCACCCCAGAGCCCGCCCGCCGCGCCGACGAGGGGCGCTGCGTCGGGGGGCGGAGGGTCCGCCGGGGCGTCGGCCGCCGCGGCGTCGGTACCGGGTCCGACCGCGGCGCCGCCGGCCGCCGCGACGCCGGACGTGGCCGGCGGCATCGATTCGCCCCGCGGCCCGCCGGAGGATCCGCGACCGCCGCCGGCCGGCCCCTTCGACCTCGGACCGCGCCTGGCGCTGTACGACGCCGCCCGCGATCCGGTGGTCACCGCCGCGCAACCGTCCGCGCACTACCAGGAGTGGCCGCTGCACCACGGGTCCGAGGTGATCGGCTATCTGCGGCTGTTCGATGCCGAGCGCATCGAGGGCTTCGACGAGATCGCGTTCGCGCGGTCGCAGTTCCGCTTCGCGATCTGGGCGGCCCTCGCGGTGCTGGCGCTCGCGGCGCTGTCGGCGATCGCGCTGGCGGCGCGGCTCCGGGCACCGATCGGCCGGCTCGCCGCCGCCACCCGCAGCCTTGCCGGCGGCGACTACGCGGTGCGGGTCGACGCCGAGCGCGGCGACGAACTCGGCCAGCTCGGCGGCGACTTCAACCGCCTGGCGACCGCGCTCGACGACCACCGCAATGCGCGTCGCCAGTGGGGCGCCGACATCGCCCACGAGCTGCGCACGCCGCTCGCGATCCTGCGCGGCGAGATCCAGGCGCTGCAGGACGGCGTTCGACCGCTCGACCGCGCCGCGCTGGACTCGCTGGAGGGCGAGAGCAGCCGCCTCGGTCGCCTCATCGAGGACCTCTACCAGCTGTCGCTGTCCGACGCCGGCGCGCTCGAATACCGCTTCGAGGCGGTCGATCTGGTCGAGCTCCTGCGCGACCAGGTCGAGCAGCGCCGCAATCCGCTGGCGCTCGCCGGTCTCGCGCTCGCGGTGGACCTCGGCACTCTCGAGCGCCTCGTCGTCCGAGCCGATGCGACCCGCCTCGGCCAGCTCGTCGACAACCTGCTGGTCAACGCCGAGCGCTATACCGACGCACCGGGGCGGATCGAACTGCGATTGCTGGCCGACCAGCGCCACGCGCGGATCGTCGTCGATGACAGCCCGCCCGGTGTGCCGCCGTCCGCGTTGCCGCGGCTGTTCGAGCGGCTCTACCGGGTCGAGGCCTCGCGCAACCGCGCGACCGCCGGCGCGGGACTCGGCCTCGCCATCTGCCGCAACATCGTGCTTGCCCACGGCGGACAGATCAGCGCGCTGAATTCGCCGCTGGGTGGGTTGCGGGTGGTGGTCGACCTGCCACTGGAGAAGACGCGATGAGCAGTGCGGATCTGGCGAAACGGCTTCCGGTAGCCCCGAGCCGCGAAGACGAGAACGGCCGGCATCGCCGGACGATCGCAAGGGGGTGGACGTGCTTGCCGTCGATGGCTCGCGCGTACTTCCGGCGGAGCGAAACGCCGGCTTCGGAGCCGCTCGCGTGAGCCCAGCAAGAATCCTGGTCGTCGAGGACGAGCCGAAGATCGCCGCGCTGGTGGTCGACTACCTGAAGGCCGCCGGATACGCCGCCGAGTCGGTCGGCGATGGCAATGCGGCGCAGGCCGCGTACGACCGCCTGCGTCCCGACCTCGTGCTGCTCGACCTGATGCTGCCGGGCAAGGACGGTCTTACGATCTGCCGCGAGCTGCGCGCGGCGTCCACGGTGCCGATCGTGATGCTGACGGCGCGGGTCGAGGAGATCGACCGCCTGCTCGGGCTCGAGCTCGGCGCCGACGACTACATCTGCAAGCCGTTCAGCCCGCGCGAGGTGGTGGCGCGGGTGAAGGCGGTGCTGCGCCGGGCCCAATTCGCCGCCACGTCCGACGGGGGCCTCACCGCGGATGCGCCGCTGCTGCTCGATGCCGACAAGTTCGAGGCGCGCTGGCGTGGTCGCCTGCTCGACCTCACGCCGGTCGAGTTCCGTCTCCTCGCCCGTCTGGCCGAACGTCCCGGTCGCGTCCTGTCGCGTGCCCGGCTGATGGAAGGCCTCTACCTCGACCACCGCATCGTCAGCGATCGCACGGTCGACAGCCACGTGAAGAACCTCCGGCGCAAGATCAGCGACGTCGACGGGACGGCGGATCCGGTGGTTTCTGTCTATGGTGTCGGTTACAAGCTGGAACTCTGACCGGGTGATGTCGCTCGCTGAAACTGCGTTCGGTCGAGGGCCCAGAGTGTCGGGACCAGGGCTTCGCGCGGGTCCCTTGGATCGACGACGGGCGTTCTGATCGACCCACGAGCATCCCTCGGGGGCGCCCACGCCGCGCAACCAGAGCAGCGGGCCAGGGCCCGCTCTGCGCGCTGGCGGCGAGCCCACTGGGCCCTGGGCCCTGTACCCTGGGCACTCATCGTCATTGCCCTCGGGCAACCTGCTCGAATCGACATCATGGAGTCGCCAAGATGCCCGGCCAGCAACACGAAGTCGTCTTCCGCTTCCTCGCCCAGCCCACGGACGTCAACTTCGGCGGCAAGGTACATGGCGGAGCGGTGATGAAGTGGATCGACCAGGCCGGTTATGCCGCTGCGGTGGCCTGGAGCGGCAGCTACTGCGTGACGGTCGCGGTCAGCGGCATCGAGTTCGTGAAGCCGATCCTGATCGGCGACATCGTCAGCGTGACCGCGAAAGTGATCCGTACCGGCTCCTCGTCGATGCACATCGCGGTCGATGTCGCCTCGCGCGATCTCAAGGGTGGCGACGAACGCCTCGCCACCCACTGCGTGATCCTGTTCGTCGCACTCGACGCCCCGGCAGGACGGCCGCAGCCCGTGCCGCCCTGGCGACCGGGCACCGACGAGGAGCGTCAGGCCTGGGCCTACGCCGAACGCGTGATGGCCTTGTCGAAGGCGATGCGGGACGAGCGCGCCATGGCGTGAACCGGGGGCGCCGTGGACGCACCGGCTGCATCTCGACGATTCCCGGACCAACGATCGGCAATGCCGCGCGTCCGCGGAATCGGACGGCGACGATTGCTGCAGTGCGGCGACGCGGAAGTCGCCGGTCGGCGTCCCTGCGATCGCAATGACCGCAGGATTTCGGGGCTCGAAATCGCGCCAGTTCTCTCTCCGATCTATGCCCGAATCCCTAGCCAATTCCCCGTTTACAAGGCGTTAAGTTTTTGGTTTACACTCGGAACCGCTGTGTTTGCAAGGGTCTGCGTGCCCCGATGACTCTCAACCGGAAGTAGCTCCATCGCTCGACGCGTCGGTTTCCTGCAATCCAGTGGCAAGGTGCTCCTCGGATCACCTGTTTCCATCAACAAGCGGAGTGTTTTACATGTCGGATCGTGAGACCGGAACCGTCAAGTGGTTCAACGACGCCAAGGGCTATGGATTCATCAGCCGCGCCAGCGGCCCGGATGTGTTCGTGCATTTCCGTGCGATCAACGGCACTGGACGCCGCACTCTGACCGAGGGTCAGAAGGTGACGTTCAAGGTCGTGCAGGGACAGAAGGGTCTGCAGGCCGAAGAAGTCACTGCCATCTGAAACACAGCCACCAAGCATTCTTGACGGGCGCCCACAAGGCGCCCGTTTTTTTGGGCGGCCAGTGGCCGCCATCGCGACAGCGTGTCGAATTGGCGCGCTTGCGCGCCCTAAGGTTCCTGCGTCACGCTGATCCGATCCTCGGCCTCCCGAGTCCCCGCGGTCTCGCTGCGCACCAGGAACACGCCACTGCCGACGATGATCGCCGCCCCGAGCAGCATGATCGGCTGCGGGACGGTTCCCCAGCCGGCGAAATCGATGCCGAGCGACCACAGCAGGGCGGTGTATTCGAGCGGCGCGATCAGCGCCGCCTCGCCGTGGCGGAACGCATAGGTCACGGCGAACTGGCCGACGCAGCCGATCACCCCGATCCCGGCGATCACGACGTAGTGGCCGGGCTCGACGGCGCGCAGTTCCGGCCAGGCCAGCGCGCCGGCGCCGAGCGCCATCATGCCGGTCAGCCAGAACACCATCGACTCGGTCGAGTCGGTGCGGCCCAGGACCCGCACGGTGAATGCGGACAGCGCGTAGGCCAGCGCCGCGCCGAGCATCATCAGCGAGGCGGTGTCGAAAAAGCCGTCGGCGGAGGGACGGAGCAGCACGAGCACGCCGACGAAGCCGACCGCGATCGCGATCCAGCGCGCGCGGCCGACCTTCTCGCCGAGGATCACGCCCGCCAGTGCCGCGATGATCAGCGGTGCGACGAAGAACAGGCAATAGGCATTGGACAGCGACATCGCCCGCAGCGCGAAGATGAAGCTGCCCATCATCGCGACGCCCAGCACGCCGCGCAGCAGGTGCAGGCCGAAGCGCACGCGGACGAGGCTCATCCCGCGGCCACGCGCCAGCGCGAACAGCAGCACGATCGGCCACGACGCCAACCCGCGCAGCGCGGCCACCTGCATCGGCGGGTAGTGCGGCGACAGCACTTTCAGCAGCGAATCCATGAACGCGAACGCGCCGACGGCGAGCAGCATCACGGCGATGGCTTTGCGGTTGGAGGCGGGGGTCGGGAGAGTCATCGCGGGATGGCGTCGGCGGTCGGGCAGCATCGCACGGGACGACGCGGCGGAGTCATGAAGAAGCGAAGTCACGAAGGGCGGGCCCTGCCCGCCATCGCCGGGCGTGTCGCACTGGCGAGAATGGCCTGCTCTACGACATGGCCATTCGGAACGCCGCCAGGAACTGCATCACCCAATCGAGCAGGACGATGACCCAATCGAGCAGATCGCTCTGGGAGGGGCTCGCCATCGTCCAGATCAGGAACGGCGAGGTCGCTGGGAACAGGGCCGTAAGCGCAGCATGGCGGCGATCACCGTGTCGCTGACTCACCGGTACCGCCGGGGCGCTCCATTCAACCTCAAGGAAAGGACGCTCCTGAAGACGATCCGGCGGCCCGGGAATGTCGTGGAACGGCGTGCTGACGGGATACCAGCCCTGCAAGCGCTGGGCGACGTCATTCGGGTAGCGCGCGACAGCGGCGAACAGAACGAGGAGCGTGACCCATCGAAGGAAGGACCCGGCAGCGCTGCGCATGGTGGTGGCTCCGGACCGACAAACAGGCGAGAGGGTGTCGGATTCTGTGCCTGCAAGTCGCAAGGTGGGCTTTGCCCGCTGGCGCGATCCGCCTCGCGATGGCGGGCAGTGCCCGCCCTGCGATCTGCCGCTATCCTAGCCGGCTCGCCTTCCTCCTGCGCCCTGCCATGAAGACCGTCACCGAGATCCGCCAGCAGTTCCTCGACTATTTCAAGAGCCAGGGCCACGAGGTCGTGCCCTCGAGCCCGCTGGTGCCGGGCAACGACGCCACCCTGCTGTTCACCAACTCCGGCATGGTGCAGTTCAAGGACGTGTTCCTGGGCGCCGATCCGCGCAGCTACAGCCGCGCGGCCACCGTGCAGCGCTGCGTGCGCGCCGGCGGCAAGCACAACGACCTCGACGAGGTCGGCTACACCGCGCGCCACCACACCTTCTTCGAGATGCTGGGCAACTTCAGCTTCGGCGACTACTTCAAGCGCGACGCGATCCGGTTCGCGTGGGAACTGCTGACGGTCGTCTACAAGCTGCCGGCGGAAAAGCTCTGGGTCACCGTCTACCACACCGACGACGAGGCCTACGAGCTCTGGAACACGATGATCGGCGTGCCGGCCGAGCGCATCGTCCGGATCGGCGACAACAAGGGCAAGCCCTACGCGTCGGACAATTTCTGGCAGATGGCCGACACCGGCCCCTGCGGCCCCTGCACCGAGGTGTTCTACGACCACGGTCCCGGTGTCGCCGGCGGCCCGCCGGGCTCGCCCGACGGCGACGGCGACCGCTACATCGAGATCTGGAACCTGGTGTTCATGCAGTTCGACCGCGCGCCGGACGGCACCCTGACGCCGCTGCCGAAGCCCTGCGTCGATACCGGCATGGGCCTGGAGCGCCTGTCCGCGGTGCTCCAGCACGTGCACTCGAACTACGAGATCGACCTGTTCGAGAAGCTGATCAAGGCCGCCGCCGCGGCGACGAAGACCAGCGACCTGTCCAACAAGTCGCTGCGCGTGATCGCGGACCACATCCGCACCTGCGCCTTCCTGATCGTCGACGGCGTGCTGCCGTCGAACGAGGGCCGCGGTTACGTGCTGCGCCGGATCGCGCGCCGCGCGCTGCGCCACGGCTGGCAGCTCGGCACCAAGGAGCTGTTCTTCCATGCGCTGGTCGCGCCGCTGGTCGAGCTGATGGGCCAGGCCTATCCGGAGCTCGTCGCCAAGCAGCAGCTCGTCACCACCGCGCTGAAGGGCGAGGAAGAGCGCTTCGCGGAGACGCTCGAAGCCGGCATGAAGGTGTTCGAGCAGGTCGCGGCGAAGTCGTCGACGCTGATCGACGGCGCCGACGCGTTCCGCCTCTACGACACCTACGGCTTCCCGCTGGACCTGACCCAGGACGTGGCGCGCGAGCGCGGCCTCACCGTCGACGTCGCCGGCTACGACGAGGCGATGAAGAAGCAGAAGGAGCTCTCCCGCGAGGGCAGCGGCTTCGCCGGCGCAGGCCACGTCGCCGCCGCGGCGATCAAGGACCTTCCGGCCACGGTCTTCCTCGGCTACGACAGCCTCGTCGCGAGCGGCTGCGAAGTCGTCGCGATCCTGAAGGACGGCAACGCGGCCGCGGAACTGGCCGACGGCGAGTCCGCGGTGGTCGTGCTGAAGTCGACGCCGTTCTACGCCGAGTCCGGCGGCCAGGTCGGCGACACCGGCACGCTGGCGACGGCCTACGGCACCTTCGCTGTCGAGGACACCAGCAAGATCGCCGGCACCTTCCACGGCCATCGTGGGACCTGGTCGGGCAAGACGCTGCGGGTCGGCGCGACGGTAGACGCCACGGTCGACGGCGCGCGGCGCCAGGCGATCGTGCTCAACCACTCGGCGACGCATCTGCTGCACGCCGCGCTGCGCCGGGTGCTCGGCGAGCATGTGACCCAGAAGGGCTCGGAGGTCGCGCCGGAACGCCTGCGCTTCGACTTCTCGCACTTCCATGCGGTGACGCCGGAGGAACTGGCGCAGATCGAGAAGCTGGTCAACGACGAGGTGCGTGCGAATGCCGCCGCCGACGTGCGCCAGATGGCGTTCAAGGAAGCCGTCGAGTTCGGCGCGATGGCGCTGTTCGGCGAGAAGTACGGCGAGCGCGTCCGCGTGCTGAAGTTCGGCGAGTTCTCGACCGAGCTCTGCGGCGGCACTCACGTGCATCGCACCGGCGACATCGGCCTGATGAAGATCATCGCCGAGTCCTCGGTCGCCGCCGGCATCCGCCGCATCGAGGCGGTGACCGGGCAGGGCGCACTGGACTGGATCGCCGAGCGCGACGCGAAGCTCACCGGCGTTGCGCGCCAGCTCGCCTCCAGCCCCGACGATGTGCTCGACAAGCTGGCCGCGCTGTTCGACAAGCAGAAGAAGCTGGAGCGCGAACTGGAGTCGCTGAAGGCCAAGGCCGCCGGCTCCGCGCTCGACGGCGCGCTCGCGAACGCGGCCGACATCAAGGGCATCAAGGTGCTCGCGGCGCGCTTCGACGGCATGGACGCGAAGGCGCTGCGCGACGCCGCCGATCA
>JBGAPI010000051.1:0-37788 GCA_044221335.1 Ahniellaceae bacterium
CTGTGGCCGAACATCATCCCCCCGACCCTGACCATCTGGGACGCCGCCGCGCCGCCGGAGAGCCAGGGCTTCACCCTGGTCGGTGCCGGCCTGCTGCTGCCGGTCGTGGTCGCGTACACGATCTGGTCGTACCGGGTGTTTCGCGGGAAGGTCCACGCGGGTGAGGGCTACCACTAGCAGGGCGGGCACCGCCCGCCATCGCGAGGCGATCTGGAGTCGGCACACAGTACGCGCCCTGCGCCTCTGGCCACAGCCGATTCCGACGTCGGCGAAACACCGGTTGCAATGACTCCGCACGACGACCGACCCATCCATGGCGAACTGTCGGCCGCGATTCGTCTGGTCGACGAGCTCGACCAGCGCTCGCGGGAGCGCGCCATCGACCCGGAGGAACTCAGGCGCCTGGTGGCCTGGTACCTGTTCCGCGGCAGTTCGCGCCGGATTCCGCGGCCGGTGATCGAGCGGGAGTTGACTCGGTTTCCGATGCTGCAGGCCATCGCGGTGGAGCTGGACGACATCGACCTCCTGGACGGCCGCCCGCTGACGGAATTCGTCCTCGGCCAGCACGTGGAAGTCATCCTCAACGGCAGGAATACGACATTCCATCGCGGAACGATTCGATCGGTCGTCTGGCACCACAAGGAGCAGGCGTGGATGTATCTGCTCGACGAGAACGGCCGCAGGCTGAGCAGACGCTACGAGGCGCGTGACCTGAAGGCCGTCTGAGACGAGCGCCTCGTTCCGGCAACGGCGCGCGGTGTGCGCCCTACGCTGGCGGCCCAACCGCTACACTTCTCGACCCCCGAATCTTCCTGCGCCCGATGACCCCTCGAAGCCCGGCCGACCTCGAAGCCGAGATCCTCAACAAGACCTGGTTCTACCGCTACCGGCTGCCGAGCGGCGCCGAGACCGCTAGCTATGACGGTGGCGTCTTGGACGCCATCCATGACACGCGTCTTCGGATGATGGATGCGGCGCTGGCGCCGCACTACGGGAACGGGCTGGCCGGAAAGACGGCGGTGGATCTCGCCTGCCACCAGGGCTATTTCGCGACCGAGTTGGCGCGCCGTGGCTGTTCCAAGGTGCTGGCGGTCGACGCCCGCCAGGAGCACATCGACGACACCCGGCTGATTTCGACGGCGCTCGGGCTGCCGGCGGTCGAGCCGGTGCTGTCCGACGTGCACCAGGCGCATACGCTGGGCCTCGGCCAGCATGACGTGGTGCTGTGCTTCGGCCTGCTGTACCACCTGGAGAATCCGGTCGGCGCGCTGCGGGTCGCGCGCGCGCTGTGCAAGGGCGTGTGCCTGGTCGAGACCCAGGTCGTGCCGAACCTGGGCGGCGTGGTCGACTGGGGCAGCTACCGCTTCGTGAAGCCGCTGATGGGCATCTTCGGCCTGATCGACGAGACCCACGAGACCCACGGCCCGGAGATGAGCACCACCGGCATCTGCCTCGCGCCCAGCGTCGAGGGGCTGGTGTGGATCATGCAGAAGGTCGGTTTCCGCGACGTCGCGGTAGTGCCGCCGCCGTCCGACGGCTACGAGCAGCTGCGCTACGGCAAGCGGGTCATGGTCATCGGGCGGGCATGATCCCGCCACCACCCCGGCCCGCGGCAGGTTGACGCTGTCCGACCCGCCAAACTAGGCTGCCCCCTTGTTCCGCCCCACCGCCAGGAATTCCCCATGAGTCTGTCCATCACCATCGAACTTTCCGACTCCGATCTCGACCACTTCCAGACGGTGTTGAAGCGCACCACCCAGGCGGCCTCGGGCAAGACTGCGCGCGAAGTCACCGACGCGGCCGCGAAGCTGCTGGGCTCGGCCAAGACCGACGGCGTGCCGGAATTCATCGCCTCCCGTCTCGGCAAGCTGAAGTCGCTGATCGACATGGTGCACGACGAGGGCTGGGCGATGTCCGAGGAGGACAAGGCGCGCGTGCTGTCGGCGCTGTCCTACTTCTCCGAAGAGCAGGACGTGATCCCCGACAACGTGCCGGTGGTCGGCTATCTCGACGACGCGATCATGATCGAGCTGTGCGTGCGCGAGCTGAAGCACGAGCTCGACGCGTTCGAGGACTTCTGCGCATTCCGCGGCAACGAAGCGGCCAACCGCGGTCTCGACATCGCTACCGTCGGCCGCCAGGACTGGCTCGACGGCCGTCGCCTGGAGCTGCACGAGCGCATGCAGAGCCGTCGCCGCGAGCGCGATGGCTACGGCTCGGGCGGATTCGGCGGCGCCCGCGGCACCTTCCGCTTCGGTTGATGCGGGAACCCTCCTGATGCGCTGAAGCGCCTCAGGAAGCGTTGCCTCGACGGCGGCCTCCGGGCCGCCGTCCTCGTTTGCGGGCGTCGCCCCGGCGAATTCGCCCGCGAACCGGCGCAATTCGGACCGGCACTCCGCTGCCGTCGCGGCGACCCTGGCCGCATGGTCCCTCTCCTCGCGCCGCTGCTCTGCGGGTCCCTGGTCGCCGCGATGAACGCCGACACCGCCCGCGCGGCACCCGCCGGCGAAGGCCGCGGCTGGTTCTTCTACGAGTCGCCGCCGCTCGCGCCGCCGCCGGCATCGCTGCCCGAGGCGACGGACAACGGCTCGCCCGCGCTGCTCAGCACCCGCTGGCTGCGTGCCAATCTCGAGCGCTACAAGGAGGCCGCGATCGACGAGCCGACGCCGGACAACATCCGGCTGTACCTGCACCTGCAGCGCTATGCCCTCGATCGCGCCGAGGGCTTCGCCGCGGCGACCCAGCTGGCCGTGATGCGGGACCCGCGACTCGACGAGGCGCAGCGCGGGCCGATCAGCGGATCGCAGCATGCGGTCGCCGAGCCCGAGACGCAGGTGCAACGCCGGCGGGTGATCGCCGACCTGGCGGCGGTCACCGGCCTGTGGTTCTTCTACCGCTCCGATTGCCCGTACTGCCGGCAGCAGGCGATCGCACTGTCCGCGTTCGCCGAGCGCCACGGCATGCCGATCCTGCCGATCTCGATCGACGGCGCCGCGCTCGACGGCGGCGCCTTTCCCGACTTCGTCGTCGACCGCGGTCAGGCGGCGGCACTGGACGTCACGACGACGCCGACGCTCTACCTGATGCACGCGGATGGCCAGGTGCTGCGACTGGCCCAGGGCCTGCAGACCCTGCCGGAGCTCGAGGAGCGGGTCCTGATGCTCGGGCGTGAGGCCGGGTGGATCGGCGCCGAGGACTACCTCGCCGCTCGCGGCCGCCGCGACGGCGGTGACGACGCGGCCACCGCCGACGTGGACCGGCGGGCGTTCCTGCTGGAGCTGCTGGCACGCGCGGCGCCGCCCGCGGGGCCCGTTCGCCCGGAGCAGCGGCCATGACGCGCATCGCCGTTGCCGTCGCGCTACTGGCGGCGAGCCCGCTCGCCGGCGCCGGCGGACTGTCGAATCGGATGAACGACGTCTTCGACAGCATGAGCAACACCAGCGCTCCCGGGCTCAGCCTCGGCCAGCGTCGCGGCGTGCTCGCCGGAGGTTCCTTCGAGCTGCGCAACCGGATCGTCGACACCCAGCCCTACGCCTTCGAGCCCCCTCGGATCAGCGCCGCCTGCGGCGGCATCGACGCGACCTTCGGCAGCTTCAGCATGATCTCCAAGGACGAGGCCACGCGGCTGATGCGCGCGGTCGCGGCCAATGCCAGCGCCTACGCGTTCAAGCTGGCCCTGGAGTCGCTCTGCCCGACCTGCATGAAGCAGATCGACGTGCTCGACGACTGGATGCGCGACTGGAACATCCGCTCGCTCAACTCCTGCGAGCGTGCGACGCAGTGGGTCGACGCCACCGGACTGCGGGAGGTCGCGGACGAGCGGATGAGGCACGCGCGTCCCTACTTCGGCTACGCCCGCGACGACAGCGACGCCGGCAACCAGGGTCCCGGAAAGCCGAGCCCGGCGGCGGCGCTGGCGACGGAGGATCCGGCGCTGGCGGCCAAGCTCGTCACCGGCAACGTGGTCTGGCGCACGCTGGTCGAAGCCGGCCTCGAGCATCGCCTCGACGGTGGCGACCGCGAACTCCTGGAAGACCTGATGTCGCTGACCGGCACCGTCGTGATGTGCGCGGCGGGGCAGAACGGCTGCCGCGCGGGGTCCGACGACAAGCCCGGCGACCTGACGACGCGACCGATCGCGCCGACCCTCGACCTGCGCACGCTGATCAGCGGCACCTCCGGCGGGCTGCGCGACGTCGTCGCGTTGCGGTGCGGGGCCAGTCGCGCGGCCGACGGCTGCCTCGACCCGGTGCCGACGACACTGCGCGACTTTCGTGGCCTCGCGGAACGCTACCGCGACCTGCTGATCGGACCGATGGGCAGCACGGGCCGCGATACGTCGCGCGGCCTGATCCAGCGGCTCAACCACAACCTCGGCCGACCGACCGCGGCGGAGGAGAATTTCCTCGCGATCCAGGGCAGCTACGCCGGCGCGCTGGTCAGCCTCGCCAAGACCAGTGCGGTGAGCGCGACCGAATTCACCGAGGTGTTCGCCGACCAGATCGCCGCCGACGTGGTGCAGCGGATGCTGGAGGACGAACTGCAGGAAGTCGCCCGCGCCGTCGCCGTCAGCACCTACCCCGAGCAGGGCCGCGCGACGCTCGATCACGTCGGCGCTGCGCTGGCGAAGCTGAAGACCGACCGCCAGAACCTCGCCGCCGGCAGCACCGACCGCAAGACGGCGCTCGAGATGTACCAGCTCTACTTCAACCTGGGCCAGCCGTCGCAGGTGCCTGGCCCGCTCCGGCGCTGAACGCTTCCCGCCATGGTCTACGAGATCTATTCGATCGGCGACGGACAGTTCCTCGAGCGGGTCCTGCAAGGCCTCGCGATGATGGCCAACCAGGGGACGCTGACCGCCGTCGGAGCGATCGGACTGACCCTGGGCCTCATCGCGACGAGCCTCCGCGGCGTGCTTTCCGCCGGACGCGACTTTCCGGTGATGGGCAGCTTCGTCGGGCTGGTGCTGTTCATGGCGCTGTTCGTGCCGAAGGTCAGCGTGCAGATCGACGACCTCAATGCGGTGCCGGGGCAGAAGCAGCTGCGGACGCGGGTGGTCGACCACGTCCCGTTCGGGGCGGCGGCGGCGGGTGCGCTGGTCTCGAAGATCGGCGTCGCGCTGACCGAGCTGCTGGAGACCGCGTTCTCGACCGTCGACGGCGCCCGCATCACCGACGGCGGCTTCGGCCACACGCTCGACGTGCTGGCCTCCGGACGCGAGCTGATCGCGGGAAAGCTGCGTCGCGACGAACCGTATGCGGAATTCGCGCACAACCTCGGCAGCTACCTGCGCGACTGCACGCTGACCGGCGTCCATCACGGCCGTACCCGCATCGACGATCTCCTGAACCGACCGCCCTGGGCGGCGATCGAATACCGCTCGGCCTGGGCCAGTACCCAGCAGGTCGGGGCCGATGGCAACGCCGGCGACGTCACCTGCGACGACGCCTACCGCGCGCTCGGCGATCGCTGGCCGGCGGCGAAGGTCGAGCTGCTGGCGGAGTTCGACCGGGGCGTCGGCATCACCCGCAGCGGCGGCAGGACCTACGAGGAGCAGCTGCGTTCAAGTCTCGCCGGCCTGGCGCAGCAGGCCGGCCTCGACTCCAGCGACTACCTGGTTGCCAGCGCGATCGCCGCCGAATTCGATCGGGCGCTGGCCGGCAGCCCGCTGAACTCGCAGGCCAGCGCGAACGCGATCCTGATCACCCAGGCACTGGCCCAGCGGCAGACCCAGTGGGCCGCCGAGGAGAACCTGTTCCTCAAGGTGATGCGGCCGACCATGGCCTTCTTCGAGGCGGTGATCTATGCGGTAGTCCCGTTCATGGCCTTCCTGCTCGGCTTCGGCAGCCACGGCATCGCGCTGATCCTGCGCTACCTCGTGCTGACGCTGTGGGTACAGCTGTGGCTGCCGGTGCTCGCCATCGTGAACCTGTACCAGTGCACCCAGGTCGAGCACTATGTCGCCGCGATGCACCTCGGGTCCGCGACCGGCGGCACGATCGGCCTCGGCGAATGGATCGGCCTGATGAACGCCGCGGCGGACTGGCTCGCGACCGGATCCACGCTGGCCGCGGCGACCCCCGCGATCACGCTGTCGCTGCTCTACGGTGGCGCGGTCACCGCGACCTCGCTCGCCGGCCGCCTGGGCGGCAGCGACCATGTCGACGAGAAGATCGCCAGTCCCGATCTCGTCGGTCCGGCACCGATGCTTGCGATGGCCGCGATGAAGCAGTGGAACCCGCAGACCGGGGTCACGACGACAGGTGGGACGGCGAACCTGCCGCAGCTGTCGATGCAGGAAATGAGTCGGCATGCGGAATCCGACGCGGCGCAACAGCTGTCGTCGGCCACCCTGGCCGCGATGCAGACGCTCGACCGGACGGTGACCTCCGGCCACGCGGCCGAGGTCGCCCACCTGCACGCGTTCGCCGACAGCTTCCAGCGGCTGTCGTCCGAGACCGAAAGCCGGCTCACCCACGCGCTGATGGAGGAAGGGCTGAGCAGGCAGGACGCCGTGAACCTGCAGCACCAGTGGCAATCGCGGCTGCTGCTGGCCGCCGGCGGCGGCGTGAGTGGCGACGCGCGCCTGGGGGGCGACGTCTCGCTGAAGGGTGGGCTGACCGGTTCGACGCTGACGCGGGGGATGAACAAGGCGATCGGGCGGCTGGCGGAGGTCGCGATCGGCCTGTCGGGCACCAGCGCAATCGGAGCCAATGCGCACGCGGACGTCGGCGGCGATTCTTCCGATTCCCGCCAACGCGGGATCCAGTTCATCTTCGGCAAGGACTGGGTCGACCGGATCGCCGCGAGTACGAACCTGCAGCTGGCCCTCGGAAATGCGGCCGCCGAAGCCGAGTCGGCCGCGACCAGCGGGTCCGCGACCGAGCGGGTCGGCATCCAGGGAAGCACGCGGCTCGCCCGCGACCTCGGGAGACTCGAGCAGTCGGCGCGCCAGTTCTCCGAGGTCCAGGAGCGCAGCGCGCAGTTCACGGTCGGCCAGTCGATCAACGTCGGGGTTCTCGGACACCTGGTCGCGGCGGATGCGCGGCGCTTCGACGAGCTCGTGGGAACGGCGCAGACCTTCGAGCCGCGCGAGTTCCAGCGGCAGCGCGAGCGGCTCGCCGTGACGGTCGGCATCGACGATCGCGCGGGGGCGCACTCCGGACGCGCATTGGACGCGGCCGCGGCGATCGTGACCCTGAGCGCCGCCGTGAACGGCGGTGGCAGTGCCCACGCGACCGCGATGCACAAGGCACTGGTCGACGCGGCCGGCGGCTACTTCGCCAGCGACTTCGATCGAGCGGATCGCCCGCCCGAGTTCGCCGAGCCGACCAGCGACTCCGCGAAGCTCCTGAAGCAGGATCTCGACTCCCATGTCCACCGCGCCGACGTCGGAAGTCGCCACAGCGCCGGGCAGGCGATGCACGACTACCGGAAGCTGCACGAACAGGCGGAGCAGGCGCACGCCATGCTCTCGGGCGCCCGGAGCCACGCCGAGGAAGCCCGGAGCGACCGGCACCGGCAGAGCGGCATCGGGAACCAGCAGTGGTTGAACGAGCGGCGCGAGCAGCACGAGCGGGCGGCCGCGCAGGCCTTCGCGGCGGATGGGTCGGGCGAACTCGCGCGGGAAGTCGCTGCCGACATCGACGCCGTCAGGTCCGCCGTGACTCGGTGGCTCGGAGGCGGTGCGCCGGAGGAGCCCTGAAGGCCTGCCGAGATGGGCCCGGGCACTCGATCCGATCGGCCCGGACGTGCACGCCGCCGTCGCCCGATGGAGGCTCGGCCACGCATCGCGGGTCCGCCGCGAAATCGATCGAATGGCGGGGCATTTCGCACCGTCCCGCGGGCATGGCGCGAACTAGCCTGACTCCGCACCCGCAAGGCGAGACCCATGGACATCCGCATCCCCCGCCACGTCGACCTCCCGCAGCTGATCCTCGCGTGGACCATCGACGAGATCCTGCCCCTGGTCGTACTGCTCGTCGTCGGCATCGTCAGCGACTGGTTCTTCAGCTGCCTCGCGCTCGGCATCGTGGCGCTGCAGCTGGTCCGGCGCTTCCGCGAGTCGAAGCCGGACGGCTACCTGCGGCACTGGCTGTACTGGCACGGGCTGCTGCCTATGAGCCCGCGGTCGGCGATCAATCCGTTCCAGCGCCGGATCGACCCGTGAACCTCACCCGCTATCTCACGACCCGCGCCGCTGCGCTGCGCGAGAACCAGCTGCAGCGTGGCGTGGCCGCCGGCCTCGTCGCGATCATCCTGGTGCTGTCGATCGCGCTGGTGCGGCGCGACGTGCGGATCGAGCTGGTGCCCTCGCCACTGGCCGGCACCACCCAGCTGTCGGCGGAGGCGGCGAGCGGCGAACTGAAACTCGCCTGGGGACTGTCGATCGTGAACCTGATCGGCAACGTCAGCCCGCGCAACGCGCCGTTCCTGCAGAAGACCCTGCCGGCCTACTTCGCGCCGCAGCTGTATGCCCGCCTGGTCGACGCGCTGGAGGCGCAGGCGAAGCAGATCGGCGACGAGCAGCTGTCGGTGCGCTTCGTGCCGACCTCGTCGCGCTGGGACGAGTCGCGCCAGCGCGTCGTGATCAGCGGCGACATCACCACCAGCGGCGTGCGCGGCACTTCCGAGCAGTCGTTGCGCACCTACGAGCTCGGCTTCGTGGTGCGCGACTACCGCGTCCTGGTCGACGCCTTCGAGGTCTACGAGGGCGCGCCGAGGCCCGGCCATTGAGGAGCAGCGCATGCGCCGAGTGATCGTCACGCTGGCCCTGGCCGCCGTCGCCGGCGCGGCCCTCGCCGGAGGCTCCGGAAACTCGGCGGCGACTCCGGGCACGGTGATCGCACCGGTCGAAACGGCGGTCGCGCCGGCGGTCGATGCGCCGATGTCGTCGAAGCTCGATCCGGAGCAGCTCGCTCGCCTCGTCGCCGGTGCCGAAGTCGGTCTCGGAGGTTCCGCGGTGAAACCGGCGCCGCCGGTCCTCGTGGTGGAACGCGGCGTGACCGCGGCGATCCCGATCAGCGCGCACCACCTCAATCGCTTCCGCACGCCGCTTCGCGAGCTGCGCATCGAGACGACCTCGGAGGCGCAGATCAAGCGGGAGGGTGGAAGCTTCTACATCGCCACGGACGGTCCGGAGCCGGTCGCCCTGTTCGTGATCGACAGGGACAATCCCGACAACGCGGTGTCGCTGCTGCTGAAGCCCTACGAACTGCCGCCGGCCGATGTGCGCCTGGAACTGCCCTGGGCGACGCTGCAGCCGCCGGCGCCAGGGCGCGAGGTGTCCGGCTGGGACCCGACCCAGCCCTACGTCGCGACCCTCGCACGCCTGTTGCGCGGGCTGGCACAGCACGAGGTGCCGGCGGGCTACCGCATCGAAACGATGGGCGATCGGCGCAACTCCCCGCTCTGCGACTTCGCCGGGCTCCGCATCGAACCCCTGCAGCGGATCGAAGGCCATGCGCTGGTCGCCCTGGTCGCACGGGTCAGCAACCCCGGCGCCGAGCCCGTCGCGATCGACGAGTCCGCCTGTTCCGGCCCCGGTGTGCTGGCGATCGCGGCCTGGCCGCGGGTCCGACTCGAGCCCAGCGACGAGACCGAACTGTTCATCGCGCTGCGTCCGGCGGAGACGGCCCCGGCGGGCACGCGACCGTCCGTCCTGCACCTGCCGACGAGGTAGCGACGATGTCGACGATCCAGCCGATGAACGATGGCCGCCGTCACGGACTGGCGGGACTGTGGGATCGCCTGGGTTCGCGCGGCAAGCAGGCCCTGGTGACGGCGGTGACGCTCGCCGGCATCGTCGCGATCGTCGCGCCGTTCACCGGCGGAGAGGCGCCGGCACCGGCGAAGGCCGCCCGGGACGATGCGCGGCGACTGCGCAACATCCTGACGCCGGCGGACCCGCGCCAGCTCGGGATGAGCGGCCTGGCGCGCGAACTCGACAACCTGAAGCGTGCGCGCAGCGAGGCCGCCGCACCGACGCCCACGGAGCCCTCGTCCCCGGCGCCCTCGCCGGAGACCGTCGAGCTGCGCTCGACGCTCGCGGCGGTGCAGGCGGAACTCGCCCAGATCCGCACCGAGGCGCGCGACCGGGCGATGGCGACTCCGACGTTGCCGCCGGCGCGCATGGCGAGGCTCCGAGAGCCGCGGGCTTCTACCTGCCGAGCGGCTCGCTGCTGACCGGCGTGATGATCTACGGACTCGAAGCCGCGACCGGTCGCCAGGCCAGCGCCGACCCGCAGCCGGTACTGGTGCGCCTGAAGACCGAGGCGATCCTGCCCTCGCGCTGGCAGGCCGACGTGCGGGAGTGCCACGTGATGGCCGCCTGCTTCGGCACGCTGGCCGCCGAGCGCGCCTACTGCCGCAGCACGACCCTCTCCTGCATCACGGAGGACGGCGCCGCGTTCGACTCCGAGGTGCAGATGGTCGCCGTCGGCTCCGACGGCAAGCTCGGGCTGATCGGCCGGGTGGTTTCGAAGCAGGGCGCCGCGCTGCGCAACGCGACGCTGGCCGGCTTCGCCGAAGGCGCGTCGCGCGCGCTCGGCGGCAGCGGCGCCGCCTTCGGCCTCGGCGGCGGCTTCAATCCCGGCAGCATCGTGCAGTCCGGAAGTGCCGGCGGTGCCGGCTCGGCGCTCGACCGGGTCGCGCAGTTCTACATCGAGCAGGCCGCCGAGACCCAGCCGGTGATCGAGATCGACGGCGGCCGCGAGATCAGCTTCGCGACGGTGCGCGGGGCGACGCTGAATCTCGCGGGACAGCGCGGGGCGACGACGAACGGCGCACGTTCGCCCCGTCATCCGCCCGGCCAACGGCCATGACACACTCTGCCCTCCGGCGCGGCCCGCCCGCCGCGTCCCAGCCAGCGGAGCATTGTCGTGAAGCCAGCCCGAATCCTGTTGCTCGCCGCGCTGATGGCCGGCGCGGCGCCGCTGACCCACGCCTACGACAGCAGCGGCCACAGCGCCGTCGGCAAGATCGCCTTCGTGCTGCTGACGCCGGCGGCGGAGGCCCAGGTGAAAGCGATCCTTGGTGACGTGTCGCTCGGCACCGCCGCGGTCTGGGCCGACTGCGTGAAGGGCGTCACCAAGGACTACGTCTACCAGCACAACCAGTGGACCTCGCCGGAGTGCGAGGGCATGGAGACCCCGGCCGAACAGAAACGGATGGAGGACTATGTCCGCCGCAACGACAAGCAGTGCGGCTGGAAGGAGTCCGACGGCAACGAGACCTGCCACAAGCAGTACCACTATGCCGACGTCGCGATCGAGCACGATGCCTACGGCCGCTACGAGGGCACCAGCGACCATGACGTGGTGTCGACGATCAACGCCGCCTGGGCGGTGCTGCGCGGCGGCAAGGCACCGCCGCCCTTCGACTTCGCCGATCGCCGCGAGGCGCTGATGGTGCTGGCGCATGTGCTGGGCGACATCCACCAGCCGATGCACGTCGGCGCGGTCTATCTCGACGATCGGGCGCAGGCGGTCGATCCCGATCTGCCGGGCAGCGAGGGGGCGCACCACACCGCCGGCGGCAATCTCATCGGCTCCGGCAAGGCCAACCTGCACACCGACTGGGACACGGTGCCGCGCGACTTCACCGACCCGACCTCGGCGAACTTCGAGGCGATGCTCGCCGCCGCCCGCCATCAGCCGCGGACGAAGGGCGACCCGACGACCTGGTCGACGACCTGGGCCAGCGAGTCGCTGCACGATGCCCGCCGCGCCTTCGAACACGTGTCGTTCCAGAAGAATCCGAACGGCGACAAGCCGCCTTACGTCGCGGTCTATGAGAACCGCGAAGCCTACGACGCCGCGCGACTCGCGACCCAGCGCCGATTGATCGGTACGGCCGGAGCGCGGCTGGCGCAGATCCTCAACGCGGCGTTCGCGCCCTTACCGCGCTGAACCGCGCGACGCGGATCGCCTCTCATCCGGTCCACCGATGCATGCCGACACCGCCGAATTCGGCGGGTCGGCAGGGGAATTCGACTGCGTCGACGATGAAACTCTCTCTAAGATCCGTTCCATGATTCGAGTCCTGCGCGTCGCAGTCCTGGTTTCGATGCTGGCGACGCCGTGCGTCGGCCGGACCGCGGAGGCCCCGGTCGCCATGATGCCGGTCGACGCCTGCATCGCCGTGGCTGCTGATGCATTCGGGATCGACGCGCTGCCGCTGAAGATCCTCCATCGGACGGAGGCGGGACGAGAAGGCCTGGCGCAGGCCAACGACGACGGCAGCGTCGACCTCGGACCGATGCAGATCAACTCGGTCCACCTCGGGGAGTTCGCCCGCTTCGGCATCGACTATGAAGACCTGCGCGACAACCGCGGCTGCGCCAACGTGCTGGCGGCCGCCTACCTGTTCAAGCGCCATCTCGTCGCCGAGCGTGGCGATGTCGCGATGGCGATTGCCGACTACCACAGTCGCAATCCACGCCTAGCGTTGCGCTATCTGGGTCTCGTGCAGCAGGCGATCGCCGCGGAGCGGCGCGACCTGGCGCGACACGCGTCGGCAGCGTCGACCGGGGATCCGCCGCCCTAGCGTGCGGATTCCGACGCGGTGGGCCACGATCGCTGGCACCACGTCGGCTCTCGCGTTCATCCTCGCGCGTCAGCGCGGCGCCGCGAAGCGCCTTGTCCGGCGACCACGAGGGCATGGGGTCAAGGGACGTCGAGGATGCCGATGGCAGGAAACGCAGCCGTCTCGTCGTCGTACACAACGGAATAGGTGCCGGCCTTGGGGCGGGGAATGTCGAAGCTCCGGTCCTGGACGTCGCGCCCCAAACCACAGAGCCGCTTTGCAACCGACACGACTATGGTCTTGTCGCGCACCAAGCCGGAGATCCGCTTGATGCAGATCGCAGAATCCATTCGCGTCGTCTTGCCGACCCAGAATGTCAGCGGGACATGAACCGACGTTGCGCTAAAGGACGGAGTGGCAACCGCGATCCCGCCCCACGCCGAGGTGACGTATGCCCAGTCCGCGGACTCCGCATGGGCGATGGCTGGCGCCGCCGCCAGGGCAACAGCGAACGTGGCGATGAACCTTCGGAGTTCCATGGCCGTCCATTGCAGGAATTGCCGGCGCGCGTCGGCGCGCCCGGCACTGGCAGGAGGTTAGCGACTTCTCCCAGCCACCACACGTGGCCGGTCACCGGAACCTGCAACAGCGATCGCGATCCTCCGAGGCGATCGTAGGCGTGGCCTGCGCCGCGACCGAAATCCCAGCGATCGCACGGCGATTCGCACCGCCGTGTCGAGCGTGCGACGCGGACACTGGCACCACAGGCCGAACTCGTCGGCTGGTCGCAGGAGACGCCGATGTCCGCACCCGCAGGATCCGCGCCGCGCACCTGGCGCTTCCGCTATCTCGACGAGACCTATGCCTTCCGTTACGGCGATACGGTCGCGCCCACCCTGATCCGCGAACGTCGCATCGGCTCGGCGGGCGAGCACCACTTCGGCCCGACCGACACGCTGCGCGTCGGTCCCGGCGAATTCATGTGGGGCGCGGACTTGCTGTCGGCGGTGATCTCCGGCCGCGACCTCGGGCGCGACGCCGGCTTGCGCGCGGCGGTGGTCGCCTACCTGACTGCGGCGGCCGAGGCGGTGGTGTCGCTTTCGAAACCGTTGGCGGATGGCGTCGCCGCTCCGTCGGTGCAAGTGAGCGGCCCGGCGAACCTGGGCCACGCCGCTTGATGGAAATCCGCGTCATCGCATCTCGGTGGGGTCGGGTCGCGATGGACCCCTTCAACCGATTCCAAATCGATCGCCATTCCGGCATAAAGCGCCCCTTGCCGGGACCCGAGGATCCGCATGAGCATCGAGCGCAAGCCCTTCACCTTCGACGAGAAGGACCAGCTCCGCGACATCTTCATCCCGCTCGAACGGGTGGACGGCGACGAATACCGCGCGGCCGCGGCGCGGATCGGCGAGGCCTACGGCTATGCCGGCAAGCCCGATGCGCGGCCGCTGTTCAATCCCGCCGATCCGCGCCTCACCAACTGGCTGATCGAACTCTATGCCCGTGGCGAAGCGGCGCTGGCGAAGAGCGACGATTTCCGGCTCGCGTTCGACGGCGGCTATTTCCGCGCCAGCCGGGTGTTCGAGCAGGGCGGCTGGACGCTCGCGATGCGCCGCATCCCGAGTCAGGTGCCGGAGCTTGGCGAGCTCACCATGCCGACCTGGTGGTCGCGCTTCCTGCTCGACGCCGAACTGTTGCAGGGCGGACTGATCCTGGTGTGCGCGCCGAATGGCCAGGGCAAGACCACCACCGCGAGCTCGGTGGTGTCCACCCGGTTGAAGCTGTTCGGCGGCCACGCGGTGTGCATCGAGGATCCGCCCGAGCTGCCGCTGTCCGGATGGCACGGCAATGGCCACTGCATGCAGATTCCGGTCAGCGGCGACGTTCGCACCTACGGCGGCGACGCGACCTTCGCCAGCAGCCTGAAGAAGTCGCTGCGCCTGTTCCCGGCGGTGCAGGGCGGCACGGTTCTGCTGGTCGGCGAGGTGCGCGACGCCGACACCGCGGCCGAGGTGCTGCTCGCCGCGTCGAACGGACACCTCGTCATCACTACCTTTCACGGCTTCCAGATCCCGGCGGCGCTGCAGCGCTTCGAGACCATGGCCTCGGACAAGCTCGGTCACGCGTCTGGCCCGGAGCAGCTCGCCGGCACGCTGCGTGGCGTGCTGTTCCAGACCTTGTCGTTGCGCGAGGGCGCGTCCGGCTGGGGCTCGGGTACGCTGACCGGCGACCTGCTGTGGTCGCCGAAGCCGAAGGCCGCCGCGATCGCTTCGCCGATCGCCGCCGCGCTCCGGCAGCGCAACTGGGATGCGATCGGCAAGGCCGTGGCACTGCAGAACAGGCGCCTCGGCGAGGCCAGGCCGGACATCGGCCTCGATGTGCTGAAGACGCAGTTCCTCAACGACAAGCTGCTGTGAGGGCGGCGCGATGACGACGACGCTGTCCGACGAACTGGCACGGATCGGTGCCTGCTGGGGTGCGACCCACAAGGTGACGAGCACGCCGAGCGGCCTGTCCGCGACCTTCGCCGCGGTACCGGCGCCGCTCGATGCGGCGTTCGCCGCGGTCGGCGCGAAGGTGCAGATCGCGGTCACCGCGCCGGCCAGCGTCGGCGCGCCCTGCACGGTGCCGCTGCGTTCGGGACGCTTCGCCTCGGGCATCGGCTTCTTCGCCCGCTGCCTGCCGACGATCGACGGCGCAGGCTACGAAGTCGAAGTCCAGCTGCTGCCACCGGCGGCGCCGGAAGCCGGCGCACCGGTGGCCGTGTTCCAGCTACTCGACGCGGTGCTGGCCGGCGTCTCGAAGGAGCCGGTCGAGGCGCTGGTCGGCTACCTGGCCTATCGCCTCGAGCGGCCGCGGCTCGAGACGGCAAGCCGGCGCAGGCTGCTGGGCGAAATGGCGACGTTGATCGCCGAACACCTGGGCAAGGCACAGCCGATGTAGTGCGGTCCCTGCGCCCGACCGCGTCGCGACCGGCCATCGCGATCGACAGTCGGCCCCGGCGCTCCACGGCGACGGTGCGCGCCGGCGAAATTCATGCAACGCCCCGGCCACCGGCGCACCGAGCGTGCCGACCCGATCGTCGCCCCGCCGCCCTGCGGCGATCGCCTCACTCGCCCGGTGAAACGAACGGTCGGCGATCGCTTGCAGCGTCGCATCAATCGCTCCGCAGATATTCGCGCAGCGGCCGCAGCGTCAGCCCGGATCGGGCGACAGCATCGAGGACCGAGGTCCGCACCTCGTCCGTGGCCTCCAGGATGAAGCTGCCTGCGGGCAATCCGGGGTAGCGATCGTCGACACCTGGCAGCATGTCCTTCAGCTCCGGATACCGGCGATCCTCCGGGCGAACGAAGCCGCGCTGCACCGTGTTCGGACTGATCCAAAGCCATTGCGGCCGGGAACCCGTCCCGAGGCGACCGCGATGGATCGGGAACCCGTGAGCCCAGGTCTCCGGCGGATCGAAGCGGAAGTCCAGCCGTCGTTCCAGGTTCCTTTTCAGTCCATCGAGGTCCGCTAGCGATTCGAGGACGTGCTCGTCGCCGACATCAATTCGCAGTGCCGCGAGGTAGGCCGCGAACGACTCGGCCACCGGCGTTTCCCGATCGCGATCGATTTCGACGAACGTGATCGAAGGGCGAGTCGTGGACGTCCGGTAGTCCAGGCAGAGATGCCAATGCCCGTCCCCGTCGATCGGGATCAGGCCGCGCAGCGCAAAGCTGACCTGATCCTGCACCTCCGACCAATCGGGGGCGCACAGCGCGGGGAAGTTCGGGCCGATGCCCGCGATCGTGTCGTGCGGCAATCCGGGGAGGGAATAGCGGAGATATCCGCCGTTCTGTTCGCGCAGCAGACTCAGGTACTCCGCGGGAAGCCGATAGCCGATCTCCGCCTCGGCCGTCGCAACGGCCGCGTCGGTCAGCTCCGGCTGGAGGTAGGGGAGGCAGGCGGGGACTCGCCAGATCGACAGGGCGGTGGTGCGCATGACACGTCCTGGGTCGCGATACCGAATCGCCGTCCATAGTGCCACCACAGTAAGCGCGGAGCGGCCCGCCCGCCGAACCTCCGGCCGCGCGCGGCCGCCGAGAGGGCGCCGCTTTCCGGCGCGCCGGAACGGGGCCCTGGGACCGCCACCGGCGGTCGTGGCGCTCGGGCCTGCGACCTCGGCGCTGTGATGGCGCCGACCGTCGAAACCCCGCGCAAATCGCCCCAATTCGCCCGGCGCAAGCCCTTGGCGGGTTCGCAGAATGGCTTCCGACCAGGCGCGGCAGGTTCCGAGCGCCGGTCGGCCCGGGGCTAGCTGGACGAGCGCCCCGGCCTCCGAATCCTTCCCGCGACGGTCAAAGCGCCATGACTCCACGCCATTCCTGGTTCCAGAGCCTGTCCCACCTGAAGGCGGTGCTGGCCGCGCCGCAGCTGATCGAGCGCGCGGTCGGACTGCGCCGGCAGCACCTGACCGAAATGCTGTCCGGTCATCGGCCGATCGCGGACTGGCAGGTCCGCGATCTCGAGGTCGTGTATGGGCTGCCTGCCGGCCTCCTCGATCACGAGCAGCCGCTGATTCTCTGCCGCGAGGAGGTCCGCCGCAGCCAGTTGCGACGCCGTTGGCTACGGGCTCTGTTCGCACGCATTCCATCGACCCGGATCGCGCCTCAGCTGGGAATCGGCTTCCGCACCTGCTGCAACCTCGCCTACCAGGGCCTGTACGTCTCCGCGGTGATTCCACGACTGCTGGCGGACGCGGTCGGCGAGGCGCTGCCCGCGGATCTCGCCGAGCCGGCGCCGGATGCCGGTCGCCTGATCCGCGCCTTCTCGGGTGCACCTCGGCCCAGGGAGCGCGAACGTCCGCGTCGCCGCGAGGTGCGCTGGCGCGAGCTCGTCGAGGGCCCGGTGGCTCGGCAGCTGGTGCAGCGCGGTGATCTCGAGGCCGCGAAGCGCTGGTTCGAACGGATGGACCTCGATCCCGGCGCGAGGGAGCAGACCGCGTTCCTGTTCGAGACCCGCCGACATGCCCGCCTCGTCGTCGTGGGTCGGCGCCACGGCCGTGATCCCTTGCGGGCCTGGCTCGACGAGCTCGCCCAACGGCAGTACGCCCGCGACCAGGCCAGACGGCAGCGGTTGGAGCGCTACTTCGCGATCCGGACCGTCGTCGCCGCGCAGCGACCCGAGCAGATCGTCGATGCGGAGCTGCCTCCGATCGTCGCTCCGTGGTCGCTGACCGGCTCGGCGCGCCGCGGCTGGTGGCTCGACCTCGGCGCCGAGGGCGTGATCGGGCTGACCGAAGAGCAGCGCGTCACGCTGTCCGGCGTCCGCTTCGACGGCCGCTCGCGCTCGTATCCGCACGGCGTCGGCGTGGTGCAGGGCGAGGCCGAGGGGCAACTGATCCTGCTGTCGTCCAATCACGCCGGCGCTGTGCAGGAGGCGCGGCTCGATGTCGGACAGCTCGCCGACGTGGTCGCGCTGGTGACGGATCGCGTCGAGCAGCGCGTCGCGGCGTGATCCGGAGTGCAGTCGTGCCCCCCGAGCCATCGGCGAGTGGCGCCGGGTTCGCGACCCGCGTGCGAGGCGTCACGCGGATCGCATCCGCGGCGGAGCGATCGTCTCAATGGCTCGCGAGCCAGGACTCGACGTCGTCGACCGCCGACTCCGGACCCGGTCCCCAGTGCGCGATGAAGCGCCGCGCCGCGCGCCAGCCGTCCTCGCGCAACGAGCGCTGCCGGCCAGCATTGCGCAGCGCGCCGGCGAGCAGCGCGGCGATGACGCGCTGCGGATGGCTCGCCGCGGGGAGCGGATCGATCGATTGCAGCAATGCACCACGCAACGCGGCGAACGGCGTCGCCGCGAGCATCTGCAGCGCGCGCGCCGCGTCGAACCGCTCCTCGCCGCCGGCGACCAGTTCCGCCAGCCATTGCGCGACCAGCGCGCGCAGCAGGTCGGACGGGGTCGCCACGGCGTGCTCGCCGGTGATCGCTTGGCCGGCCGGGGTGCCGCCTGCGCTGCGCTTCGCGCCACCCGGGAGCAGGGCGCGCTTCGTCTTCGCCAGCGGGGCCGACAGCAGTTCGCCGATGCGCGAGCGCAGGTCCTGCGCCGTGCTTCGGCTGGCCTCCAGTGGCGCGGCGCTTGCCGGTGCCGCGCGGCCCCTCTCCTGGGCCGCCATCGGCGCGGCGCAGGCCATCGCCATCGGCGAGCCGCCATGCCCCGCCGCCAGCATGTGCGGCACCTGCCGCAGCTCGGGCAGGCCGGCGACCTTTTCGCCATCGGCCAGTACGTCGACGATCACGCAGGAGGTCGCATCGCACAACAGGCCCTGTGCGACGGCGAAGTCGCGACGCGCGTCGCCGTCGAGTCGGAGCAGGCGCTGCGCGGCGGCGTGGCGACGGAGCGCCGTGGCCGCTTCGCCGGCGATGACGGTCACCGGTGCGCTCATTCGGACCGGGCCTCCGGCGACGGTCGCGTGCAGCGTGACCGGACCCGGCGGCAACGCCGCCACGGAGGCGGCCAGCAGCACCCCGTCGCCGGCAAACAGGCGCTCCGGGAGCACTTGCCAGTCGGCCTCGGTCCCCCAGTCGACGCGCAGCGCCGTGGCAGCTGGCAGCCGCATGCGCGCCAGCATCTGCTCGATCCGTGACGCCACCGCCTCGCCGGGGCTGACGAGATCGAGTGCGCCGCCGGTCGCGTCGCTGGCGCGACGCAATCGGTCCTCGGCCACGGCGGTGCCGATGCCGAGCGTGAAGATCCGGCAGCCCGCGGGCTTCGCCAGCGGCGCGATCCGATCCGCCCAATGGTCCTCGGTGAGGCCGTCGGACAGCAGCAGCACGTCGGCGCCGCCGAGCCGGCGCGCCTGCTCGGCCGCCTCGACCATCGCGCCGCCGATCTCGGTGCCGCCGAGGTCCGCAGCGAGCGTCGCCGCGAAGTGTCGCGCCGCCGGCTCGACCGCCGCATCCCAGCGCAGCACGCCCTCCGGCCACCACTCGAAGCGACTGCCGAAGCGCAGCATCGCGACATGCTCGCCGGGCAGCAGCCGGTCGAACAGCGCGTCGAGCGTCGATCGCACCTGGCGAATGCTCGAACCCGCCATCGAGCCGGAGCAGTCGAGCACCAGGATCAGCGGGCGCGGCGCGGGGCGCGCGGCGAAGTCCGGCAGGAAGCTCGCGGCCAGCAGCCAGCGCTCGCCGTCGGCGACCGCGCTGACCTGGTGCGCACGGCGCGCCGGCAGTCCCCACTCGAACACGAGGTCGCGATCGAGGAAGGCGCCGCGGCCGGACAGCGCGATGCCATCCGCTTTCGCGGCACCCGCGTTCGGGTGCGACGCGCAGCGCAGCGGCCAGGCCGCCAGCAGGCCGTTCACGACGAGGTCGAAACGCATCGGGTTCTCGGCGAGCACGTCGACCGGCGGCAGGTCGATCGGATCGAGGGTGGAACGGCCGTAGCGCGGCGCGCGCACCGTCGGCACGCGCAGCCTCAGTACCTCGCCGGCCTGCGCGAGGAACTGGCTGTAGCGCACCTCCAGCGTGACCGCGAGACCGGGCGCGAGATTGCCGATCGAGACCGTGTACTGGCCCTCGTCGGACTGCTCCAGCAGCACGCCGCGATCGCCCTTCGCGATCGCTTCCTCGTAGTGCTCGCGCGCCTCGGCGCGCGCTTCCACCTTGCCGCGCAGGCGACGCTCGCCGATCACGAGGTGCAGATCGAGGAACACCGCGCCGAGCGGCACCGGCAGGTTGAACACCGCCTCGATCGGGCGCTCTTCGCGGTTGGCGTAGACCTGGGTCCAGGTAGTGACGGCAATCAGGTCGGTGACGTCGATGCGGATCGCGGAGGACAGCAGCGGGACGAGGCCCGGCGCGAGACGCGGCACGGGCGGGGTCGGGGACGGGATGGACACGGGCATGGGGATTCTCCGGTGGGATCAGCGGCCGAGCACCTGGTCGGCCGCGTCGAGCAGGGCGCGCAGGAGCCGCCGGTGGGTTTCGGGATCGATGCCGGCGCGCTCGGCATCGACCACCAGTTCGACCCCGTCGCCGAGATGCACGTGGCTGCGCACGGCGATGTCGCCGCGGCGCCGCGGCAGCTCGGCCGACAGCGCGGCGTGCGGCTCCGCGATCAGCTGCTCGATCCGCTCCAGCGACAGCCCGGCGGCCGTCCACTTCGCGATCTGCAGCAGGCGTTCGAGGTGGGCTTCGTCGTACCAGGCGCCGCGGCGCTCGCCGTGCGGCCGCGGCACCAGGCCGCGCTGGACGTAGTAGCGCACGGTGCGCGCCGGCAGGCCGGACAGGTGGGCGAGGTCGGCGAGGGAGTGGCGGGTCGGCATGGGGGATTTATACGACACCATTTACGACAGTGCAAGTGTAAATAAAGAACGAGGGTCGCGGGTGGGGCCTGGAGGAAGTCTCGTCATTGCTAGGAGGAGCGCAGCGACCATGAAGCACTCCAGTGGCTTCTGCTTCTCGTCGCGCCGGTTCCACAGCGGAAGGCGCTGGATTGCTTCGCTGCGCTCGCAATGACGAAGGTCGGCTTCGCTGCGCTCGCAATGACGAAGGGTCGGCTTCGCTGCGGAAACTATGACGAAGGGTCGGCTCCGCCGCCGTCGCGATCGTGGCGCCGGAACCCGGGTCCATGTCTGGACATGCAACGCCGGCGCGACCTGTTGCAGGCGTGTCCTCTCATGTTCTCCGGACGACGGATGCTTTCACGGCTCCTGGTCGCGCTGTTCCTCGCCGCTGGCGCGTCCTCTCCCGCGTCCGTGTCCGAGTCCGCAGGATTGTCGCGGTCGCTCCAGCGACCCGCGGCGGACGTCGCGTTCTCTCGGCGCGGGCCGGTGTGGGTGGACGAGGGTGGCCGGTGCGGTCCTCGACGTCCCGCGCAAGTCGTCCGCGGTGCGACGGTGCTGCGCATCGCGCGGCGCGTCGATGCCTGTCCGGGCTGGGTGGAGATGGGCGGCGCGCCATCGGGGGATGGCACGAAGCCGTGATGATGTGATGCCGCGCCGGTGGGCGCGCCTCGCCGTGGTGATCAGTGGCTGTCGCAGCGTGCGCTTTGCGCGCCGCTGCCAAGCGCTCCAATGGACGTGATGCAGCCCATGTCGAGGACGAGACTGGCAGATCTGCCGACGACCATTCCGCCGCAGGACGCGCGCTTCGCGCCGCACCCTCACCGCTTCTTCGGCGATGCGACTCCGCCGCGCCTCGCATTGGCGGCCGATGGCCGCCCTACACCAGCGGGATCCGGGTCTTCTGGAGATCGTGCCGGCCGGACAGCTCGAACAGGTTGCAATAGCCGTAGGCGCGCAGCGTCGTCCAGGTAGCGAGCGACAGTGCGGCGCGCGCGACCTGGGCCGGGAAGGCGTGGTCGTCGCCACTGAAGTTGTTGTTGCAGTAGATCAGCACCGGCGTGCGCTTCGAGGGGATCGCGGCGGCGAGGCTGGCGGCGTGGAAGTCGGTCAGCGGCAGATTGATCGCGCCGCGCACGTGGCGGCGGGAGAACGCCTCGCGGCTGCGCGCGTCGAGCACCACGGTGCCGACGAGCTCCATCGCGGCGACGAACTCGGCCTCGTTGAGCCGGCGCTCGTCGCGCTGCTCGGCCATCCGCTCGACCACCCGACGGTAGCCCGGGTAATCGATGCCCTGACTACGCGTCGACGGCATTCCGGGCTGCAGCTCGACGACAGGCTTTCGCCGCGCCGGAAGTTGCCCCAGCGCGTTCAGTACAAGTGTTGCGAGCCCCATGATCTCTCCCGACCTCTCCGCCCCTCGTGGACGGAAACGCCGGGTAGGCGGGGATCGAACATCGGATCTGCAAATGTCCGTCAACACCGACCGCAACGATCGAATCGCAGCGAGCCCATGTCGGGCTCGAACCACGAATGGCGCTCCGATCGGGCTGCCCCGCCGCGTCGGCGGCGGGGCACCGGAGTCACCAGATCTCGCAGCGCTTGTCGCCCTGGCGCACCATCGGCGCGTCGGCCTTGCACTGGAAAGCTTCCTGGAACGGCTTCAGGTTCGACAGCGGGCCATTGACGCGGAACTGGCCGGTCGGGTGCGGGTCGCCCTGGATCATCAGGCGCTGCGACTCGATCCGGATCGCATCGCCGCGCCACTGGCCCCAGGCGATGAAGAACTGCTGCGCCGGGGTGTAGCCGTCGATCGTCGGTTCCGGCTCCTTGCCCTGGCGCGAGCGCTGGTAGCCGAGCCAGGCGAGCTTGGCGCCGCCGAGGTCGCCGATCGACTCGCCGAGGACCAGCTTGCCGTTGTGGTGCACGTCCTTCTCGATGAAGTAGCCGTCGAACTGGTCGACGACGCACTGGCCGCGCGCCTGGAACTGCTTCAGGTCCTCCGGCGTCCACCAGTTCGAAAGGCGACCCGCGGCGTCGAACTGCGCGCCCTGGTCATCGAAGCCGTGGCTGACCTCGTGGCCGATCACCACGCCGATCGAGCCGTAGTTGACCGCGTCGGTCGCGTCGAGCGAGAAGCCCGGCGGCTGCAGGATGCCGGCGGGGAACACGATCTCGTTCAGCAGCGGGTTGTAGTAGGCGTTCGAGGTCGGCGGCGTCATGCCCCAGCGACCCGGGTCGACCGGCTTGCCGATCTGCGATCGGTCGTCGGCGACGTTCCAGCGCGAGGCGGCCAGCTGGTTGTCCCAGTACGACGCGCGGGCGATCTTCACCCCGGCATAGGACTTCCACTTGTCCGGGTAGCCGATCTTCGGATTGATCGTCGACAGCTTCTCCTGCGCCTTCTTCTTGGTCGCATCGCTCATCCACGACAGGTTCTTGATGTCCTCGCCGAGCGCGGCCAGGATGTTCTTCACCATGTCGGTCATCCGCGCCTTGGCCGCCGGCGGGAAGTACTTCTCGACGTACTTCTGGCCGAGCGCCTCGCCGACCTGGCCGTCGGTCGCCTCCACGCACGTCTTCCAGCGCGGCTTCTGCTCCTTCTTGCCAGCGAGCGCCGCACCGTAGAACGCGAAGTGCTCGTCGACGAAGCTCTTGCCGAGGGTGTCGGCTCCCGCGTTCAGCAGCTGCCAGCGCAGGTAGGTCTTCCAGGTGGCGAGGTCGGTCTTGGCGAACTCCGCGTCGATCCGCGCGAGGTACTTCGGCTGCGAGACGTTGAGGTCGATGGTCGAGATCTTCGCCGCCGCGAAGTAGGCGTCCCAGCCGAAATGCGGCGCCTGCTTCTTCAGGTCGGCGAAGCTGGTCTTGTGGTCCTGCTGTGCCGGGTCGCGCAGCGCGACGTTGTCGAGCTGGTCCTCGGCGAGACGCTTCTCGAACGCGAACACGGTGTCGGCGGCGGCCGCGGCGGCCTTGGCATCGCTGCCGGCCAGCTCGAACATCTTCGCGACGTGCTTCAGATAGGCGGCGCGGGCGTCGACGAAGCGCTGCTCGGGCTTGAAGTAGTAGTCGCGGTCAGGCAGGCCGAGGCCGTTGGGGCCGAAATGGGCGATCACCTTGGTCGGCTCGTGCAGGTCCTGTCCGGAGCTGATCACGAAGGGCACCGCGACGCCGGCATCGTGCAGGCGGCCGATCTCGCGCTCGAGATCGGCCTTCGACTTGATCGCGTCGACTTCGGCGAGCCACGGCTTGATCGGACTCATGCCGGCCTCGTTGACCGCGCCCTCGTTCATGCAGGAGGCGTAGAAATCGCCCGCCAGCTGGTCGGCCGTGCCGACCTTCAGGTCCTTCCGCGCCGCCAGCTCGTCGAGGATGCCCCGCACGTTGGCCTTGTTGGTCTCGCCCGACTCCCAGCGCCGGCTCCAGCGGTCCATCGAGGCCGGGATCGGGTGCTGCTCGCGCCAGTTGCCGTTGGCGAACTCGAAGAAGTTGTCGCAGGGATCGGCCGACTTCTTGATGTCCTCGACCTTCACGCCCTGCGCCGCCAGCACGGTACCGCTCATCGCCAGCCCCGCCAGCACACACCAGCGCAGACTCCTGTGCATCGCCATGACCCCGCTCCCCGGATTGGAAAGGAGCTAGCTTGGTTCGATCCCGGGGATTGCGGATGTGCCGGAACTCACTGGCGAAGGCGTGCAGGGCGAGGGTCAAGCCCAGCCCACCAGCACCTGCTTGCCGATCACCCGCCCCGCCAGGCTCTTCGCGTGGGCCGCCTCGAGGTTGGCGGCATTGATCGGGGTGAGGGTCTCGGCGAGGCTGGTGCGGAGCACGCCGGCATCGATCAGTCGGGCGACCGTCGCGAGCAGGCGGCCCTGCGCGGCGATGTCCGCGGTCTCGTACTCGGAGCGGGTGAACATCATTTCCCAGACCACCCCGATGCTGCGGTCCTTCAGGAGCTCGACCGACTGCGGCTGCTTCGAGCCGACGATCAGTCCGATCAGGCCCTGGGTCTTCACCAGTTTCGCGGCAGTGTCCCAGTAGCCGTCGGTGTCGACCAGGTTGGCGACGTAGTCGGCACCCTCGGGCAGGCCCGCTGCGACCAGCTGCTCGGGCAGCGGACGGCCGTGGTCCAGCACCGCCTCGGCGCCGAGCGCCAGGACGTGGGCGCGCGACTCCGGCCGCGACGCCGTGCCGAACACCCGCAGGCCGGCGAAACGCGCGAGTTGCACCAGGATCGTGCCGACTCCGCCGGCGGCGCCGATGACGACGATGGTCTTGCCGGCATCGCGGCCGTAGGGATCGATGCGGAAGCGATCGAACAGCAGCTCCCAGGCGGTGATGGTGGTCAGCGGCAGCGCCGCGGCCTGTGCGAAGTCGAGACTCCGCGGCATCAGGCCGACGATGCGATGGTCGACGCAGTGGAACTCGGAATTGCTCCCCGGGCGCACGATCGAGCCGGCGTAGTAGACGCGGTCGCCGACCTGGAATCCGCTCACCTCCGAGCCGACGGCGTCGACCACGCCGGCGGCGTCGTAGCCCAGCACCTTCGGCGCGATGGCGCCGCCGCTGAACCGCCGCCGCACCTTCCAGTCGACCGGATTCACCGAAACCGCCTCGACCCGGACGCGCAGGTCGAGCGGGCCCGGCTCGGGAACCGGCAGGCGGGTATCGAACAGCGCCTGCGGATCCGCGGCTTCGGCGGCGCCGATCGCGACGGCGCGCATGGTCGGCTTCAGGGCAGTGACGGTGGACATCGGTCGACTCCGGAGTGGGGAATGGATGTGCCCCACTCTCGGTGCCGTCCGCCCGAACGCCAAGGGTGTCGTCGTTGGGGCTTGCTCAAGGCTTCGTTCGAAAGCACGCAAGGCGGGCCCGGCCGCATTGCCGGGACCTCGCGACGACCGCGTCAGGAGAGTGGCGGCGGCGGACGGTAGCGGGCACCGGGGCCGGTCGCTTCCGGCATCGACCCAAATCCCGCTCCCCCGATCCCCGGGAATTCGGACAGACTCCGGTCTCCGGCGGCTCGCGCCGGTGTCGCTGCGGGGACGCCAGTGCCCGTTCGTGGAATCCTCCCGGAGCGGGAAGACCGCAGCGATCGACGACAGCGGATCAAGGAGACCGCGACGAATGGGACGCCCACTGCGCAAGCCGAAGGACTTCCTGCTGCGACCGCCGCACGACCTGCTCCGCATCGATCCGGATCTCGCCAGCCTCAATCTCGCGCTATGGCGGCGGGTCCGCTCCGAGGCCGAGGTCGACATGGGCGCGACGCTGTCGCACTACGGCATTCCGCTGCGCCTGGGACAGCGGCTGACGGCAGCGTCGCAGGACGAGATCGTGGCGTTTTCCGGCATGGGGCCGATGCACTTCCGGCCCGCCGGTCTCGCCGAACTTCACGATGGGACCGATCCCGCCGCGAACGAGCCCGTCGCCGTCGTCGATCCCGTGCTGCTGTCCTACTGGAGCACCGCGCGACAGTTCGCGCGCACGCAGCCGCGGGCCTGCGCGATCGAGTTCGGACTGCCGACCGCGTTCGTCACGGCGCTGGCGGTCGCGTCGATCGACCAGCTGCACCGGCTGGCCGCGATCGGACGCACCCGCCTGGTGGTGGTCTGCGAGGTCCACCTGGAGATCCTGATCCGCCAGCTGCAGCTGCACGACGACCGGGTGCGACTCACCCACACCGTGCTCGCGCTCTATGCCAGCCTGCCCAGCGCCAATCCGACCGCGAGGCCGCGCTGATGGCGCGTTCGAAGTCGCGGGCGGATGCGCTCGACGCCGCCTTCGACCATCTGGCGGCGGCGGAGCGCATGCACACCCTGCAGGCGCGGCCGAGCACGCTGGTGTCGCTGCTCGCGATCAACGACAAGGCGGCGCGCACGCTGAGCCGGCACTTCGATCGGAAGAACGGCCGCGAGGCGGGACCGCCGCAGCGCGGTCGGGTGCCGGAGTCGCTGGGCCCGGTGATGATGTCCTACCGTTCCCACCTCGAGGCGTCGGAATTCCTGCAGTTCCTGCTGAGCAGCTGGCACCAGGACCAGTGGCGTTTCGATCGCGACGCCTTTCTCGCCCTGTACGAGCTGCACATCGCCGCCCTGCAGCGCGAGGGCGCGTTGCCGGAGCTCACCTTCGAGCATGCACTGCTGGTGGCCGATCATGCCAATCGCGGCAAGCTCCGGATGGTGCGCTGCGAACTGTGCTCCACTCATTTCCTGCAGACACTGGCGATGATCCAGGTGGGCGAAATGCTGTCGCACGGCGAATGCCCGTACTGCCGGCAGCTGAGCTCGGCGACCGGCAGCGGCGGCGGGCGTCTGCGGATCAATCCGACCAGCAAGCGTCGTTTCCTGCGCATCCTCGGCAAGAACCTCGAGCATCGCGGCCAGTGAGCGGTGGGCGCAGGCCTGCACCTTGGCGTCGGCCATCGCAGCGGCGCGCGGCGTGCATCCCGACGCGGGGCCGAGCACTCGGCACTGGCATGCCGTGGCGCCGTCCGCGGTTGCGCGATCGAGCGCCGTGGCAACTGCGCTCGGTCTGGCCATCGAGTCGTTCCGGAGTTGGATACGATCAGATCGCTCCATGACCGGCCGCCCAAGCGCTCCGGCGGGCCGGTCGAGCGCATGCCTGCGTTACCGGGACCACGGTCCCGCTCGGCGTGCATCAAGTCGTGGGGCGGGTCCCCGCTCTCATCGTGGAAGTCGTCTCGTGGACTACGATCTGTTCATTTCACATGCGTCCGAAGACAAGGCGACGCTCGTTCGGCCGCTGGCCAGTGCACTAGCGGCCTTCGGTGTCCGCCTCTGGTACGACGAATTCACGCTCGAGGTCGGAGACAGTCTGTCAAGAAGCATCGATCGGGGCCTGGCCGAGTCGCGCTTCGGCATCGTGGTGCTGAGCCATGCCTTCCTTCGCAGGCCCTGGCCGGAATATGAGCTGCGGGGACTGACCGCGAAAGAACTCGGCCGCCACAAGGTGATCGTTCCATTGTGGCTCGGCGTCACGCGGGAGGACATCCTGGCCTTCAGTCCTCCGCTCGCCGACAGGCTGGCCATCGATGCCGGTCGCGCGTCCATCGACGAGATTGCGGCGGAGATCTTGCGCGTCGTCCGCCCGGATCGCCATGCCCAGCTCCGACGCCTGCTGCTCGAAAAGAACGGCTCTGAACCGCTCACCGAGTTGAACCCCAACCGGATCGCCCACGGCGTCATCCGGCATCCGGAGCTTCCAAAAATGCTCTTGTCCCGGATCAATGTCGTCCGGCACGTGTTCTACACGCTGTTGCCGGAGAGTCTCGAGAAGACGGTCGACTCCTTCCGCCGCGACACGCACCCGGAACAAGAAATCGTGGTCTGGGAAGCCATGGCCTCGACCTACCTGGACTACATTTCCGAGAAGCATCCGGACGCCGCCAAGCGTAAAGCGGCCCTGGCCCTGTTGCTGCACCTCTCGGCATCGCCGATGCCCGAGCGCCCCCTGCCGGCGTGGTCGGCGCTGGATGCCGATGATCTGCGCGTCCTGTGTGCGCGTTGGGACCTGTACGGCTCGAGGGTCGCGCCGCTCGTGGTCATGAGGCCGACGCCGCGATGACTGTCGCCGCGCTGGCGAGCCTCGGCCATCCGCGCCAGCGTGGGCATCGTCGATCCGGGAAGCGACTCCACCGCCGCCGGGTGTCGCGCCGGGGCGGCGAGATCGGGGGCGATCACCGGAGCTTGGAGCGCGAGCGACCCCAGCCTCCGGGCCCGGAAGCAAGCGGCGGAGGCGACGGGATGCGCTAGGACGCGCGCGCCAGGTCGTCCAGCATCGCCTTCAGGAACCGCGCGGCCTCACCGCCAGTGGCGGCGCGATGGTCGAAGGTGAGCGACAGCGGGATGATCTTGTGGGTCTCGATGCCACCCATCACCGGCACCAGCTGGTGGCGCGACTTGCCGGCCGCGACGATCGCGACGCACGGCGGCACGATCACCGGGGTGGCATAGCGGCCGGCGAACTTGCCGAAGTTCGACAGCGAGATCGTGTAGCCGGTCAGCTCCGAGGCCGCGATCGAACGGCTCTCGACGCCCTCGCGGAGGCGAGTGATCGCGGCGCGGATCGCCTTCGGGTCCAGGGTGTCGGCATTGCGCAGCGCCGGCACGAACAGACCTTCCTCGGTATCGACCGCGATGCCGATGTCGACCCGCTGGTGCAGCGTTCGGGTCGCATTCTCCATGTCGAACCAGGCATTCAATGCCGGCTCGGCGCGTGCGGCGACGACGATCGAGCGGACCAGTCGCGCCATGATGTCCTCGCCGGCGGGCCAGGCATGGATGTCGGCGTCGTCGGTGATCGTGGTCGGCACCACCGCGGCATGCGCCGCCGCCATGATCCGCGCCATGTTGCGGCGGACGCCGCGCAGCGGCTCGGGCTGACCCTTCGCCGCCACCGTGGGCGGCGTCGTGCGGATCGGCTTGCCGGCGGCGGAGCGCGGGTCGGATGTAGGAGCGGCGAGAGCCGCACTGTTCGGAGCGGCGTGGGCCGCGACTGGCGCGGGTTGCGAGGGTGCGATCGCGGTCGACGCCGCACCTGCAACCGGTCCAGTCGCCGAGCCATTCGCCGCCGCCTGCTTCACATCGGTCAGCGTCACCACGCCATCAGGACCGCTGGCCCGCACCCGCGCCAGGTCGATCCCGAGCTTCTTCGCGAGTGCGCGGACGGCGGGCATCGCCTTGACGCCGCCGACGCTGGTCGCGGCCTCGGCGACCACGCGGTCGGAGGACTCGACAGCGCCGACGACGGTGCCGGCGTCCGACGACTTCGCAGCGGACGGAGGCGCCGGCGCGGGTGCAGGAGCGGCGGCGGCCGCGATGTCAGGGGCGGCGTGAGCCGCGACCGGGGTGGCCTCTTGCGGGGCGATCGCGGCGGACGCCGCTCCCGCAGCAAGCGCCTTCTTCGGCGGCCCGTGGTGATGTCCCGTCTCCTGCGCCTCGAGCCGCTGCGGCAGGTTCGGGTCGATCTCGAAGTCGGCGAGTGCGGAGCCGGTGTCGATCACGTCACCGGGCTTGCCCGCGAGACGGATGACCTTGCCGGAATAGGGCGACGGCACCTCGACGACGGCCTTGGCGGTCTCCATCGAGACCAGCGGCTCGTCGAGGCGGATGGTGTCGCCGACCGAGACATGCCACTCGACGATCTCGGCGTCGGGCAGGCCCTCGCCGAGGTCGGGCAGGAAGAATTGCTTGATGGTGCTCATGAATAACCTCTGGTCGAGTTCGTGGCCTCGGAATTTCGGCTCGCCCCCTGAGTCAGGGGGCGCGAAACCCAGGCTAGGCCTGGGTTTCGCGGGGGTGTGGAAGTAGTTCGTGGTCGGAACAGCGAGACAGTGATCGAAATCGCAGACCTTCCTGGTGTCATGAACGCGCGGGCCGGCGCACGAGATCGAGCGCTGCCTCGTCGAAACTGGCGATCCAATGGGAATTGCCGCGGGCGTCGGCCATCTCGACCACCACCCGCGGACCTTCGAAGTCGAGCACGCGGCCGAGATCGCCGACGGACGGGAATTTCGACCAGCGACCCGGCCACAGCTGGGCCGTGCTGGAGACCTTCACCTGCACCTCGTCGTTGATCAGGAAGCGGGAGGCCATGTCGTCAGCCGTACGCCAGCGTGCGACGGGCCGCGGCGACGATCCGCTCGACGTTCGGCAGGTACTTCATCTCCAGCCGGAACAGCGGGATCGGGGTGTCGTAGCCGGTGACGCGTTCGACCGGGGCCTTCAGGTCGAACATCGCCTTCTCCGCGAGCTGCGCGGCGATCTCGGCGCCGACGCCGCACGTGCGCGCGGCTTCGTGGACGATCACGCAGCGACCGGTCTTTTTCGCCGACTCGTGGATGGTGTCGAAGTCGAGCGGCTTGATCGTCGCGACGTCGATCACCTCGGCGGACACGCCCTCGGCGGCGAGCTTGTCGGCCGCCTCGAGCGTCTCCTTCACGTGGGCGCCCCAGGTCACGAGAGTCACGTCGGAGCCATCGCGCAGCACGAAGCAGACGTCGAGCGGCAGCGCCTCGCCGTCGTCGGGCACCTCTTCCTTGTACTGCCGGTAGATCCGCTTCGGCTCGAAGAAGATCACCGGATCCGGATCGCGGATCGCTGCGAGCAGGAGGCCGTAGGCGCGCGACGGCGACGACGGGATCACGACGCGCAATCCGGGCACGTGCGCGAACATCGCCTCCGGCGCCTCGGAGTGGTGCTCCGGCGCGCGGATGCCGCCGCCCCAGGGAGCGCGCAGCACCATCGGGCAGGTCAGCCGGCCGCGGGTGCGGGTGCGCATCCGCGCGGCGTGACAGACGATGTGGTCGACCATCGGGAAGATGAAGCCGTCGAACTGCGCCTCGGCGACCGGCTTCATCCCCTGGAACGCCATGCCGACGGTGATGCCGGCAATGGTGGTCTCGTCGAGCGGCGTGTCGATCACGCGCTCGGGACCGAACTGGGCCGACAGTCCCGCGGTGGCGCGGAACACGCCGCCGTTGACGCCGACGTCCTCGCCCAGCACGACTACCGCAGGATCGCGGCGCATCTCGTACGCGAGCGCCTGGGTGACGCCCTCGATCAGGGTGATCTGCGGCATCTCAGTGCTCCCCCGCCTTCGCCGACGCCATCACCTCGGCGCGCTGCGCTGCGACGTCGTGCGGCAGCTCGGCGTACAGATAGTCGAACATCGCTTCCACCGGCTGCGGCTTGGATTCGAGGTAGGCGTTGATCTCGATGTCGACCCGGGCGCCGCACTCGGCCTTCCACGCGGCCTCGGCCGCGTCGTCCCAGGCGCCGATCGCGACGAGGTGGTTGCGCAGGCGCGTCAGCGGCTCGCGCAGCCACGCGGCCTTCACTTCGTCCTCGTTGCGGTAGCGCCGCGCGTCGTCGGCGGTGGTGTGGTCGGACAGCCGATAGGTGACGGCTTCCACCACGGTGGCGCCGCCGCCGGACCGGGCGCGTGCGATCGCCTCGTCCATCACCGCGCGCATCGCGATGATGTCGTTGCCGTCGACCTGGACACAGGCGAGGCCGGCGGCGATGCCCTTCTGCGCCAGCGTCTCCGCGCCGGTCTGCATCCTGCGCGGCACCGAGATCGCCCACTGGTTGTTCACGATCACCGCGACGTAGGGCAACTTCCAGGCGCCGGCCATGTTGATCGCGCCGTAGAAGTCGGTCTTCGAGGAGCCGCCATCGCCGACCACGGACACCGCCACCCGCGGCTCCTTGCGGATGTGGAAGGCCATCGCGGCGCCGGCGGCGTGCAGGCACTGGGTGGCGATCGGCACGCACCACGGCAGGTCGTGGCGCGGCACCGCGAAGTCGTTGCCGCGTTCGTCGCCGCCCCAGTACATCAGCACGTCGCGTGGGCGAACGCCGCGCACGAACTGCGCGCCGTACTCGCGGTACATCGGGCAGAACACGTCCTCGGGCGCCATCGCGCTGCCGATCGCCACGTGCGCGGCCTCGTGGCCGAGGCAGGAGGCGTAGGTGCCGAGCTTGCCGGTGCGCTGCAGGTTCACCGCCTTGGTGTCGAACACCCGGACGAAGCTCATCGTCTTGTACAGCTCGGTCAACGCCGCGCGATCGCGGGCGAACGCCGGCAGATCCTCGCGCGTGAGCACTCCCTCGGCATCGAGGTACTGGACGTACTCGATGTCGAACCTCGCCACTGTGGCCATGCTCCCCTCCCAGGAAGTAAAGCGTTTTCGATGCATCCAGGCGCCCGCGCATCGTCCCGGAAGATCGCCGGGTCCTGCGCGGGTCGTGGTGGAACGTGGATTGTAGAGACTTGCGCGCGCCGACGGGTATGGCGCGTCGTTCACGTCGCGATCGACGACCCGATGGCGGAGAGTCGCCGGTCACGGCGTGTCGACGAGCCGGTCGCGCAGCCGGCCGGGCCTCCGCGGAGCGGCAGTCGCCCGCGCGACGCCGGCCGCGGTACCCGCCCATGCCCGATCGTGGGCCGCGAGCCGGGTTCCCGGTCTGTGCGACAGGCACGGCGTGCACAACGTGCCTATCATGCGCGCCGGGCGCCGGGCGCCGGGCGCCGGGCGCCGGCTCCGGCGCCGACGGCCGAACCGGCAACCGCCGCGCGAACGTTGACGACACCGAGGAACGCGTACCGATGCGCTACTGGCTGATGAAGTCCGAACCCGACGAATTCTCGATCGCCGATCTCGAGAAGCGTGGCCGTGAGCCCTGGGGCGGGGTGCGCAACTACCAGGCGCGCAACTACATGCGCGACGACATGACGAAGGGTGACCTGGTGTTTTTCTACCATTCGAGCTGTGCCGAGCCGGGCGTCGTCGGCCTCGCCACCATCGACTCCGACGCGCTGCCCGATCCGACCCAGTTCGATCCGGAATCCGACTACTACGACGCCAAGAGCCCGCGCGAGGCGCCGCGCTGGCTGCTGCGCGAGGTCGCGTTCAAGGCACGCTGGAAGACGCCGGTGACGTTGACCCAGCTCCGCGCAGACGAGCGCTTCGAAGGGCTGATGCTGCTCGCCCGCGGCACCCGGCTGTCGATCACGCCGGTCGAGCCGGTGCACGCCAAACTCTTGTTGAAACTGGGGAAGTGAGATGAGTCAGGATCAGGCGAAAAAGGCCGCGGCCGAGCGCGCGGCGAAGCTGGTGGAGGAGGGCAGCATCGTCGGCGTCGGCACGGGCTCGACCGTGGCCTTCTTCATCGACGCGCTGGCGAAGATGCGCGACCGGATCGAGGGCGCGGTGTCGAGTTCGGAGCAGTCGAGCGCCCGGCTCAAGGCCGCGGGTATTCCGGTGCTCGATCTCAACAGCACCGGGGACCTGCCGCTGTATGTCGACGGCGCGGACGAGTGCGACCCGCACAACCGCCTGATCAAGGGCGGCGGCGGCGCGCTGACCCGCGAGAAGATCATCGCGGCGGCGAGCCGGAAGTTCGTCTGCATCATCGATCCGGCGAAGCGGGTCGACGTGCTCGGCAGATTCCCGCTGCCGGTCGAGGTGATCCCGATGGCGCGCAGCTATGTCGCCCGGCAGCTGGTGAAGCTCGGTGGCCAGCCGGTGTGGCGCGACGGCGTCACCACCGACAACGGCAACCTCATCCTCGACGTGCACAACCTGGTGATCACCGACCCGGTCGGCCTCGAACGCACGATCAACCAGATCGCCGGCGTGGTCTGCGTCGGCCTGTTCGCCGCGCGACCGGCGGACGAGGTGATCGTCGGCGATCGCTGAGCCGACGGTCGCCGCTCAGTCCGCGGCCGCGAGCTCGACCCGATTGCGGCCATTCGCCTTGGCCCGATAGAGCGCGTGGTCGGCGCGACGCAGCAGGTCGTCGTAGCTGCGGTCGGAAACCGCACGGACGGCGACGCCGATCGAGGTCGTGATCGGCGGCAGTGCCGGCGCTCCAGCGGCGCCGGTGAGGGTCTCGACGGCGACACGGAACCGTTCGGCCCGCTGCCAGGCTTGCCCGTCCGACGCGGAGGTGAGCAGCACCACGAATTCCTCGCCGCCCTGGCGCCCCAGCGCCTCGCCCGCGACGCACGTTGCGGCGAGGCGCGCGGCCACTGCGCGCAACGCCTCGTCGCCGGTCGCGTGACCATGGCGGTCGTTGATCGACTTGAAGTGATCGATGTCGAAGACTGCGACCGTCAGTTGGCCGGACGACGGAGCGGTGTCGAAGCGACGCTCGCCGATCGCGGTGATCGCGCGCCGGTTGGCAACCCCGGTGAGCGCATCGGTCTCGGCCATCTGGCGCAGGCGCCACTGCAGGCGCTCCGAACAGGCGGCGAGGAAGGCCGTCGTGCCGACCACGGGCAGCACGGTCACCAGCAGCGGCGTCAGCCAGTTGGCCGCGACGCGACCGTCGGTGATGGTGCTGCTGATGTCGAGGTGGAAGCAGAAGTAGACGCTGCGGGCGAACAGGAAGGCCCCGACGATCATGAACGACGTCGCCAGGACGCGCGGCGCGATCATCGCGTCGCGGCGAGCGTGCCGCAGGAGCTCCGTCGCGGCCATCACGACGATGAAGCTGGCGACCAGGCCGGTGATCACCACGCGCAGCGGAAAGCTCGGCCACACGACGGTGAAGACGATGATGCAGGCGACACCGATCAGCGCCGGAATCGGCAGCCAGCCGGGAGTGTCGAGTCCGAGGAACTGCCGGGTTCCGCGCCACTGGAAGGTGGCGCCAGCGAAGATGCAGGCATTGGCGACCGGCAGGATGAAGGCCGGCGGATACTGCGCCTGCACGACGAGCAGGATCGCGCCGCCGGCGAACAGCAGCGTGCCCACGCGCCAGCTCACCGCCGCCGGCCGCACCTCGGGGGCGAGCGTGCGATGCAGCAGTCCGAGGACGCCGCCGTTGAGCAGGATCATCAGGGTGCCGAACAGCCAGATGCTTGCGGGATCCATGCGTTCGCGACGCCGCCAGGGGTCGACGAATGGTCGGCGGGATCGGACAGGACGGCAAGCGCCACTCGAAGGCCCGTCGCTCAGGCCCTAGAATGGCGGATTCGATTTCGACGGCAGCGACATGACGGCACAACGCGTGGGTTTCATCGGCCTCGGCGCCATGGGTGGACACATGGCCGCGCACCTCGCGCGGGCCGGCTTCCTGCGCGCGGTCAGCAACCGCAGCGCGGCCAAGGCCGAGGCTTTCGTCGCCGAGCACGGCGGCGAGGTCGTCGCGCTCGCCGATCCGACCGAGCTCGCGCGCCAGTGCGAGGTGGTGGTGAGCTGCGTCACCGCGGATGCCGACGTCCTGGAGCTCGCCCGCCGCTGCGCCGCCGCGGCGCGCCCGGGCCTGCTGCTGATCGACACCTCGACGATCGCCTCGACCAGCGCGAAGGAAGCCGCGGAGATCCTGCGTGCCGCCGGTGGCGACTTCGTCGACGCGCCGGTGTCGGGCGGCGTCGAGGGGGCGCGCAACGGCAAGCTGTCGGTGATGGCCGGCGGCTCCGAGGCGGCGATGGACCTGGCGCAACCCGTGCTTGCCTGCTTCGCCGGGCGGATCACCCACATGGGCCCGGTCGGCGCCGGGCAGAACACCAAGGCCGTCAACCAGGTGCTGGTCGCCGGCATCGCCGAGGCGGTGTGCGAGGGCCTGGCGCTGGGCGAGGCCCTCGGCCTGCCGGCCGACAAGCTGCTGCCGACACTCGAAGCCGGCGCCGCCAACGCCTGGTTCCTGCAGAAGCGTGGCGCCACCATGCTGCGCGACGAGTTCAGCGTCGGCTTCAAGCTGGCGCTGCTGCACAAGGACCTGAACATCGTCCGCCAGCTCGCCACCGATGTGGGCAGCGCGCACGTGATCATCGACCGGGCGCTCTCCGATTACGCCGAGCTGATGGCGCGCGGGCACGGTGACGACGACATCTCGGGCCTGATTCGCCTCAAGCGCCCGTAGAGCGGGACCCGGCCCGCCGCCGTTGGCTCCGTCGCGACACCTTTTCGAGCGGCCGAGGTGCCGCTCTACTCAAAGCCGTCCGCGAACAGGGCCACCGGGTTCAGCGCGGAGCAGTTGGCGTTGCAGGTGCCGGCGTCGGTCGCGTCGCCGTCGTCGCACTGTTCCAGGCCTTCGATCACCGAGTTGCCGCAGGTGTTGGCCGGCGCCGCTCCGGTCACGCGCGCGTTGTTCTTCGGCGCCGGCGTGCCGGCAAGGAAGTCGTTGACGCTGTTGTTGGTGTCGTCGGCGGATTCGAGCGTGGTGGCGCCGCCGGCGATGTCGAGCCGGCGGATCGCTGCCTTGCCAGAGATCAGGCCGCCGCTCGCGTTGAACGGCATGCCGACGCCGGTGCTGCCGCCGCTCCAGGAACCCCACGCCACGCAGTCCTCGGGAATCGCGTCGAAGCAGGCCTTCCCGCCGGCTTGGACCAGCGCGGCGCTCATCGTCAGGTCGGCGGCCAGGCCGAAGAACGTGGCGGCCTCGGGAGTCGCGATCAGGATCTTGTCCTGGTTGTTGCCGTTGGCGACCGACGACGGAAAGGTGAAGGTGTTGATCAGCGTGCCGGCCGCGTTGTAGATGGTGATCTGGTGGCCGACGACGAAGTTCTGACTGCCGGAGTACATCTGGATCACCACGTACTGCGCGTTCGGCGCGGCTGGCGTGCCGCCGAAGACCTCGACGACCTTCATCAGATGGAAGCTGGCCTCGGCGCTCGGGGCGCCCAGCGCCATGGCGACGACGGAGGCAGCGGCAGCGGTGCGGAATAGGCGCATGGCTTTCTCACCGGAGGCGGAGTGCCTAGTGTATGCGGGCTGGCTATGCTTCAGTCGGTCCCCGGAAGGAGCGTGTCATGGCGACGAAGCGAGCGGCGACGACGACCAGAGCCCAGGCAAGGTCGAAGCCATCCAAGGCACCGGCGGGCAAGGCGGCCGCCACCCCGAAGCGCGGCAGCGGAGCCGGGAAGGCCGTCCCGATGCGGCCACCAGCGCCTACGAAGTCCGCCTCGAAGCGAACGATCGTGCGACCTGCGGCGGCCACGAAGGCCGGCACGAAAGCGGTCGCGAAGACCTACGCAGCCAACAACAAGACCAACGCCACCGCGGCGCCGGTCGCCGCCTACCTCGCCGCGATCGCCGATCCGACCCGTCGCGCCGACTGCGCGGCGCTGGTCGCGATCATGGAGGCTGCCACCGGCTGCCCCGCGGCGATGTGGGGCGCCGGCATCGTCGGCTTCGACTCCTACCACTACGTCTACGAATCCGGCCGCGAGGGCGACATGTGCGTGGTCGGGTTCTCCTCGCGCAAGGGCGACATCAGCGTCTACCTCACGGCCGATTTTCCCGGGCGCGACGCGCTGCTGGCGAAGCTCGGCCGGCACAAGATGGCGAAGGCGTGCCTGTACCTGCGGACGCTGGCCGATGTCGATCGGGCGGTGCTCGAGAAGCTGGTGGCCGGGGCGGTGGCGGAGCGTCGTCGTCGTCATACGTAGGGCGGCCACCGGCC
>JBGAPI010000052.1:0-37697 GCA_044221335.1 Ahniellaceae bacterium
ATGTCGATGCCACTTCAATGGGGCAAGGTCGCAATGCGAGGTACATGCCGACGGGGGTGCCACCGGCCTCGGTCGGCAGGTCGGTCTGGAAATTGAGGAAATTGAATTCGGCGTCGTCGAATTTCACGAAAGAAAGACGCCAATAGTGTCAATCGGTGATTAGCCAATCCAGCCGATGATGGCTTTCTATTCAGCGCGATCGCAGATCTAGACAGTAAGGTTTGGAGCGATCCGAAAAGCTTCCTTTACTTTATCCAGAATGTCCGGGTGATTCGGATTCGCGCTGTACACGTGAAGCATTTCAATCAGCACGCTAGAGAACGGCAGGCCGCGTATCGTCGCCGCAATATCGCGCGCACGATGCGTGTCGCCAATTTGCAATCGATGACAGAGCGCATCGCACAGGTAAACAATGGCCAGAATCACATTGAGTCTGCCTCGTGCCAAGGATTCCCGATTGAGTCCGAACACCTCAACAGTTGAAGTCCCCTTCTGTGACAACGGGACATAGAGCCCAGTGCTGAACGAAAGAGCGATGTGCAAAAACGGGTCATCGGTTGACGGGTCCAAGAGAAGTGCGGATCCGCTTGCATCTAGTGGAAACTTGTCGCGCTTAAAATTACTGTTGCAAAGAGTGCAGGCGTAAAGATAGTTTCCCCATACGAAGCACTTATCAAAGTACAGCGATTTTGGGAAGAAGTGATCAATTGCCGAAGCCTCGTTGTCTTCGCAATACATGCACCGTACTCGAGGGCCGCACATATCCTTCAGGCAGTTCAATATCTCCCGAAATGCCGCATTGCTCTTTAGCTTCCAAAGACGATCGATCGCAGATCGTTGATCTACGCTTGTGGCGACTGTTGTTTGGCGCCTTGCGAGGAATGACGCAGTCTTGGCTGACAGCTCACTTCGAACAAAGTGCTGCATGGACTTAAGAATCCAGCGTCAGCGCTTGAAGTGCTTTGATTATTTCCTGAGAAGGTGATGGCTTCAGTTCGAGTTGCAGTTGCTCAAGACGGGATTCGTCAGTTGGTGAAAGTGGCGTTGCGCGCCTTTGGGCTTCAAGGTGTGCAAGTTGGTTGAGCATTGCGACAGTGTCCGGGGACCTTGTGCTGTCCATGCCGAAGAGCTCTGAAAGTGAGACTTCGTCCACCGTGCCATGGATAATTCTTCGTTGAAGTTCTGGTTCGACGATAGTCGCGACAAGGTCTTCGCCAGGTGCCGGCAATCGGATTAGTCCAGCAGGATCAGCTGCTTGGCAAACAAACGGACTGTGAGACGACACAATAAACTGAATATTGGGGAACGTTCGCTTTAGCCAAAACCCTATTCTTTGCTGCCATGAAACGTGCAGATGTACATCGACCTCATCAATTAAGACGACTCCTGCATTATTGCAGGTTGTAATGTTGTCGACCGAAGTGCGCACATCGATTGAGCCGTAGACCTTGTGAAGGTGCTGAAGGATGTCGACGATCAATGCAATTGTGACTCGATAGCCATCGCTCAGATCAGACAAGTGAAGAGTAGATGCGCCGCGGGTGACCCAAAGCCCTTCGGAATCAACCTTTTCAACACTCACTCCGTCAGGCAGCAGCCCGCAATTAAGGATTGCCAATGTCGACCTTAATAGCTCCTCCGCACCAGCTCGCTCTTCGAGTCGCCGAAGGTGCATGTCCTTAAGCCATTGCACGCTTTCGAGAAGTGACGCATCTTCTCGAAATAGACTTACTAAGCGCGGAACGTGATTTGGACCTACCATTAGTCGCTGAGCGTCAGCCGCGTGTCCAGTAAGTCGTCGGAATGGACCGTAGCCGGAGAGAAACCATCCTTTTGGCTCGTCGCTCCACGGGCCGCGCGAAGGCGTTTGCTTCATCGTTTTATTTAATTCGTCGTACTCCTCCATTTTTGGCTCTGTGCCGCTTGTGGAGGTCCAGCGTAGCCCAGTCCAAAATGTCGTTGCTGGTAGTCGTCCTGTTTTGGAAAATCTGTCCGAAGTCGCCTCGAACGAAAGCTGGGTTGCGACAAATCCGGATTTGCATCCGTGATTGATCCATCCTGAAAATGACTGGCAGAGTGCTCGAGCGGCGACTGGCCCTGCGATGCTCAAAGCGATTGCCCGAAGAAGGGTGCTCTTGCCAGCACCATTCCTCCCGGCAAGAACCGTCCATCCAGCGTATTTGTTTCCCGGGCGGCAAAAAGTAATTTCCGTGGCCTTTGAGCCACCTCGAAATCCACGAATACTGTCAATTCGAACGCTGTGGAGATACATAGCGAGTGACTCGATAGTAATTAGTGGTTGAATGTGCGAGCGTCGATTACGCCGGTCTGTAGACCTCGCCACCCTGCGCCTTGAACTCCGCCGCCTTCTCTTCCATGCCCTTCTGCAGGGCCTCGGCGTCGTCGGCGGCGCCGGTCTTGGCGGCGTAGTCGCGGACGTCCTGGGTGATCTTCATCGAGCAGAAGTGCGGGCCTCTCCGGGTCGAGGCCGAGGTTGAACTGGTCGGCCCAGCGGAACTCGAAGCGTGCCTTCGACAGCGCGTTGTCGCGGGCCTGGGCGCCGGGATGGCCCTTGGCGAGGTCGGCGGCGTGGGCGGCGATCTTGTAGGTGACGATGCCGTCGCGGACGTCCTGCTTGTTCGGCAGGCCGAGGTGCTCCTTCGGGGTGACGTAGCAGAGCATCGCGGTGCCGTACCAGCCGATCATCGCCGCGCCGATCGCGGAGGTGATGTGGTCGTAGCCCGGCGCGATGTCGGTGGTCAGCGGCCCCAGCGTGTAGAACGGCGCCTCGCCGCATTTCTCCAGCTGGCGCTCCATGTTCTCCTTGATCAGCTGCATCGGCACGTGGCCGGGGCCCTCGATCATGGTCTGCACGTCGTGCTTCCAGGCGATCTGGGTGAGCTCGCCCAGGGTGTCGAGCTCGGCGAACTGCGCGGCATCGTTGGCGTCGGCGATCGAGCCGGGGCGCAGGCCATCACCGAGCGAGAAGGCCACGTCGTAGGCCTTCATGATCTCGCAGATCTCCTCGAAGCGCGTGTAGAGGAAGGATTCCTTGTGATGCGCGAGGCACCACTTCGCCATGATCGAGCCGCCGCGCGACACGATGCCGGTGACCCGCTTCGCGGTCAGCGGGATGAAGGGCAGGCGCACGCCGGCGTGGATGGTGAAGTAGTCGACGCCCTGCTCGGCCTGCTCGATCAGCGTGTCGCGGAAGATCTCCCAGGTGAGGTCCTCGGCCTTGCCGTTGACCTTCTCCAGCGCCTGGTAGATCGGCACCGTGCCGATCGGCACCGGCGCGTTGCGGATGATCCACTCGCGGGTCTCGTGGATGTGCTTGCCGGTGGACAGGTCCATCACCGTGTCGGCGCCCCAGCGGATCGCCCACACCATCTTCTCGACCTCTTCCGCGATCGAGCTGGTGACGGCCGAGTTGCCGATGTTCGCATTGATCTTCACCCGGAAGTTGCGGCCGATGATCATCGGCTCGGATTCCGGATGGTTGATGTTGTTCGGGATGATCGCGCGGCCGCGGGCCACCTCGGCGCGCACGAATTCCGGCGTGATCACCTGCGGGATCGCGGCGCCGAAGCTCTCGCCCGGATGCTGCTTCAGGAGGCCCAGTTCGCGCAGCGATTCGAGCTTGGCGTTCTCGCGGATCGCGATGTACTCCATCTCCGGCGTGACGATGCCGCGCTTCGCGTAGTACATCTGGCTGACGTTGGCGCCGGCCTTCGCGCGCCGCGGCGGCGCCAGGCGCGGGAAGCGCACCTCGTCGAGCGCGCGGTCGGAGGCGCGCTGGCGGCCGTAGTGCGAGGACAGGTCGGTGAGCAGCTCGGTGTCGCCGCGCTCCGCGATCCAGGCGGCGCGCAGCGCCGGCAGTCCGGCAGTGAGGTCGATCTTCACCGACGGGTCGGTGTAGGGGCCGGAGGTGTCGTAGGCGGTGAACGGCGGATTGCGTTCGGCGCCGAACATCTTCGGCGTATCGGCGATCGCGATCTCGCGCATCGGGACCTGCAGGTCGGCGCGCGAGCCCTGCACATGGACCTTGCGCGAGCCGGCGATCGGCGCGGTGACTTCGCGCGACAGTTCCTCGGTGCGGCGGATCAGTTCGTTCGGTACGGCGTTCATCGGCATCCTCGTGATCGTGGCGCGACCGGAAGCGGCCGCAGCGTGTGCACGGAAGGCAGGAGTGCCTGGGGGCGATCGCCCGAAGCTCCCTACGCCGGTGTCAGCCGGATCAGGTTCGGAGGGTCTCTCTCAGTCCGCCGACGACACCGCGGACACCCCTGCTTCCAAGCCGGCAGTGTAGCGGCTGCGGTTCCGGCGTGGATCGGTGCCCCCGCCTGCGGCATGCTTCGCGTCTTCCGAGCCGCCGCCCGACGATGCCCGACCGCCCCAGCGCCAACCCGCCGCCATCGCCGATCGCGGAGTCGCCGATCGATGCGCCGGTCGCGGCCACCGCCAACTCGGAAGTCGTTCGGCCGCCCCGACTCGACGCGCGAACGCTGCTGCTCGATCTCGTGCAGGAGATCACGTCGTGGGAACGCGGCCTTGCGTACACCTTCCGCCTGCTGACCCGGGCGCCGCACCTGGCGGTGACCGATTACATCGAGCGGCGGGACGCGCGGCTGATCAAGCCGATGCGCTACTTCCTGATCTGCTTCGCGGTCTACGCGCTGATCGGCAGCGCTTGCAACTGGTGGGCCGTTCATCAGCGCGAAGCCGAAGGGCTCCCGCCGGGCCGTGACTGGATCCGCCCGATCTATGAGCGCTATCGGCTGGTGCTCATGCTCGCCCTGATACCGGTGATATCCGCCGCGTTCCGCCGGGCCAATCCGGACAGCGGCTACAACCTCGCCGAGCGCTGGGTGTTCGCGCTCTACGTGTTCGCGCAGTTCCTGCTGTGGGCCTCGATTCCGGACATCGTCGGGGCGCTCGTCCGGCAGAATCCGACGCCGGCGATGCTCGAGTTCCTGCCCACGTTCTACGTGTTCTGGGCGTTCTCGCTGATGGTGAAGGGAACGCCGTGGGTGCGGACTCGCGCGATGATGTTCTTCGGGTCGATCTGCCTGGTCGGCGGTGCCGTGACGACCGTCCTGTTCGTTGCGGTGCTGGTGGTGCTGAAGAATTTGGGTCTGACCTGAATCGCACCCACCCCGACGCGCCACGAGCCCTCGGGCGCCCGATGGGGGCTCATGCCCGATCGTCAATGGATTGCTCGACTGGGTCGATGCGATAGTCGGCGGGCGCCGCATCGTTGTCGTGAAGACGAGTCCCGGCCGGATTGGAGGTCTCGTCATTGCGAGCGCGGCGAAGCCATCCTGCGTCTTTGCTCTTCATCACGTCAGAGCAAGAGCCAAGGCGCTGGATTGCTTCGTCGTCGCTGAGCTCCTCCTCGCAATGACGGGACGTTTCCTCAGACCTCAACCCTCAGCCCTCGGCCCCGCAATGACCTTCCGCCCCCAAGCCATCACGACCTGGAAACGCGCCGTCTTCAAGGTCGGCAGCAGCCTGTTGTCCGGACCCCGCGGCCTGTCGACGGCGCACGCGCTGGCGATCGGCTCGACGCTGGCGGCATTCGCGCGTGCCGGGCGCGAGGTGGTGCTGGTCTCGTCCGGGGCGGTCGCGGCCGGGCGCGCGCTGCTGGCGCGCGACGCGGTCGACGACGCGCTGGCGGCGCGGCAGGCCCTGGCCGCGATCGGGCAGTCGAAGGTGATCGAACTCTGGCAGCGCTTCTTCGACGCGCCGGTCGCGCAGGTCCTGCTGACCCACGACGACCTGCGCAACCGCCGCCGGTATCTGAACGCCCGCGCCACGCTGAAGGAACTGCTCAGGGTCGGTGCGGTGCCGGTGATCAACGAGAACGACACCGTCGCGGTCGACGAGCTGAAGCTCGGCGACAACGACAACCTCGCGGCGCACGTCGCGCTGCTGATCGACGCCGACGCGCTGTTCCTGCTGACCGACATCGCCGGTCTCTACGACCGCGATCCGCGCAAGCACGTCGATGCGAAGCCGGTCGCGAAGCTCCGTCAGATCGACCCCGGGGTGCTGGCGATGGCCGGCGGCGCCGGCAGCGCGGTCGGGACCGGCGGAATGGTGACCAAGCTCGAGGCCGCGGCGCGGGCCGCCGACGGAGGCATCGCGACCGCGATCGTCGACGGCACCGACGCGAAGGTGCTCGCGGCGCTGGCGGCCGACCGGGTGATCGGCACCCGCGTTGCCGCCGCCCGGACCCAGCTCGCGGCGCGCAAGGCCTGGCTCAAGAACGCGCCGCTGGCCGCGGGGCGGATCCGGGTCGACGCCGGCGCGGCCCGCGCACTGGTCGAGCGCGGTGCCTCGCTGCTGCCGCGCGGGGTGGTCGGCGTCGACGGCGAGTTCGTCCGCGGCGACAGCGTCGAGGTCGCCCGCGACGACCTCGGTCCGGCGCTGGCACGCGGTGTCGCCCAGTACGGCGCGGTCGAGATCCGCCAGCTGCTCGGCGCCCGCGGCAGCGAGATCGCGGCGAAGCTCGGCTACAGCTACGGCGACGAGGTCGTGCATCGCGACGACCTCGTGCTGCTCGGTTCGGGAGGGAAGAAGCGATGAGCGCGCTCACCGATCGGCTCGATGCGGCGCGAACGGCGGCGCCGGCGATCGCCGCGCTGGCGACCGCGGACAAGCAGGCGCTGCTGGCGCGGATCTCCGATGGCCTGCGCGATGCGAGTGACGTCATCCTCGCGGCGAATGCCGAGGACGTCGCCGCCGCCGCGGCGCAAGGCCAGACCTCGGCGCTGCTCGATCGCCTGACGCTGACGCCGGCCCGGATCGCTGCGATCGCCGCGGCGGTCGTGGCGGTGGCGGCGCTGCCCGATCCGGTCGGACGGATGACCCGTTCCGAGATCCGGCCCAACGGTATCCGGGTGGAGCGGGTGCGCATCCCGCTCGGCGTTGTCGCGATGATCTACGAGGCGCGCCCGAACGTGACCATCGACGCGGCGGTGCTGTGCCTGATGGCGGGCAACGTCGCCGTGCTGCGCGGCGGCAGCGAGGCGGCGCGCTCCAACCAGGCGCTGGCGGCCGTCCTGCAGGCGGCCCTGGACGCGCAGGGCCTGCCGCGCGACGCTGTCACGGTGATCGCCGACGGCGGCCGCGAGGGCATCCGCGAGCTGGTCGGCGCGCGCGGACACCTCGACCTCGTCATTCCGCGCGGCGGCGAAGGCCTGATCCGCTTCGTTGCCGAGCACGCGCGGGTGCCGGTGATCCAGCACTACAAGGGCGTCTGCCATCTGTACGTCGACCGTGCCGCCGATCTCGATCTCGCCGTGCGCCTGCTGGTGGACGGCAAGACCTCCCGGCCGGGCGTGTGCAATGCGCTGGAGACGCTGCTGGTGCACGCAGACGTCGCCGGTGCCTTTTTCGACCGGGCTGGCCCGGAACTGGCACGCCACCGGGTCGAGGTCCGTGGCTGCGCACGCACCGGCGCCCTGCTGTCCGGCGTTCGGGCGGCGACCGACGACGATTATGCCGCGGAGTTCCTCGACCTCATTCTCGCGGTGCGCGTCGTCGACTCCTTCGACGAGGCTGTCGCCCACATCCGCCGCTTCGGCTCCGACCACACCGAGGTCATCGCGACCACCGATGCGGCGACCGCGGAGCGCTTCGTCGCCGCGCTGCGCTCGGCGGTGGTGATGGTGAACGCCTCGTCGCGCTTCTCCGACGGCGGCGAGCTCGGGCTCGGCGCGGAGATCGGCATCTCCACCTCGCGGATCCATGCCTACGGGCCGATGGGGCTGGAGGCACTGACGATCGAACGCTTCGTCGTGCGCGGCGACGGGCAGGTCCGAACCTAGGGCTCGCCCTGCGCTCCGGCCCTATACCCTGGGCCTCGAACCCACTAACGTGCGCACCCAGAAAATCGCTGTCGAAGCCCGCGCCGGAGCGCCATGAGCCGTCTAGTCATCGTCGTCGAAAAAATGTCCGACTGGGGCTCGTTCTACCCCTCCGACAACGTGATCACGGCGACCGACTATCTGAAGCAGGCGATCGGCACCGACGAGGAGCGCACCCAGGTCATCAACCTGTGCCGCAGCTACAAGTACCTTGGCGTCGGCTACTACGTGTCGCTGCTGGCCGAAGCGCGCGGGCACCGGGTGATTCCCTCGGTGCGCACGATCAACGACCTCCGCCGGCGCTCGATCTACGGCCTCGACTTCGAGGACCTCAACCAGAAGCTGACCCGCTTCCTGCCGGCCGAGGGTCGCGACACGACCGATTTCGGCGTGCTGGTCTATTTCGGCCGCACCAGCTACGTGCCGCTGCAGGACCTCGCGCGACAGGCCTTCGAAATCTTCCCCTGCCCGATCCTCCGGCTCGAGTTCGAGCGGCAGAAGGTCTGGCAGATCAGCGCGATCAAGCCCGGCGGCTTCCACACGCTGACCGACGCGCAGGAGGACAGCTTCGGCGAGGCGCTCGACGCCTTCTCCCGCAAGATCTGGAGAAAGCCGCGCTCGCGACCGAAGTACCGCTACGAGATCGCGCTGCTCCACGATCCGAACGATGCGATGCCGCCGTCCAACAAGAAGGCGGTGAAGCGCTTCATCGCTGCCGGCAAGGAGCTCGGCGTCGACGTCGATCCGATCGACAGGAACGACTACAACCGGCTGGCCGAGTACGACGGCCTGTTCATCCGCGAGACCACCGCGGTGGACAACCACACCTACCGCTTCGCGATCAAGGCGGAGAAGGAAGGCATGGTGGTGATCGACGATCCCGGTTCGATCCTGAAGTGCACCAACAAGATCTACCTGTCCGACCTGATGCGCTCGCGCAAGATCGCGACGCCGAAGACCGAGATCGTCGCGCGCGACGACCACAAGCGCCTGGCGGAACTGCCGGAGCTGCTCGGCCTGCCGATCGTGCTGAAGATCCCCGACGGCTCGTTCTCGCGCGGCATCGTGAAGTGCGAGAGCGCGGAGGCGCTGAAGGCGGCGGCCGACGAGCTGTTCCAGCAGACCGCGCTGATCCTGGCGCAGGAATTCGTCTACACCGAGTTCGACTGGCGCATCGGCCTGATCAACGGCCAGCCGCTGTACGCCTGCCAGTACTTCATGTCGCGCGGCCACTGGCAGATCTACAACCACGGCGAGGGCGCGGCCGAGCGCTCCGGCGGCTTCAAGACCATCCCTGTGCGGGAGGCGCCGACGGAGGTGGTGAAGCTGGCGCTGAAGGCCGCGTCGGCGATCGGCGACGGCTTGTATGGGGTGGACCTGAAGCAGGTCGGCGATCGTGCGGTGATCATCGAGGTCAACGACAACCCCTCGATCGACGCCGGCATCGAGGATGCCTACCTCGGAGACGACCTGTATCGCCGGATCATGGAGGAATTCCTGCGGCGGCTGGAGCGCAAGCGCCTGGGCGTGAAGACGTAGCGACAACTTGTGGGAGGGGCGCGAGCCCCGATGCTCTGGTCTTTGGGGGCCTTGGGGTCAGGGCTTGCGGCCTGCCGGCATCGCGGCTTCCGCCGCCCGTGCTATCGATTTCGGTCGCCGCGGCGCCACGCCATCAGGTTCACGATGGGGGCCAGCACCAGCCAGTAGGGCCACCATCCGAATGGTCCGCGCTCGATGATCAGCGACGGCGCGAGCGCGAGCAGCGCGAGACCCAGGACGAGCCACACGCGACTGATACGCAGCACCAGTTTCCGCCAGGATGAGTGCGCCGCAGCGACGGCGATCGAACTGCGGGCGAAGTCGGTCGGATAGTGCGGCATGGTCGGTCTCCGTCGGGGTGCGACGGAGACTGACCGGGGCCGGTCTCAGATCCTGCGACTGCCGATCAATGTTCCAGTGGTGGCGCCGACGGCGGCGTGGTGGTCGGCTGCGGCTTGGTCTCGCGGATCGACGCCGCGGCCGCCTCCTGAACTGACTTCTGCAGGTCCTCGTAGCGGACGAAGCCCTCCGGCACCGGCTGGTTCGCGGCCTTGGCCTTCTCCTTCGCGCGCTGTTCGGCCTGGAACGCCTTGTTGCGCTCGTAGTCGACCGGCGGCGGCATCGCATAGGACGCGTACTTGCGGGTGTCGCCGGCGCCCCAGATCTCGTCGTTGCCGAAGCGGTGGTCCTGGAAGTTCATCCGCTTCGCGGTGATCTTGTAGGAGAACGGCGCGTTCGAGCGGCCGCCGTTGCGCTCCTTCACCGTGAAACTGGTCGTTCCCGGCTGCACGAACACGTCCTGCGACTCGCCCTCCATCTGGATGAACACGTGCATTGGATGGGCTTTGTCGATCACGACGGTCTCCAGGTACAGCGCGTCGAGCTGGACGACCGCCTCGCCGTTGACCAGTTGTCCGTTGCCGAGATCCTCGAACCAGACTTCCGGCGACTCGGTCGCGTACAGCAGCTGGTTGCCCTTGCTGGTGCCGACGGAGGCCGACTTGGTGCCGTTGGCGATCACGTGGTTGCCGTTGAAATAGCCCGAATAGTTCTGGTTGTTGGCGCGCCAGCCGACCACGCCGATGTCCTGGTTGCCGGTCGGGATTCCTCCGCCGAAGGCGATGCCGACGACGCCCAATCCGAAGGCGGCACCGTTGTAGGTGCCATAGACACCCATCCGCTGGTTGCCGCTGGCGATGTTGTTGAGGCCGGAGACGCCGGCACCGCCGGCGGCGGCCGTGGGAGCGCTGACTACACCGGTGACCCCCGCGCGGGTGTTGCTGGTATTGGTGCCGTTGTAGTTGCCGAGCACGCCGGAACCGATGCCGGAGCCGCCGTACACACCCTGCACAGCGGAAAAGCTGGTAGTGCCGGCCGCCAGGACCTCTCCCCAGGTCCCGGAGCCGTTCTGCGCGGAATACCCGTTCACGGCGAATGGCAGCGCCGCCGAGGCGACAGCCGAGAGCATGTCCCCGGCGTAGGGCGATGCAGTCGCGCCGGCGACGATCTCGCCGTCGTTCGGGTTGATCCGCATGCGCTCGGTGTTGTTCGCATAGAACTTCACCGTCTGAGCGTTGGTCGAGCCGAAGATCTCGGTGCCGGTGAGGGCGTTGCCGGCCAGGTTCCAGCTGGCGGCCGTCGAGCCGGCGGGGCCCGTCGCACCGGTCGCACCCGTCGGGCCGATCGGGCCGATCGGGCCGGTGGCGCCGTCGGCACCCGTGGCGCCCGTCGGTCCGATCGGACCTTGCGCGCCAGTCGCGCCCGTCGCGCCGGTGCTTCCTGTCGCCCCCGTGGCGCCCGTTGGTCCGATCGGGCCTTGCGCACCCGTGCTGCCGGTCGCGCCGGTCGCGCCGGTGCTTCCCGTCGCCCCCGTGGACCCCGTGGCGCCCGTCGGTCCGATCGGGCCTTGCGCTCCGGTGCTGCCGGTCGCGCCGGTCGGTCCGGCGGGACCGATCGCACCGGTCGGGCCGATCGGACCTTGCGCTCCGGTGGCGCCAGTCGCACCCGTTGCTCCGATCGGGCCAATCGGGCCAGTCGCGCCTGTCGCGCCCGTCGAGCCGGTGGCGCCGGTCGGGCCGATCGCTCCCGTCGCTCCTGTTGCACCGGTCGGACCGACTGCACCGGTCGCCCCGGTCGGGCCGATCGCGCCCGTCGATCCGGTGGCGCCGGTCGGGCCGATCGTTCCGGTCGCTCCCGTCGGACCCACGGAGCCAGTCGCACCGGTCGGGCCGGTCGCACCGGTCGCGCCCGTGCCGCCGCTGGGACCGGTTGCGCCCGTGGGGCCGGTCGGACCGGTGGCGCCGACCGCACCGGTCGGGCCCGTCGGTCCCACCGGCGGGGTCAGGCACTTGCCGAGCTTGCCGCTGGCGGTGTCGAAGCACAGGTACTGGTCGACACTGGTCGAGCCGGGAAGGGCCGGGACGACCACGCTGCCGTCGTCGTTGACCTTGAGCCGGATCACCGAGCCATTCTGCGAGGTGACCTTGAAACCGTCGCCGGTCGCGACCTGGGCGTCGATGTCGGCAGCCGTCGCGGCCGTCGAGCTGAGGGCGATGCCGACGGCCAGGGCGAGCGGGTTCAGGCGAGAGCGGGAGGCGCGCATCGGTCGTGTCCTCAGGTCAGACGGCGGCGGTGGAAGAGGGCGGCGGTCGCCAGCAGCAGCGCGAGCAGCGCGATGGCGGGCGGCGACAGTGTCGGGATCGCGGTGTTGGCGTCGAGGAAGAAGCGCGGCGAGTTGCCGAGATCGACGCTGTTGTAGGCGGCCGGCGCCTGCGGCGCGAGCCAGGGAGCGTCGTCGGGGGCGCCGACGTCGCGGACCTGGATGCGGTCGATCGCCTGGGTCGCGCTTGGGCCCAGACGCAGGTAGGACACCACGCCCGACTGGCTGCTTGCCACCGGCAGCAGCACACCGGTGCCGACCAGTTCGAGGCGGTTGCCGATGTTCAAGGTCTGGCCGGCCGGCAGGAACAGCGACCGGCCCTGGTTGCTCGTCACCAGGAACCGGTAGAAGTCGGTCGTGCCGATGACGCTCGAGGCGCTGCTGCCGCAGCCGTCGACCAGCGCCACCGTGCCCGTCTGCGGGGACAGGGTGCCCGCCGCCGAGAGGGTCCGGCTCAGCGACAGGGTGCCGCTGCCGCCGAGGAGGCTGCCGCTCGCGCTGACATCGCGCGCGTTGCGCAGCGTGCCGGGTCCAAGGTCGAGGACGCCGAGGATGGCCAGATCACGGCAGCCGATGTCGACGATGCCGTTGCCGACCTTCAGTGTCGCGCCGCCGCCCACGACCAGTTGTGCCGCGCCCGCGGCACCCCACCATGCGAGCAGTCCGAAGAGCACCCCGACGGCTCTGCACCTACCCATCGCGTTCGGCATGGCGCCCCCCTGGCGTTCAGCCTGTCGCCGCGATCGTTGCCATCGCGGGACCACTGGATGTTTCACCCGGCTTCGGCACGCGTCAAGCGGGTTCGTGATGCGGTGCGGCGATCCGTGTCAAGCATTGCAAGACCGTCGCCCGGCCGGTTCGGCGGGGGCATGAGCGATCGCGCGGCTACACTCGAGGCGGCGCCGACGGGAGCAGTTTCCATGAGGGAAGGGCGGCAACGGGTCTGTCTCGCGATGATCGTGCGCAACGAGGCTCCGGTGATCGCGCGCTGCCTGCGGTCGGTGCTGCCGCTGGTCGACGCCTGGTGCATCGTCGACACCGGCTCCGAGGACGACACCGCCGGCGAGATCGCGAAGGCTACGGCGGGGATCACCGGCCGCCTGCTCGAGCAGCCCTGGCGCGACTTCGCCCACAACCGCAACCAGGCGCTGGCGGCGGCCCGCGAACTGCTCGCGGAGACTGGCGACCTGCAGCACGACTATCTGTACGTGATCGACGCCGACGAGACCCTGGTGCTGCCGGAGTCGTACCAGCGACCCCGACTGGCCGCGTCCGCCTACGACGTCGAGTACCGCTATGCCGAACTGCGCTACCGCCGGCCGGCGCTGCTGGCGGCGCGGCTGCCGTGGCGCTACGAGGGCGTGCTGCACGAGTACCTCGTCTGCAGCGGGCAAGCGACGCCGGACATCGGCCTCCTCGCCGGCGTCCACGTCGCCGTCCGGCCGGAGGGCGCACGCAGCCGCAACCCGCGCAAGTTCCACGACGACGCGGCGCTGCTGGAGGCGGCGCTCCGCGATTCGCCCGGAGACGCGCGCAACTGGTTCTACCTCGGCCAGAGCTGGCGCGACGCGGGCGAGCCGGGGCGCGCCCTGGCGGCCTACCGGCGCCGGGTCGAACTCGGCGGCTGGGAAGAAGAGATCTGGTACGCGCTTCTGCAGATCGCGAAGCTCACCGAGCAGCTGACCGGCCCCGCCGCGGCGGACGCGGTGCGCGAGGCCTATGTCGCCGCCTATCGCCATCGTCCCTCGCGCGCCGAAACGGCGATCGAACTGGCGCGCTGGCATCGCGGCCGCGGCGAGTACGCCGACGCGCTGCTGTGGGCCCGCGCCGCGGCGCAGACGCCACGGCCGGACGATCGCCTGTTCATCGACCTGTCGGCCTACGGCTGGCGAGCGCTCGACGAGTGGAGTCTCGCGGCCTACTACTGCGGGTGCTACGCCGAGGGCGCGGCGGCACTCGCAAGGCTCGTCACCGTGGATCCGCCGCCGCCGCCCGAGCAGCACGAGCGGCTGTCCGACAATCAGCGCTATTTCGCCGAGCGCGGTCATCCGGTGACGTTGCCGTGGTGAGCGCGTCGTGGCTCGAGGAACTGATGCCGTGAGCGCCAATGCGGTGAGCCGGCGCTTCGGCGCCTGTCCCCTCTGCGGTTCCTCGCTCGAGCGCTGCACGCCGCTGACCAGCGCGTCCTGCGGCGCGCATCCGCTGTACCGGCCGGAACTGCCGGCACTGCTGCACTGGCAGACCTGTCTCGATTGCGGACACGTGTTCACCGAGAGCCACTGGACCGCGGCCGGCGAGGCGCTGCTGTTCGGCGCCGCGCTCGACTACCAGCTGCCCGATCCGACCCACAGCGAGCAGTTGCGCAACCTGTGGGCACCGGTGGTCCGGCGGATCGGCGACCTGCTCGGCGTCGACGCGGCGCCGCGCCGCGTCGACGCCGAGCCGAAGCCGCTGTGGGTCGACGTCGGTTTCGGCTCCGGCGGACTCCTGCTCACCGCCGCCGAATTCGGATACGCGACCCTCGGCATCGACGTGCGCGCGGCGGCGACCGCGCGCCTCGCCGAGTTCGGCATCGACACCCTCTGCGCGAAGTTCGAGGACGCGACGATCGCCGCGCCCGCCACCGTGCTGTCGCTGTGCGACGTGCTCGAGCACCTCGCCGATCCCCCGGCTGCGCTGGCACAGGCACGGCGCTGTCTCGTTCCGGGCGGGCTCCTGTTCGTGTCCTGCCCGAATTCCGAATGCTCGACCTGGCGACTGTGGGACGCGGCCGGCACGAACCCCTACTGGGGAGAGCTCGAGCACTATCACAACTTCTCGCGCACGCGGCTGCAGCGGCTGCTCGTCGAGCAGGGCTTCGCACCGATCGACTACTACGTGAGCTCGCGCTATTTCGCCTGCATGGACGTCGTTGCGCGGCGCTTGCCCTAGCACCGCGTTCGCGCGGGCCGAAGCGGGGCGCCGATCCGCCGGGTCACAGCAGTCCCTCCACCGGCAGCAGCCGCACCAGCATCACTTCGAGCCTGCGCCTGGCGACCGCTTCCGGCTCGCGGTCCGGGCTGGCGACGCCCGCGCGTTCGCCATCGAGCCAGCGCAGGCGGCCGCGACCACCGGTCCGTGGCTCGAGCACCAGCCGGTAGGCGTTGCCCGGCGCGGTCGCCGAATCGAAGAAGCCGGTCACGGCGGCCGCCAGCGCCGGCGCGTCGACGATGACGCCCATCTCGGTATTGAGCAGCTTCGAGCGCTGGTCCATGTTCAGCGAGCCGACGAACACCGTGCGCCCGTCCACGACGAATGCCTTGGCGTGAAGGCTCACGCCCGACGATGTCCCCTTCCCGCTGACGTGCTGCTCGGCGCTTCCCGGGCGCAGCTCATGGAGCGTGACGCCGGCCTCGACCAGGGCGTGGCGGTAGCGCGCATAGCCCGCATGGACCGCCGGTTCGTCGGTCGAGGCGAGCGAATTGGTCAGGATGCGGACGCTGATCCCGCGCCGGGCGAGGTCGCACAGCAGGCGCGTCCCGTCCGGGCCGGGGACGAAGTAGGGCGTGATCAGCACGATGTCGTGCTGCGCCCCGCGCAGGGCGCTCTCGACCTGCGGGCCGATGCGCAGAGGATGCGGATCGTCGATGCCGTCGACCTTGCGCGGGGTGTCGGCCACCAGCGTGGCGTCGCCCCAGAACCAGTCGCCACGGCGGTCGGCGGTCGCACCGTCCGGAAGCTCTTCCTGGACGATCTGGGCGTAGTCGGAGGCGTTGAAGCTGCGCTCGTCGCGGACCAGCGCGAGGCGCAGGGCGTCGAGGTCGGGGGCACTGCGGTGGCGGGTGTCGAAGCGCGCGAGCGGCACGGCGGCGTCGGCGTTCCAGTAGGCGTCGAAGGTGCGCGAGGTCGCGCGCACGATCGCCCCGATCAGCACCAGGTCGAGATCGCGGAAGCGCGTGTCGCTGCCGGCGTTGAAGTACTCGTCGCCGATGTTGCGCCCGCCGACGATGGCGGTGACGTTGTCGGTGATCATCGACTTGTTGTGCATCCGCCGGTTGAGGCGCCGGCCGTCCACGGCGAACTGCAGGATCTTGGACAGCAGGCCCGGCTGGCGCGACGCGAACGGATTGAACAGGCGGACTTCGATGTTCGGGTGGGCGTCGAGCGCCTCGAACAGGTCGATCGATCCGCGGACCTGGTCGACCAGGAGCCGCACCCGGACGCCGCGGTCCGCCGCGGCGAGCAGGTGACGCGCGAGCAGCCGGCCGGTGGCATCGTTTTCGAAAATGTAGGTCTGCAGGTCGATCGAATGCCGCGCATGGTCGGCGAGGACGACGCGGCTCATCAGTGCGTTGGTGCCGAGCGTCAGCAGGCGGAAGCCCGACTGCGCGTCGTGGCGGACGACCTCGGACTGCAGATAGCTGGCGCTGGCGGTGTCGATGCGCGGGGCGAGCGCGACGGTCGTCGGCTTCGGGCCCTGCGGCCGCAGGTTGACGCAGGCGCCGAGCAGCAGTGCGACGAGGAGGATCGGGCGGCAGCCCAGGAACGTCAGCGGTCGCGTCATCGATGGCCTCCGATCCGGTCGTGATTCGGCGGGTCGCAGTCGGCCCCGGCTGGTGCGCCGGTCGCCCGTTTGCGGACTCCCGTCCGGGAGGGGAAATCGTGCGGCGTGCATTCCAGCAGGACGAAGCTGAACCTCGGTCGTTCGTCGGGGGCTCCGTTCTGGACGAGTTCATCATCGTCGTTCAGACTGTCGATCGCCGTCCCTGGAAGGGGCGGCGGTCACTGGATCGCGGACGAGGAGTCGAGCCCATGAGCACCCACGAGTCCACAGGCGCCACGCTTCCGGCGGACGTTGCCGGCGCCGACGCCGGCGACGATCGTTCACCCGCCGCCGCGACGATCGAATCCGCGGTGAAGGCCGCCCACCCGCTGATCGACAAGATGGCTGCCGGCGCCCACCAGGCGGTCGACCGCGCCGCGGGCGCGGCCAGCCAGACGGCGGACGCGCTCGACGCCAAGACCGTGCAGCTGAAGGACGTGCAGGCGCGTCTCATCGAGACCGCCGGGCAGTACATGCGCGAACGTCCGCTGGTCACGATCGGCATCGCCGTCGCCAGCGGCTACCTGCTGAGTTCGCTGCTGCGTCGTCGCTGATCCGGCGTCGACGTGATGGACAAGACCGATGACGCGGAGGCCGGAACGCCGGACCCGGACCGCGATGCCGGTGCGGCACGACAGGACCCGATCTCGGCGCTGTTGACCGATCTTGGTGCGATCGCGCATGACCAGCTCGGCCTCCTGGCCCTCGAGGCCCGGCGGGCCGGAATCAGCCTCGTCGCGATGCTGGTGTTCGGCCTGATGGTCGTGGTGATGCTCGCCACGGCGTGGCTGGTCGCACAGGCGGCGTTGCTGCTGGCACTGCTCGAACGCGGCGTGGCCGCCAGCGTCGCGCTGCTCGTGCTCGCCGCTTGCAACCTGCTCGGGGTCGTCGTTCTTGCGGCGAGGATCCGCCAGCGCAGTGCCGACCTGCAGTTCCCGGCCACGCGGCGCAGCCTCGCGCCGCGGGCGCGCACCGCACCGCCGGCGAAGTGACGGGAGGCGATTCGTGCTGTTCGGACACCGGGACATCGACGACGAAGTCGCCGCGCTCGAGCGTCGCCTGCAGGATCGGCGCGACGCACTGCGGCGGCGCGCGGCGCCGACGACGGGCGAGCTCGCGAAGGAACTCGTCTCGCCTTCGTCGCTGCTGCTGGCGTTCGGGGCCGGCTTCGTCCTGGAGCGCGTCACCGGGCAGGAGTCGATCGGCCCGACGGAACCGGAGCGCTCGCTGCGGCCGATCCTCGGCCTGCTGGAATGGGTGACTCCGCTGTTCAACGCCGGGTCGCTCCTGGCGCTGCTCGCGCGTTCCATCGACGGCGGCGCGGCTGCGGCGGATCCGGGGTCTGCGGCGGCGCCGTCGCCGTCACCCGTGCCTGCGGCGGCCGTCAGCGAGCCAGGACGGACGCTCTAGGCGATTCCCCGGTGCTGCGCTGGTCGCCCGGCGGCGCGGGTGATCCCTGGGCCTACGATCCACGCGCCGGATCGCCTCGCGATGGCGGGCAGTGCCCGCCCTACGCGTAGTTCGCGGCGGCCAGGGCCAGCAGGATCTTCATCTCCTCGCGCAGCGGCGGCGGGGCGATGACCTCGGCGTCGGGGCCGTAGCGCAGCACGTCCATCAGGAGTTCGCGGGCGTTCGAGTAGGGCAGGCGCAGTTCGTAGTGGCCGGTCTCGGTGAGCTTGCCTTCCTGGCGCGAATGCCAGTGTTCGTCGGCGACCCAGCGCGCGGCTTTCGGCGAGAAGCGGATCAGCGCCCAGGCCTTCGGTGCGCCGGAGAAGATCCCGTAGCTGCCGGCCAGATGCGCGTCGAGATCGCCCTCGGCGACGTCGTCGGCCGGCTCCTCCGTCGCACGCGGATCACCGATGCGGTCGACCGCGAAACTCCGCAGAGCCTTGCGGGCGTGATCGAACGCATCGAGGTACCAGTTCTCGCGGTAGTGGGTGAGCCTCTGCGGCGAGACCTCGCGCACGCTGTCGCTGCCGGTCGAGCGCGCGCGGTACGCGAAGCGCAGCCGCTTGCGCGCGAGCACCGCCTCGGCGACGCGCCGGAACACCGTCTGGTCGAGCCGCCGCACCGCCGCTCCGGTGACGCGGATGCGGTTCAGTTCCTTGAGGCTGCGTTCCGCGCCGTCCTGCTGTGCCAGCAGCTTCTCGACCCGCGATTTCAGCGGCGCCAGAGCGCCCGACAGCACGCCCTGGCCGGTGCGCGCCATCAGCTGGTGCAGCGCCAGCAGCGCGGCCAGCTCGTCGCTGGAGAGCCAAAGGCCCGGCAGCTCGAAGCGATCGGCCTCCCCGCGGCTGTAGCCGAAGCGGTGCTGCACCTCGTCGGTCTCGATCGGTGCGCCGAGCGCGTCGCGCAGGAAGGCGATGTCGCGGTACAGCGTCGCCCGCGAGCAGTCGAGCTCGGTCTTCAGGTGCTCGAAGTCGACCGGATAGCGGGCGGCCTTCAAGATGCCGTGGAGCTTGATGATGCGTTCGTAGCGGTCCATCCCCGGATTGTGCCGGAACGCGGGAGGTGGGAGCGGCGCCGGCCGCGATGTGCGAGGGGCGCGAGTCCCGACCGTGGTCGCGAAAGCATCGGGGCTTGCGCCCCTCCCGCAAGGGTGTCGCGGCTTCCGCCGCTCCCACGGCGGTCGCGGCAAGGCACAATGCTCGTCTCCGAGCCCCGCGGTTTCGCCATGACCGATCCCGACCTCCGCATCAACGAACCGATCGGCGATAGCGTCCAGCCCACCACTTGCTACATGTGTGCCTGCCGCTGCGGCATCCTCGTGCACCTGAAGAACAATCGGGTGCGCTACATCCAGGGCAATCCCGAGCACCCGGTCAACCGCGGCGTGCTGTGCGCGAAGGGCTCCGCCGGGATCAAGCAGCACGAGTCGCCGGCGCGGCTGACGACGCCGCTGCTGCGCGTCGGGCCGCGGGGCTCCGGCGAATTCAAGGCGATCTCCTGGGACGAGGCCCTCAAGCTCGCCACCGACTGGCTGCGTCCGATCCGCCAACGCAATCCCGACGAGCTCGCGTTCTTCACTGGCCGCGACCAGTCGCAGGCGCTGACCGGCTGGTGGGCGCAGCAGTTCGGCACGGTGAACTACGCGGCGCACGGTGGCTTCTGCTCGGTCAACATGGCCGCGGCCGGCATGTACACGATGGGTTCGGCGTTCTGGGAGTTCGGCGAGCCGGACTTCGAGCACACCCGCTATCTGATGCTGTGGGGCGTCGCCGAGGACCACGACTCGAACCCGATCAAGCTCGGACTGGGCAAGCTGAAGAAGCACGGCGCGAAGATCGTCGCGATCAATCCGATCCGTACCGGCTATGCCGCGATCGCGGACGAGTGGGTGCCGATCCGGCCGGGCAGCGATGGGCTCCTGGCCTTCGCGCTGATCCGCGAGCTGCTCATGGCCGAGCGCATCGACTTCGATTACCTGGTGCGCTACACCAACGCGCATCACCTCGTGATCCAGGCGCCCGGCGCGGCCGACGACGGGCTGGTCGCGCGCGGCGCCGACGGCGAGCCGCTCGCGTTCGACAAGAACACCAGTGCGCTGGTCCGCGCCAACGCGATCGCCATCGCGCCGGCCATCGTCGGCGAGTTCACGCTGGCCGACGGCCGTCGCGCCGTGCCGTCGTTCCAGCTGCTGGCCGAGCGCTATCTCGATCCGGCCTATGCACCGGAGGCCGTGGCCGAACGCACCGGCGTGCCGGCGGCGACGATCCGCCGGCTCGCCGCCGAGTTGGCGCATGCGGCCTTCACGGATCCGATCCGCCTTCCGATCGCCTGGACCGACGTGCACGGCCGCAAGCACGACGAGATGCTCGGCCGCCCGGTCGCGATGCACGCGATGCGCGGCATCTCGGCGCACAGCAACGGCTTCCACACCTGCCGCGCGCTGCACGTGCTGCAGATGCTGCTCGGCGCGATCGAGACGCCGGGCTCGTTCCGCTTCCAGCCGCCGTATCCGAAGGGCATCCCGCCGGCGAACAAGCCGGGCAAGACCCGCCGCGCCGACGGCAGCCTCGACGGCGCGCCGCTCGGCTTCCCGCGCGGACCTGAGGACCTGCTGGTCGACGCCGAGGGCAAGCCGCGCCGGATCGACCACGCGTTCTCCTGGCGCCATCCGCTCGCGGTGCACGGGATGATGCACACGGTGATCCGCAATGCCTGGGCCGGCGATCCGTACCGCATCGACACGCTGCTGATGTTCATGGCCAACATGAGCTGGAACTCGGCGATGAACGTCGACGAGACCCGCCGCTGGCTGACCGACAAGGACGACGCCACCGGCGAGTACAAGATTCCCCGGATCATCTATGCCGATGCCTACGCCTCGGAGATGGTCGAGTTCGCCGATCTCGTGCTGCCGGACACGACCTACCTCGAACGCCACGACTGCATCTCGGCGCTCGATCGCCCGATCTCGGATGCCGACGGCCTCGCCGACGCGATCCGCCAGCCGGTCGTCGCGCCCGATCGCGACGTGCGGCCGTTCCAGAGCGTGCTGCTCGATCTCGGCGCGCGCCTCGGCCTGCCCGGCATGGTCGACGCCGAGGGCAAGCCGCGCTATCCCGGCGGTTTCCCCGACTACATGGTCAACCACGAGCGCGCGCCGGGCATCGGGCTGCTCGCCGGCTTCCGCGGCAAGGACGGCGGCGCGACCGGCGTCGGCTCGCCGAATCCGGATCAGCTCAGCCGCTACATCGCCAATGGCTGCTTCTTCCGCCACGAGGTGCCGAAGGCCGGGCACTACTTCAAAATGGCGAACCGCGACTACCTGGACTGGGCCAAGTCCTGCGGTCTGGTCGGTGCCACCGACGGCTACGTGCTGGAGCTGTACGCGGAGGCCCTGGTGCGCTTCCGCAACGCGGCGCGCGATCCGGCGCGGCCGATGGGCGAGGGTGAACGGGCGCGAGTGATTGCCCACTTCGATCCGCTGCCACAGTGGTACGAGCCCTTCCACTCGGCGCAGGTCGATCGCGAGCGCTATCCGCTCGCCGCGCTGACCCAGCGGCCGATGTTCATGTACCACTCCTGGGGCTCGCAGAACGACTGGCTCAGGCAGATCGCAGCGCGCAACGTGCTGTATGTGCATCCGACGACGGCGCGGGACTACGGCATCGCGGCGGGGGAGAAGGTCGCGCTGTCGTCGAACTCCGGTCAGGTCGAGGTCGAGGTCGAGCTGCACGACGGCGTCGAGCCGGGCACGGTGTGGACCTGGAACGCGATCGGCAAGCGCAAGGGACGCTGGGCGCTGTCGCCGGACGCGCCGGAGTCGAAGCGCGGCTTCCTGTTGAACGGCTTGATCGACGACAACCTGCCGGACGGGCGCTTCGCCAATTCCGATCCGGTGACCGGGCAGGCGGCGTGGTTCGACCAGAGGGTTCGGATCGATCGGGTCTTCACGTCGACCTCGGAAGCGGCTGCGTCGATTCCGCGCACAAAGATGCAGACCGCATGAATTCCCTGGTCGCTGGCCCGGAATCTCGTTCTGGCGCAGTGCGCGCCAGCGCACTGCCCTGGTATTTCGACTTCATCTCGCCATTCGCCTACCTGCAGTGGCGGCGGCTCCGACGCGATCGCCCTGACCTCGCGCTCGCACCGAAGCCGCTGTTGTTCGCCGGGCTGCTCACGCACTACGGCCAGCTGGGTCCGGCCGAGATCGCGGAGAAGCGCCGCCACACCTATCGGATCGCGCTGTGGCAGGCGCGCGAACTCGGCATCCCGATGAAGGCGCCGCCGGCGCATCCGTTCAATCCGCTACCGGCGTTGCGCCTCGCCATCGCCGCAGGGTCGAGCGCGGCGGCGGTCGATGCGATCTTCGCCCGGGTGTGGGAACGCGGCGAGGCGATCGACGGCGCCGATGCACTGCGCGACGTCGCACGCTCGCTCGGCATCGCCGACATCGACGCCGCGATCGGCGCCGACGCGGTGAAGCGCGAGCTCGCCGCCAACGGCGCCGAGGCGATCGCGCTCGGCGTGTTCGGCGTCCCGACGCTGGTCATCGGCGAGCGGAAGTTCTGGGGCAACGACGCGACCGCGATGGCCTTGGCCTATCTGGAGAATCCGGCCGTGCTCGACGCCGATCCCGAATTCCTGCGCGCCGAGAACCTGCCGGTCGCGCAGCAGCGCAAGCAGGTGAGTGTGGAGACATCGAAGTGACCGACCTGCCCGTTGCGACGACGAAGAAGCTCGGCCTCGTCATCGACCTCGACATCTGCGTCGGCTGCCACGCCTGCGCGGTGGCCTGCAAGCAGTGGAACGACGGCGGCCAGTTCGGGCCACTGCCGGATGCCGACGCGCGCGGTCCCGAGCCGAATGGCGTCTGGTTCAACCGCATCCACAGCTACACGGTCGAGCGCGAGGACGCGCCGGCGCTCGCGCTGCACTTTCCGCGCTCGTGCCTGCACTGCGAGACGCCGGCCTGCGTCACCGTCTGCCCGACCGGCGCCAGCTACAAGCGCGCCGAGGACGGCATCGTGCTGGTCGACGCCGACAAGTGCATCGGCTGCAAGCTGTGCTCCTGGGCCTGTCCCTACGGCGCGCGCGAGTACAGCGAGCAGCGCGGCGTGATGCAGAAGTGCACGCTGTGCGTCGACCGCATCGACAACCAGAGCCTGCCCGAACACGACCGCCAGCCGGCCTGCGTGCAGGCCTGCCCGACTCGGGCGCGCCACTTCGGCGACCTCGGCGACCCGGACTCCGCGGTGTCGAAGTTGGTCGCCGAGCGCAACGGCGTCGACCTGATGCCGGAGATGGGCTACCGGCCCACCAACAAGTACCTGCCGCCCCGACCGCGGCGTGATCACGCCGACGCCGCGTGCGGCGGAGAGAAGCTGGAGCCGGCCTACGATCCGTCGAAGCTGCCGCCGGTGCTGCGCTGGCTGGACAAGATGCTGACGAGGTAGGGCGGGCACTGCCCGCCGACGCGAGGCGAGTCGACCGATGTACATCCCCGACCTCACCGGCGTTTCATGCGATCCGTCCCGTCGGATCCTTCTAGAGCGCCGGTAGTGCGTCCACGGATCGCCATCGCGAGGCGTCTCGCGTCGTTGCGCACCCTACTCGAATCCATCCTTGAACAGCAGCCCGGCGTTGACGTAGGGCCCAAGATCCGCCCGCCACGCCCCGCGTCCGTGGGTGAACGCGAACAGCTTGCGCCCGGAGGCGTTGCCGGTCATCGCCAGCCACTCGGTCGAGACGTTGGGGAAGCCGGTGATCTCGACCGCCCAGGTCGCGCCGCCGTCGCCGCTGGTGAACACGCCGACGTCGGTGCCGACGAAGAGGCGGGTCGGATCGGCGACGTCGACGATGACCGACAGCGCGGGAACATCGGGCAGGCCGGTGACACCGCTGCCGGAGATGTTGGCCCAGGTCGCGCCGCCGTCGATCGACTTCAGCACGTGCGGGCGGCCGAAGGTCGCGATCGTCGCGTAGACGGTCAGCGGGTCGTTCGGGGCGAAGGCCAGCGAGGAGACGTAGCCGCCGGCGTTGATCGTGGCCACCGTCCAGCCGTTTGCCGAGGTGTCGGTCGTAGCGGTGGTGCTGAAGTAGACGCGACCCTGGGTGCTGCCCATCAGCACCCGGTCGGCGTTGCCCGGCGCGACCGCGATCGCCGAAACCTGACCGCTGGTGAAGACGCCGGAGGCGGCGGTCCAATTCGTTCCGGAGTTGTCGCTGCGGTAGGCATGGGTGCCGCCGAACCACAGGCGCTGGTTGTTGTTGGGGTCGAGCGCGAACGCGGGGATGAAGATCGTCGATTCACCCGAGGGAATGCCGCTGGTCGCCCCGACGAAGCTGGAGCCGCCATTGGTGCTGCGCTGGATCGAGATGCCCTGGCAGCTCGCGTAGACGGTGCTGGTGTTGGTCGGATCGATCGCGTTGTAGCCGCCGTCGCCGCAGGTCGGCAGCGAACTCCAGGCGTTTGCGCCAGCGGCGTCGGTGCCGCGGCGGGTACCGTTGTCCTGGGCGCCGGCGATGTAGCTGGTACCGTCCGGGTAGGGCACGCCCTGGTAGAACTGGGTCGCGGCGAAGCCGTTGTTGAGCGAACTGGCGCCGACCGAGCCGGCGGTGCAGGAGGAACCCGGGTCGAGCGGCTGCACGCCGGCCGCGCCGCGCGCGCTGGTGCTGCGATAGATGCCGCCGTCCTCGCCGATGTAGAGGATCTGGTTGCTCGTGCCGTTGAAATTGGGATCGAACAGCAGAGCGTGGTGGTCGGTGTGGATGTTGGGGCCGCGACCCCAGGTGGTGCCGCCGTCGTCGGATCGATACAACTGGATGCCGCCGATCCAGACGCTGTTGGCATTGAGCGGATCGATCGCGATGGCGCTGTCGTACCAGGCCTGGCCGTACTGCCCGAGGAAGTTCGAGCAGCTGTAGTAGCCGGACATGATCAGCGTCGGGCCCCAATGGGTGTCGGTGTTGCGAACCGTGGCGGTCCAGGTGGCGCCGCCGTCGTCCGAGCGGAAGAACGCGTAAAGCTGGTCGATGTAGTCGCCAATGGCGTCACCGGTGCGGTCGGGCCCGGGGACCGTGCTCGCGGCTGCCGCGTAGGCGCGGGTGCCCGAGATCGCGATGGCGGTGCGGCCCATGCCGGTCTCGAACAGGGTCTTCGTCCAGGTCGCGCCGTTGTCGGTGCTGCGGTAGACGCCGGGAGCGCTGCCGCTGCGGCAGGAGGCGAGCCAGGTCTCGACGCCGGTCACCACGGTCGAGACCACGTAGAAGCAGTTGGTCGCCGTGCTCAGGGTCTGCGGGAAGGTCGCGCCGCCGTCGTTGCTGGTGAACACGCCGGCGCTGGTGGCCGCGATCACGCGGTTGCTCGACAGGCGCGAGATGCGCACGTCGTTGACGTAGTTGAAGTTGGAGACGGCGGTGCTCGTCAGACGCGTCCAGTTCGCGCCGGCGTCCGTCGACTTGAAGATGCCGGCGCCGCGGATCGAGTCGACCGCGAAGTCGCCCTCGCCGGTGCCGGCATAGAGCACGTTGGCGTTGACGGGGTCGATCGCCAGCGAGGCGATCGACAGGTTGGCCATGGTGTCGGTGAGCACGGCCCAGCTGGTCCCGGCGTTGGTCGACTTCCACACGCCGCCGCCGGCAGTGCCGGCATAGATCGTGTTGCTGTCGCCGGTCGGCATCGCCAGCGCCATCACCCGGCCGCCGACGTTGCCGGGCCCGAGGGCCTGCCAACTCGCGGACAACGCGTCGACCGCCTCGGTGCCGTCGGCGCTGCGGCGCAGCTCGGCAGGGATCGACGAGACCTGCCGCATCGAGCGCATCTGCTCGCGGGCGGCGAGCAGGCGTTCGACCGGCAGTTCCTTCATCTCCGGAGCGAGGCGCTTCTGCAGGTAGAAGGCCGCGGCTTCGCGCGGGCCGTCGGTACGCAGTTCGGCCGCCTCGTTCTCGACCGCATCCCAGTCCCCGTCCGGCGAGGCGTGATGACGGGCGGCGAGGACGGTGGCCCCCGCGAGGGCGCTGGCGATGAGGCTCAGCGCGACGATGCGACGTGTCGACATGGCTCAAGGATTCCCGCTGAAATCGGGGCAGTATGGTCTCAGCGCGGAACCGGGACCGAGAGCTCCGTCACCCTGACCGGCAAAACTTTCCGACCGGCGGCGACGCGTCGGGCCCGGCGCGCGGTGGAGCGGGTCCGCCCCCGATGTTGGCGCGAATCGCCTCGCTGCCGGCCACGCCGATGCGGCATCATCCGGAGGATTCCACCCCCGAGACCAGGAGTTGCCGATGTTCAGTCACGTGATGCTGGGCGCGAACGACGTTGCCGCCTCGAAGAAGTTCTACGACGCCATCCTGGCGGCGCTGGGCTACGAGCCGGGCACGATCGATCCCAAGGGCCGCTGCTTCTATTTCAACAAGGGCGGCAGCTTCGCCCTGACCCGTCCGATCGACGGCAATCCGGCCAGCCACGGCAACGGCAGCACGATCGGCTTCGCCGCGAAGTCGACGGCCGACGTCGATGCCTGGCACGCGGCCGGGCTCGCCAGCGGCGGAACCGCCTGCGAGGATCCGCCGGGCATCCGCGAAGGTCTCGGGATGAAGCTCTACCTGGCCTACCTGCGCGATCCGTCGGGCAACAAGATCTGCGCGATGCACCGCCTGCCGGCGTAATTCGTAGGGCGGGCATTGCCCGCCATCGCGAGGTGGTGGGGCAATGGCGCGCGGTGCGCGCCCTACCCGATGCTGTCGAGGAAGGCCGGGACGGGATGCGCGATCGACCGCAAGTAAGCGGCCATTGCTCCGACCACCTGCCGCACCGCCGGCCGCCGCGTCATCCGGTCACGCCAGGCCATGAGCCGCGGCGTCTCCGCCGTCATCGGGGCGCCCTTGCGGGCGCCGAACAACTGCGCCATGTAGAAGGCGATGTCCGCGTAGGAATAGTCGCTGGAAAGGAATTCGCGATCGCCGAGCGTGACCTCGAGGTCACGATAGAACTGCGCAGCGGCTTGCTTCGCCGCGATGGCCGCAGGATCGTCCGGCGTGTCATCGAGGCCCATCAACCGGATGACGTGGGGGAAGAAGACCTCGTCGGAGCGGTGCTCGAGCTGGCGTGCCCGAGCGCGCGCGCCGGGCGCTGTCGGCCAGAGCGCGGGAACGGGGGTCGAGTCCTCCAGGTACTCGAAGATCTGGGTGGAGTCGAACAGCTCGAGGTCGCCGTCGATCAGAACGGGCACCTGGCGTTTCGGATTGATACGCAGGACTTCGGGATGCTTCGGGTTGTAGCCGTGCTGCTGGCTGAAGGGGACCATCTCCAGTTCGAAGGAGATGGTCTTCTCGCGCAACGCGATCTCGACCTTGGCGCCGAACATGCTGAGGGGGCCGGAGTACAGCTTCATGGTCGGGAGACTCGTGTGGGAGGGGCGTCAAACCGGATGCTCCGAGCTCGATGATGCACCAGAGCACCGGGGCTCGCGCCCCTCCCACAACGGGAGTTGCGCCCCGCCCTCATCGATTTGAGCCCCTCCGGCATCGGGGCCTGCGCTCGTCGCGACGAGGCCACGGCGCGTGCAAGCCTCTCCCCCGCCTGCGGGGGAGAGGGCAGGGTGAGGGGCTCACGCCGCCGCCGCAACGCCCTTTTGCCGCGTGATCTTCAGCTTGCCGGCCTCGTTCGCGATCACCACGACATCGCCCGGCGCGAAACCACCGCCGAGGATCTCGCGTGCCAGCGGATTCTCGATCTGCTGCTGGATCGCACGCTTCAGCGGCCGTGCGCCATAGACCGGGTCGAAGCCCACATTCCCGATGAGATCGAGCGCGGCGTCGTCGATCGCGAGCTTGAGGTCGCGCTCGGCGAGTCGCTTTTCCAGCTGACCGAGCTGGATGCGGGCGATCGCGCGGATGTGCTCGCGGGCGAGCGGGTGGAACACCACGATCTCGTCGAGGCGGTTGATGAACTCCGGCCGGAAATGCTGCTGCACGACCTCCAGCACCGCCGACTTCATCCCGCTGTAGTCGTTGCGCTGGCTGAACTCCTGGATCAGCGGCGAGCCCAGGTTGGAGGTCATCACCACCACCGCGTTGCGGAAGTCCACCGTACGGCCCTGGCCGTCGGTGAGTCGGCCGTCGTCGAGCACCTGCAGCAGGACGTTGAACACGTCGTGGTGCGCCTTCTCGACTTCGTCGAGCAGGATCACGCTGTAGGGCCGGCGGCGCACCGCTTCCGTGAGGTAGCCGCCTTCCTCGTAGCCGACGTAGCCCGGCGGCGCGCCGATCAGGCGGGCGACCGAGTGCTTCTCCATGAACTCGCTCATGTCGATCCGGACCAGCGCCTCGGTGGAGTCGAACAGGAAGTCGGCGAGCGCCTTGCACAGCTCGGTCTTGCCGACGCCGGTCGGGCCGAGGAACAGGAAGGAGCCGTTCGGCCGGTTCGGGTCGGAGAGCCCGGCGCGCGAGCGGCGGATCGCCTCGGAGACGACGCGCACCGCCTCGTCCTGGCCGACGACGCGGCGGTGCAGCTCGTCTTCCATCCGGAGCAGCTTCTCACGCTCGCCTTCCAGCATTTTCGACACCGGGATGCCGGTCCAGCGCGACACCACCTGGGCGATCTCCTCCGCGGTGACCTGCTGCTGCAGCAGGGTGAAGCCCTTCTGCTCCGCATCGAGTGCGGCGCCGAGCTGCTTCTCCAGCTGCGGCAGGCGGCCGTACTGGATCTCGGAGACGCGGGCGAGGTCCTGGCGACGCATCGCGGCGTCCATCTCCAGCTTGGCGCGCTCGATCTCTTCCTTGATCTTCGTGGTGCCGGCGACGGCGGCCTTCTCGGACTTCCAGACTTCGTCGAGGTCGGCGAATTCCCGTTCCAGTTTCGCGATGTCGCGCTCGAGGTCGGCGAGTCGCTGCTTCGACGCGGCGTCCTTCTCCTTCTTCAGCGCCTCGCGCTGGATCTTCAGCTGGATGAGGCGCCGCTCGCGGCGATCGAGCTCCTCCGGCTTGGAGTCGATCTCCATCCGGATCCGGCTCGCGGCCTCGTCCATCAGGTCGATCGCCTTGTCGGGCAGCTGGCGATCGGCGATGTAGCGATGCGACAGCGTGGCCGCGGCGACGATCGCCGGGTCGGTGATTTCTACGCCGTGGTGCACGGCATAGCGCTCCTTCAGGCCGCGCAGGATCGCGATGGTGTCCTCGACCGAGGGCTCGCCGACCAGCACCTTCTGGAAGCGCCGCTCGAGCGCCGCGTCCTTCTCGACGTACTTGCGGTATTCGTCGAGCGTGGTCGCGCCGATGCAGTGCAGTTCGCCGCGAGCGAGTGCCGGTTTCAGCATGTTGCCCGCGTCCATCGCGCCCTCGGCCTTGCCGGCGCCGACCATGGTGTGCAATTCATCGATGAACAGGATGACGTTGCCTTCCTGCTTGGCGAGCTCGTTCAGCACCGACTTCAGGCGCTCCTCGAACTCGCCGCGGAACTTGGCGCCGGCGATCAGTGCACCCATGTCGAGCGCGAGCAGGCGCTTGCCGCGCAAGCCCTCGGGCACCTCGTTGTTGACGATGCGCTGGGCCAGGCCCTCGGCGATCGCGGTCTTGCCGACGCCGGGCTCGCCGATCAGCACCGGGTTGTTCTTGGTCCGGCGCGACAGCACCTGGATCACCCGGCGGATCTCCTCGTCGCGGCCGATCACCGGATCGAGCTTGCCGCTCTCGGCGCGCTCGGTGTAGTCGATGGTGTACTTGCCGAGCGCCTGGCGATGCTCTTCGGCGCCGGCGTTGCCGACCTTCTCGCCGCCGCGCAGTTCGTCGATCGCCGCCTCGAGCGCATCCTTCTTCGCGCCGCTGGCTTTCAGGGCCTGGCCGACTTCGCCCTTGTCGTCGAGCGCCGCGAGCACGAACCATTCGCTCGCGATGAACGCATCGCCCTTCTTCTGGGCGAGCTTGTCGGTGAGGTTGAGCAGCCGCCCGAGGTCGTTGCCGACGCCGACATTGCCTTCCTGGCCCTTGACCGCCGGCAGCTTGTCCAGCACCTCGCCGAGGCGGCTGCGCAGCGCAGGCACGTTGACGCCTGCCTGGGTCAGCAGCGGCCGGGTCGAGCCGCCCTGCTGGTCGACGAGCGCGACCAGCAGGTGCACCGGCTCGATCAGGTTGTGGTCGCGGCCGACCGCCAGCGACTGCGCATCGGCCAGGGCCTGCTGGAAGCGCGAGGTGAGTTTGTCCATCCGCATGGGAGTGCTCCGTCTGGGGCGTGCGGAAGGGGCGGCCTAGCGCCGGCCGTCTCGAATGCACGCGATGGCGGCTAGGTGGCGGCGGGGCGCCCGAATTCAACCGGGCGTAGGGCGGGCACTGCCCGCCTTTGCCTCGCCGCTACGCCTTCACGCTCTTCGATCGGAGCCTTCCGCAAGGGCGCGCGATGCGCGCCCTACGGTCACTCGAATCCATCCGAGAACATCGGCACCCCGCGCACCGGGTCGGAATCCGTCGACGAGTTGTTGGCGGCGTCGAGCTCGAAGTCGCCGCTGTTGGCCTCGATGCCGACGCTGTTGTTGACCGTGTCGCCGGCCGCGGCGCTGACCGTGGCCGTGATGGTGTAGCGCAGCGACTGGCCGGCGCCGAGGGTGACGAACTCGCTGATCGCGCCGCTGCCCGAGGCGTTCGGGCAGGTGGCGCCGGACAGCGTCGCGCAGGTCCAGGTCATCGCGGTGAGGCCGGTCGCGACACCGTTCGACAGCAGCGCGTTGGTGGCCCCTAGCGGACCGGCGTTGGCGACGTCGAGCGTGTAGGTCACGGTCGAGCCGGCGATCAGGTAGGACAAGACGTTGCCGATCGTGACCGAGAGGTCGACACCGCCAGTGACGTCGAGCGACTTGGCCGTCGAGGTCGACACGGCATAGACCGCGCTGCCGCCGTAGCTCGCGGTCAGGCTGTGGTTGCCGACGGTGAGCGCCGAGGTCGACAGCGTCGCGACGCCGGCGCCGTTGAGGCTGCCGGTGCCGAGCGTCGTGCCGCCGTCGAAGAAGGTCACCGTGCCGATCGGCGTGCCGACGCTGCCGCCGACCGTCGCCGTCAGCGTCACCGAGCTGCCGACCGTGACGCTGCTCGCCGACAAGGTCAGCGCGGTGCTGCTCGATGCGAGCGCCACGGTGGCCGTCTGCGCGCCCGAAGTCGACCCGAGGACGTTGGCGTCGCCACCGTAGCTCGCCGTGATGCTGTGGCTGCCGACGGCGAGCGAGGAGGTCGAGAAGGTCGCGATGCCGGACCCGTTCAGCGTGCCGGTGCCGAGCGTCGCCACGCCCTCCTTGAAGGTCACCGTCCCGGTCGCCGTGCCGCTGGTGGCGACCACGGTCGCAGTGAAGGTGACGCTCTGGCCGAAGGTGGACGACGACGGTGCGATGCCGAGGGTGGTGGTGGACCCGGCCTGGTTGACGGTCAGCGACTGGGCCGGCGAGGTCGATCCGCTGAAGTTGGTGTCGCCGCCGAAAGCGGCGGTCAGGCTCGCGTGGGTGCCGAGGGTGAAGTTCGACTTCGTCATCGACGCGACGCCGGAGCCGTTCAGGGTGCCGGTGCCGATGTTGGTGGCGCCGTCGAAGAAGGTGACGGTGCCGGTCGGCGTGCCACCGGCGCTGGTGACGGTGGCGGTCAGCGTGACGGTCTGCCCGAAGGTCGAGGACGACGGCGACACGCCGAGCGCGGTGCTCGACGAGGCCTGGCCGACGGTCAGCGACTGGGCCGACGAGGTCGAGCCGTTGAAGTTGCCATCGCCGCCGAACACGGCCGTGAGGCTCGCGTGGGTGCCGACGGTGAAGTTCGACTTGGTCATCGTCGCGACACCCGCACCATTGAGCGTGCCGCTGCCGATGTTGGTGGCGCCGTCGAAGAAGGTGACGGTGCCGGTCGGCGTGCCCGAGCCCGGCGCCGTCGCGGTGACGGTCGCGGTCAGCGTGACGGTCTGCCCGAAGCTGCTGCTGGACGGCGCGACGCCCAGCGCGGTGCCGGTGCCGGCCTTGCCCACCGTCAGTGTCTGCGCCGACGAGGTCGAGCCGTTGAAGTTGGTGTCGGCGCCGTAGGTCGCGGTCAGCGAATGCGCGCCGATCGCCAGCGCCGAGGTCGACAGCGTCGCGACGCCAGCCGACAGCGTGCCGGTTCCGAGGTTGGTGGCGCCGTCGAAGAAGGTGACGGTGCCGGTCGGCGTGCCGGAACCCGGCGCCACTGCAGCGACGGTCGCGGTCAGCGTGACCGACTGGCCGAACACCGAGGTCGACGACGACAGGCCGAGGCCGGTCGTGGTGCTGGCCTTGCTGACCGTGAGCGTCTGCGCCGACGAGGTCGAGCCGTTGAAGTTGGTGTCGGCGCCGTAGGTCGCGGTCAGCGAATGCGCGCCGATCGCCAGCGCCGAGGTCGACAGCGTCGCGACGCCGGACGACAGCGTTCCAGTTCCGAGGTTGGTGGCGCCATCGAAGAAGGTGACGGTGCCGGTCGGCGTGCCGGAACCCGGCGCGGTCGCGGCGACGGTCGCCGTCAGGGTGACCGACTGGCCGAACACCGAGGTCGAGGTCGACAGGCCGAGGCCGGTGCTGGTGTCGGCCTTGTTGACCGTGTGCCCCGTCGTCGTGTTGGACGTCGCGTAGCTGGTCGTCGCCGCAAAGGTCGCCGTGATGGTGGTTGCGCCGGCCGCGGTGAAGCTCATCGCGCACGAGGTCGCGGGGAGCACGATCGAGCAGCCGCCCGAGGTCGGCGCGGTCACGTTGATCGTGCCGCTGCTCGGCGCGAGCGTGGCGGGGGAATTGCCCGCAACCGACGCGGAGACGGTCACCGACTGGCCGGTGACCGAGGGATCCGGCGTGTCGCTGGCGATCGAGGTCGTGGTCGCTGCCGGGTTCACGACCTGGACCAGCGTCGTGCTGGTGCTGCTGCCGTAGGTGGCATTGCCGCCGTAGCTCGCCGTGATGTTGTGGCTGCCGACGGCGAGGCCGTTGATCGCCAGTGCCGCCGAGCCACCCGACAGGACGCTGGTGCCGAGCGAGCTGGCGCCGTCGAAGAAGGTGACGTTGCCGGTCGGCGTGCCGGAGGCCCCGCTGACGGTGGCGGTGAAGGTGACGCTCTGGCTGAACACGCTGGGGTTGGCGCTGGAAGCGACCGTGGTCGTGCTCGTCGCCAGCAGGTTCGAGATGTCGGCCTTCCAGGCGGAGCGGCCGTGGGTGAAGGCGTAGATCTCCTTCACGGCGCCGGCTTTGCGGATCAGCAGGCGCTCGGTGGAGACGTTGGCGAATCCGGTGTTCTCTCGCGCCCAGTTGGCGCCGCCGTCGGTCGTCACGTATACGCCGATGTCGGTGCCTACGAAGATCTTGGAGCCGTTGTCCGGATCCACGGCGACCGAGTGCGCCGGGGCGTCCGGCAGCGCGGTGCCGCCGGCGCCGCTGATGTTGCTCCAGGTCGCGCCGCCGTCGGTCGTCTTCCAGATGTGGCCGACGCCGAAGGTGCCGTAGACGGCGTAGGCGATCAGTTCGTTGCTGGGGTCGAACGCGATGGCGTCGACATAGCCGGTGGCCGGCTGCGCGGAGGCCCACACGGTCGCGCTGGTGGCGGACAGCGCCGCGGTATTGCGGAAGATGTAGCCGCAGTCGGTGCCGGCCAGCACGCGGTTGGAATTGCCGACCGCGACCGCATGGGAGGTGAACTGCTCGGACGGCGATGCGCTGACGGCGCAGGCGCTGTTGTGGGTGAGCATGGTCGTGGTGCTGGCCGCGGTCCAGCTGGTGGCATTGTTGGTGGTGCGCCACAGCTGGGCGCCGCTGGTCCACAGGTTGGCCGGCGTGTTCGGGTCGATGGTGAAGGGATTGATGAACTGGCCGCCGCGGGCGTCGCTGATGCCGCTGGTCGACGCGGCGAAGTTTGCGCCGCCGTTGGTCGACTTGTAGATCGAGATGTTGGTGAATTCGCCGTACTGGATGTTGGTGTTGGACGAATCCACCGCCACGTAGCCGCCGTCGCCGCCGAGGATCGAGGTCCAGGTGGCCGGGCCGCCGGCGGTGGTGCCCTTGGTGGTGCCGTTGTCCTGTGCGCCGCCGAAGTAGGTCGAGCCGTCCGGATAGACCGTGCCGTCGTAGTACTGGGTGACCTGATAGCCGTTGTTGAGGCTGGCGAAGGTCGCGCCCTTCAATTGCGCGGACGTGGACGGGCAGATGTCGGTCGCCGTCGTGCCCTTGGTCGCGTTCGGGTTGCTGGTGACAGTGACGCCGCCGTCGTTGCCGTTGTAGAAGCGGGTCTCCGTGGTGCCGTTGTAGTTCGGGTGGTAGGCGATGAAGTGGTGATCGGCATGCGCATAGGGGAAGAACGAGGTGCCGATCCACCAGTACGACATCACGCCCCAGCTGACGCCGGCATCGTCCGAGCGGGACAGGTCGATACCGCCGACCCAGAGCACGTTGGCGTTGGTCGGATCGACCGCGACCACGTTGTCGTACCAGCCCTGGCCGTAGGTGCTGCCGCCGAGGCAGTTCTTCTGCCGGATGTTCGACAGCAGCAGCGAGGCTACGTTGGTGGTGCTCGACTGCGCGTCGTACTGCGTGGTCCAGGTACCGCCGCCATCGGTGGATCGGTACACCGCGCGCAGGCCGTCCTCGAAGTTGCAGGTGAAGCCGGAGGCGGGTGACGAGCAGGCGGCGACCGCGTAGATCGTGTTGGTCGCCGAAGGCGCGATCGCGAGGCTGGTGCGCGCCATGCCGGTGTTCGACAGCACCGACACGAAGGTGCCGGCGCCGTTGGCGTTGGTGTTGCGGTACACGGCCGCGGTCGGCTTGCTGAAGCTCGCCGAATAGAAGCTGCCGCAGGCGGCGAACACCGTGTCGGGGCTGGTGGCCGGCTTCACGACGAGGTCGAAGCAGCCGCCGACGTGGCCGGTGGTCTCGACGAACTGGGTCCAGGTGACGCCGGCGTCGAGCGAGCGCCACACGCCGGTGCGGGTCGCCGCGTAGAGCGTGCTCGCGCTGTTCGGGCTGATGACGATGTCGTTGACGTAGTAGAAGTTGCTGTTGGCGGTGCTGGTCAGCTGGCTCCAGGTCGCGCCGGAGTCGGTGCTCTTGAAGATGCCGGCGCCGCGGATACCGTCGACGTTGAACGCGCCCTCGCCGGTGCCGGCGTACAGGGTCGTGCCGCCGGGGGCGATCGCGAGGCTGGCGATGGCGAGGTTGGCCAGCAGGTCGCCGACCGGCGTCCAGGTGGTGCCGCCGTTGGTCGTCTTCCAGACGCCGCCGCCGGCCGTGCCGGTGTACATGGTCGACGGGGTAGTCGGGTCGAACACCCACGACAGCGTGCGTCCGCCGATGTTGCCCGGCCCGATCGCAGTCCACGGCACCGCGTTGGTGGCGTCGGGTGCGTTGGGGTCGCCCTGGCCGGGGCGGCCGGGGCGAGCGCTGGACACCAGGGGCATCAGCTTCGAATGCTCCATCGCGGCGGCATACAGGCTGTAGTCGAGGCCGCGGCCCTGCTCGCGGGTGGTCACCGGCTGGCGCCGCTTCAGGAAGTGGGCCAGAGCGCCCTCGGGCTGGTCGGTCGGCTTCGCGAGTGGCTCGGCTTCGGCCTTGGGATCCGCGACCTTGCTGCGCTTCTGGCGGTGGCGCGCCTCGTCCCGCTCGCGCTGCTCCTCGCTTTCCCCTCGATGACCGCGATGCGGGTCGGAGCCGTAGGCGTGGAGCGAGGTGCTGCCGGCCATCAGCGCGAGCAGGAACGCTGCGAGGGCGGGCAACGGCGAGTGGACGCGTGACGAGTTCGACATGAGCGATGGGGCCGGGGATAAGCCGGCATTCTAGGTCGTCGGTCGTGCCCGCGCCCCACCTCCGGGCTGAAACTTTCGAAAATTCAACGGTCGGGGTGACGGCGCTCCGGGACCTCCCATGGGCGGCGAAATCGGCGATCGCCCGCGGTCCCCTCTCCGCGCTGCCCTCGATCCGCCCGCAGCCGGCAATGCCGGCAGCCACCGGCATTGCGTAAGCTCCTGCGGATGAAACTGCTCAAATCGACCCTCGCGTTCAGCGCGATGACCACGCTGTCGCGGGTGGCCGGCTATGTCCGCGACATGGTCCAGGCCCAGGTGTTCGGCGCCTCGGTCGCGACCGATGCGTTCCTGATCGCCTACCGCATCCCCAACTTCCTGCGCCGGATCTTCGCCGAGGGCTCGTTCTCGCAGGCCTTCGTGCCGGTGTTCTCCGAGCTGAAGCAGAAGGGCGACGAGGCGGCGCTGCGTGATCTGCTCGACCACGTCGCCGGTGCCCTCTGCGCCGCGGTGCTGATCGTCACGGCGCTGGGCATCCTGGCCGCGCCGCTGGTCACGCTGCTGTTCGCGCCAGGCTCGCTGGAGGAGCCGGGCAAGTTCGACCTGACGACGCAGCTGCTCCGGATCACCTTTCCTTATCTCACCTTCATCTCGATGACCGCGCTCGCTGCCGGCGTGCTGAACAGCTACGGCAAGTTCGCGCTGCCGGCGGCGACGCCGATCCTGCACAACCTGTCGGTGATCGCGGCGGCGCTGTGGCTGGCGCCGATGCTGGGAATGAGCATCCACGCGCTGGCCTGGGGCGTGCTTGCGGCGGGCATCGTGCAGATGGGAGTGCAGTGGATCGCACTGGCGAAGCTCGGCGTGCTGCCCCGGTTCCGCTTTCGCCGCGACCATCCCGAGGTCAACCGGGTGCTGCGCCTGATGCTGCCGACGCTGTTCGGCTCGTCGGTCGCGCAGATCAACCTGCTGGTCGGCACCGTGTTCGCCTCGCTGCTCGCGACCGGCAGCCAGACCTGGCTGTACCTCACCGATCGCCTGCTCGAATTCCCGCTCGGCATCTTCGGTGCCGCGCTCGGCACGGTCGTGCTGCCGCACCTGTCGCGCCGCCACGCGGCCACCGATCCCGCGGGCTACTCGGCGGCGCTGGACTGGGCGCTGCGGATGGCGCTGCTGGTGGCGATCCCGGCGACGCTCGGCCTCGTCACGCTGGCGGTGCCGATCAACGCGACGCTGTACCAGCACGGCAAGTTCAGCGCCGAGGACACCCGGATGGCCGCGCTCGCGCTGATGGCGCTGGGCTGCGGTCTGCCGGGCTTCATGCTGTCGAAGGTGCTGGCGCCGGCTTTCTACGCGCGGCAGGACACGAAGACGCCGGTGAAGTCGGCGGTCGTCACGGTGGTCGTCAACATCCTGCTCAACATCGCGATCACCGGCACCCTGTGGAAGCTCGCGGTGCACGGAGCGCATGCCGGCATCGCGCTGTCGACCGCGATCTCGGGCCTCGTCAATGCCGCCCAGCTCGCCTGGTACCTCCGGCGCCAGGGGCACTACACGCCGGCGGCAGGCTGGCGGAAGTACGGTCTGCAGCTCGGCTTCGCCGGGGCGGCGATGGTCGGGGTGCTGCTGCTGCTGGGTCGCCATGCCGGCGACTTCACGGTGATGGCGACCGGGCCGCGGGTGCTGTGGCTGGCGCTGCTGATCGGCAGCGGGGCGTTGACCTTCGGCGTGGCCCTGCTGGCGTCGGGATTGCGGCCGCGCGACGTGCTGGAGCGGCAGGAACCGTAGGGCGGGCACTGCCCGCCATCGCCGCAACGCTTCGCAATGGCGGGCAATGCCCGCCCTACG
>JBGAPI010000053.1:0-37206 GCA_044221335.1 Ahniellaceae bacterium
TCAATCGATTTCGGCCCGTGGTCAGACGACCACCTCGCAGAGGCCTTACACATAGACGCAGCCGTTTGTCCGGCAAAGCAACACAGCAGTTGACCGAGGGGGCGAGTCCACACATAGGGCGCGCACCGCGCGCCGTTGCCCCGAGGTTCCCCCGAAGCGACGTCGATCGAGACGCCTCGCGACGGCGGCCGGTGGCCGCCCTGCGGTAGGGCGCGCACCGCGCGCCATCGCGAGGCACTGAGGCAATGGCGGGCAGTGCCCGCCCTACAGCACCGCCCGCAGCGCTTCGTTGTCCACCGCCTGCGGCAGCAGCGCCGCGCCGATCCCGCGCCACAGGATGAAGCGCAGCTTGCCGCTGGCATTCTTCTTGTCGAGCCGCATCGCGTGTTCCAGTTCATCCGCCGACAGGCCCGCGGGTGGCGCGACCGGCAGGTCGAGCCGAGCCAGCACCGCGGCGAGCCGGTCGCCGTCGGCCGGCGACGACAGGCCGAGCCGCTCCGACAGGCGCGCTGCCTGCACCATGCCGATAGCGACGGCCTCGCCGTGCAGCAGCGTGCCGTAGCCGGCGACGGCTTCGAGCGCGTGGCCGAAGGTGTGGCCGAAATTGAGCAGCGCGCGGTCGCCGGTCTCGCGCTCGTCGCGGGCGACGATCGCGGCCTTGTGGCGGCAGCTGCGTTCGACGGCCTCGGCGACGACGTCGAGATCGCGGGCGATGAGCGCTGCGGCGTGCGCGTCGATCCAGTCGAAGAACTCGCGATCGACGATCGCGCCGTACTTCAGCACCTCGGCGAGGCCGGACGCGTACTCGCGCGGCGGCAGCGTGGCGAGGGTGTCGAGGTCGGCGACGACGAGGCGCGGCTGGTGGAAGGCGCCGACCAGGTTCTTGCCGGCCGGCAGGTTGACCGCGGTCTTGCCGCCGACCGAGGAGTCCACCATCGCGAGCAGGGTCGTCGGCACCTGCACGAAGTCGATGCCGCGCATCCAGGTGGCGGCGACGAAGCCGCCAAGGTCCCCGATCACGCCGCCGCCGAGAGCGACCAGCACCGCGTCGCGGTTGGCGCCCATCGCGGCGAGCCGCTGGTAGACGACGCCGGCCTGTTCCAGGGTCTTGTGCGACTCGCCATCGGGCAGCAGCAACAGCTCGAGCGGACGCTTCCCGAGCGCCTCCCGCAGCGCCTTCGCGTACAACGGCGCGACGGTGGTGTTGGACAGCAGCAGCACCTGCCGCTCCGGCGCGATGGACGTCCAGGCGTCCGTCCTGCCGAGCAGCCCGCCGCCGATCGCGATCGGGTAGCCGCGCTCGCCGAGTTGCACCTCCAGCGTGCGGCTCATGCGACGTGGTCCGCGGCGAGCCGCTGCCAGGCGCCGTCGAGGCGATGCGCGAGGTCGGCCGCGGCGCGCTCCGGGGTGGTCGCGCCGGCGAGGTAGCGGAAATCCGCAAGGCCGGCATAGATCGGGTCGCGCTCGGCCGCGAGCGTGCGCAGCCGCGCCTCGCGGTCGGGCGCGCGCAGCAGCGGGCGCTTGCGGTCGCGCGCGAGGCGACGCAACTGTTCCTCGACCGAGGCGGCGAGCCAAACCACGAAGCCGCCGCCGCGGATCACCTCTCGATTGTCCTCGCGCAATACGCAACCGCCGCCGGTCGCGATCAGCCGTCCACCGCACTTGACCGCATCGACCAGCGCCTCGTGCTCGCGCTTGCGGAATCCCGCCTCGCCCTCGACCTCGAAGATCAGCGGGATGGTGGCGCCGCAGTGGTCCTCGATCCAGTCGTCGAGGTCGAGGAAGGACAAGCCCAGGCGCAACGCCAGGCGCTTGCCGATGGTGCTCTTGCCGGCACCCATCGGGCCGATCAGGATCAGGTTCGACGCGGGATTCATCGGCGGAGGGTAGCCTCGGGCCGAAATGCCGTCGAGGGACGAATCGTCATCGTGGGATCATCACGGGCGGAGCAGTGCCGCTCTACCATCATGAAGCAATGACGACCTTCGTCGACGATCAGATCAGCCGGTTTCGCGCCCTGGTGGGGCGAAAGATCCTGTCATGGTGCGGCACCGAGATGGCGCTGCGCGTTCGGGGCGTGACGGGCGCCCCCGACTTCCACGACCCGACGGTGCCCTATTTTCAGTTCCTGCACCTCAATGTCCGGATCGAGAACCAAGACCCGTTGTCGATCACCACGTACCAGAACGACACGAACTGGGGCCTGATGCAGAGCGCTTCCACGGAGCCGTTGCCGGAGTATCACGAGCCCGACTCCATCTACCGGTCGCGGCCGCTGCCCGAGTTTCCCGGTGGCGTCATCGATGCGGTGGAGGTCCATCGTGGCGATCTCGGCGATCTCGAGCGGGTGGTGCTTGCGCTCGGCGACTCGACGGTGTCGCTCATCGCCGGCGAGGTCTACGAAGCCGACGATGGTTCGCTGGATGTCCGTCTCGGCGGCGACGAGAGCGTGCTGGTAGAGATTTCTCGACACGGCTGACGCCGACGCAGGGCGCCGCTCTGCCGCTACCATCCCGCCCGCCATGAACACCGCCCACGCCGAATTCGAACGCGCCGCCGCGCTGACCCAGCAGAAGCGCTATCCCGAAGCCTACGAGGCCTTCCGCCGGGCCGCCGACGCCGGCCATGGCGGCGCGCTGACCCAGCTGGGACTCTGGGAGCTGTACGGCTTCCGCGGCGCGATCGACCGCGAGCAGGCACGCGCGTGGCTCACCGCGGCCGAGGAGACCGGGTGGCCGGACGCCGCCTACCACCTCGCCAATCTCGGCTGGTGCGGCCTCGTCGTGCCGCGTGACGCCGCGCAGATGCGCGATCGCCTGATCGCCGCGGCGCGCGGCGACCATGCGCCGGCGCTGCGCACGATCGGGCTGATGGCGCTGCGCGAGCCGGCGACGCTGGCGCTGGCCGAATCCTGCCTCGCGCGCGCCGCGAGCCTCGCCGATCCGCTGGCGAACTACCTGCTCGCGCTGCATTGGTCGAGTTCGCCGCAGGCGGCTTCGCGGCAGACCGCGACGGGCCTGATGTCGACGGCGGCTCGGCTCGGCGTCGGGCGGGCGACCCTTCGCGCCGTCGCCGGCGCGCAGCCGCTGCGACTGAGCGCGCCCGCCGTCACCGACTTCACCGGCTTCGCGATCGACACCACGGTCGCGGTCGCGCCCGAGGTGCACAGCCGCGAGCCGCTGGTCGAGACCGCGAACCGGTTCTATTCGCCGTTCGAGTGCGAGTACCTCATCGCGTACGGCGAGCCCTGGCTCGGCCGCTCCAACGTCGTCGGCGACGATGGCGCGATCCTGAAGGACGACCGCCGCACCAGCTCGGACGCGACGCTGATCGGGTCGCGCGAGGACTTCGTGGTGCGCTGGCTGCAGGCGCGGATGGCCGACTGGCTCGGCGTGCCGATGGCGCGCACCGAGCACCAGTCGCTGCTGCGCTATCTGCCGGGACAGGAATACCGCCCTCACTACGACTACCTCAATCCCGGCACCTACGGCAATTTCCCGGAGGCCGGGCGGCCGGGCCAGCGCATCCACACGATCTTCGTGTTTCTGGACGGGGTCGAAGGGGGCGGCGAGACCGAATTCCCGCGCCTGGGGCTCCGGATCAAGCCGGCGCGCGGGCGACTGGTGCACTTCATCAATCTCGATGGCGAGGGCAAGGGCGACCCGCGGACGCTGCATTCCGGAGTGTCGGTCACCGCGGGCGTGAAGTACCTCGCGACGACGTGGACGCGCGAGAGGGATTTCCGGCAGTACTGAGGTAGGGTTGCGTCGTTGGCGCACCCCTTGCGCCGTTTCCGGCCTGAACGACTTCCACACGCCCAACGGCATGCCGTCTGCGCCGGAATTTCGTCGCCCCCTGACGCAGGGGGACGGTTCGCTGCGAACATGGTGATGTCCATCGATCAAGTCCGATACGTGGTGATGCGGGAGGCGCGGTGATGTTGTCGGTGTTGCGCGTTGCCCTGCCTGTCCCACTCCCGACCGTGTTCGACTACGGCCCCGGTGCCGCCGGCCTCGGCGCGCATCCCGAGCAATGGATCGGCTGCCGCGTGCGGGTCGGCTTCGGACGGCTGCGCAAGGTCGGCGTGGTCGTCGGCTGGGGCGAGCCGCTGTCCGACCCGAAGCGGATCCGCTCGATCGACGCGCGCATCGACGCGGCGCCGCTGCTCGACGCCGAACTGATCAACCTGCTGCGCTTCGCGGCCGACTACTACCTGCATCCGCTCGGCGAGACGGTGGCGACCGCGCTGCCGGCGCCGCTGCGCGGCGATGCGCCGGCGGTCCTCGGCGGGGAGCGCTGGTACGCGAAGGGTTCGAGCGAGGAGCTGCCGCGCGGGTCCTTGGCGCGCAAGCTGGTCGACGCGGTCGCCGGCGGCCCGCGCTCGCGGATCGACCTGCTCGCGCTCGGCAGCAGCGCGGCGATCGCCATCGAGCGTCTCGTCGAACGCGGCTATCTCATCGCCATCGAGGCGCCGCCGCGCTCGCCGCGACCGACGCTGGCGCCGCCGCCGGCGACCGCCGAGCAACGGGCCGCGCTCGACGCGCTGGCTGCGCTCGCACCGGGCTTCCACGCGGTGCTGCTCGACGGCGTGACCGGCAGCGGCAAGACCGAGGTCTACATCGACCGCATCGCGGCGGTGATCGCGCAGGGCAGGCAGGCGCTGGTGCTGGTGCCGGAGATCGGGCTCACGCCGCAGGCGCTGCGCCGCTACCGCGAGCGGCTCGGCGTCGAGGTGCTGGCGTTGCACTCGGGGCTCGCCGACGGCGAGCGCGCCCAGGCCTGGCTCGCGGCGCGCGCCGGCCGCGCACCGGTGATCATCGGCACCCGCAGCGCGATCTTCACGCCGCTGCCGAACGCCGGCCTGATCGTCGTCGACGAGGAGCACGACGGCTCCTACAAGCAGCAGGACGGCCTGCGCTACCACGCCCGCGACCTCGCGCTGTGGCGCGGTCGCGCGCTCGGCGTGCCGGTCCTGCTCGGCTCCGCGACGCCGTCGCTGGAGACGCTCGCGCGGGTCGCCGACGGCCGCTGTGCCCGGCTGGTGCTGTCCGAGCGGGTCGGCAGCGCGCGGATGCCGGCGGTGCATGTCGAGGACCTGCGTCGCCGTCGCCTGACCGAGGGGCTGTCGCCGGCACTGATCGACGCGATCGGCGCGACGGTCGCGCGCGGCGAGCAGGTGCTGGTCTTCCGCAACCGCCGCGGCTACGCGCCGGCCTGGCTCTGCCACGCCTGCGGCCATGTCGCCAGCTGTTCGTCCTGCGACCGGCCGATGACGGTGCACCGCGAGGCGAACGAGCTGCGCTGCCACCATTGCGACCGCCAGCAGCGGTTGCCGAACGCGTGCCCGGAATGCAAGGCGGACGATCCGGTGCCGATCGGTGTCGGCACCGAGCGGCTCGCCGAGTTCCTGACCGGACGCTTTCCCGAGGTGCCGGTGCTGCGCATCGATCGCGACAGCACGCGCCGCAAGGACAGCCTCGCGACGATGCTGGCGGAGGTCGAGCGTCGACCCGGCGCCGCGATCCTGGTCGGCACCCAGATGCTCGCCAAGGGCCACGACCTGCCCAACCTGACGCTGGCCGCGATCATCAACGTCGATGGTGGCCTCGTCAGCGGCGACTTCCGCGCGCCGGAACGGCTCGCACAGCTGCTGGTCCAGGTCGCCGGCCGCGCCGGTCGCGCGCACAAGGCGGGACAGGTCTGGCTGGAGACCCACGAGCCGACCCATCCGGTGCTGCGGCGCCTGCTCGACCGAGGCTACGCCGCGTTCGCCGCCACCGAGCTCGCCGAGCGTCGCGAGGTCGCGCTGCCACCGCACGCCCATTGGGCCCTGCTGCGCGCGGAGGCGCTCGAATCCGCGGCCGCCGAGGCGTTTCTCGCCGCCGCGGCGCGCGCGTTCGGTGACGCCGAGGGGGTCGGCGTGCGCGGGCCGATGCCGGCGCCGATGCCGCGCCGCTCCGGCCGCGCCCGCTGGCAGCTGCTGTTCGAGGCGGCGGAACGTGCTCCCTTGCGAGCCGCGCTGCGCCGCGCACTGCCGGAGTGGTACGCGCTGGTGGAAGCCCGGCGGGTGCGATGGTCGCTGGACGTGGATCCGGTCGACCTGACCTGACCGTTTGGCGCCTGGGGAAGCGGCGGGCTTCGCCGCGATGACGCGGCGCTTCACGATGGCGGACACTGTGGGAGCGACTGCCGCCGCTTCTGCAGCCGCCATCTTCTTGCGAATAGTGCAGCGCGTCGCAAGGAATCGGGGGGCCGGATCGCGCAGAATGCAAGCTTCCTCCGTGTCGCGGGATCACGCATGCGCAAGCTCGCCAAGCTGGCCGCCCTCGTCGCTGCAACGATCGCGCTCTACCTCGGCTTCTGGCCGGTCGCCGTCGATCCGGTCGCCTGGTCTCCGCAGCCGAATCCGGGCTACACCGGCGCTCATGCGGCCAATTCCCGGCTGGCGCACCTGAAGACGATCGACATCGGCGAGGAGGAGGGGCCCGAGCACATCGCGGTCGGGCCCGACGGTCGGCTGTATGCGGCCGTGGCGAGCGGCGACATCCTCCGGATGGATGCCGATGGCAAGAGCCGCGAGGTCTGGGTCAACAGCGGTGGCCGCGTGCTCGGTTTCGACTTCGATCGCGAAGGACGCATCGTGGCTGCCGATGCGATGCGCGGTCTGCTCCGGATCGGGCTCGACCGCCGGGTCGAGGTGCTCGCCGACCGCGTTTCCGCGAACGACCCGATCCGCTACGCCGACGGCGTGGTGGTCGCACCCGACGGCATCTTCTACTTCACCGATGCCTCCACCCGCTTCGCGCCACGCGAGCACGGCGGCAGCTTCGAGGCCAGCCTGCTCGACATCCTCGAGCAGTCCGCCACCGGCCGCGTGCTGGCCTATGACCCGTCCACGAAGCGGGTGCGCGTCGTCGCCCACGGGCTGTCCTTCGCCAACGGCATCGCGCTCGGCGCCGATGGCCGCACGCTGCTGGTCAACGAGACCGGTCGCTACCGCATCTGGAAGATCGCGACTTCCGCCGACAACGTCGACGTCGCCGGCGTCGCGCGCGAGGCGCGCGTGCTGGTGGACAACCTGCCGGGCTATCCGGACAACCTGATGCGCGGCCGCGACGGCCGGGTCTGGGTCGGCCTCGCCAAGCCACGCGACGCCACCGTCGACGCCCTCGCGTCGAAGCCCTTCCTGCGCAAGGTCGTGCTGCGCCTGCCGCGCGCGCTGTGGCCGGTGCCGAAGGCCTACGGGCACGTGTTCGCGATCGACGAGGACGGCAAGGTGCTCGCCGATCTGCAGGATCCGAGCGGGGCCTATCCGGAGACCACCGCGATCACCGAGACCGCGGACCGCCTGTACGTGCAGAGCCTGCACGCGAAGACGATCGGGTGGCTGCCGCCGCTGTAGGGCGCGCCCCGCGCGCCATCGCGAGGCGCCGAGGCCATGGCGGCCAGGGCCCGCCCTACGCTCCCGGGATCACGTAGAAATACACCGCGAGGTAGTGCAGCACGCTGCCCGCCACGACGAAACCGTGCCAGATCGCGTGGTGCCAGCGCATCGTCTTCCGGATGTAGAACACCACCCCGCCGGTGTAGCACAGCCCGCCCAGGCCCAGCAGCACGAGGCCACCGGTCGGCAGTGCGGCGACCAGCGGCTGGATCGCGACGACGACGCACCAGCCCATCGCGATGTACAGCGACAGCGACAGCCACTTGAAGCGGCCGGTGTGGAACAGCTTGAACACGACGCCGAGCAGCGCCATCGACCAGACGATGCCGAACAGCGTCCAGCCCCAGGGGCCACGCAGCGTGATCAGCGTGAACGGCGTGTAGGTGCCGGCGATCAGGAGGTAGATCGAGGCGTGGTCGATCACCCGGAGCACCCGCTTGCTGTCGGGCAGCGGGATGCTGTGGTACAGCGTCGACGCGGTGTACATCAGGATCAGCGTGGCGCCGAACACCGCGCTCGCGGTGATGTGCCAGGCGTCGCCGTGCAGCGTCGCGCGCGCCACCAGCGCGGTCAGGCCCGCGATCGCCGCGACGATGCCTACGCCGTGCGTCGTCGCGTGCGCGACCTCCTCGCCGAAGGAGTAGTTCTTGACCTCGACCGGGGACCGCGTCGGCTGTGCGTCGTTGCGATCGGTCGATGCCACGAAACTCTCCACGCTCAAGGGACTTCCGGCGCCGGGTCCGACGGCGGGACGGCCGCCCGCACGGGACGATTGGGGAACGCGTAGCGCAGGATCCGGTACACCACTTCGCCGAACTGCCGCGGCAGCGATCCGGTGTCGTAGTGCTGGCCGTAGCGTCCGCAGATCTCGCGCACCTCGACGGCCATCGCAGCGTAGCGGTTCGCCGGGATGTCCGGGTAAAAATGATGTTCGATCTGGTGGGAGAGATTTCCCGACAGCAGGTTCATCAGCCGGCCGCCGGTGAGGTTGGACGAGCCGCGCAGCTGGCGCAGGTACCAGCGGCCGCGCGACTCGCCGGCGACCGATTCCTTCGGGAACACCTCGGCGTCTGCGGTGAAGTGGCCGCAGAAGATGATCACGTAGGTCCACAGGTTGCGGATCAGGTTCGCGACGATCGCGCCCAGCAGCACCGGCAGGAAGAACGGGCCGGCCAGCAGCGGGAACAGGACGTAGTCGCGCAGCACCTGGCGACTGATCTTGGCGAGCACCGGACGGGCCTGCGCCCGCAGCTCCGCCGTCTTCGTGCGGCCGGCGAACCAGCGGCCGAGCTTCAGGTCCTGCGCCGCGATGCCCCATTCGAACAGGATCGCGAAGACGACGGCGACGATCGGCTGCACCAGGTAGAACGGCTTCCAGCGCTGTTCGGGGAACAGGCGCAGCAGGCCGTAGCCGATGTCGTCGTCCATGCCGCGGACGTTGGTCCAGGTGTGGTGGCTGTAGTTGTGGGTCTTGCGCCATGCGTCGCTGGTGCCGGCGATGTCCCACTCGTAGCGATGGCCGTCGAGGTGCGGGTCGCGCATCCAGTCGTACTGGCCGTGCATCACGTTGTGGCCGAGCTCCATGTTCTCCAGGATCTTCGACAGCCCGAGCAGCAGCACGCCGGCGATCCAGGCGGGCAGCAGCACGCCCGACACGAAGGCGCCGCCGATCGCGCCGCCGACCAGCAGCGCGCGGCCGGCGAGGCCGGTCCAGCGCACGGCGGCGACGATCTTCCGGATGTAGTCGGCGTCGCGCTGGCCGAGGGTGGCGACGGTGCGGGCGCGCAGCGCGTCGAGCTCGGCGGCGAAGGCGGCGAGGTCGGCTTCGCCGAGCTCGCGGTTGCGGTTCTTCGTCTTCATCACAACTCCAGGACCAGATCGCTGGTGGCGGCGCTGACGCACAGGCGCAGCGCCGAAAGGGGTTCGTCGGTGGTGGCGCCGGTGGCGAGATCCGTGCTGACGCCGGTGCGTTTGCCGCAGGCGCAGGTGTTGCAGATGCCGCGGCGGCAGCCCGAGGGGAGCTTCATCCCGAGCGACTCGAGCGCGACCAGCAGCGGCTGGCCGGTCGGGACGCTGACGGTGCGGCCACTGCGCGCGAGCGTCACCGCGACTTCCGCGCCGTCGACCCCGACCGTCGGCAGACTCAGCGGCGAGAAGCTCTCGGCGCGGAACAGCGCGGCGTGGTCGGCGACGAGTTCGCGGGCGGCCTCGACGAATCCGTGCGGGCCGCAGGCGAACACCGCGTGGCCGGCGAGTGCCCGGACGCCGTCGCGGAATGAAGCCGCGGCGATGCGCCCCGCGGTTTCGTCGGTCGCGGCGGCGGGCTCGCGGGTCAGATGGAAGCGGACGTCGAGCCAGCCGTGCGCGGAAGCGAGGCCGCGCAGTTCGTCGAGGTGGCAGAACTCCGCGCGCCGCGCCGCCCAGTAATGCAGCGTCACCGGCGAACTGTCCGGGCGGACCGCCCGCTCGCGCAGCAGCGCGAGCATCGGCGTGATGCCGCTGCCGGCGGCGAGCAGGGTGAGTGGCCGCGCGTCGGCGGCGTCCAGCGTCATCTCGCCGAAGCGCTCGCCGAGCTCGACGACGTCGCCGACGCGGGCGTCGTCGACCAGATGCATGCTGAGCCGCCCGCCCGTCATCGCCTTGACGGTGATCTCGATCAGGCCCGGTCGACCGGGCACGGCACTCGGGCTGTAGCAGCGGGTGACGCGGCGGCCGTCGACCTCGACGGTGACATTGACGTGCTGGCCGGCGGTGAGGCCGTCCCAGTGGCGGTTCGGCCGCAGGCGCAGGGCAACGGCGGTGGCGGACACCCTCCGGCGCTCGACGATGACGGCGGCGGCCTGGTTCCAGCGCCAGCGGGCGCTGACGGTCGTGCCCCAGAAGTCGAGCACGTGGGCCGGCACCACGGCTTCGATCCAGCGACGGATCGGGCTCGCGGGCGGGGCGGGGGAGCGGGTCGAAGGGCTATCCATCGGCGCAGTATACAGATGCGCATACGAGTGTATAGACAACTGTATAGTGCTTGCGATGTGAACAAAATCCACCGCCGTGCTCATCCGGCGGCGGTGTTCGTCCGTAGCGTCCGCAACCCCAGGGAAACGCTGGGTTTCCTGCCGAGCGACCCACTGTCCGCCCGGAACCGGGGGCGCGACCGGGCCCCGAGGTTCCCCGTGGTTTCACGGCGTATCATTCCCGCATTCGCCGACCGGACCCCGTCGTGTCCCTGAACTCCAGCGCCGATCTCGCCGCCCACAGCCGCAAGGCCGCGATCTCCAGGGACGACCTGCTGGCGGCGGCGCTGCGCCTCATCGGGCCGCATCGGAGCCTGTCGAGCCTGTCGCTGCGCGAGGTCGCGCGCGAGGCGGGCGTCGCGCCGAACAGCTTCTATCGCCACTTCCGCGACCTCGACGAGCTCGCGGTCGCGCTGATCGACCTCGCGGGCCAGTCGCTGCGCCGCATCGTCGGCGCCGCGCGTCATCGCATCGAGAGCGGCTCCGGGATGATCCGGGCCTCGGTCGAGGCCTTCATCGAGCAGGTGCGCGCCGACGACAAGCTGCTGCACGTGCTGCTGCGCGAGGGTACGGTCGGCTCCGACGCGTTCAAGAAGGCGGTCGACCGCGAGCTGTCGTTCTTCGAGGAAGAGCTGCGCGTCGACCTCGTCCGGATCGCCGCGCAGCAGGGCGCCATGGTGCACGAGCCCGCGCTCGCCGCGCGCGCCATCACCCGGCTCGCGTTCGCGATCGGCGCCACCGCCCTCGACACCCCGATCGAGCACGACAAGCTGCTGGTCGAGCAGCTCTCGTCGATGGTGAAGATGATCATCGTCGGCGCGCGCGCGATCGGCGCGAGGCCGTAGGGCGCGCGTCACGCGCCGTCGCCCCGAGGTCTCGACAATGCGCATCTGCGTTGGTGTTCCGCCCTGGCTGACAGTTTTCGCCCTTTGACAGGGCGCGCCCTGAGCGCTGTCGCCGCGAGGCCGCGAGGCCGCGACAATGCGACAGCTGCCGTTGCTCCCCGTCATGGCGGCCAAGGGGCGCCCTAGGGCCCGACCGCATCGCGCTGCGGGTTCCGGGTCCCGTATCGAGCAGGATGTCGACCGCACTCTGCTAGCTTGGCGGCCCGATTCCGTTGCCGTGACTCGTCGCCATGCGACTTCCCAGACTGACCGCCGCCGTCGCGCTGTTGCTGACTGGCATCGCCCTCTCGGCGCCCACGGCCCGGGCCGACCACTGGGACCTGACGCGGGTGACCGGGTCGCCGCTCGGCGACGTCGCCGACGACACCAGCGGCGGTCCCGGATATCCGACGTTCCTCAGCGCCGACGGACGCTATGTCGCCTACACGAGCCGCGCGTCGAACCTCGCTGCCGGCGATCTCGACGGGAACCATGTCGAGGACGTGTTCCTGTTCGACCGCGTAGCCGGCACGACGACCCTGGTCTCCCACGCGGCCGGCTCGGCGACGAGTGGCGGCAACGGCGTCTCCTACCCGCGCGGCATCAGCAGCGACGGACGCTACGTGCTGTTCGAGTCGAACGCCAAGGATCTGCTGCCCGGCGCCAGCGACGGCAATTCCGGCACCGACGTGTATCTGTACGACCGAATCGCGGCAGCCACCACTCTGCTGACCCACGCGGTCGGATCGGCCACGACGACCGGCAACGGCCCCTCGAGCGCCCTCGGCATCAGCGCGGACGGTCAGACCCTGCTGATCAGCAGCTCCGCCACCAACATGCCCGGTTCGACGAGCAGCGGCCTGCTGCTCTACGACCGCCCGAACGACCGCTACACCCTGATCTCGCATGCCGCTGGTTCGCCGACGACCCCCTGCAACGGCCAGACCAACGACGCGGTGCTGAGCGCCGACGGGCAATGGGTGCAGATGTCGAGCCAGGCGACCGACCTCGTCGCCGGTCAGGTCGACAGCAACCTCTACGAGGACGTCTTCCTCTACAGCCGCGCCAGCAACAGCTCGGTACTGATTTCCGGTGCGCAGGGATCGAGCACGCAGACCGTCAACCACATCGCTCTTCACGGTGGCATCAGTGCGGACGGTCGCTGGTCGGCGTGGTCGACGACGGCAACGAACGTGCTCGCCGGCCAGGTGGACACCAACGTCTGGTACGACGTCTTCCTCTACGACCGGGTCAGCCACACCAACGTCCTGGTGACCCGGGCCAACGGCAGTCCGCTGGTCACCGCGACAGGCTACAGCGGCGGCGGCGGCCAGATCAGTGCCGACGGCCGCTACGTGATGTTCGAAACGACGGCGACCAACGTGGTCGCGGGCGTGACGGACACCAACAACAGCTACGACGTCTACCTGTTCGACCGCCAGACGCTGCAGAGCCGGCTGGTCTCGCACATCGCAGGCGCGAATTCCACGACGCCCTCCACCGACTCCTTCGTGGCGGATCTCAGCGCCGACGGCTCTCGCGTGGTGTTCACCAGCGACTCGACCAACATCATCGCGGGACTCGCGGACAGCAACGGCAAGCCGGAGGTCTACAGCTTCGATGCCGCCAGCGGCGTCGTCAGCCTGCAGTCGGGAGCGACCGCGACCCGGACCGCCGCCGGAGAGACCCGGCCGATTGCGATGTCGGACGACGGCGCATGGCTCGCCGTGAGCACCACGGCGTCGGACTTCGCGGTCAACATCGCCGACCGCAACAACCGCTCCGACATCTATCTCGTCGGCCTGAGCCAGGGACAGCGAGCGCTGGTGTCGCGGGGCAATCGGTCGGTGTTCGCTCCGGAGAGCGGCACGACCTCGCCCCAGGCCATGAGCTCGGACGCGCGCTATGTCGCCCTCTGGACGAACTCCACCACCCTGGTCTCCGGCGTCAGCGACAACAATCAGGCGTTCGACGTCTACCTGCTGGACCGCAGCAACGGCCAGAGCACGCTGTTGAGTCATAGCGCCGCCAGTCCGACCACGACAGCGAGCGGCGACTCGTCGGTCGCCACCATGACTCGTGACGGCCGGGTCGTGCTGATCACGAGCACCGCGAACGACCTGGTCGCACTCAGTCCCAGTGTCGGATTCCGCTACTACCTCTACGCGTACGACCACAGCACCGGCGGCACGACGCTGTTGACGCACACTTCCGCTTCGGCGACCACGCCGTCACTCGGCAGTGCGCTGAACGGCGCCAGCATCAGCGACGACGGCCGCTACGTCGCGTTCGAAAGCGACGGTACCGACCTGGTCGCCGGCGCGAATGACGGCAATCACGCGAACGACATCTTCCTGCTGGACCGGAACACCGGGGCCATCAGCCTCGTCTCGCACGCGGCCGGTTCGCCGACGACCGCGGCCAACGCGACCTCGACCTACTGCACGATCAGCGCGGATGGTCGCTACATCACCTATGCATCGTCCGCGTCGGATCTCGACACCGGCGTGACGAAGATCGGCACCTTTTCGTAGACCGTCCTCTATGACCGACTGACCGGCAGCAACACGGTGGTTTCGCGCAGCACGGTGACGCCGACCACCACGGGCAACGGCTATTCGACGCCGATCGCCATCAGCGCCGACGGCCGTCGCATCCTGATCGAGAGCCAGGCCTCCGACCTGATCAGCGGAGGTTCCGACGTCAACTCGCGCCCCGACGCCTTCCTGTTCGACCGGATCACCAACACCATGACCCTGGTAAGCCACGTTGGCGGCGTTCCAGGCACCGCGGCAAACCAGTTGTCGCGACCGCGCCGGCTCACGCCGGATGGACGCTTCGTCCTGTTCTATTCGACCGCCACCGACCTCGTCGCCGGCCTCGTCTATACGTCGATCGACGCCACCACCTTCCTCTTCGATGCGGACACCGGCAGCGTGGAACTGGTCGCGCACGCGCCCGGCCAGCCAACGCTCGCCGTGGACGCGGCCGCCACTCCGATCGACATCAGCGACGACGGCCAGCTGGTGCTGTTCGACTCGGCTTCCGCCAACGTGATCGCCGGCGGGATCGACACCAACGGGCTATCGAATCGCTTCATGCTCGACCGCCACACGGGCCTGATCAGCCTGGTCGACCATGCCTACGGCTCCGACCTCAGGACCGGTTCCGGCGGTGTCGGCGGAGGAGGACATGTGATGACTCCGGACGGCAGCAAGGTCATGCTCTCGAGCAGTTCCTACGATCTGGCTCCCGACGTCTCTCCGCAGCAGGGCTCGGGGCTCGTCTACATCGCCACCCGCACCGCCCAGCTCTTTGCCGACGGCTTCGAGTAGCGCGCACCGCGTCGCGCCCTCTCCCCGCCTTCGGGAGAGAGGGCAGGGTGAGGGGGTCAATAGTTCACGGCCGGCCCATACACCCCGACATACCCCGTCGCGCAGCCGGTCGTGCACGTCGTCGTCAGCATCCGCACGATGATCTTCCCGGCGTTGGTCTTCGAGCGGAAATGCCCGACGCCGCTCGAGCTGTCTCCGCCGCCGACGAGGTAGGGACTGCCGTCCTGCCAGTTCCAGTCGACGGAATTTGCGTTCGCTCCTGTGCCGATCATGACCTGCGCCTTCACGTTCGCGGCGTTGTCGAAGCGCGCCATCAGGTCGCAACCGCTCCAGTAGCTGGCCGAGGAGCAGCCGACCTGGTCGTAGGCTCCGGCGGCGATCGTGTAGAACGCGACGGACGACGCCAGCGAAGGCTCGGCCCGCAGCGACCCCGCTCCCGAACCGGTCCACAGGTTGTAGTAGGTCGCCGACCAGCCGCCCGGGTAGAAGCCGAAGATGCGGCTGTCGTACCAGTTCTCCGAGCCGCAGGTCGTCGCGTATGGATTCGCCGCGCCGGTGTAGGCGCAGCTCAGGATTCCGCGCAGGCCGCCGGAGATGTTGATGAAGCGCCGCACCTTGCCGTAGCGGTTGCCGGTGTCGAGCGCGGCCAGCGCCATCGTCGATCCCAGCGAGTGCGCGACGATGTCGACCCTGGTCGCGCCGGTGTAGGCCAGCACCTTGTCGATGAAGGTGTTGATCACCGTGTACTTCAAAGGCTGGTGGTAGTTGTACTGCGGGGTGGAATTTTCGCTCGCCGACAGATAGGTGACGCCGAACAACTCGCAATCCTTGTAGCCCGCGGCCTTGAACTCGGCATACACCGAGGCCGGCGGCGTGGCGTAGCCGCTGACCGCGCCGGGGGGCATGTCCCAGCTGATCGCGGTATCGCCGTTGCCATGCAGGAACACCACCGGCGTCCTCGTCGCGGTGCATGCGCTCGCGCCGCCGAAGCCGCCATTGCCGACCCCGGGGCTGAAGCCGCCGGCGTACTGGTTCGCCGAGCCCTGGCAGGTCCAGCCGTTGTTCGCGCCGCAGGACAGCGCCGTTGCGCCGCTGCTTCCGACCACCGCCGCGACGACCACCGCGGCGCTCATCCATCGCATCGTCTGCACGGCGCTTCCTCCCCAGGTTGCCGTCGCGCAGACTGGGCCAGGCCGGGCAGCGTTACCACTGGACCTTCGTACAAAGCACCACATGCAGGAGCGACGCAAGTCGCGACAATCTTGTGGGAGGGGCGCAAGCCCCGGTCGCAGCACCTCAACCCGCCGCCGGGGTCGGGGCTCGCGCCCCTTGAACATCGCGGCTTGCGCCGCTCCCACCGCGGCCGCGTCGCGCCTGCACCTCCAGCCAGACCCGCACCGCCACCGCAATGACCACTGGCCCCAGCCACGCGGCATAACCGAGCATCGGCCCCGACAGCGAGGGCAGCAGCCGCGGCAAGCCGATGGAGAGGAACGCGATATGGGTGGCGACGCCGTTGCCGATCATCGCGTTCCGATGCTCGGCCATCCACCAGCCTGGGGCCGCCACCGGCGCGCGTGCGAAGCGCAGCATTCCGATGCCCGACAGGATCCCGATCGGCGAGAACAGCGCGAGCAGCGGCGTGCCGACGGCCAGTCCCAGCGTCAGCGAGACCAGGCCCATGACGAGGTTCAGCGCGGCCAGGATCCGGTACACCGGCCCGGCGTAGCGTCGCACGTCGCGCTTGTCGCGCACGGCCCGCCAGGCCTGCCAGAGCCCGGCCAGCACCAGCATCAGGATGTAGAACAGGAACACGCCGAACACGAAGTTGACGTCGTACAGAATGCGTACCGTCAACGGCAACGACGACGCGACGATGGCTGCCATCGCCAGGAGGTAGACCTTGCCGACCACCTTGTGCGCGGGACTGCCCTTGCGCAGGAAGGCCGCCGCCCAGAACCCCAGCAGCGCGAGGCCGCCGAAGCCGATGTGCAGGAACCGGAACCCCTCGTAGCCGACCATGATCCTCTCCCGACAATGCCGCGGTGTGCGGTGTGGTTAGGACAGGATCGTTCCGGGTCCACCGGCGATCAGGTGCCGGCGGTCATCGGTTCGTGGTGCCGGAAGTCACCCGAAAGGACGCGCCCTGCGAGTCTGCAGATTCCGATGCCTTCGACCCGGGCGCGGAGCCTCGCCGGCTGCGGCATCGACGCCAACGGCCTCGGTCCCGGTGCCGATCGCGCGTGGCCCCTCACCGCCGAAGTCCTGCGCGTCGCCTGGCCGCTGCCGGACGGCACGCCGCTTGGCCCCGGCGCCGCGCAGTCGCCGAATCGGAAGCGCGGACGCGGTCAACGGTTCCGCGACGGCGGGGTGTCCGACGGACAGTAGGCGTCGTGCAGCGCCTGGATCACCGCAACGGCGGGACCGTCGGCCAGCCGGTAGTACACCGTCTGCGCCTCCTTGCGGGTGGCGACCAGGCCTTCCTCGCGCAACTTGGCCAGATGCTGGGACAGCGCCGACTGGCTGAGATCCACCTCGCGATTGATCTCGCCGACCGAACGCTCGCCCTCCACCAGCAGGCACAGCGCGCGCAGGCGCTGCGGATGCGCCATCGCCTTCAGGAGATCGGCGGCGCGCTCTGCCTGTGCCGCCATTGCAATGGCGAGAGGCGACGGCTTCGGAGGACTGCTGGCGCGGGGAGGGCCCATGGACTTGCCTGATCGGTGATGGCCGGGAGTGTACATGCTTGCAATTTCAATTAGGCATCACTATATTAGCATCTATGCAACTAATGATCCCGGAGTCCCCATGAACGTCGATCGTGCCGTCTTCGCCTTCGCCGGCAGCCTGATCCTCGCCAGTCTGGCTGTCGGCTACTTCGTCTCTCCGTACGGGCTGCTGCTGACGACCTTCGTCGGCGCCAACCTTCTGCAGGCGTCGTTCACCGGCTTCTGCCCGGCGGCGCTCGTGTTGAAGAAGCTCGGCATGAAGCCGGGCGTGGCGTTCCCGTGACGAGGCGCGCATGAGCCCGCTCGCTCCCGTCGTCCTGCTTGCCGTCACCCTGACGGCCTGCGGCAGCGCGCGCCTTCCGCCGCCACCCCGGGCGCCCGCCGACCTCGCGACCCTCGAGGTCGCCGTCGAAGAGGTGAGCCGGCAGCGCATCTGGGACGGCGTCGTCGCCGCGGTGAACAAGGCGACCGTCTCGGCACAGACCGGCGGGCGGGTGGTCGAGCTGCCGTTCGACGTCAACGACTACGTCAAGGCCGGCGACGTGATCGTGCGCTTCACCGACGTCGAACAGCAGTCGGTTCGACGCCAGGCCGAGGCGACGCTGCGGGCGGCCGAGGCGGCGGGCCGGGAGGCCGAGCTCGCGTTCCAGCGCTCGCAGGAGATGCTCGACCGCAAGCTGATCGCGACCTCCGCCCACGACCAGGCCCGCGCCCGTCGCGATGCCGCGGCGGCGGCGCTGGACTCGGCCCGCGCGGCGCTGAAGAACGCCGGCGAGCAGGTCGACTACACCGTGGTGCGCGCGCCCTACAGCGGCATCCTGACCGAGCGCCACGTGCAGCTGGGTGAGTCCGTGCGGCCGGGCCAGCCGCTGCTTTCCGGGCTGTCGCTGGCGCGACTTCGCGTCGAAGTCGAGGTGCCGCAGGGCGACGTCGCGGCCATCCGCGACCTGCGCAGTGCCGAGGTCGTTCTCGACGACGGCCACCGGATCGCCGCCCGCCAGCTGGTGTTGTTTCCCGAGGGCGATCCCCGGACCCACAGCTTCCGCGTGCGGATCGAGCTGCCGGAAGTCGAGACCGGACTGATGCCGGGGATGACGGTGAAGGTCGCGTTCGCGATCGGCCACGACCGGCGGATCCGGTTGCCGGCCACCGCGGTGACCCGCCGCGGCGAAGTGACCGCGGCCTACGTGGTCGACCGCGAGCGCCACGTGCTGCTGCGCCAGCTGAGGCTCGGCCGTCGCGACAACGACGGCTACGAGGTCCTCGCCGGCCTCGAAGCGGGCGAGCGGGTTGCCCTCGACCCGCTCGCCGCAATGGCGCTGCTTGCCGACAGCCCGCCGGCGGCCCCATGAAACGCGCGCAGGATACGCTCGGACTGTCGGGACGGCTGGCACGGCGCTTCGGCGCCAATCCGCTGACGCCGGTCCTCGCCCTGGCCGGGCTGCTGCTGGGCCTCGTCGCCGCGTGGATCACGCCGCGCGAAGAGGAGCCGCAGATCGACGTCACCATGGCCAACGTGATCGTGCCGTTCGCCGGCGCGTCGGCGGACGACGTCGAGAACCTGGTGAGCTACCCCCTGGAGCAGATCCTCTCCGAAGTCGAGGGCGTCAAGCACGTCTATTCGGTATCGAAACCCGGCGCGGCGGTGCTGACCGTCGAGTTCCAGGTCGGCGTGCCGCGCCAGACCGCGCTGGTGCGGCTGTACAACCAGGTCTACTCGCGCCAGGACTGGGCGCCGGAGCGGCTCGGCGTCGGCCAGCCGCTGGTCAAGCCGATGGGCATCGACGACGTGCCGGTGATGGCGCTGACCCTGTCGGCGACCGACGACCGCGGGCCGACCGCGCTGGCCGAGGTCGCGCACACGCTGGAGACCGAGCTGAAGCGCGTGCCGGGCACGCGCGACGTCTACACGATCGGCGCGCCGGAACGCGCGGTGGTGGTGGAGCTGGATACCCCGCGACTCGCCACCTACGGGATGACGCCGACCGACCTTGCGACAGCGCTGGCCGCCAGCGACACCGTCGTGCAGGCGGGCGAGCGGGTCGGCCCGGATGGCCAGGTCCCGGTGACGGCGGGCCGCTGGCTCGCCGACGCCGACGAGGTCGCCGACCTGGTGATCGGCCTCGCCGATGGCCGCCCGCTGAGACTGTCGGACGTCGCCAGCGTGCGGCGCGGCGCCGACCTGCCGGGAAGCTATGTCTGGACCGCCCGTGCCGGCGCCGCCCGCGGAACGCTGTCGAGCACGCCGGCGGTCACCATCGCGATCGCCAAGAAGCCCGGCGCCAACGCCAGCGACATCACCCGCGCGATTTCCGCGCGGCTCGAGGGCCTGAAGGCGAGTGTGCTGCCGGGCGGCGTCGCCGTCGAGGTCACCCGCGACTACGGCCGAACCGCCAACGACAAGGCGACGAAGCTGATCGAGAAGCTGGTGTTCGCCACCGCCCTCGTGGTGCTGCTGGTGCTGTTCGCCCTGGGCTGGCGCGAGGCCGTCGTCGTCGGCAGCGCGGTGCTGCTGACGCTCGCGCTGACCCTGTTCGCGAGCTGGGGAATGGGCTTCACCCTGAATCGGGTCTCGCTGTTCGCGCTGATCTTCTCGATCGGCATCCTGGTGGACGACGCGATCGTGATCGTCGAGAACATCCATCGGCACCAGCGATTGGGCGGGCGCAGCCTCTGGGAGGCCATCCCGCCGGCGGTGGACGAGGTCGGTGCGCCCACCATCCTCGCCACCTTCACGGTGATCGCGGCATTGCTGCCGATGGCCTTCGTCTCCGGCCTGATGGGGCCCTACATGCGGCCGATCCCGATCAACGCATCGGCCGGCATGCTGATCTCGCTGGCGATCGCGCTGACCGTCACGCCTTGGCTCGCGCACCGGTTGCTGCGCCGGCATGCCGAACCCGCGACCGCCACGCAGGTCGCGGACGACAGCGCGGTCGCGTCCCGGCTCGGGCGCCTGTTCCACCGCCTGCTGACGCCCTTTCTCGAGCGCGAACACGGCGCCCGCCGTCGCGCCCTGCTGTTCGCCGGCATGGCGGGCGCGGTGCTGGTCGCCATCCTGCTGGTGGTCTCCGAACAGGTGGTGCTGAAGATGCTGCCGTTCGACAACAAGTCGGAATTCCAGGTGGTGGTCGACCTGCCGGAGGGCACGCCGCTGGAACGCAGCAATGCCCTCCTCGGCGAACTGGCGCTCGCCCTGGTCGCCGTGCCGGAGGTGCGCGACGTGCAGGGCTATGCCGGGACGGCCGCGCCGGTCAACTTCAACGGGCTCGTTCGCCAGTACTACCTGCGCCGTGGCGCGAATGTCGGCGACCTGCAGGTCAATCTGGTCGACAAGCAGGCGCGCTCCCGCAAGAGCCACGACATCGCGCGTGCCGTGCGCCCGGCACTCGAGGACCTCGGTCGCCGCTACGGCGCATCGATCAAGATCAGCGAGGTGCCGCCGGGACCGCCGGTGCTGGCACCGCTGGTCGCCGAGGTGTACGGGCCGGACGCGGAGCGCTCCGCCGCGATCGCCCGTGAGCTCGCGACGCGCTTCGCCGCGACGCCGGGCGTGGTCGACGTCGACACCAGTCTCGTCGGCGATGCGCCGCGCGAAACGATCCGGGTCGACCGCGAGCGCGCCGCGCGACTCGGCGTGACCCAGGGCGACATCGCCGCGGCGCTGGCCCTGGCGGTGTCGGGCTACGACGCCGGCTTCCTCCACGACGGCGCCTCCCGGCGGCCGCTGCCGATCCGCCTGCGTGTTCCGGCGAGCGACCAGGCGAGCATTACGTCGTTGCTGGCGATCCGGGTGCGGGCGGCCGACGGCCGGCGGGTGCCACTGTCGGAGCTGGTCGCCGTCGAGCGGGCGCGCTGGGAGCAGACCCGCTTCCACAAGGACCTCGCGCCGGTGACCTACGTCACCGGCGACGCCGCGGGCACGCTCGACTCTCCGCTGTACGGCATGTTCGGCCTGGTCGGCACGCTCGGTCGAGAAGCGATCGCCGGCGAACACCTGGATCAGCACTTCCTCTCGGCGCCGGCCGACACTGCCCGCTTCGCGGTGAAGTGGGATGGCGAATGGCAGATCACCTACGAGACCTTTCGCGACATGGGCCTTGCATATGCCGCCGGACTGGTGCTGATCTACCTGCTGGTCGTCGCGCAGTTCCGGAGCTACGCCGTCCCGCTGGTGATCATGGCGCCGATCCCGCTGACCGCGATCGGCGTGTTGCCCGGACATGCGCTGCTCGGCGCGCAATTCACCGCCACCTCGATGATCGGGATGATCGCTCTCGCCGGCATCATCGTCCGCAATTCCATCCTGCTCGTCGACTTCATCGACCAGGCGCTCGCGCGCGGCGGCGACGCCGCGACGGCCGTGATCGCGGCCGCAACGGTCCGTGCCCAGCCGATCGCATTGACCGCCGTAGCGGCGATGGGCGGCGCGATCTTCCTGCTCGACGACCCGATCTTCAGCGGGCTGGCGGTCAGCCTGATCTTCGGCATCCTGGTCGCAACCGTGCTCACGCTGCTGGTGATCCCACTGCTGTACGTCAGCCTGCTGGCGCGCCGCGGTCCGCCCGCCGCGGACTCGGTGGAATGGGACAGGGGGGGCGCTCGGGAGTCGCCCACGGCCTGAGACGAACCGGATCCGTCGACACCGGGACGGTTGCGATCGCCCGCATCGACGGTCGCGGCCGGCCGCCGTCGTTCCGACGGCGGCACACTGGCATCGCCCTACTGCTTCGGCGCCGCGGCGTCCGCGTTCCGGCTGCCCGCGGCCTGCAGCTCGGCGAGCAGCCCGCTCTCCCGCGCGCACTGCTGCGAGGCCTTCAGGAATTCCGGGTTGCTCGCCAGGCGCTCGGAGGTCTGCCGGATCAGGCTGGCCTGGTCCAGGGGCATGCTGCCGGACACGCTCGCGCGGTCGGCTTCGTCCACCAGCGGCAGTGCCTTGTCGATCACGCAATCGCAATAGGGCAGGATGACCCGGTAACTCGCGCCGCTTTCAAGGCCGCGCAGCGCGCAGGTGCCGACATCCTCGACCTGCCGTCGCGCGGTGACGTCCTGCGGATGCTCGCGGGTGTAGCCGGCCAGCAGTCGCGACGCGTCCGGCGAGCGGCGCGCGAGTTCCTCGGCTCCCGAATGCAGCCGCTCGATGAAGTCCGTGCAGGCGTGCTCGCCGCCTCTTCGCATCTGCAACCCGAAGAGCTCGGCCGCCTTCTTCCGCTGTGCCGCATCGACCAGCTTCAGCTTCTCCATTCCCTCTTTGCCGAGCATCCCCCGCGCGGCCGCGATCTCGGCGACATGCCGCTGCTGCCACTTGAAGGTCTCGACATCGGCACTCCGGCGCAATTCCGGATAGGCCTCGCCGCAGAGGCTGCGCCGGACATCGTTCACCGCCATCTGCCCCATCAGCAGTCCCGCGGCCTGCTCCAGGTTGGTGGCGGGAAGCGTGTTGAGAAGGGCTTGGGCCGCGGCCGGAGCCGGGGAGAGCGCGGACAGCATTCCGACAAGAACGGCAGCGCACGCGCCGGCCACGCGCTGGAACGAGCGGGGAGTCTTCATGCCGCGGAGTGTCCCCGTTCGGCCCTGCTCCGGTGAAGTATCGCTCGTCGGATCACCCCGTCCGACGGACGGCAGCGCCGCTGTGGTAAACTATGGGGCTGGAAATGTGCGCCCGTAGCTCAGTTGGATAGAGTACAGCCCTCCGAAGGCTGGGGTCGTGAGTTCGAGTCTCGCCGGGCGCGCCATCTTTCCTTCGGGTGGCGAGGTGAGCTTCGATTGAACCCATGCCTGACTTCTCGGAGCCCCGCTCGGCATTCGTGCGCATACTCCGGCTAGGGTGGTGCCAAACTACTCGAATTCCAGCGTCTTCAATCGAAGCGTCCTGCCGTTTTCCTTGACGACGCGCACTCGTCCTTCGTCGATTCCCGATCGATCCTCCACCTCGATGTCGATTCGGATGCGGATGGTCGTGGTCGGACTGCCGGTAAACGGCTCGACAAGCTCCGCCATCAGCTTGGAGAACTGCAGCGATGCGGTTGCAGCCTCGAGTTCGGCGGTGCCAAACCAACGCTTTGGAACGGGCTTGTCCGTGATTCCCGGCGGTGAAACGCTGGACGTGCGATGGTCGGGCGGAACGGTTCGGTCATCTCGCCCTTCCGGGGAAACAGAGCCGCTGGCAGCAGAATTCACTTGCATCTGCCGTTGGGCCTCGTCGTAGCGAATCGCCTCCGCAGGCTCGATCAGCAGCAGTGCGTCCATGTAGGGAGTCGTAGATCGTCCGAATGCGAATCCCCGGTAGCTACCGTCGACACGGTCATTGGCGACGCCGAAGAAGTCGCGACTGACGACGCCAGCAGCGATCGTCGCCTGCATCACCTGCGAGTCGTGCAGTCGTGGCAGGTACAAATAGCAGCAGCTCTTCTGCCAGACCTCCATCGCCGAAACGTCGACGATGTCGTTTCGCCAGAACCAGTCCTTCAGCACCTTGTGCAGGTGTACCGGAGCCCATTCGCGGATGACGAGTTCGTTGTCGCGCAAGGCACGATCGATCTCCTTTCCGAGCCCCGGCGCGGCCGGGTTGAGCGCGATGGCTTCCCACGCGACCTCCTCCAGCGTTCCGTCGCGCTTCACCGCTTGGGACGGGGCGACCAGCCAGCGATACGCCTCGCGAACCGCTCTGGCCGTGGCGTCCTGAGTCGACTCCCGCGACTGGCTCGCCTGTCGCTGCTGCAACACGTCGAGGTTGAGGCGGAGGTCCTTGATGTCGGTCTCGATGCTGCGCCAGGCCAGCAGCGAGCGAACGATGTCGCGGAGGCTCGACAGCTGGTCGGCATCGGCAGCCAGGAACAGCAGTCGATTCCGCTTCTGTCGCGGAGTCTCGCCGCGCGACTTCAGGACGGCGCTGGCCGCGTCGCGCGCCGGATTCGGGCCGGATCGGCTCCATGCACTGGACGGCGTCAGCACCACGAGTCGCAAGTGCCAGTCATCGGGAACATCGGCCGACGGAACGAAAACGTGCAGGCCGCCGAATGAATGCGCCCCCATCACTCGGCGCAATGTGTCGTGGATCGCCTCGTTGACCGCCGCATCGTCGAATCGGCGCTTGCGGTCCTCCATCTCCCGACGCAGGTTGGGGCGAACGTCCAGCCACCAGCGGTTGTTGCCCTTGTTGAGGAACGTCAGGCGCGATTCCAGTCGGCCGAGGGCATCCCGAAACAGATGGGGTGCGTGGCCGGGCTGCATCGAACCCAGCACGACCCGTTCCGTTTCCAGACCGCGAGCGACCGCGTTGCTGCCGGTCGGTGCGCTTCCGAGGAAGATGCAGCGAGCGACGCGTCGGCACGCCTGTGCGCTGCCGAAGCGTGTCTCGCGCTGGTCCATCTCGGTCGGCTCGGATCGCTCCCCGTCGACATCGCGCTCCAGGACCGGGTCCCAGCCGGGCGGCAGGTAGTTGCTGAGCTCGGTGCGCACCGAGCCGTCGTAGAGGGGCAGACTGCCCGGCAGGATCAACAAGTCCTGATTGCCGTCCTGCCACAGGCGATGGATCACCTTGGCCATCAGCTTCAGGACACCGCGCGTCCGCTGGAACGTCGGCAGCGCGGACCAGTCGCTGTAGAGCCGTTCGAAGACTTCAGGATGGATCGGATAGGCGGCCTGCATGCGTCGCAGGTAGCCGCCTTCCTGGGTCTCGCCCGGAAGCTCTGCCGCGTGGGTGACGTAGTGGTCGGCGAAGCCGCGACACACGGCGTCCGCCGCGCTGCGATCGCGAATCTGCGCGAACAGGCGTCGTCGGACGATCTCGAATGCCTCCTCGGTCGCGACAGGCTTCCAGATCGCCTGGACCCGTCCGAAGTAGTGTTCGAGTGCTTTCAGCGCGGCGACGCCGCGATCACTGCCCGCCTCCCGCTCGGATTCCGGCAGCGAGGCCAGCATCACCGCCGTCGGCACCGCCTTTAGCGCCTCGGTCAGTGCCTGCACGAACGTCAGGTTGGAATCGTAGGTGCCGCCGCTGAGCGACTGCTGGTCGTCGAACTGGCGGATGTAGGCGACCAACTCGTCGACCAATACCACGCACGGCGAATACGCCTGCAGCAGGTCGATCAGACGATCCTTGCCGGGTGAGGTTCCGGCGGTGTCGGAGTCTGCAATCCGCGCATAGCCATCGGCGCCTCCGAGCTGCCAGGCAAGTTCGCCCCACAGCGTGCGGATCGTGTGGCCGTCTACCTTTCGCGGCTGATTGGGCGCGAGTCGCGTCCCATCGAGCACCGCTAGACGGGCCTTCGGCAGGCTGAGCACGCCGGCACCGTCTAGGATGGCCGGGATTCCGGGCAGGGTGCTGGTCGCCGCGTGACCGGCGGCCAGGTGCAGTACGGCCAGCATGGTGTGGGTCTTGCCGCCTCCGAACGCGGTCTGCAGCTGAATGACCGGATCGCCTCCCTTGCCGGCGAGGCGCCGCACCACCGAGTCGAGCAGCAGGCGCATGCCCTCGGTGATGAAGGTGCGCTGGAAGAACAGCACCGGATCCTGGTACTCGGCGGTCGCGCTGCCGGCGTGGACCCGGCTGATGTCGGCGGCGAATTCGGCTTGTTGAAACGTGCCACGGAGGACGTCCTCGTGGGGCACCGCAAGATCACGCCAAGGCTTGGAAGTCACGATATTGATCCTGATGAGGTGCCGCCACGAGGAGAAATGGTCAGCGCACCGACCAGGGTACGTGTCTAGGCTCAGCGATGCTGGTCAGAACGGGGTGAGGATCGAGCGCGTGCAGGTTCTGCTTCAGCTTGGCGGCGAGATCCGCTTCGAACTTGTTCTTGGGCATCAACTTCGACAGGTTGCCGATGCCTTCGAGGTGAAGCGCGACTCGAACCTCCATTCTTTTTCGCGCCGCCGCGGCAAATTCCCGCTCCTCCCCCGCGTTGGCGTTGCGTTGCGCCGACCACAGCGCGGCCAACGTGTCGCGTGCCTTGCATCCGATTTCCTCGCACAGATCGATCGACTTTTCGCGTTTGTGCTGGCGATAGTCCTTCACCTCGATCAACCAGACGACGTCACCCTTTGGAGCCATGGCAACCAAATCGCAGGATTTCGTGCCGACGCCAGTCTTCTGGAAACGTTTCTGAAAGGCGGTATCGTCCCATTTCAGAACCGTCCATTCCTTCGGGAATCGAAAGCTCAGTCCATCGACGTCGATCATCGCGGCACACCTCGTTCGACGGAGTCGACTCCGAGATATCGATCGGTCTGCTCCAGTTCCTCGTCGAGCGCGAGGATGGGCTCGACGCCGCTGATGTCCTCAGCTTGCGAAACGACGACGTCCCCTGGCTCTCCACCGAGCGCGATGAAGCGACGGCTGACGTCGCCGAACTGCTTACTTCCCAGGCTCAGTTCGAGCTCTCGAAGCAGAAACAGGCTATGGGTAGCGATCACCACTTGCACGCCCTTCTTGGCGACGGCCGTCAGTGTTGAAGCGACGCGCTTGATGTAGCGGGCATTGAGATTGGTTTCCGGCTCGTCCCAGAACAGAGCAGCCTGGTTGCGAAGACTGCCGTTAGCGATCAGATATGCAACTGCCGCCAACTTTCGGAAGCCCTCTGCAACCAGTGGCATCTCCATGTTGCCTCGCCCGGGCTGTCGCAACATGAATCGTCCATTCGCGTTCACTACCTTGCCTTCGAGAATCTCCTCGATCGGTTCCAGCAAGGGACGCAGCTGGGCCTCCTTGGGTCCTCGCGTAAGCGGCCGCTCCAAGGCAAGGCACAAGTCGTAGTACGTCTCGTCGATCTGCAGGTGGTAGTCGCGATACAGGGCGGTGAACCCTGGATACATCGACATGACTTCCTTGGTAGGAAGGAACACCGACGGCGCGGCGATCGGCTTCTTCGGCGCCCGATCGATACTGACATCGAACTTGCTGTTGCTGGCAAACGAGAATGCAAAGCCGGCACTGGCCTTGTCGCGATAGTCGACTACGACCTCGGCTCGACTTCGCCCCTGTCCGCGTCGCGCCAATCGTCCGAGCTGCTCCGGCCGAAAAACTCCAACCAGCTTTCGACCCAATAGCCGGTTCTTCGCCGCCATGTCCGCAGTCTCCAGGGGAGCAGCCACGAGGCGGTCACTGAACCAGTTCACGCAGTAGCCGAGCTTCAGCAGATGGCTCTTGCCGTAGCCGTTCTCGCCGATCACCACGTTGATGCCGGGAGCGAATTCGATCTCGGCTTCACGAAAAACGGTGAATCCGCGCAGGGTCAGTCGCTTGAGCATGTCGGTTCCTAGAAATCCATCTCCGATTGTGCGCCAACCGGGCCCGCCTCGCGCGTGGCCGACTCGATCGCATGCCATGCGCCGACCAGTTCGTTGTAGTGGCGCGCGTCCTCAGCCCAGCCCTTGCGTTCGCACAGGGTGTAGAGCCAGAAGGCGAGACGACGGATGTCGCCGGCGCGTTCCGGCATGCGGGCGAGCATGGCGCCGGCGGCGGATTCACCGCCCTGGTTCAAGGCGCGGACCAGCTGGTGCAGCGCCTCCCAGACCGGCGTGCGTTGGTCGTCCTTCGGGTCCCAGTCGGCGGGATAGTCGGCGGGCTTCAGCAGCTTCACCTTGCCGGCGCGCGCCTCCAGCACGCCGGCCTCGACCACGCCGTCGACGCTGGTGGCCTTGGCCTGGGCCAGCACCGTGGCCTTGCCGTATTCGCCGGCCGACCAGCCGACCTCCTGGAACCAGCCGAGGCAGAAGTTGGTGTCGGCGTCGAAGCTCTCGCCGCCCAGCACCTCGTCGACCTGCTTGTTGATCAAGGTGAGTGCGGTGTGCACGCTCATCGCCTCGCCGTTGGCCTCGAGCACCGCGGCGTAGCGCGAGAACACCGACATGCCGGGACCGATGGCGGCCTGCGCGAGGTCGACCGGCGCAATTGGCGAGGCGCCGCCCTCGCCGCCGAGCATCGCCTCCAGCGCCTCGCCGAGTTCGGCCTTCAGTTCGCGCTGGAACTCGCGACGCGAGGTGGTGGGCGCGTCGTCGGGGCGGCGGCGGCAAACGAGGATGATGCTGGAGGCGAGGGCATTGTTGCCGACGCCTACCTGTCGATTGTCGCCCTCGGTCTGCACCGGCCAGGTGCCAGTGATGCTGAACCCCGAACGCAAAACGGCCGACAGGAAGGTTTCCCAGCCGGTCGATGCCGTCGCGCTGTTCTTGGTCTCGGCCTGCTTGAACGCGTAATAGATTGTCGTGGGAAATGCGGCGTGGGCCGAGTCGGCGATCCGATGCATTGCGTCAGTCATGCCGTCCAGAAAAAACCGCTCAGCTTCCTTCTTGCCGCCGTGTCGGTATGGCGTCGCGACCAACTCCTCGGCCTTCGGCACGGCGACGGTCGAGAACAATTGGTCAAAGATCGGGCGCATCGCGCGCCGCATGCAGACGTAGAAGAAGTCCGACAGGTCGGCGTAGCCGATGTTGTCGTAGTAGGGCGGATCCGTGCTTACGATCGGCGCGCGCCAATCAGCGCTGGGCTTGTCGGTAGCGCTTCGCTGGAATGCGGTTCCTCCAATACAATCGTGCGGAGCAAGCGAAACTGCTATCACGCGCGCAACGACCTCGGCACATTCGAGCAGTCCGGAACTCGACCCTCCGAAAGGGTTGCCTTCAGCAAAATCCCAGGCCATCGGGATCGCCTGCTTTGACATTCCCGACCGCATCGCGTTGTCTTTCGGGCGCCACGTGGCAATCGAGCATCCGTAGTCCGAGCATCTACTGACCGCGAACGTCAGATACGTCGCAACGGCATCTGCGTAAGCCCCTGCCTGACATTCATCCGACTCAATCCCTCCGTCGTCTGACGTTTCAGCTCTCAAAGCGTCTGCGCGGATTCGACCCCGCGCTTCATCGACAAGGTCGGAGAGGGTGGCCAGAGTGACCAACTGGCGGGGAGTGAATAGGGCGTCGAACGTTGTCAGTCCGTAGCTCAAGGTCCAGAAGTTGCGTGGGTCGTCCGGCAGCGGCGTATCGGGCTTCCACGTCGGCCGCGCGGACATTGCAAGCGCCTCCATCGCCTCAGTGGGATTCAGAAAGACCCGGCTGTGTGCACCTTCGGCAACGATCGCCATCAGTCGTGCTCCCATCCGACCGGCTCCGCCCTCGGCCTTGATGTAGTCGGGCTCAATCGGCGTGTCCGACATCACGCAGCGAAAGTTTGCTCCACGCGAGAGTTTGGTCCCAGCCCTGGCCGAGGCTGGCGGCTTGCCGCTTCCGGCGGCCACACTGCGAATCTCGAAGCGGTAGGCGTTTCCGTTGACCCTGGGCTCCACCCATGTCTCCTTGCCGGCCTTGGTCGACAGCAGGAAGGTCGATGCGAGCGGTACCTCCACGTTCGCGTAGGCCGGATTCGGGCTGCGCACAGTGCGTGCCCACAGCCAGGCGATCACGGTCAGCTGCTGCCCCACCATCGGCACTAGGTCCGGTCGGCGCGCGGCCATCTCGGCCGTGATCTCGATACGCGGATACAGATGTCCGATTCTCTTCTCCGCCTCCGCACGCATCCAGTGGCCGTAGCGGCGCACGTCCTCGGCCAGGCCCTTGGCGCCGGACCAGTCCTCCGCCATCCGGCCCTGGCGCTCGCCCGGCGGGATCGGTCCCACCGGCGCGCGGCCGGCGAACTTCGGCGGGAACTCAATCATCGCCTTGTTGATCAATACCGCCACCGGATTGAGGTCGGAGGCATGGGCTTCGAGCCCCAGGCGCTGCGCCTCCAGGGGGATCGCGCCGCTGCCGGCGAAGGGATCGTGGAAGGCCGGCAGCTTGTCCGGATCGAACAGCGTCGCCGCCTCCGGATGATTGCGGTTTAGATGACAGGTCTCGCGCCAGCTGTTGCGGATCTCCTTGCGTGCCGCCTCCAGCACGGCCACGTTGTTGGTGTTCTCCCACCTCACCAGCTCGCGGATGATCGTGAACAGGCGCTCGCGCTCGATCGCCGCGTCCCTCTTGTTGACCCCGCGGGTGAAGCCGCGCCCGGTCTCGTATCCGGGATCGTTCACCAACTGCGCGAACAGCACCGCCCGCGCCGCCGCCGGCGGCCGCTGCGCCCACCACTTGTGCAGCGCCGTAGGATATCCGGCGGGTGCCTTTCGCTTCCGCAGTCCGGACTCAGTATTGATGTCATCCAGCGGCAGGGCGACTTCGATCAGCTTTCGGGGGGCATGAATCGGATGCATGGCTATGCCCGAGTGATCGGGCGATTCACGGAGTAGCGCGCGACGGTTGCGATGAAGCGTTCCATGCCAGCACCTGAAGCTCGGGGGGGATCGACATTGACATCTCCAAACCGCCGTCGCCAGACTTATTCCTCAACCCCGCCACGGATAGCATCCGCGGCCCGACGCCCGCTCCACGCGGACGTCTCTTTTTTCGTCACCGACGCGGTCACGCTCTCGTCAACAGCTCCGCGATCCGAAAATCCTGCGAGATGACGCCGGTCTCCGGTTCCAGCCGGAACGGTTGCCGGACATAGTGCAGTGCATCGACCCGATCGCCGTCGATACGGACGATCGCCAGCCAGAACTTCTCTCCCTGGTTCAGCGCCGTGCAGATCTCATTGCGGGTGACCGTGATCACGTCCGCCTCCGCGATCCGCCCCTTGACCTCGATATGCCGCGCCTCGGGATAGATGCCATTCCGCGGCGGCGGCTGGGCGGTCAGGTCCCAGCCGCACTTCTCCGCGGAAACGTCCTTCACGGTGTGACCGAGCGATTCCTCGTGGGCGATCACCGCCTGCATCGCCAGCTGCTCGATGCGACTGCGCGCGGCTGCATCCGCGGAAAACGCGGGAGGCGTCCCGCCGCGCCGGCGCACCAGCAAGCCCTGCGGTACCACCAGGGCGCCGCCGACGATGACGGGCGTGGCCGAGACGACGTGTCGCTGCGCCTCCAGCTCGCGCATGCGCGACTCGAGTCGCGCCTCCAGCTCTTCGGCGCGACGGCGCAGATTCTCAGGCTGCTGGCGAGGTTGCCTACCGGCGGCGACTTCCAGGCGCAATTCCTCGGCGCGGTGGACGAGGTGGGTGATCTCTCGCCCCAGTCGTTCCTTGACGGCGAGCAGCGTCTTGTCGATGTGCTGCTCGCGGCGGCCGCGGACCTCGTCGAAATGCGCCGGCGCCAGCACGGCCGCGGCATAGCGCAAGGCCCGCGTCTCGATGCCCGACGCCAGCCAGGGCTCTTCCAGCAGCTCGTCCAGCAAGGCTCGCTCGTCCGCGCGAATCGGCACCAGATCGAGATGCGGCGCCCAGCCGGCGAAACTCATCGCATCGCCGGCGTCCGTCCGGACGAACTGCAGGCGTTGCGATAGGACTCGCGCGTCCGCGCCGCTGCCCTCGCGGACGCTGTGCTCGATCAGTAGCAACAATGCGGGCTGGTCGCCGGGATCGCCGGGGTCGACCAGGATCGCCCCTTGCTTCAGCGTCGCGCGGCAGTCGACCAGGGTCAGGTCGATCAGGGCCGCCATCAGCGGATGAGCGGGATGAACGAGTTCGGCAAGTCCTCGGCCATCGGCATGGACTTCGCCCTTGTCGAAACAGATGCGCTCGTAGCGATTCTGCACCTTGGTCCGGGTCTCGCTGATCTGCCGATCGTGCTCGCGCAGCGCGGCCGGAACATGCGGCAGCTCGTAGCGCTGGCCCTCCCGGCGGCGAGCCTCGCCGCCGATGCGCTGCAGCGCTTCGAGGAAGTAGCCCCGCAGGAAGTACGGCTGCAACTTGCGCGCCTCGGCCTTCTCCATTTCCTCGCGGATCGCGAACAGGTGCTCGGGAGACAACACGTTGTCGACCAGGGCGTTGCGCTGCATGATCGCCTTCAGGTGCTCGCGATCGAGAGCGCCGTCGATCACCTGGTCGAGCTTGGCGCGGGTCTCCGGGAGTTCGCTGTAGCGGATCGCCTGGAGCAGCAGTTCCTTCAGCGACACGTTGTCGAAGGCCTCGCCGAGGATGTCGAAGACCTGGCCGCCGAGCGCTTCGCGCTCGGTCTCGAGCTTTTCGAACAGGCGCTCGAACACCGCGCCTTCCCGAGTGCCGCGTGCGATCAGGTTCCAGAGGTGGCAGACCTCGCGCTGGCCGATGCGATGGATGCGACCGAAGCGCTGCTCGATTCGATTCGGATTCCAGGGCAGGTCGTAGTTGAACATCAGGCTGGCGTTCTGCAGGTTCACGCCTTCGCCGGCCGCGTCGGTTGCCACCAGCACCAGCACGGTCTTGTCCTGCCGGAATCTCCCCTGGATGTCGGCGCGTTGTTCGCGGCTGGTCCCGCCGTGGATGGTCACAACGGCGTCGTGGTCGCCCAGGCAGTCGCCGATGCGGGCGCGCAGATACTCCAGGGTGTCGCGGTGCTCGGTGAAGACGATCAGCTTCCGACGCCTTCCCTGCGCATCGATCATTTCGGGATGATCCTGCAGGATCGCCGAAAGCTGGTTCCACTTGCTGTCGCGCCCGGACTGCACCACCGCGCGCGCCTGTTCCTCCAGGCCTTGCAGGCTGATGATCTCCTTTTCGAGTTCGGCCAGGGTGTCCGCCGTGGTGACCTGACTCACGACCTGGTCGGTATAGGTCTCGAATTCCTCGGGGCTGAGCTCGTCTTCGGCGTCGTCCAGATCCTCCGGGAGATCGAGCATGCGCTGCAGGTAGATCGGCATGTCCGCGCGGATCGACTTGCTCCGGGCGACCACCTTCAGTTCCTCGAGCTGTTCCTGCAGGCGCTTGCGCCGGCGTTGCAGCGACTTGTGGATGGCCGCGGGACTGGAGGCCAGGCGTCGCTGCAGCTGGGTCAGCGCGAAGCCCACGGTCCCGCGGCGATTGCCGTCGAGACGGTCCGCCCGATTCATCTCCTCGCGGACATACGTCGAGACGCCGTCGTACAGCGCCGCTTCGGCCGGACTCAGCTCGTAGTTGGCGGAATAGGCGAATCGATCCGGGAACAGTCGCGAGCCGTCGAACTTCAGCAGCTTTTCCTTCACCATGCGCCGCATCAAGTCGGACACGTCGACCCGATGCACACCTTCGCGGAATCGGCCGAAAAACCGATCTTCGTCGAGCAGGGACATGAACAGCTGGAAGTCCTCGTCCTTGCCGTTGTGGGGCGTCGCCGTCATCAGCAGCAGATGCCGGCACAGGCCGCTCAATTGCTGCCCCAGTTCGAATCGATGGGTCGTCTTGATCTCGCCGCTGAAATAGCTGGCCGACATCTTGTGCGCTTCATCGACGATCACCAGGTCCCAATGGGTGAGGCCGAGCTTTTCCCGGAACTGCTCGTTGCGGGCGAGCTGGTCCAGCCGCACGATCAGCCGATCCTGGTCGGCGAAGTAGTTGCCCGAGGCCGAGGCCTCCTGCTTCTCTCGGCTGAAGATCTCGAAGTTCATACCGAACTTCTCGCGCAGCTCGTCCTGCCACTGTCCGGCAAGCGATCCGGGGGCGACGATCATCACCCGCCGCGCATCCGACCGCATCATCAGTTCGCGCACCAGGAGTCCAGCCATGACGGTCTTGCCGGCGCCGGGATCATCGGCCAGAACGAAGCGCAGCGGCTGGCGCGGCAGCATCGACTCGTATACGGCGGAGATCTGATGAGGCAGCGGCTCGACGTTGGAGGTGTGAACCGCCATCATTGGATCGAACAGGTGCGCCAGCTTGATCCGCATCGATTCAGCGGCGAGCTTGAATTCCCCGCCATCTGCATCGAATCCCCAGGGTCGGCCGACTGTTGCCCGGGAGAGTCGCGCTTCGTCTGCTCGCGACAACATGCAATCCGACAAGCTTCCGTCGGCGTGGCGAAAGACCACGGCCACGGACTCGCCCATCGGATCGACCGATATGATGGTGACCACGCCACGCGGGTCCAGACCGGTGACGAGCGCATCCTTCCTGAGATCTTCCAGCTTCATCCGTGCTTCCTGCGGGCGGGGCGAGTCTTGCGGCGGTTCGTCTCACATCCTGAGACGAGAACCGGCGAATCTACCCAGCGCGAATCAACCAGCGACGCAGATCGAACGCCTTTAGTAATTCCAGGATCGACTGGTGTTTGTAGCCCACGATGAGCCCGACGACCATCGCATGATTTGGTCTGACCATCGGAGCACCGTCGGGTCCCGTCATCAAGACCAGTCCCACGCCGACCCCGACGATTAGTGCCAGCAGGATCAAGTTCGTCATATGCCGGAGGCGGCGAAGCGCGGCGCGAGAGGACAACCTGTAGCGTTTCGCCGGGAGGCCCGCTTCGACCCACTCAATGCGCGGATGCGTCCGGGCCGACAAGTCGCGATACAGCCAGTCCGCTACGCCCCCTGCCATGGCGCCCAACATACACCCCGTGAATACAACAGCAGCTGCGTCCATTTCCGGTCGGCCCCCTGTTGGAGTTGCATGCGTGATTCTTACGGACTCCGGACACGACCGCCACCAGTTCCCGAAAGGGTCGTTGCATCAGCGCTTGTCCAGTCGGGCCAAGTGGAGCGCACTTGGAGGCGGTCGCGGCTCTGGAGGACACCTCAAGATGCAGAGGATGCGAAACGAGCTGAGCGACACCATTGATTGGAATCATCACCGCTGCGTGTTGCTGGTAGTCCACACGCAGCCGCCCGGTGTGATCTGCCGATGCTCCAAGCACCAGCAAGCTGGCTTCGGCTGGCCATCGTCCCGAGGAATCCATCAAGAAAATCGGCATCCAGGTGGTAGCTGTTCGCGTTGGCAGGCGACCTCATTGATCGTTGCTTGATCTTGACTCCCTGCCGTTCGAGCAATTCAGAAATTGCGCGCGTCGCGGCGGCGTCTGTAGGCCACCCCCTGACACCGCATCCCGGAATCCGGTACCGAGGGTGTCCGTTCGCGGAGACTCCGCCCGTCCGCAATACATCTTCAAAGCGGCGACCGGCCAGTGATCTCGCTTGCACCGTCGTCGGATAGATGAGCTTACGTCGCTGCAACTCAACCATCTTCGTTTCCTCGGGCGTCTCGTCGCATCGATGGTCGATGGGCGCGCCGTCACTCCAATCCGATATAGCGCACGTTCATTCCGTGCCCTCGCCAGAGTGGCACGGGTGCCTCCTTGCTAGAACCAAACGGCTGGCTCGCGCTAACGAACGCTACCGACGCGAAATGCCCAGTGGAGCTCAATCGGGCGCAGCCATCTGCGATTTCTCGCCAGTTGGTCGGGCGATCAGCTCTGTTGGAAGGGAACGTGGCCGATCTCACGACGACCCATTCTGGTCGCTTGGTCTTGCCAACGAACCAGATTGACGGATCGACCGTGGGATTGCTCTGCCAGGACATCAACTTGACGCCTTCCAGCTTCAGCTGGTCACGAACAATCTGAACGGCCATGTCATGCAGCTCCCATGGCGTCATCTCAATCTTCTCGTCGCTGACCAGCGCCACCGGGTCGACAGATGCTCCTGTCTCTGCGTCAATCAAACCCCAACCGGGCCCGTCCACTACCCACGTGCCACCGGCGACCATCCTTCTCATCGGGAGAATGCATGCGTGGCCATTGCCGTTCTTGGATGCCGAGAGCAGCCCGCGCTTGCTTCCGGGCCCCAGGACCCGACCATCGACGTCCTCGATGCGGATGAAGAACAGCTGGTTCCCGAGGCGAAAAGATAGATGCTCCAGGAATGGCGGATACGGATGGGCACGAAGCCAGGACTGAATTCCGCCATCGACTTGCCGGTTCAGGTGGTTGCCAGCGGCTTTCCAGCAAGCGGCAAACTCTTCCGACACTTCGTGCATCTCAATTTGATGCATGTCCAATCCGTCCTATTTCGTCACGACTACTGCTACAGACCCATTCCGCTTGGCGATGCACTCAATTCAAGCCTCGCCACATCGATGCCATCGAGCATTGGCCCGTCGATAGCATCACGATCTCCCATGTCGCCGGTCCACCCGACTCCGCCGTCGTCATAGGACATCTCGAGCTGGCCGGCGCCATCAAAGGCCCACTTCCCTTTGTATCGTTTTCCTCGTAGCGACGGAGTGGCGGGCCATCACGCGCCGCCTCCCGAAAATCGCACCAAGGCATCCTGCGCCTTGCTTGGTGATTCGACGTAGTACGTAACGTAGGCTGACGACATCCCCGGACCACACTCGTGATCGGAGTCGACTGAAGCGTCCGCCAGGCAATCGATCTCGCACAGCAGTTCATCGAACGGTTCTCCTTCGTCGAAATCGTCGCCTCCCGCTTCACACATGCCTGACCAGCGATTGTTGAAGGCGTGCATCATCACTCCGTCTTCGGCGCTTCGAAACGTCTTGTCCACGTGCAGAAGGAGATGCGCGCACCTTCCCGAACTCCCGCAAAAGGGACAACCTTGCGACTCGTCGTCGTCCATGTCTCCTCCCACTGCTTGTCAACGTTCAGAGCGGGCGGCTGTTCGTCGCCAGCTTGATGATTGGCCTTTCCGCGATTTGCTTCACTGCTCCCAGTTGAACCGTAGATCCTCGCGGCCGAAGTGCCCGTACGCCGCGGTCGGATAGTAGATTGGTCGGTTCAGATCCATGAGGTTGCGGAGAGGTTCAGGTGGCATCTCCCTCCCCACGCACCCCGAACACGACCAACCCGACGGCGATCAGCAGCGCGGTTGCCGCCGAGGCCCAGGCCACGAGCTGCAGCGACGCGGGCCAGTGGTCGAACGCGCCGGTTGCTCCGAATGCGCTGAGGCACAGGGCTGCCGCGCCATTGCTGACGATGCCCATCCAGATCGGTCCCATCGCACGCTGGCCTCGGAGTGCGCTGCGCAGTCCGAACGCGTAGCCCACGCAGAGCGCGAGGTAGGACCAGCCGAGAAGGCGGATGA
>JBGAPI010000054.1:0-37000 GCA_044221335.1 Ahniellaceae bacterium
CGCGGTCAGCTGGGTGTTGATGCCGCGGAACGTCGTCGTGCCCGCTCCGGCGATCGTGATGCCGCCGACGGTGTTGTTGGAGATGGCAACGACGCCGGCCGTACCGGTACCGGCAAGGATTCCGGTGAAGACGGCGCCCGCGCCGCCCCCCGTCCAGGTGATGCTGCCCGTGGTGCTCGAGCTTCCGATCGTATTGCCGGTGACGGTGCCGACATTCATCGAGCCGGTGACCGCCGAGATGCCGGCGTTGATCGCGGAGGTCGATGACGTCGTGATCGCGATGTTGCGGATCGTATTGTTCTGCAGGCTCGAGGCCGTCGCCGTACCCACCGACATGCGGATACCGATGAACGTGTGTGTCGTGGCGCCGGTCTGCGTCCACGGCGTGCCGCCGGCCGAGGCCGCATTGCCGCCGATGAAGTTGTTGCTGATGTTGAAGTTGATGCCGGTCGTGTCGGCGATCGAAATGCCGATGAATCCGCCACTCGCCACCATCGTCCGCGACGCCGTCTGGTAGAGGCTGTTGCCGGTGATCGTCCAGTCCGTGCTGCCCGACGCGATCACGCCATTACCGATCACGGCTCCCGCGTTGTAGAAATCGAAGATGTTGTTGTTGGTGATCTGGATGCCGCTGTTCCGGGTCGTCAGCGTCGTCGTGGTGCCGCTGGAGAAGATGCCATTGGTAGCGAAGGTCGCGCCGGCTGGGCCGATGTTGCAGGCGGTGATCGTGTTGTTGTCGTTGCCCGTGGTCGTGCCGGTGCCGAAGATGATGGTGCCGGTGGAGACACCTGTTCCCGCGCCGTTGATGGTCGCGTTCTGGACGATGTTTCCGGTCGCGTCGCCGATGAAGCGGATCGTCGACGTACCGGCAGTCGCCGACACGGTGGTATTGACCATCGTGAGGGAATTGCCTCCGCTGTTGAGGCCGTCGATGGTGACGTTGTCGGCGCCCGACAAGTCGATCAGGGGTGAGCCGGCCGTCGTCGCGCCCGTGATGGTGCGGGTCCCTGACGGCGTCAACGCGATGCTGGTGTAGGACGCAGCACCGCTTCCGCTCGCGTTGAGCACCGCCGACGTCGAACCTTCGTTCGTGTCACCGACCACGGAGATCGTGATCGCCCCGGTGTGAGTTCCGGCGTTGATCGCGGCGAACGCCGCGCCGAGCGTCGGGTAGCTCGCGGGATTCGGGCTGACGTTGACGTTCTGCGCGAACGCCGGCGCCGCGGCGCCGAGCGTGATCGCCAACAGGATGCGTGCCCAGAACCGCGATTCGGAGTGCCGGATATTCATGGAGTCCCCTGGAAAGTGCCGCACATGCACAGGCACGTCAGGCGTTGCGTCCGGCGTGCGATGGATTCGGTTTGGCTAGGCTGGAGCGCCGGTCCCGGCGTCAACCCGAGTTGAGATCGTCGCTGCCCTCCCGGCAGCGATTCGACACGTCTTGCCCCGCATACGCCCTCCCCCAAAGAAGCGGATATGCCTGACGCACCGTGATTGCGGGGGCTACGGAAAGGCTCCAAGCCGTGCTCCGCGATGCTGCGATGCGTCACTTCGACGACCGAAAGCTCGCCGAGTCTAAGGATCAGTTTAACCACACCGGACGGGCCCGGAGCTACAACTTCTTGCGGGGATGTTGGAATTGTTTCCGGGAAAGTTGAGGGAGCGGCGCGAGCCGCGATGTGGGAGAGGCGCGAGCCCGGACCGGAACGCTGGACCGAGCCGAAGGGCATCGGGGCTCGCGCCCCTCCCACAATAGCGACGGGGCCAGCGCCCCTCCCACAAACGACTGGGGGCCGGTTTTGCCGGCCCCCAGGTTGCTCAGTGCTCGACCTTGAGGTCGCTCCGCACTCTGTCAGCTCCACCGGCACTGCGGACACCGGTCCACTCGAAGCTGACGTGATCGCCGCGTTCGAATCGGGTCCACAGGCCGACCGTGCGACCGCCGTTCGCGTCGATCTGCAGTACGCGGGCCTGCGGGTGGCCATCGGCGCGGCGGATCTCGATCACCACTCGGGTGGCGCCGATGTCGAACTGGATCGCATCGGTCGGCTGCTCGTCGATCGCCAGGCCGTCGAGGGCGGCGGTGGTCAGCGGCATGGACTTGCTTTCGCCCGCGTTCGCCGACGGCAGCTTGAGCGCCAGCAGCAGGGCCGACGGATCCTCGAAGCCGTCCTTGAACACGTCGGTGCCGTTGGTGACCGACGACGCGTTGTTGGACGGATCGGAATCGGACGCTCCCACCGGCACGGCGACCATGGCGTCGTTGGTGATGACGCCCGAGATCGGCACCGGGATCGTGCCGACGATGGAGTAGATCAGCTGCGCGTTGCCCGGCAGGTCGACCTGTTCGTCGATGTCGCCGGTGCCGCTCGCGGTGCAGGTCGCGCCGCGGAAGGCATCACAGGTCCAGCTGACGTTGGTGACCAGGGCCGGCATGAGGTCCGTCACGCGGGCCCCCGGCGTCGGGTTGCTGCCGCGGTTGTTGACCACCAGCGTATAGCGGATCAAGCCCACGTCCGCCTGCGCCAGCGAGCTGGTCTTCACGATCGACAGGTCGGTGTCGTTGCCGACGGTGATCGTGAAGGTCTGGTCGGTCGAGGTGTCGAGGCCGCCGTTGGCCGTGCCGCCGTTGTCGTGGATCGCGACCGTGAACTGCGCGCTGCCGGTGACGCCGGTCAGCGTGTAGGACAGCGTGCCGTCGAAGCTCACTGCGGTCGAGCTGACGATGCTGTTCGGATCGCTGATCTTGGTCACGATGAAGTCGACACTCTGTGCGGACTCGTTGGCCGGACCCGCGCTGATCGCCGTCGCCCAATTCGGCACCAGCACCAGCCCGGCATTGCCGCCGGCACGAAGCTGGTCGACGCCCTTGGTGAAGCTCGGAACGTCGTTCACCGGCAGCACGACCACGGTGAAGCTGGCGTCAGTGCTCATGTTGTCGGCGTCGGTGACGCGCAGGGTGACGGTGACCGGACCGCCGAAGGCATCCGGTACCGGCGCGACACTGACCGCGCGGGCTGAGCCGCTACCGCTCGTGATGATGTTGGCGAGCGGGATGATCGCCGTATTGCTGGAGGAAACCACGGACAGCGTCAGATTGGCCGCGGGGGTCTGGACGTCGCCGACGGTGACAGGGAGCCCGCCGGCGCCGTTGTCCTCGAAGAGCGTCTGCGACGGCGGCGCGGTGATCGTCGGCGGGGTCAGCAGGCCGTTGCCGGTCAGCGTGATCGTGCCGCTGCCCGGCGCATCCGCCGTCACGGTCAGCACCTGGTTCGAAGCACCGGACGCGGTCGGCGCGTAGGTGTAGGTCAGCGTGCAGCTCGCACCATTGGCGATCGTGATCGGCGTCGCCGAGCAGGTGCCGCCGGTCAACGCGAACGGCGCGGTCGCAGCGGTCAACGTGGTCACGTTCAGCGGCGCCGTACCGGTGTTCGACAGGGTGACCGTCTGCGGCGCGCTGGTCGTGCTCACCGTCACCGTGCCGAACGGAACCGTGGTCGGCGAGATCCCCAGGATGCCCTGGATGCCGGTACCCGAGAGGCCGATCGTGCCGCTGCCGGTGCCGCTCGAGGTCACCGTCAGGGTCTGATTCGATGTCGTCGGCGAGGTCGGCGCGAAGGTGTAGGTCAGCGTGCAGCTGGCGTTGACGGCCAGCGTGATCGGCGTCGCCGAGCAGGTGCCACCGGACAGTGCGAACGGCGCCGCCGCCGCGGTGAGTGCGGTGACCTGCAAGGAGGCCGTGCCGTTGTTCGACAGCGTCACCGTCTGCGCCGTGCTGGTCGTGCCGACCAGCTGGTTGCCGAACGGAACCGTCGACGGCGAGATCACCAGGTTGCCCTGGATACCGGTGCCGGACAGCGCGATGGTGCCGCTGCCGGTGCCGCTCGAGGTCACCGTCAGCGTCTGGTTCGACGTCACCGTAGCCGTCGGCGCGAAGGTGTAGGTCAGCGTGCAGCTGGCGTTGACCGCGAGCGTGATCGGCGTCGCCGAGCAGGTGCCGCCGGAGCGCGCGAACGGCGCCGTGGCCGCGGTCAGCGTGGTGACTTGCAGCGAGGCGGTGCCGTTGTTCGACAGCGTCACCGTCTGCGCCGAGCTCGTCGTGCCGACCAGCTGGTTGCCGAACGGAACCGTCGTCGGCGAGATCACCAGATTGCCCTGGATGCCGGTGCCCGACAACGTGATGGTGCCGCTGCCCGTGCCACTGGAGGCGACCGACAGCAACTGGCTGAACGGACCGGTCGCAGTCGGCGCGAAGGTGTAGGTCAACGTGCAGCTGGCGTTGACGGCCAGCGTGATCGGCGTCGCCGAGCAGGTGCCGCCGGTCAGCGCGAACGGCGCCGTCGCCACGCTCAGCGTGGTGACCTGCAGCGAGGCGGTGCCGTTGTTCGACAGCGTCACCGTCTGCGCCGAGCTCGTCGTGCCGACCAGCTGGTTGCCGAATGGAACCGTCGTGGGCGAGATCACCAGGTTGCCCTGGATGCCGGTGCCCGACAGGCCGATGGTGCCGCTGCCCGTGCCGCTCGAGGTCACCGTCAGCGTCTGGCTGAACGGACCGGTCGCGGCCGGCGCGAAGGTGTAGGTCAACGTGCAGCTGGCGTTGACGGCCAGTGTGATCGGCGTCGCCGAGCAGGTGCCGCCCGACAGCGCGAACGGCGCCGCCGCCGCGGTCAGCGCGGTGACCTGCAGCGAGGCCGTTCCGTTGTTCGACAGCGTGACCGTCTGCGCCGAACTCGTCGTTCCCACCAGCTGGTTGCCGAACGGGACCGTCGTCGGCGAGATCACCAGATTGCCCTGGATACCGGTACCCGACAGGCCGATGGTGCCGCTGCCGGTGCCACTGGAGGTGACCGTGAGGGTCTGGCTGACCGCGCCCGTCGTCGACGGAGTGAAGGTGTAGGTCAGCGTGCAGCTGGCGTTGACGGCCAGTGTGATCGGAGTCGCCGAGCAGGTGCCGCCCGACAGCGCGAACGGCGCCGCCGCCGCGGTCAGCGCGGTGACCTGCAGCGAGGCCGTGCCGTTGTTCGACAGCGTCACCGTCTGCGCGCCGCTGGTGGTGCCGACCAGCTGGTTGCCGAACGGGACCGACGTCGGCGAGATCGTAAGGTTGCCCTGGATGCCGGTTCCGGACAGCGCGATCGTGCCGCTGCCGGTGCCGCTCGAAGTGACCGTGAGCGTCTGGCTCGAGGTCGTCGTCGAGCTCGGCGTGAAGGTATAGGTCAGCGTGCAACTGGCGTTGACGGCCAGCGTGATCGGCGTGGCCGAGCAGGTACCGCCGGAGCGCGCGAACGGCGCCGCGGCTGCGGTCAACGTCGTGACCTGCAGCGAGGCCGTGCCGTCGTTCGACAGCGTCACCGTCTGCGCGGCGCTGGTGGTGCCGACCAGCTGGTTGCCGAACGGAATCGTGGTCGGCGAGATCGTCAGGTTGCCCTGGATGCCGGTGCCCGACAGGCCGATGGTGCCGCTGCCGGTGCCGCTGGAGGTGACCGTCAGCGTCTGGCTCGAACTCACCGTCGAGGTCGGCGAGTAGGTGTAGGTCAGCGTGCAGCTGGCGCCGGCGGCGAGCGTGATCGGCGTCGCCGAGCAAGTGCCGGCGCCGGTCTGCGCGAACGGGGCCGCAGCCACGGTCAGGAAAGTGACCTGCAGCGACGCCGTGCCGTTGTTCGACAGCGTCACTGTCTGCGCTGCGCTGGTCGTGCCGACCAGCTGGTTGCCGAAGGCTACCGTCGTCGGCGAGATCGCAAGGTTGCCCTGGATGCCGGTGCCGGTCAGCGCGATCGAGCTGTTGCCGGTGCCGCTCGAGGCCACCGTCAGCGTCTGGCTGGCCGCGCCGGTCGTCGACGGAGAGAAGGTGTAGGTCAGCGTGCAGCTGGCGTTGACGGCGAGCGTGAACGGCGCCGTCGAGCAGGTGCCGCCGGTCTTGGCGAACGGAGCGGTCGCGGCGGTCAGCGCGGTCACGTCGAGCGAGGCGGTGCCGTTGTTGGTCAGCGTCACCGTCTGCGCCGCACTGGTCGTGCCCACCAGCTGGTTGCCGAAGGCCACCGTCGTCGGCGAGATCGACAGGTTGCCCTGGATGCCGGTGCCGGTCAGCGCGATCGAGCTGTCGCCGGTGCCGCTCGAGGCCACCGTCAACGCCTGGCTGGCCGCGCCGGTCGTCGACGGAGAGAAGGTGTAGGTCAGCGTGCAGCTCGCGTTGACGGCGAGCGTGAACGGCACCGCCGTGCAGGTGCCGCCGGTCTGCGCGAACGGCGCAGTCGCCGCCGTCAGTGCGGTCACGTCGAGAGAGGCCGTGCCGTTGTTGGTCAGCGTCACCGTCTGTGCCGTGCTGGTCGTACCGACCAGCTGGTTGCCGAAGGCCACCGTCGTCGGCGAGATCGTCAGGTTGCCCTGGATGCCGGTACCCGACAGCTCGATCGTGCCCGAGCCTGACGCGCTTGAGGTCACGGTCAGTGTCTGGCTCGAGGTCGTCGTCGAGGTCGGCGCGAACGTGTAGATCAGCGTGCAGCTGTCGCTGGGGGCGAGCGTGATCGGCACCGCCGAGCAGCTGCCACCCGACAACGCGAACGGCGCCGCTGCCGCGGTGAGCGCGGTGACTTGCAGCGAAGACGTGCCGTCGTTCGACAGCGTCACCGTCTGCGCCGCGCTGGTCGTGCCGACCAGCTGATTACCGAAGGCCACCGTCGTCGGCGAGATCACCAGGTTGCCCTGCACGCCGATTCCACTCAGCGTGAAGGAGGTGTCGCCGGTCCCATCGGAGCTCACCGCCAGGGTCTGGCTGGCCAAGAAGGTCCCCGTCGGCGCGAAGGTATAGATCAGCGTGCAGCTGGCGCTTGCGGCGATCGTGAACGGCGTCGCCGCGCAGGTGCCGCCCGTCCGCGCGAACGGCAACGTGGCGTCATCGAGGGTGGTGACGTCCAGGGCGACCGTGCCGGTGTTCGACAGGGTGACGGTCCGGCCCGCGCTGGTCGTGCCGACCAGCTGGCTGCCGAAGCTCACGGTGGCCGGCGAGATCGACAGGTTGCCGCGCGCGCCTGTTCCGTTGAGAACAAACGGCGAATTGCCACCGGCATCGTCCACGGCGAACAAGGTCTCGGTGAAGTTTCCTGCCGAGATCGGTGTGAACGTGTAGGCCAAAGTGCAGCTGGCCCCCGCCGTCAGGGTGATAGGCACCGCGGAGCAGCTGCCACTCGCCGGAACGAAATCAAACGGAGTGTTCGGGACCGTCACCGAGGTCACCTGCAGGGTGGCGCCGCCGGTGTTGGTCAGGGTCACCATCTGCGCCGGGCTGGTAGCACCCACGCGAACTGTGCCGAACACGACGTTCGTCGGTGCGATCAGCAGTGAACCGGTGACGCCGTTGCCGGTCAGGGAAATCGGCCCGCCGCCCGGGGAATCCGCCGTCACCATGATCGTCTGCCCGGCGGCGCCTGCCGCGGTCGGCGAGAACGTGTAGGTCAGCGTGCAGTTGGCACCCGCCGCAATGGTGATCGGTACGGCCGTGCAACTGCCGTCGCCGGTCTGCGCGAAGGGCGCCGTCGCGGAGGTCAGGGAGGTCACCATGAGCGAAGCCGTGCCGGTATTCGACAGGGTGATCGCCTGCACCGCGCTGGTGGTGCCGACCGGCTGGTTGCCGAAGTCGTAGGAGGTCGGCGAGATCGACAGGTTGCCCTCGGTGCCGGTACCGCTGAGGTTCACGGTGAAGTTGCCGCCCAGGTCGTCGGCGATCGTCACCGAGGTGCTGAACGGGCCAGTGGCCGTCGGGGCGAAGGTGTAGTCGACGGTGCAGCTGGCACCTGCAGCCAATGCGAAAGTCGGAGCACCGCAACTACCGCCGCTGCGCGCGAACGGCGCGCCGACGCCGGTCAGTGTCGTGACGTTGAGCGACGCGCCACCGGTGTTGCTGAGCGTCACCGTCTGCGCGGTGCTGGTGGTGCCTTTGCGCTGATTGCCGAACGCTACGGTGGTCGGCGAGACCGACAACGTGCCGGTGGCCGTGCCGGTGCCCTGCAGATCGAAACTGCCACCAGAAACGCTGGCGGCAACGTTGATCGTCTGGCTGGCAGCGCCGGCGGCGGTCGGGGCGAACTGGTAGTCCAGCGTGCAACTGCTGCCGCCGGCGAGAACGAACGGAGTGGTCGCGCAGCTCCCACCGACCCGGGCGAAGGGTGCGGTGGCGGCGTCGATGGCGGTCACGGAGAGCGTGTCGTCACCGTCGTTGATCAGAGAGACCGACATCGTCGCGCTGGTGGAGCCGGTCGACACGTTGCCGAAATTGACGGTGCCCGGGTCGATCGCCAGGTGGCCCTGGATACCGGTGCCCTGCAGGGTGATCGTTCCGCTGCCGGCGGTGCCGGCGTCGACGTTCATCGAGTTGCTGAACAGGGCGCGGGACGCCGGACTGAAGCTGTAGCCGACGGTGCAACTGCCTCCCGGAAGCAGGGAGAACGGCGCACTGCCGCAGGTGCCGCCCGCCGTTGCGAACGGAGCAAGCGGGCTGTCCAGCGTTGCCACGGTCAGCGCGGCGTCACCGCTATTGGACAAGGTCTCGAACAGCGTCGCGCTGGTCGCCCCGACCGCGACACTGCCGAAGCTGATCGTCGGCTGGCCGATGACCAGTACGCCCTGCGTGCCGGTGCCCGACAGGCCGATGGTGCCGCTGCCCGGGGCGTTCGCCGTGACCGTCAAGGTCTGGCTGGCGGCGCCGGTGGCGGTCGGGCTGAAGGTGAAGTCGAGGGTGCAACTCCCACCGGAGGCGATGGTGATTGGGGGCGCGGAACAGCTGCCGCCGGAGCGTGCAAACGGCGCCGCGGCCGCGGTCAAGGTGGTGACCTGCAGCGGACCGTCGCCGGCGTTCGACAGGATCACCGTCCGCGTGGCGCTGGTGGTTCCGACCGGCTGGTTGCCGAAGGCGCGGCTGGTCGGCGTGATGGTCAACTGCCCCTGCACGACCTCGTCGGCACCGATGTCGATGTTGCTGGTGCCGCGGGTGTCGCCGTCGAAGTCGTCGGTCACGCCGACGTCGACGCCGGCGTTGATAGCGATCGAACTCACCGCCGTGTTGAGATGCAGGTTCGGCGTCGCGTTGGTCGGATCGAGGAACTGCGGATCCCCCTCGAAGCTGGCCGCGTCCTGCCCGACGGCGGTGCGCCAGGCGGCGAGGTCGGCGACGTCCGCGGAGTTGAAGAAGCCGAACACGCCGCCGCTGCCACTCGCCGAGTAGACGTTGTTGTTGATCGTGAGGCCGGTCGGATTCGGCGCCGTGCCGTTGATCTTGACCGCGTAGTTCTTGCCGGTCGCGCCGTTGTTGGCGCGGGCATTCACGAACAGGTTGTCTCGAAAACTGCGCGTAGCCCCCGTCGCGGTCCCGTTGAAGGCATAGGACGCGCCGGATCCGGCTGTCGGCGCACCACCGACGTACACACTGTTGTGGAAGAAGTTGTTGGTGCCGCTGCTCTCAAGTATGCCGTTGACCCCCGGAGCCCCTGCATTGGTTGCGACGGCGCCGAGCGCGTTCGGGATCCCCGCCCCGACGGCGATCATGTTGTTGCGGTAGACCGTCGTGCCACCCAGGGTGCGAAGGCCACTGACCTCGGCGGTCGCGGAAGTGGTCGCGCTGGTCAGGCCTTGGATGAGATTGCGCTCGACCACGTTGCCGGTCGATCCCGTGAACAGCACGCCGTAGACGGAAGTCGCAAGCGACGTACTGGAATTCGAGAGACTGGAGATCGTGTTCTGCGACATCGAATTCGACGCCGTCGACGCGGAGACGAGGACGCCGATCACCGACGCCACCGTGGTCGCCCCGGTGCCACCGTTGTTGCTCAGGTTGCGGACCGTGTTCGAGGTCAGGGTGGCCGCCGCGGTGGTGTCGGTGAGACCAATCACCTGGGCGGTGGCGCCGGTCGCATTCAGGGAAATCGAATTCGCCGTCGTTCCGCCGACGAGGTTGGACGCGGCGGAAAAGGTCGATGTCGCCGGCGTGTTGGTGGCGCGGATGCCGTAGACGACCGTCGCCGTCGCCGCCCCCAGGTTGGTCACCGACATCGACCCGATGGTGTTGGAGCTCGCGGTCCAGTTGTCGGCGCTGAAGTTGGCGATCGCGTGCACGTCGGTCGCCGTGCCCGTCGTCGTCGAATAGGTCAACGATCCGGTGCCGCTTTGGCTGCCGATGGTGTTCGACGTGGTCGACGCCAGGCCGTTCTGGACGACGATGCCGCTGAACGGGCTGCTGGTGCTCGTGCCGCTCGACGTCACACCGGTGAGGCTGATGCCGGCGATGGTGTTGTTGCTGATGGTGGTCAGCGCTCCACCGGTGATGCCATTGTAGAAAATGCCGGCGAAGCTGCCGGTCGAGCCGGACAGGGTGTAGGTGCCTGTCTGTGTGCTGCTGGCGTAGCCGATGATATTGCCGGTGATGGTGAAGCCTTGGGCGCCGAAGAGAGCGGTCGCCGGAATGATCGTGATCGGTCGATGCGAGGCGCCCGTGGTCCAGGTACGAGAGGCCGTCTGGTAGAAGCGATTGTTGCTGATCGTCCAGGTGTTGCAGCCGTTGTTGATCGCGATGCCGGCGCTGGTGACCGCGGCGCCGAAGAAGTCGTGGATGTTGTTGTTGGTGACGACGATGCCACTGTTGTCGTTGGCGGTCGTGGATTGCGAGCCGTTGCCGAGGATCGCCTTGGTCGGCAGGTTGGCGCCGGCCGGCCCGATGTCGTTGTTCGAGATCGTGTTGTTGTCGTTGCCGTTGCCGGTGACGCTGTCGGTGCTGAAGAAGATCACCGCGCCGTTGGTGGCGACCGAACTCGAGACCGATCCCTGAATGCTGGAATTCGTGATGGTGTTGCCGGTGGCACCGCCGATGAAGCGGATCGTCGCCGTGCCGGACGTTGCCGAAGCCGTCGTATTCGCGATGGTCAGCGAGTTGGTGCCGTCATTGAGGCCGTCGATGGTCACGTTGTCGGCACCATTGAAATCGATCATCGGGCTGCCGGCGGTGGTCGCAGCGGTCACCGTCCGGTTGCCCGACGGCTTGATCGAGATGCTGGTGTAGCTCGCGGCCCCGGAGCCGCTCGCGTTCAGGGTGAGCGTCGTCGCCGCCTCGGTGGTGTTTCCGACGATCGTCACGACGACCGCGCCGGTGTGGGTCCCCGCATTGATCGCGGTGAATGCCGCGCCGAGCGTCGCATAGCTGGCGCTGTTGGGAGTGACATTCACGTTCTGGGCGTACGCCGGTACGGCGCCGATGGCCAGAACAGCCAGCAGCATGCGAACCCAAAGTCGACTATTCATGGAATCCCCTGGAAAACGAACCCGAAACGCCACCCGACAGCCCAGCGTCAGGAGCGGCAGAATCCCAGTGTTCCACATCTGCCGTCCGGTCAGCCAGAACCCGGGCGCGCATGTCACCGTGCGTGACGAATGGCCCTGCGACGCCCCTGGTGCCGATGGACGGCGTTCCCTCGCCGGTCATCGGCTGACCGAGTATCGACCCGGTGTCGTGAAGGCCCCGGCAAGGCGTAGGGCGAGCACTGCCCGCCCTACCCGTCCTTGCGAGCGCGGCGAAGCAATCCAGCGTCCTTGCATTTCGCCGCGCCGAGCTCAACAGCAAGGGCGCTGGATGGCTTCGTCGTCGCTACGCTCCTCCTCGCAATGACGGGCGCTTTTTCCTAGTCCGGACCTGACGCGGCGGCCGGAATCTCGATCTCGGCTGCACTCGCAGTTCGGCCGATCAGCGCCATCCGCCACGACCAGGCCTCGCCCTCCGCCGGCGTCGCGATGTACACCGTATCCCCGCCGACCAGCGTCGCGACCGGCACGCCGTCGCGGAACAGGATCCGGTTGCCGGCGAGCGCCGGAATGCGCGCCCCCGCGATCAGGCCACCGACCAGATTCAGCGGGTCGGCGGCGCTGATGCTGACGAGCTTGCCGTCGGGCGCACGGTTGCGCTGCTTGCGCAGCGCGGCCACCGCATCGGGCAGCGCGAACTGCTCGCCCCACAGGCCGTCGACGAAGCGGCCGCCGCGGATCTCGCCGCGCGCTTCGAGGCGCTGGTAGACGCGCAGCAACCGGCGCCACGGTGGCAGCCAGTCGGCCTCGCGCTCCAGCAGCCGCCAGGCGACGACGCCGTAGCGGCGCAGCAGGGTCCAGGCAATCGCCTCGACCGCCTCGTCGTCGGGCTCGTTCGTCGAGGTCGCAGGAGTTTCGATGAGGCCGCGCTGGGTCAGCGCCCAGCGCCCCGCCGACTCGACCCCGAGCAGCGAGCGCCCGCGGCTGCGGCGCTCCATCCGCTGGCGCTTCTCCGCCGGCACCAGCAGCGCGCGCAGACCCGAGAAGCTGTCGGCATGGACGAGTCCCTGCGCCACCAGTTCGCCCAGCGCGATCTCGACATCGACCCGGAGCAGCCGGGTGCCGTCCTCGATCTCGTCGAAGAACGAGGCGCCATGCTTCGCGAGGAAGCCTTGCACCGCCTGCGCCCGCGAGGTCAGCGTCGCTTCGACCGCCTCGCCGCCGGCGGCACAGGATCGCCAGGCCGGCAGCGCGCGCCGCGCGACGAACACGATCGGCGTCGCCCGCACCGGGCCTTGCGCCGTCGCCTTGCCGCTGCGCGGCGCGAGCCGCGCCCAGCTGATGCGGCCGGCGCGGATGAGATCGTCGAGCCAGGAGAACTGGTAGTCGGCGAGACGGGACGGCAGCAGGTCCGCCTCCCAGGCCACCGCCGGCGCCTCGTAGCCTTCGAGCTGCGACAGTACGTTGGCCAGCGCTTCCGGACCTTTCATCCGCGCGCCGGCACCGACCTTCTGCCAGTCGAACAGGAAGCGCACGAAGCTCGGCGTGTCGACCGGCTCGATCTCGCGCCGCAGACGCCCGACGGTGTAGCGGTGGATCCGCGCCAGCAGATGCCGCTCGCACCATTCCTCGCCGGCGCCTTCGCTGTACTGGCCGCGCATCGCGAAGCCCTCGCGTTCCAGCGCCAGCAGTGCGAGATCGACGTCGAGGGGCGGCAGCGAGAGCGAAGCGGCGAGTTCGGTGGCCGTGACGGGGCCGAGCGCGGTGAGCCGTGCCCGGAGCACGTCGACGAGGGCGGATTCGCGGTCATCGAGCGGTGTCTTGTCGCTAGTGCCGCACGCCGATGCACGGGTCGGCGCATCGGCATCGGCGATCTTCGACTCCGCGGCAGTGGCCGGCTCATAGATCGCTCGCCACTGTGCTCGGCGTTCGATCACCGACAGGATGCGTTGTCCGTCCGGCAGCGCCACCCACAAAGCTCTGCCCTGCCCCGCGAGCGCGTCGGCCAGACTGCGCCAGTGCGGCGCCGCGTCGAGCTCGCGATCGGTGACGTACGCGATCGCGTGCAGAACCTCGTGCAGCTCGTCCGTGCTGCCGACACTCGGCCACGCCTCCTCGCGCACCGCTGAGATCGCCGCAGCATCGAGCCGACCGAAGTCGGCGACGGACGATGGCGTGTAGGAGCGCCGCGTCATCACCGCCTGGGTGCGGCGCTCCTCCAGCGGCGCGTCGTCGAGGAAGGTGTAGGGACGCGAACCGAGGATTTCCGCAGCCAGCGGCGAGGGCTCGGTGAGATCCCGGCCGATCACCTCGATCGCGCCGGACTCGAGCTGCTTCAGCAGCGCCTCGAGGCCTTCGATATCCATCGCGTCGGTGAGACAGTCGGACAGCGTCTGCGCGACCAGCGGATGGTCCGGCACCTCGCGCTCGCCGGCGAGGTTTTCCGCACAGGCGACCTGGTCGGGGAAGACCGCGGCGAGCAGGTCCTCGGACTTCATCCGCATCAGCTGCGGCGGCACCTTGCTGCCGCCGACGAAGCGCGGCAGCGCCAGCGACACGTTGGCGTTCCAGCGCCAGCGCGCGCCGAACATCGGCGCCGTCAGCAGCGCCTGCACCAGGACCTCGCGCACGCTCGCCGAATGCAGATAGCGCGAGACCTCGAGCAGAGGGAAGCTGTGCGACAGGGACAGCGACAGGATGATCGCGTCCTCGGTCGCCGCCGCCTGCAGCTCGAAGTTGAACTGCTTGCAGAAGCGCTTGCGCAGCGCGAGTCCCCAGGCACGGTTGAGGCGGCTGCCGTAGGGCGAGTGGATGACGAGCTGGGTGCCGCCGGACTCGTCGAAGAAGCGTTCGAACACGATGCGCTCGCGGGTGGGCAGCATCCCCAGCGCGGTGCGTGCCGCCGCTAGGTAGTCGACCAGCTGCTCGGCCGCGCTGCCGACGATGCCGACCTCGTCGGTGAGGTAGGCAAGCGCGGCGGCGAGGCTGTCGTCGAGTCGGTCCTCGATGGTCTGGCGCAGTCGCGACACGGCGACGGACAGCTCGTCGGTCCGCCCCGGCGCCTCGCCGATCCAGAACGGGATCGACGGCGGCAGGCCCTGGGCGTCCTCGACCCGCACCCGCCCGCGCTCCACCCGGAGCACGCGGTACGAGGCATTGCCGAGCTGGAAGATGTCGCCGGCCATGCTCTCGATCGCGAAGTCTTCGTGCAGCGTTCCGATCTTCTGACCCTGCGGCTCCAGCACGACGTCGTAGTCGGCGGTGTCGGGGATCGCGCCGCCGGAGGTCAGCGCAGTGAGGCGCGTGCCCTTGCGGGCGCGCAGTTCGTGGCGGACGGTGTCGTGATGCACCAGTGCGGCGCGTGGCCCGCGGCGGGTGGAGATGCCGGCGGCGAGCATCGCCACCACGTCGTCGAAGTCCTTGCGGCTGAGCGTGGCGTAGGGCTGCGCTCGGCGCACCAGCGCGAACAGCTCGTCCTCGCCCGCGTCGCGGCAGCCGACCTCGGCGACCAGCTGCTGCGCGAGCACGTCGAGCGGATGGTCGAAGCGGCGCAGCACGTCGAGCTCGCCGCGGCGCACCGCATCGAGGATCGCAACGCACTCGACCAGATCGTCACGCGAGGTCGGGAACAGCCGGCCCTTCGGCGTGCCGTGCACCGCGTGCCGGGCGCGACCGACGCGCTGCAGGAAAGCGTTGATCGCGCGCGGCGAACCGAGCTGGCAGACGAGATCGACGTCGCCGATATCGATGCCGAGCTCCAGCGAGGCGGTCGCGACGAGGATCGACAGCTCGCCGCGCTTCAGCCGCTGCTCGGCGTCGAGGCGCTGCTCGCGCGCGAGGCTGCCGTGGTGCGCCGCGACCTTGTCGGTGCCGATCCGTTCGGAAAGGTGTCGCGCCACCCGTTCCGCCATCCGTCGCGTGTTGACGAACACCAGGGTGGTGCGATGGTTCCCGGCCAGTCCGACCAGGCGGTCGTAGATCAGTTGCCAGGCCTCGCCGGACAGCACGGCCTCGAGCGGTATCCCGACCGTTTCCAGCGCGAGGTCGCGCTGGCGCTGGTGGCCGCTGTCGACGATCGCGACCGCGTCGTTCGTCGCCAGCAGGTCCTCGCTCGGTTGCCGTGCCGTCGTGTCGCCGAGCAGGTATTCGGCCACCCGCGCCAGCGGCTTCTGGGTCGCCGACAGGCCGATGCGCTGCAGCCGTCGTCCGCACAGTGCCTCCAGCCGCTCGATCGACAGAGCAAGATGACTGCCGCGCTTCGACGGCAGCAGTGCGTGGATTTCGTCGACGATGAGCGTCCGTGCGGTCGCCAGCATCGTCCGCCCCGACGGCGAGCCCAGCAGGATGTACAGCGACTCCGGCGTGGTGACGATCACGTGCGGCGGCATCTTGCGCATCGCCGTGCGCTCGGCGGCCGGGGTATCGCCGGTCCGCACGGCAACGCGGATCTCGACCGGCGGCAGCCCCGCCGCTTCCAGCCGCTCCCGGATGCCTTCGAGCGGCCGGGTCAGGTTGATCTGGATGTCGTTCGACAGCGCCTTCAGGGGCGACACGTAGATCACCGCGGTCTCGTCGCGCAGCTGGCCCGCCAGCCCGGCCCGCACCAGCTCGTCGATCGCCGCCATGAAGGCGGCCAGGGTCTTGCCGGAACCGGTCGGCGCGGCGATCAGCGTATGCCGCCCCGCCGCGATCTTCGGCCAGGCCTCCGCCTGTGCCGGCGTCGGCTCTCCGAGGGTTTCCGAGAACCAGGCGGCGACCTCGGGGTGGAACGCGGACAGGGCGGCGGCAGGAACGGCCATGGCGGCATCCGTTCGATGGCGGTTCTCCATCGTACGCGTTCGAGGAATCGGCGCCAGTGCCCGGCGCCGTCGTCCCCGCTGCGCGGCGATACAGGAAGCGACGTGGCGGCCGCCGCACAGCACCCGGGAGAACGGATGCGGGCTCGCGCTGGCGACGATGACGCCATCCTTGCCCGAGCTCGCCCCAATTCCGCCTTCGTCGACACCGACGCCTTCGATAGAGTCCAAGGCTCCGACCCTTCCCCGCGCCGACGATGGACAACCCGTACTCCCCTCCGACCTCCAGGCTGAGCGAAGCGAGTGACGGGACCGCCGCCGAACCGGCCCGCACCGTCTCGCGCTGGCTCGTCGCCATTCAGCTGGTGCTGATCGCGATTCCGGCGACCCTGCTGCTCTCGGTCTTCGGGCTCGGGATGACATCGATACTGGTCATGAACGCGGCTCCGGAGAATGCCGGCATCGCCTTGGTCCTGCTCATCGCGCTCGCCGGGCTCGTTGCGGGATGGGTCCTCGGCATGTCCTTCGTCGTCGGCGGCAGGCGATCGCTCGCCGCGCGGCGCCCCTGGCTGTGGCTGCTTGCCGTCGGCGGCGGAACCGTGGCGATCCTGGGACTGGGCGCGCGCTACGTGCCGGCCAACGACTATTCGTCGCTGCAAAGCTTCCTCAATGATCTCGGCATGTTCGCGCTGGGTCTGCCGCTGTGGCTGCCCCTGGCGCACCTGGCGTTCGAAGCGCGGCGGAGGAAGTGACGACGTGGCAGGATCAGCACGGCGCGCCGAGGCGGAAATCGCCCGGCTGTCGGGCGTGATCCGCGAACGGGTATCGCGGCTGGAGGCGCATGTCGGAACCGACCTCGACGGAGACGGCCGCGTCGGGTAGCGCGAGCGGATTGAGCCGTCATCCGAGCGAACGACCGAGCCGGCTGGTCCGAATCCGAGTCCACCCTTCCGATGGAGCGACGACGCGTCATGTGCAGAAACATCAAGACCCTGTTCAACTTCGATCCTCCCGCCAGCGACGACGAGATCCGCGCCGCCGCGCTGCAGTTCGTCCGCAAGCTCTCCGGCTTCAACGCACCCTCGAAGGTCAACGAGGCCGCGTTCAACCAGGCCATCGAGGACGTCACCGCCGCCGCGACCGTCCTGGTGAACTCGCTGTTCACCCTGAGCCCTCCGAAAAACCGCGAGAACGAGCGCGAGCGACTGAAGCTCGCGTCGGCGAAGCGGTTCGGGCGTCCGGTCGTCCCGTCCGCCTGAATCCAGCAGTCGTGCGACCCGGTCGTCGTGCAGCCGCCCGCCGGACATCGTCGCTGCACCTTCCGGTGGACGCGACGATGGTTTCCGAGCAAGGTCAGGGGCCGCGCTCCGAGCCGATCGCCATCGGCGACAGGACCTTCCGATGACCCAGGCCCCCTGCTCCGCTCCGGCCACCGCGCTTGTCGACCTTCCGCGGGGCGACGAGGTCCCGGCCGCCGTCGCGCACGGCATCGCTGTCGCGTGGATCCAGTTCTTCCTGGTCGCGACGGTCGGCAGCTTCGGAGCCGGACGCCCCGCCTCGCTCTGTCGCGTTCCGCGGGGCCGTCCGGCGCAAGGTCATGCCGGCCGTCGTCGCCGGGGTCCGCGCGGGCGTCGGCGAGCGCTAGCCACGCCCGGCCATGAAGCCCTGCGACAGCGGCGTACTCGACCTCCGATGTCCCAACTTGTCGAATCGACATGAGCATCGCTGCGCCGACCTCGCTGGCCGCCCTCGCCCTGGCATGCGCTTGCGCCTTGGCGACGGGAGCGGGTTTCCTCGATCTCCCCCTGCCGGGCGGGCTCCCCGTCGGCAACGCACTGGCCGCCGTCGCCCTCGCCGCGTTCGCCGCCGTTCCGGTTCTGCTCGGCAAGCCGGGCAGCGCGCTTCGTAGCGCGGCACGCGCGGTGCTGGCCGCGGCGCTGGCGTGGCTTCCGGTGTCGGCGGCACTGGCAGGGAACCTTGCGCTCAATTTCGGCAATGGCCGGGGAGAGACCTGGCTCGCCCTCAGTGCCATGGTTGCCGTGGCCGTCCTGGTCACTCTGACCTGGGCGCTGGGCGATCAGCTCGTCGACCGCTGCCGTCGCGGGACGACGCCTCCGTGAGCGCGACCGGTCCGCGAGTCGGTGTCGGCGTCGTCGTGCTGCGCGACGGCTGCGTTCTGCTGGGACTGCGCCGGGGCGCGCATGGGGCAGGCACCTGGGCGCTTCCGGGCGGACATCTCGAATTCGGCGAGTCGGTCGAGGCCTGCGCCGAACGGGAAGTGCTCGAGGAGACCGGGCTCGCCCTACGCAACCTGTCGCGCGGCCCCTACTCCAACGATCTGTTCGAGGACAGACACTACGTGACACTGTTCGTCGTCGCGGACTGCGGAACGGGAGACCCCTGCGTGCTCGAGCCCGACAAGTGTTCCCGCTGGGCATGGTTCCGCTGGTTCGAACTGCCGGAACCGCTGTTCCCGCCGCTGGCGTCCCTCTACGCTCAGGGCTTCGTCCCTCGCGACGTGGCATGAGCGCAGGCAGGTGCATCGTGGACACCGCCGCCGAACTGAAGGCGACCGTCGAGCGACTGAGAGCGAACGGCTGCCCGATCACCGGCCTCGAAAGTGACGGCGGGCGCGCGATCATCAGCATCGGACCCGGCTCGGTCGCCTTCGGCCTGCTGGACCCCGACCGTCCGACCTTCACGGTCACCTATCCGCTGCTGCGCGAGAAGCGCAATGGCAGGCCGACGGTCGTCGACGTCACCGCCGACGGCGTACTGTTCGAGGGCCTGGAGTGGATCGTGAAGCAGGTCGGCTCGCACGGCACGGTCGTGCCGGAGTTCCATTCCGGCAAGCCGCGGAAATCCACCTGATGTCGCGGCATCTGTCGATCCTCGAGGAAGCCATCTCCGACGTGGGCTACTGGCGCTGGTGGGTCGAAGCGATGCCGCGCGCGTTTCAGGTCGAGTTCGGCGGCGTGCAGCTGCATTTCCCGCCGTCGCCGCCCGACAAACCGCCCAACTCCGTGACCGCGCTGCGTTTCGACGCACCGACGCTGGTGGCGTTCCTCACGGCGAACACGGCGTCGATCGATCCCGGCTGGCGGATGGCGCTGCACCGCGACGAGTGCGACGCCTTCACCGTCAACCACGAGCTGTTCACGCTCACGTCGGACGAGACTCTCGCGGCCGTCGCTCGCGACTGTTCCGTCGAATTCCTGGTCGGCTCCGATCTCGCGGCCACGGATACGACCACCGGAGTGATGCTCGCGTTCCGCGCCCAGGAGGTCGGCCTGATCGTCCGTGCACGGGAGATGACCGTCGTTACCGTCGCGGGAGAACTGAGTCCCGAGCAGGTGGAGCGCGCAGCCGGCGACTGGTGGGAGTACTGGCGGGAATACTGGCGACGGCGGGAAACCGAGGTGCCGATGCCGAAGGACTACGCATGCGAAGTCACCCTTCCGCTCAAGTGAAGAGCGCGACCGCGATCGAGCATTCCGACGCACAGCGCGACCGCGCCCCGACATGAGCGCAGGCTTCAGGCTCGACGACACCGTCTTCTGGGGCAGCAACGGCGCCATCGAGGCCTATCTCGAGGCACTCGCGGAGCAGGCGACCTTGCACCTCGGCCGCCCGCATCCGGTCGCGGAACACTTCCGCTCCGAGCGCGAGTGCCTCTTCACCGGCGCAGTCGTGGACCTTTCCCCGATCGCCGTCGACATCACGTCGCGCGCGCGCCTGCTGGAACTGTTCGACCTCGCCACCGAACAGTTGCTGGGAACCGGGACCTTCACCGAAGCGGGCCGGACCTGGGTGCGCGACGTGATCGGCGACCTCCGCCGTCACCTGTCGGATTCCGCCGCAACATCGTCCTGATCCCCGCCGGGCCGCTCCCGATGCTGCAGATACACTGAGCCGCGCAGCGGCCACGCGCCGCGAGCGATTCTTCGAGGAGCCGCCCGATGCACATCACCCCGCTCTATGCCGCAGTGGTCACCCTGCTGTTCCTGATCCTCACCTTCCGGACCATCCTTCTGCGCGGCCGCTACAAGGCGATCCTCGGAGACGCCAGCCAGCCGGCGCTGCAGCGCGCGATCCGGGCGCATGCGAACCTCGCGGAGTACGCGCCGCTCGCCCTGCTGCTGATGGTGCTGGTGGAAAGCAACGGTGCGGCGCCGACGACAGTCCACGCGCTCGGATCCGCGTTCCTGCTCGGCCGCGTCCTGCACGCGATCAGCGTCAGCCGCGTGCGCGAGCCCTTGCCGCTCCGGATGGCCGGCATGGTGCTGACCACCGGCGTGCTGATCGTCTCTTCCGTGCTGCTGCTGATCGGCTACAAGGCCTGAGCCGACGGCGTCCGCGACGAGTCCCGCCGACGCGACGAAGCGAGCGAGGGTCCCACGAGGGTTGACGCCGTGGGGTCGAAGAACCCCGCGCAGATCCGCGAGCTTTGCCACTGGTGCCCCTGGGAGGTCCGCATATGCACGTCGTGTTCCTGCACGGCCCCCCGGCAGCCGGGAAGCACACGGTCGGCCTGGCGCTCAGCCGACTCACCGGACTTCCCTTGTTCCACAACCACCTGGCCGTCGATGCCGCGAAGTCCCTGTTCGCGTTCGGGTCGGACGGATTCAATCGAATTCGCGCCACCGTCTGGCGCGAGGCATTCTCGGCGGCGGCAGACGCACAGCAGAGCTTCATCTTCACCTTTCACCCGGAACGGACGGTGGCGCCGGCCTTCATCGACGACGTGCAGGCGATCCTCCGCAACGCCGGCGGCCGGATTCATTTCGTGCAACTGACCTGCTCGCACGATGCGATTCTCCAACGCATCGCGAACACGAGCCGGACCCGGTTCGGCAAGCTCACCGACCCCTCTCTCTATTCGGACCTGCTCGGCACCGGCACATTCACGTTCCCGGCGCTTCCGGCCCCGCTGCTGGTCATCGATACCGAGGCCACGCCGCCGGACTCCGCCGCGGAGCAGATCGCCCGGGCGCTCCCGGACCGGCCGGAGGACGCCTGAGCCCGGGCCGTGGCGGAGGAGTCGGCGCGGTCGATGCCGTTTCCGAGCGGCGCTGCGTCGACTCGATTTCAACGCAGATCCGGCCACACTAGCGCCATGGAAAACGTCGCGGAAATCTGGCTCGGCAATGCCTTCGAGCAACTCCACCCGCTGCTGCAGGAAGTGCATCGCCGGCCCGCGACGCTCGCCGGCGACGTCGACGTCGTCTTCGGCGGCGGCCTCGCCGGCGCGCTCGGCCGCCGCCTTGCGCGTCGACTGGGAGTTCCGGCGACGCCGGAGCGACATCGCCTCGACGTCCGCATCCACAGCCGGAGCGATGGCTTGCATTGGGAGCGCGGGTTCGACGGCCGCAGCCGTTTCGTGTCCGTGTTCCGGCCGGTGGGTCGGCATCCGGACGGACACTGGGTCGAGCGCTCCGGAGGCCTCACGCTGATTCTCGGCGTCGACGTCGTCGACGGCGCCTGGCATTGGGTGCACAGGAGCACGCGACTGTTCGGCGTGCCGATTCCGAAGGCGCTGATGCCGGCGACGCGGGCATCGAAAGGCATCGCCGCCGGGCGCTATCGCTTCGCGGTCGAAGTCCGTGCGCCCCTGCTGGGTCGGCTGTTCTCCTACGCTGGCGACCTCGCCCCGTCGGCGGCTGACGATATCCTTGCCCGCTGCGGCGACACCCCGGCCGGGTGAAGCCGATCGATCCACCTGCGGGCAACGCCCGACCTGCACCGGAGTCTCCATGAAGATCACCGTCTCCACCCGCGTCGCCGCTCCGCTCGCCGAGGTCTGGCGCGCGTACACGACACCCGCCGACATCCTGGCCTGGAACACCGCCTCGCCGGACTGGCACACGACGGCAGCCTCCGTGGACCTCCGCGTCGGCGGAAAATTCTCGTCGCGGATGGAGGCGAAGGACGGCTCCTTCGGCTTCGATTTCGCCGGCGAGTACACGGCGATCACTCCGGAGCGGCACATCGCCTATGCCTTCGGTGATCGCACCGCCACCGTCGACTTCGCGCCGGGACACGACGGCGTCACGGTCACGGTCAGCTTCGACGCCGAGTCGACGCATTCCGAGGAGCAGCAGCGCGGCGGCTGGCAGGCGATCCTCGACAACTTCGCGCGGCACGTCGAAGCGCGCAAGGCCTGAGCGGCGAGCGCAGGACGACCGGCCATGAAGATGGAAGGCATCCCCTTCGGCACCACGGACTGGTCGTCGCTGACGCCGACCGAACACCGCGGAGACACGGGTGTCGCGCTCTGGCGCACGCGGGAATTCGCCGGGATTCGCGTGCGGATGGTCGAGTACAGCGCCGGCTACGTGGCGGACCACTGGTGCCACAAGGGCCACATCCTGCTGTGCCTCGCCGGAGAGCTCGAGACCGAACTCGCCGACGGGCGCCGCTTCACGCTGACGCCCGGGATGAGCTATCAGGTCGCCGACGGTGCCGAGCCGCACCGGTCCCGCAGCAGTGGCGGTGCGACGTTGTTCATCGTCGACTAGCCGGCTACACAGTCGATCCATCCTCCAGGCCAGACCATGAAGATCATCCCCGCGAAGCGCGCCGGCCACACGTACACGCAGAAGCTCGTCGCGGCACCGGAGGCCGTCTTTCCGTTGTTGTGCCCGGTGCGCGAGGCCGACTGGATTCCGGGCTGGGACCCGCTGCTGGTGGTCTCCGCCTCCGGCGTCGCGGAGCGTGACTGCGCGTTCGTCACCGCGGCCTTGCCGGCGAACGCGATCTGGTACGTCAGCCGCCACGAGCCCGCGAACGGTTTCGTCGAAATGATCAAGCTCACCCCCGGCGTCACCGCGTGCCGCCTCGCCATCCAGCTGCGCGCGACGGACGGCGGCTCGGAAGCCGACGTGAGCTACACCCACACCAGCCTCGGACCGGAAGGCGACGAATTCGTCGGGGGCTTCAGCGCGGACTACTACCGCGGCTTCATGCAGGCCTGGGAGGCGCGGCTCAACCACTACCTGCGCCACGGCACCGCGATGCCAGAGGACTGAGGGACCTGCGGAACGCGCTAGAGTCCGCGTCGAATCCGATCCCACGAGGGCCACGCGATGACCTCCTCGTCCACGGCGATGCAAAGCGCTTCCGAACGACGCGCGGCGGAGGCGGAGCTGAAAGCGCTGGTCACACGCTACGCGGCCGCGCAGGCGTCGCTGGTTGAAACGACCCGACGCTGGCTGGACAAGCGCCTGCCTGGCGCGCATCAGATCGTCTACGAGTACAAGGACTTCGTCGTGATCAGCTTCTCGCCGAACGGCAAGGGCTACGACGGGGTGTTGGCGCTGCACGCGGGCGTCGACGGCGTGAAGCTCTATCTCAACAACGGCAAGGGGCTCGCCGATCCCGCGAAGCTGCTTCGCGGCACGGGCAAGCTGGTGCGCTACATCGAACTGCCGGACAGGTCTACGCTGAAACGCGCGGAGGTGCTGGCCCTGGTCGACGCCGCCGTCGCGCGCAGTGCCGTGTCGTTCGACGGGGAAGGACCTGGGCCGCTCGTCGTCCGGGCGACGACGGCGCAGAAACTACGGAATGCCTGAGCGCCCTGCCGTTGAGCCGTCAGCGCGGCCCGGGTAGCGTGCCTGCATCGGCCTGGCCCCGCCCGGGTCCGGCGGACCGCGAAGGAGATCTGTCGATGAAGTTGCGCCGATCGCACTGGGTGCTGGCAGCGAGCCTCATGGCCGTCGCGATCGTGGCCGGACTCGCGGCGAGCCGCTGGTTCGACCCGGAGTCCGCAGTTCTCGTCGTTGGACTGGCGGGGATCGAGTCGCCCGACGTCGCCCTGGCCAGTGCACCATCGACCTGCGACGCCGGTCCCGAGCAGTTGAAGCAGCTCGATCCCGAACTCGCCGCGGCCTTTCTCGCCGCCAATGCGCCGGGCGCGAGTCGGGTCGACCTGACACCGCTCGGCGACCGCTTCGCGCTCGCGAACTCCCGCAAGCTGTCCGCGCTGGAGGAGCAGGGCCAGACGCTGTGGCGGGCCGGCTCGCCCGAGCGCCGTGTTGTCCGAATCTCGCGCGTCGGCTTTCGTGCCGACCATTCCGAGGCGGCCTTCTGCGTGCGGTCGGACCTGGCATCCGGACTTATTCACCTGCGTCGTCAGAGCGGCGCCTGGGTCGATGCCGGAACGATCTCCATCGCCATCCGCTAGCCGGCCTTTCCAGTCAGGATGGAACTCTCGAGAGCTTTCGCTGTCGCGAGATCGCTCCCTACCGTCCCGGAGTAGCCCGATGCGCACCCTCGCCGCCCTGTTCGCCGTCATCCTCGGCTCCACTGCGATGGCCTCGGAGCCCGCGTCGCCGGACGCCCCGGCGTCCCTGAGGTTCGTGTCGCAGGGCAACGCCCTCGACGGCTCGGTGTTCGGCATCCATGCGGTGGACAACCAAATGCTGCCCTTCGGCCAGAAGCGCTCGCTGGAATTCAGCGCCGGACATCGGGTGGTGCACTACACCTGTCCGGGCGGGGCCCTGGATGAAGCCGGCTCGGAACTGAGCTTCGACTTCGAGGCCGGTCAGCAGTACGAACTGGTCTGCTCGATCAGCGCACCGGCGGTGATCCGTCCGACCGGGTGCTGAAGCCGCGCTAGCCCGCAACGTCGGCCGTCAGCGGTTCTGCGGCCGACCGCCCGTGCCGCCCATGGCCATTCCGCTACGCTCGGCGCTCTGCTCGAGGCGCTGTGGTCATGACCGAAGCCGTCGCTTGGACCTGCCCGACCTGTCGCGTCGAGGTCGAGACGCCGTTCTGCGCCCGCTGCGGAGAGGAACCGGTCGTTCCGGCCGACCTCACGCTCCGCGGGCTGTCGGCGAAGCTCGTCCATGCACTGACCGCGATCGACGCGCGCGCGCTGCGCTCGGTCGGCGTGCTGATCCGCCAGCCGGGCCGGTTGACGCTGGCCTGGACCGGCGGCATCCGCAAGCCCTACATTGCGCCGTTCCAGCTGTTCCTCATCGTCAACGTGGTGTTCTTCGCGGTCCAGTGGGCGACCGGCGAAAACGTGTTCAGTTCGTCGCTGGACTCGCACCTGCACCACCAGGACTGGAGCGAGACCGCCCAGTCGCTGCTGACCCACCGGCTGGACACCACCCACAGGGTGCTGGCCGAATTCGCGCCGACCTTCGACCGCGTCGTCGTGCTCAACGCGAAGTCGCTGATCCTGCTGATGGCGCTGGTGTTCGCGCTGCCCCTGCCGCTGGGCTTCCTCGGCGAACGCCGGCCGTTCATGACCCACGTCGTGTTCGCGCTGCACCTCTACACCTTCCTGCTGCTGCTGTTCTGCGTTGCGCTGCTGGCCGCGCGGCTCAGCAGGGCGGCGGGCTTCGGCGGGCTCGAGACGCCCCTGGTCGACGACGTGCTGACTGTCGTGAATCTCACCGGCTGCGCGGTCTACCTGTTTCTGTCGATCGAGTCGGTCTATGGGACCGGCGGGGTGTGGCGGGTCGCGAAGACGCTGCTGCTGACGATCGTCGCCGCCGCCATCGCGCTCGGCTATCGCTTCGTCCTTTTCCTCATCACCCTGTACAACGCTTGACGTGGAACCCGACGCGACCGTCGCCGTGACGCCGGAACGACTGGCGGTCTGGCGCGCGCTGTCCGAACTGTTTCTCGACACCGAGCTCGACGCGCGCAGCTTCGACGCGATCGCGCGCTCGCTCGTCGCCACCGGCTACGCCCCGTCCGAGATCCACGACATCCTCTGGCGCGAGGTCCACCCCGTGCTCGCGGCAAACCTGCAGAGCGTCGCCGGCGTCTGGGACGGCTGGCCGGACGACTGGCTGCTGGCGAGGCTCCGAATTTCGTCGGGGCCGTACCGCATCCGCGGCGATCGCGCGATCGTCGACGAGGTCCGGCAGTGCTGGGACGAGGTGGCGCGGCGGCTTGCCGCGAGCCCCCCTGGCGGCAGGTCGTCGGGTTGACCGCGGCGCCGGCGCGCGTAGGATCGAGCGAACGCAACGGAGCCCCGCGTGCCGCGAGCGACCTGCCTGCTGGTGATCCTCCTTGGCCCCGCGCCCGGCGCGCTGCTCCTGCGCTGGCCGATCGCCTGAGCGCACCGGAAGAGAGCGATGGGCCGCATCCTCCGATTTCCGACCGCCGCCGGGCGCGACCCCGGCGTCGCGGCATGGCTGCGCGAGCACGACGGCCCGCTCGGCGATCTCGCCCGGCGCTGGTACGCCGCGATGCGGGAGTGCGGCGACGACGTGCGCGAACTCCTGCACGACGGCCAGCCGACCGCCTGTGTCGGCGACGCGGCCTTCGCCTACGTCGACGCGTTCACCCACCACGTCAATGTCGGCTTCTTCCTCGGCGCCTACCTCGACGACCCGCATCGGCTGCTTCAGGGCAGCGGCAAGTACATGCGGCACGTCAAGCTCCGGCCCGGCGTGGCCGTCGACGAGGCTGCCCTGCGCGAACTGATCCGCGTCGCCTACGTCGACATGAAGCAGCGCAACGAGGCAGCCCTCGATCCGACCGCCGACGCCTGAAGCACGACGAGTCCCGCCGGGTCCCGCCCGCTATCCGTGCCAGCGCCGCTCCCGCTCGACCGCCGGGCACATCGCCATCGATTCCGGCTCCGCTTCGGGTTTCGTCGAATCCATCGTCCAGCAGTCACCGAGCACCGAGCAGTAGCAGACCCGCACGCTGACCTTGAAGCGTTCCTTGTTGAACGCCTGCCAGACCTCGGTCGGATTGTCCTTGGCCGTGAAGCGCAGGAAGTTGACGACCTCGCCGGCCTTCATCACCCCCTCGGTCGACGACGTGACCGTGACCAGCGGCTTGTTGGCGCCGCCGCAGCACGAGCTCAGCAAGGTCATCGAGTCGGGCTGCGGCTTGCCGTCGTAGAACACCTCGAATGTCTTCACCCGGGTCGGCCCCACGCCGGAGTTCTCGACCGTCAGGCTGATCTGGTCGCCACCGTCATCGCCGCGGTTGCTGGTGCCGTACTGCACGTAGGGCCAGGTGCTGGCGGCGAGCAGGCGCTCCTGGGTGCGGTTGGAACTGACGGCGACGGCCAGAGAAATCGCGGAGAGCAGGACGGCGCCGAAGCCGATGATCAGATCGTGGCGGTGGTTCATCGTTGTCAGGGGTCGGGGAGGAAGGAAGGGACGGCATCCGTCCGGGATTCGATGCGGCTATCGGGCGCCGGGTTTGCATCGGGTGGCGAGAAGCTTCGACGTCGTCGGGCCGGCGATCACCGCGGCGCCCGGCCTCGCTACCCGGGCACCCGCGCCGCCTGCGGCAGTCCGTCGGCGATCTCGTAGTAGTCGCCCTTCTCGGCGACGTAGACGTGGATATGGGTGTGGGTGCCCGTGGGACCGTCGATCGCGCCCAGCGCGACGCCGATCCAGTCGCGCTGCAGCGGCTCCCAGAACAGCGACGCGCCGCAGCGGCTGCAGAAACCGCGGCGCACCTTCTCGGACGAGTGGTACCAGGTGACGTGCTCGCCGCCGTGCACCGTGACCGCCGCTTTCGGCACGTCGCTGGAGACGAAGTAGTGGCCGGAGAACTTGCGGCAGGCGATGCAGTGGCAGGCATCCGCCGGCTTCAGGTCGCCGGCCACCTCGAAGCGCACCGCGCCGCACAGGCAGGATCCGTGATGCATGGGTCGTTCCTCGTGGGGACCTGCTGATCGTACGGCGCTCGCAATGACGGTCTAGTCCTGGAACACGTCCTCGACTCCCACCCGGAACACCCGCGCGATCCGGAACGCCAGTTCCAGCGACGGCGCATAGCGGCCCGCTTCCAGAGCGATCACCGTCTGCCGCGATACGCCGACCGCCTGCGCGAGCGCGTCCTGGGTCATCTCGCCATGCTCGAAGCGCAGCCGCCGGATGCTGTTGCGGAGCGACGTGCCGGTCATGCCGACTGCCGCCGATAGAGCACGATCTGCACGACGGCCTGCAGCAGCGCGGTCGCCGCCAGCAGCAGGAGCAGCACGCGCGCCAGCGGGATCGCGGACAGGTGCTCGACCCAGCGATGTCGCCCGTAGCCGAGCGCGAGCGTCGCCGCGGCCAGCATCGTCAGCGCGAAGGCATAGGCGATGCCACCGGCGCGATGCCGGATCGCCTGGTCACGCTCGTCTTCCCAGGATCCGCGGACGCTGAAGCTCATCGCCGCGCAGGCGACCCAGATCAGCAGAGCCATCACCGCGCCGCGGTACCCGCCGCTCGCCGCGACCCCGTCCAGCACGGTGCCGCCCTGCAGGACGTCTGAGGCCAGCGCCGCGACGCAAGCGGCCGCAAGCACCGCCACCAGCCAGGCCACCTTCTCGTTGTTGCCCATCTGTGGTCTCCTTCGATGTAACTCACACACGACTTTATGTAGCTTATACATTACATCATTTTTCCGCCGACGCAAGGCCGCCCCGGCTTGTGGCGGAGTCGTTCGGCCCCATCCATGCGCTACCCTCGCCGCCCTCATTCCGGTTGCCCAAATCCATGAACTCCGCCCCCAACGTCATCGACGTCACCGAAGCCAACTTCGAACAGGAGGTCCTGGTCGCCTCCACCCGGATGGCGGTGCTGCTGGACTTCTGGGCGCCGTGGTGCGGCCCGTGCAAGACGCTGACACCGACGCTGGAGAAGATCGCCGCCGACTTCCCGGACCGCGTGCGCCTGGCCAAGGTCAACGTCGACGACAACCAGCAGCTTGCGGGCATGTTCGGCATCCGCAGCGTGCCGACCGTGATGCTGCTGGCCGGTGGCCGCCCGATCGACGGCTTCGTCGGCGCGCAGCCGGAGAGCGCCATCCTGCAACTGCTCGAGCGTCACCTCGGTCCGCTCGAGGCGACCGCTGCCGAGGGCGAGCCGGAATTCGTCGAGGAGCCGGAGCTCGACGTGCGCATCGACGAGGCCCGCGCCAAGGCCGCCGCCGAGCCCGACAAGGCCGAGCATCGACTGGCGCTGGCGACGGTGCTGGCGGAAGCCGGCGTCGTCGACGAGGCGCAGGAGCTGCTCGACGGCCTGTCGCCGGACCTCGCGATGGGCGACGGCGCCCGCAAGGTGCGCTCGCGGCTGTCCTTCCTTTCGCAGGCCGAAACGCTGGCGCCGGCGGTCGAGCTCGCGTCGGTGGTCGCGTCGCATCCGACCAACCTCGCCGCGCGTCAGGCGCTCGGCGTGCGCCGCCTGCTTTCCGGCGACGCGACCGGCGCGGTGGAACAGTTCCTCGCGGTGATGAAGGCCGACCGCAAGTTCGGCGACGACATCGGGCGGCGCTCGCTGATCCAGGCCTTCGACCTGATCGACGACGCCGACCTGGTCGCTCAGACCCGCCGTAAGATGGCCGCACTGATCTTCTGATCGCGATCCGACGCCGGGGCGGAATCGCATGACCACCCGACGCTCGCCGTTCCGCCATCCCTGGTACACCTACGCCTTCCTGACCGACGCGCTGCTCGCCAACCTGGTGCTGGTGGTGGCGCGGATCGGCGCGTCGCTGGTCCCCTTGTGGGGGCCGGTGCTGCACTTCTTCGTCTGGCTCGGCGTCTACGTCTACGCCTTCGAGTGCCTGCACGCCAGCGCGCATGGCCATCCGGAGCCCCCGGTGCTGCGCGGGGTGCTGGAGACGCCGGCGCTGCGCGGTCACGTGCGGCTGCAGGGTTTCGTGCTGATCGCGCTGGCGCTGCTCGCCAACTTCGTCGGCACCGGCGCGGCGACGCTGTGGATCGCGCTGATCGCGCTGTGGCTGCCCGCCGCGGCGCTGTCGATGTTCGCCACCGACTCGGCCTGGGCCGGCTTCGACCCGCGCAACTGGCTGGCGACGCTGGGCGTGGTCGGACCCGGATACGCGCTGCTGGCGGCGGCAAGCGCGCTGGTGCTGGCGGTGCAGACCTTTGCCTCCGCGTGGCTTCCGCTGGGTCTCGGCTACGTGCCGGCGATCGCGGTGTACTACACGCTGGCCCACGCGCTGGTGATCACGCTGTTCCACTTGCTCGGACGATGTGCGCACCAGTTCCACGACCGCTTCGACTACCTGATGGACTCGCCCGAGCTGCCGCCGAACCGGATGCGCAGCGATGAAGCCAGCCAGCTCGAGGCGATCGAGCGCCTGTTTGCGGCCGGCGAGACCGACCGGGCGCGCGCGGAACTGGCGTCCGCGGCCGCGAGTGGTGGTCCCGCGATCCAGCGACGCTGGCGCGTGCAGCTCGCGCGGGACCGCGATCAGCGCGCACTCGTCGAGCACGCCCGCCGCTTCATCGCCCAGCTGATGGCGCTGCGCCAGGAGCGCGAGGCGCTCGCGCTGCTCGCGGATTGCCTGCGCGACAGCCCGGACTTCGTGCCGAGCGAGCTCGACGACGTCGCGCGGCTGGTGACGCTGGCGCTGCGCCTCGGTCTCCGTGACACCGCACTCGCGGTGGCCGGCAACGCGTGCCGGAAATTTCCGAAACGGCAGCAGCCGTTCGACATCGTCGACGCGGCACTGGCCGACCCTGGATTGTCCGGCGACGACATCAGGCGGCCCTGGGAGGAGCTGTCGCGACTGCGGCCGTCGACTGCGCCGAAAGTCGTGTAGGAGCGGCGTGAGCCGCGATGTCCGAGGGGCGAGAGCCCCGATTCGAGGCGTCGCGGGTCGCGTCTCACGCCGCCCGGACATCGCGGCTCGCGCCGCTGCTGCACGCGTCACACCAGCCAGAGCACCAGCAGGAACTGCACGGTCCGATAGACGTAGACGTGCACGACCATGAGCCCGATCCAGAAGCCGAACATCGTCGCGATGCTGCGCAGGCGACCGATCCCGTAGGCCCGGCGGAGGCCGAACGCGCAGTGGATCATCACGGCGACGACCACGCCTCGCGCCAGCCACTGCAACCACGCTTGAGGAATCGTCGCCTGCAGCGCGCCCAGCAACCCGGGCAGCATCGCTCCCGCGAGCACCATCGCGAGCAACAGCACGGTGAACGAGTGGAGCGCGGCGACCAGGTGTTCGGCGTAGTAGCGTCGCTGGTCGATCAGCAACAGAGCCAGGATCGCCGCGAGGAAGGGAATGTGCAGGATGACCAGCAGCTTCGAGACGTTGCTGGACTCGGTGTCGTAGGCTTGCTGCAGAGTGCCGAGGGTATAGGCGGGCTTGTCATTCCGGAGTGCGGCGAGCTTCTCGTCGACCAGCGCCGCGGTCCATTTCGAGTGGAACTGCCCCCGCTGGCTGGACGCGCGCTGGCGTTCGACGGCCTCGTCCGGATCGGCCGACGGCGGCAGCTGCTGCACCAGTCGACCGGGAATGTGGCTCACGAACGGCAGGTTGAAGTCGCTGATCGACGGCGCCAGGAAGTACAGCACGTTCACCAGCAGGAACAGCGACACCGGCGACATGTAGCGGACCCGGCGCCCGTCGAAATACTCGCGCGTGAGCCGACCCGGGTAGACGACGAGGTAGCCGAGGCTGCGCCACAGCTTGCCGTCGTAGGACAGCAACTCCTGCGAGAACTGCGCCAGCAGGTGGCCGAGGCGGCGATCCGCATCCTCCAGCGCCTTCTGCCCGCAGGCCGAGCAGTAGCGGCCGGCGAGCCCGGCGCCGCAATTGCCGCACACATGTTGCATTCGTTCCCGCCTTCCCCGACCCGGCTTCCACCTAGAATCGCGCCCCATGACCTCCAGCACCACCGCCCTGCCCCACATCACCGGACTGCGCGTCGACCGTCGGCTCGGCAAGGGTGGCATGGCCGAGGTCTATCTCGCCACGCAGCTGTCGCTCGGCCGCAAGATCGCGCTGAAGGTGCTGTCGGCCGAGGATTCGATGAGCGCCGGCGATGCCGAACGCTTCGAGCGCGAGGCGCAGACCATCGCGCGACTCGATCATCCGAACATCGTCGGCATCCACGACGTCGGTCGGATGGCCGACGGCCGGCTGTACTTCTCCATGCCCTACCTGCCCGGTGGCGACCTCGCCAGTCGCGACCTGCGCGGCAAGACCGCGGAGGTGGCGGAGGTGATGCGCGGCCTGGTGCAGGCGCTGGGCTACGCCCACCAGCGCGGCGTCGTGCACCGCGACGTGAAGCCGGCCAACGTGCTGTTCGACGGCAGCGGTCGCGCGCTGCTGGCCGACTTCGGCATCGCGCTGGCCAACGACCACGACCACCGGATGACCAGCCCCGGCAAGGCGCTGGGTTCGACCGGCTACATGAGCCCGGAGCAGGCGCGCGGAGGAGAGCTCGATGGCCGCTCCGACCTCTACAGCCTCGGGGTGATGTGCTACGAGATGCTGATCGGCGACCTGCCCTATCACGGCGCCGACGCCTTCGCGATCGCCTTCGCCCACATGTACGAGCCGATCCCGCGGCTGCCGGCGGCGCTGCTGCACTGGCAGCCGTTCATCGATCGCGCGATGGCGAAGGAGCCGGTCGACCGCTTTGTCGACGCCGAATCGATGCTGGCGGCACTCGACGACGTACTGGTGCGACAGAAGTCCTCGGCCGACGCGGCGCGCACTCAGCCGATCACCCAGCAGAAGGCGTCCTCGCCGTCCGCTCCGCCGCCGCCGGAGGCGGTGGTGACCGGTCCGTCGGCCGCCTCCCGGCGCACCCTGCCGATCGTCGGCTCGGTGCTGGGTGTCGCGCTGATCGCCATCCTGGCCGTCATCTACCGGAGCGTGACCGCTCCGGCGAATCCGGCGGACGGCAGCGCCGTCGCGCTGCCGCCGGAAGCGGCGACGAAGTCCACCGCGGCCGGCGCCGATCCGAACGCGAAGTCCGCACCGATGCCCGCTCCGCCTCCGGACGACGCGGTGATCGAGCGGGAGTTGAAACTGGCGCAGGAGGCACTGAAGAGCGGCAACCTGTTCGCGCCGGCGGACGACAACGCCACCGACCTCCTGCTCGACGTGCTGGCGAGGGTGCCGAACCATCTCCAGGCCCAGGCCGATGCCAGCGAGCTGGTGAAGCTGGCAACCCGCAAGGTCGAGACCGCGATCGGCGCGGGCCGGACCGCGGACGCCGAGACCATCGCGGCCGGCGTCGAGCGGGTGATCGCGAGCAAGGCGGTCGATGGCGATCCGGTGGTGGACGAGTGGAAGTCCCGCTACGTCGAGTCGCTCCGGGTCGCGGTCGACAAGGCCGCGGCCGCTCTCGACCGCAATCGGATCGCCGCCTGGAAGGACGCACTCGACCGCGCCGCCGGCTACGACCCGGCCGTCACCGCCTGGCGCGAGCGCTATGCCAACCTGCCGAAGCCGGGCGCGCGCTTCGCCGACAAGGGCGGTCCGGAGATGGCACTGGTTCCCGGCAGCGGCGAGCAGGGTCCGTTCGCCGTGATGCGGTTCGAACTGAGTCGCGCCGAATACGCGGAGTTCGCCAAGGCCAGCGGCCGCGCGCCGGGCCGATGCCGCGACCGCACCGGCCCGTTCGCCGCGCTGCGCCGTCGCGACTGGCAGGATCCCGGCTTCGAACAGGGTCCGCGCGAACCGGTGGTCTGCGTCAGCTACGCGGACGCCGAGGCCTACGCCGCCTGGCTCGGCGCCAGGACCCACGAGCGCTACCGCCTGCCGACGCTGCGCGAATGGCAGGCCGCCGCGGCCCGGCCCGACACCACTCCCTGCAAGGGCGGCAACCAGCTCGACCAGGACGCGGCGATCAAGCTCGCCGCCCACTTCGACTGCCACGACGGCTTCCGCACGACCGCGCCAGTCGGCAAGTTCGGCGCCAACGCCTACGGCGTCGCCGACATCGTCGGCAACGTGCGCGAGTGGACCAGCGACTGCGGCGGCGAAGACTGCGTCACGGCCGGCTCGTCCTTCATCGACGGCAAGAAGACCGAACCGCTGCAGGCCACCGAGCGCCTGTCGAAGGACGGCGGTGCGCCCTATGTCGGCATCCGGCTGGTGCGCGAGGTCCGCATCGACGCGTTGCCCGGCAAGTAGAGCGGCCCCCCGCCCGCAGCCCTTGATCGGACGCTCAAGCGAGCGGCCCAGGTGCCGCTCTGCGGCTTCGGGCGAAACGGACACGGACGGGCTCTGCCGCCATTGCCCCGCCGCATCGCGATGGCGCGACGGGCGCGCCCCACTCCCCATCCGGGTTACAATTCCTTCCTTTCGCCCGGCCGATTTTCGGTCCGGGTGGCAACCGTCCAGACCCCGGTGACCGATGTCCGATCTCGCCAAAGAAATCATCCGCGTCAACATCGAAGACGAGATGCGGCAGAGCTACCTCGACTACGCGATGAGCGTGATCGTGGGGCGCGCTCTGCCGGACGTGCGTGATGGCCTGAAGCCCGTGCACCGGCGCATCTTCTATGCGATGCACGAGGTCAACAACGTCTGGAACCGACCCTACGTGAAGTGCGCGCGCATCGTCGGCGACGTGATGGGTAAGTACCACCCGCACGGCGACTCGGCGATCTACGAGGCCCTGGCGCGGATGGCGCAGGACTTCTCGCTGCGCTACATGCTGATCGACGGCCAGGGCAACTTCGGCTCGATCGACGGCGACAACCCGGCGGCGATGCGCTACACCGAGTGCCGCCTCGCGAAGCTCTCCGCGGAACTGCTGGCCGACATCGACAAGGAGACCGTCGACTTCCAGCCGAACTACGACGAGAAGGAGCTGGAGCCGACGGTGCTGCCGTCGCGGCTGCCGAACCTGCTCATCAACGGTTCCGCCGGCATCGCAGTCGGCATGGCGACCAACATCCCGCCGCACAACATCGGCGAGGTGGTCGACGCGGTGCTGGCCCTGATCGACGATCCGGAGCTGCCGTTCGAGCGCCTGCTGGAGATCGTGCCGGGTCCGGACTTTCCCACCGGCGGCATCATCAACGGCGTCGCCGGCGTGGTCGAGGCCTATCGCACCGGCCGCGGCCGCGTACTGGTGCGCGCCAAGGCGGAGATCGAGACCGACAGCAACGGTCGCGAGGCGATCATCGTCAGCGAGATCCCCTACCAGGTGAACAAGGCGCGGCTGATCGAGAAGATCGCCGAGCTGGTCAAGGAGAAGAAGCTCGAGGGCATCTCCGAGCTGCGCGACGAGTCCGACAAGGACGGCCTGCGCATCTACATCGAGATCAAGCGCAACGACGCTGCCGACGTGGTGCTGAACAACCTCTACCAGCAGACCCAGCTGCAGACGGTGTTCGGCATCAACATGGTCGCGCTGGTCGACGGCCGACCGCAGGTGCTGCCGCTGAAGGCGATCCTCGAGGCCTTCATCCGCCACCGCCGCGAGGTGGTGACGCGGCGCACGGTGTTCGAGCTGCGCAAGGCGCGCGACCGCGCCCACGTGCTCGAGGGCCTCACCGTAGCGCTGGCCAACATCGATCCGATGATCGAGCTGATCAAGACCTCGCCGACCCCGGACGAGGCGCGCGAGCGGATGCTGTCGAAGCGCTGGGAGCCGGGCCTGGTGCGCGCGCTGCTGGCCGATTCCGGCGCCGCGGTGTCGCGTCCGGAGGGCCTCGACGAGCGCTACGGGCTGCACGCGGACGGCTACCAGCTGACCGAGGTGCAGGCCAAGGAAATCCTCGAGATGCGGCTGCAGCGCCTGACCGGCCTGGAGCAGGACAAGCTGACCGAGGAATACAGGCAGCTGCTGGAGACCGTGCGTGGCCTGATCGCGATCCTCGAGGACCCGGCGCTGCTGCTCGCGGTGATCCGCGACGAACTGAAGGAACTCCGCGAGAACTTCGGCGACGCCCGCCGCACCGAGATCCGGCAGTCGCAGGAGGACCTGCAGGTCGAGGACCTGATCGCGCAGGAGGACCTCGTCGTCACCCTGTCGCACGCCGGCTACGCAAAGGCCCAGCCGGTCACGACCTATCGCGCACAGCGCCGCGGCGGCAAGGGACGCTCCGCCACCGCGATCAAGGAAGAGGACTTCATCGAGCGCCTGCTGGTCGCGCACAGCCACGACACCGTGCTGTGCTTCACCAGTTCCGGGCGGGTGTTCTGGCTGCGCACCTTCAACTTCCCGCAGGCCGGCCCGAATTCGCGCGGCCGCCCGATCATCAACCTGCTGCCTGCGCTCGAGGCCGACGAGAAGATCACGGCGATGCTGCCGATCAAGGCCTACACCGAGGATCGCTTCGTGTTCTTCGCCACCGCCAACGGCGTGGTGAAGAAGACGCCGCTGACGAGCTTCTCGCGGCCGCGCTCGATCGGCATCCGCGCGGTCGAACTCGACGACGGCGATCGCCTGGTCTCCGTGGCGATCACCGACGGCAGCCGCGACGTCCTGCTGTTCGCCTCCAACGGCAAGGCCGCCCGGATGGCCGAGACCTCGATCCGCCCGATGAGCCGCGGCGCCCGCGGCGTGCGCGGCATCCGGCTCTCCGGTTCCGCCAAGCTGGTGTCGATGATCGTGGTCGGCGACGGCGACATCCTCACCGCCACCGAGCGCGGCTTCGGCAAGCGCACCCCGCTCGACGACTACCCCCGCAAGGGTCGCGGCTCGCAGGGCGTGATCGCGATCAAGGCCTCGGAGCGCAACGGCGCTCTCGTCGGCGCGGTGCAGGTCGGCGCCGAGCACGAGGTCATGCTGATCTCGAACCAGGGCACCCTGGTCCGCACCCGCACCGGCGAGATCTCCCTGGTCGGCCGCAACGCCCAGGGCGTTCGCCTGATCCGCCTGCCGGCCGACGAGGCGCTGGTCGGGATCGAGCGGGTCGAGGCCCTGCCGGAGGAGGCCGAGGGCCCGATCGGCGACGGCACGGGCGACCTGGCCGGAGACGCGGGACCTGCCCCGGAGGCGTGAACGCGATCACGAACGGGCTCGTTCGCGGAGCGAATTTCCGGGTGACGCGAGGGTGATTGGGCACTAACCTTACCGTTCGTCAACAATCTGTTGCCGTTCGGTCACCGGGTTCGGCGCCATTCACCCTGGCGTCGCGCCGTGCCGGCTATCCCGGCAGGTACGCCGTGACGGTCGCGCGCGAGCAGCGGGGTTTTCCATGGGGCGTGGATCGGTTCCGATTTTC
>JBGAPI010000055.1:0-36951 GCA_044221335.1 Ahniellaceae bacterium
TCTTCAGAGGCTTGGGCTTCTGCTCACCCTTAGTGTGAAGGTATGCAGAGACTTTTAGCTGACTAGCGGTCTGGCCGCTCACTCCCAACGCTATGACAGTGAACTCCTTTGCGAGCGATTGCGCATAGTGAAGCGCGCCATCGACGGCAAAGTTGACCGGATGATCAAGTGTTGCACTGCAATGATTTTTTACGTCGGCCTTGCACTCGATGACAAGCAGGAATCCTGGGTTGCTTGAGTCTGAAACGATGAACTCGGGGGCTCCTTTGCCACCTCTTCCAGTCTTGCCTGCTGTACGAAGAAGCCTACGGACTGCCTCGATCTCGCTCTTCTGTTCCTCAACTTGAATGTGTGCTGCTTCGGAGTAGTAGCCGAACCTGCGGAGCGTGTCACGTACGATGTTCTCCGTCTTACGTTCGTTGGTCATGTTTCTGGGAATTGTGAGAGAGATTGGTCATTCTAGGGACAATCTCACGTGTCGGATGATCCCCACCAAGGCCAATGGTCTTGGAATTGATCAAGGGGCACATTTGGGGGCATATGGACGATGCCTGCACTTCACGTGCAATGAATTCAATGGCTTATGTCCTACATGCGAGTCCCACCCCCGCACCAGATCACGGACGACGCGGCGGACTCCGCGTCCCGTCGATTCCCGCGCGGCCGGGTGTCCCGGATGCGCAGCGACTGTCGTGTCGTCAGCGATGCGCGACCGGAGAGGCGAGCTGCGGGGCGCGCCGTTGCATCCCCAGGGTGATCGCGGCCATTCCCATCGCGGCGGCGAGATGCTTGAGCGCGTGTCCGGCGCAATCGCCGAGCGCCGTCAGGATCGACGCGTCGGCGTCTTCCAGCAGCTTGGCGAGCGCGTAGCAGGCGAGCGCGACGACCAGATGGCGCGACTGGAACTGCGTCGACCGGTACAGCAGCAACGCCAGCGGGATGCCGAGCATCGGCAGGAACTGCACCACGACGTAGGGCCGAAGGTCGCCCGTCCACTGCCACCAGGCGATCGACGCGACACCTGCGGCGACCAGCCACGGCAGCGCGGATCGCGCTCGTCGCGGATCGCCGTATTCGCCGATGACGATCGCGACGATGCCGGCGAACGACAGCGTCATCGGAACGCGGTCCTAGACCAGCGTCGCGTCGGACGGCGCCCAGTGATACGCCGCCGAGCCGAACGCGACCAGCACCGCACCGAGAAAGAATGTCGCGTACGCCGCCTCGAGCTCGCAGGGCGGCTGCCGCCGGAGCGTCCACAGGCCGAACACCCCGACCAGCAGGAACGGCAGGTTGCTGGCGACGTTCCAGAAGTTGGGGATGCCGTGCAGCGTGCGCGCGTCGGCGAACTGGTGGTAGGCCTGCGGCTGCGCGATCGGGCCGTGCAGGACGACCGCGACTACCGCGGCGAGCAGCGGCACAAGGAGAATGGCGCGTCGGGTCGACGGCGACAGCATTGGAAAGTCCGTTCCGGGCATCGGTGGCCGACAGCATCGGGCACGCGAGCCCTGGGGGCTTTCACGACCGGCGCCGTCGCTTGTATAGCGACCGGCCGTAGCCGTCCGCGCTACGGCCAGGGTCCGATGGCGATCGGAATGCACGCCCGTGGGTCATCGCAGGATGGCCGCGAACCCGGCGCCGAGCGACAGGCGATCAAGGCGCGCGCCGTGCTGCACGCCGGCAACACCTTCGGCGCGGTCGTCGCCGAAGGGCTGACCCGCGAGCACCCGCGCATGGCGCCCGTCCCCTTGCAGAATGCGGAATGGCATCTGCGCCTCGCCGCTCCGCTCGTTCCACTGCCGCTGGCCGACATCGCCCCGCCGGACATCCAACATGGCCAGACCGGAGGATTAGCAAAGCGTCACGCCGGCGCCGCACATTCTCCAATTGACGGCCGCCGGGACGCGCCGTATAGTTGCTACATGCAACTACCCACTCGCAAGGCCGCCCATGGCGCCGATCCGCTGCTCGACGACGCGCAGGCGCTCAACGCCGCGGTGGCGGAGCTCGTGCGGGTGTACCAGTTCCGCGATCGCGACAAGATCTGCTGCTACGACATCTCCGTGACCCAGTGCTACGCCCTGGAGGCGCTGGTCGAGCGCGGGCCGATGCGGAGCCAGGAGCTGGCCCGGTCGCTGATGCTCGACAAGAGCACGACCACCCGGGTCGTGGATGCCCTCGAGCGCAAGGACTACGTCGAGCGCCAGTCCGACAGCACCGACGCGCGTGCCCTTTCGCTGCGCGTGACCCGCAGCGGCCGTGCGCTGTACGAGAAGATCAACCGCGAGCTGATCGCGCAGCATGCGCAGTTGCTCGAGGACCTCAGTCCCGAGATCCGCAGCGGCGTCACCCAGGTCATCCGGCGCCTTGCGCAGGCGGCCCAGGCGCGCTTCGTCGCCGGGGTCAGTGTCGGGTCCTGCGGCACCTCCTGTGGCCCCTCCTGTTCCTGACCCTTTTTTTTGCCCCTATGGTTGCAACTAACAATCAAATCGAGACGTATCGCATCCGGCTCGCCGTGGCCGGTGACGCCGCCGCCGTCACGGCGATCTACAACCAGGGCATCGCCGAACGCGGCGCGACCTTCGAAACCGAGCCGCGCCGGATCGAGGACCTGGAAGCCCGCATCGCCGAGCAGGAGCGCTATCCGTTGCTCGTGCTGGTCGCGAGCGATGAGCGGGTGATCGGCTGGGCGGGGCTCGGCGCCTATCGAGCGCGCGCGTGCTACGCCGGGATCGCCGAGTTCTCCATCTACCTCGACGCCTCCGCGCGGGGCCGGGGCAGCGGTCACCTCCTGCTGACCGGACTGCTCGATGTCGCCCGGGACCGCGGCTTCTGGAAACTGGTCTCGCGGATCTTCCCCTTCAACCTCGCGAGCCGAGCCCTGTGCCGCGCCTGCGGATTCCGCGAGGTCGGCCTCTACGAAAAGCACGGCCAGCTCGACGGACGCTGGCTCGATGTCGTGATCGTCGAACGCCTGCTCTGAGCTTCACCCACCCTCTCACTTCGCTGGAGTCCCCATGAACCGCATGAACCTGCCCACGGTCGTCATCGGCGCCGGCCCGGTCGGGCTCGCCGCCGCCGTCCACCTGCGCGAGCGCGGGATCGACGCCATCGTCCTCGAAGCCGACGCCGCCGTCGGCAGCGGCATGCGCCGCTGGTCGCACGTGCGGATGTTCTCGCCGTGGGAATACAACATCGACCGTCACGCACGGGCACTGCTGGAGCGTAGCGGCTGGCAGGCCCCGGATCCGGCCGGGTATCCGACCGGCGGCGAGGTCGTCTCGCGCTACCTCGAGCCGTTGGCGGCCCTGCCCGAGCTCGCTCCGTCGATCCGCTGCAACTCGCGGGTGATCGCGGTCACGCGAGCGCGTCGCGACCGGATGAAGAACACCGGTCGGGACGAGTCGCCCTTTGTGGTCCGCTACCTGCAGGGCGGCGTCGAGCACGACCTTCACGCACGTGCCGTGATCGATGCGTCCGGCACCATCGACGGCCCGAACTGGCTCGGCGCCGCCGGCATCCCGGCGATCGGCGAGCGGGCCGCGAGCGATCACGTCTACTACGGCCTGCCCGACGTGCTCGGTCGCCACCGGACCCGCTACGCCGGCAAGCGGGTGCTGGTGGTCGGCAGCGGCCACTCGGCCTTCAACGTCCTGACCGACCTCGCACGGCTGGCGGGCCAGGTCGGTGGCATGGCGATCGACTGGGCGGTGCGGCGGCCGTCGCTGTTGCGCGTGCTCGGCGGCGGCGAGAACGACCAGTTGAAGGAGCGCGGCCGTTTGGGCCTCCGCATCGCGCGCCTGGCTGAGACCGGCACCGTGCGGGTCCAAACGGGCTTCCACCTCGATCGCATCGAGCGGACGCCGGACGGGCTCGTCGCGTGGAGCGGCGCCACCGCGCTTCCCGAGGTCGACGAGATCGTCGCCGCCACCGGCTTCCGTCCGGATATCGGTCTGCTCGACGAGGTCCGACTCGATCTCGATCCCGGCACCCAGAGTCCGACCGCTCTCGCCCCGCTGATCGATCCCAACCTGCACAGCTGCGGCAGCGTGCGCCCGCACGGCGCGATGGAGCTGAAGCACCCGGACTCCGATCTCTACATCGTCGGGATGAAGAGCTACGGTCGCGCGCCGACCTTCCTGCTGCTGACCGGCTACGAACAGGTCCGTTCGGTCGCGGCGGCCGTCGCCGGTGACTGGGAGGCGGCACGGCGCGTGGAGCTGGTGCTTCCCGAGACCGGAGTCTGCTCGACCCAGTTCGCGGAGGACGACACGGTCGCCAGCGATGCCGCCGCCTGCTGCGGCGGTCCGGCGCCGGCGGAGGCCGAGGCCTGCTGTCGCAAGGATGCCGACGCCAAGGCCGCCGGCGACGCCGGTTGCGGCTGTGGGCCCGACGCGGCGGTCGCAGTGACCTCCGTGAAGGCGCCAACGCGCACCTCGTCCTGCTGCCGGTGACCTCCGTCGCCGTTCTCCGTCGCGCCGTCTGGGTACTCGGCGCCGTGCAATGCGTGTACTGGGGGGTTCTGTACTACGCCTTCGCGGTCCTGCTGGTGCCGATGCGCGACGAACTGCAGACCACCGACGCCCGGATCGCCGCCGCGTTCTCGCTGGGCCTCGGCGTGAACGCGGCGCTGGCCGCCGGCGTCGGTCGCCTGCTCGACCGCGGGCGCGGCGCCGAACTGATGCGCGGCGGAGCGATCGCCGCCGCCGCGCTGCTGTGGCTGTGGTCCGAGGTCACGTCGCTGGCAGCGCTGTATGCGGTCTGGGCGGCCTTGGGCGCGACCATGGCACTGGTGCTGTACGAGAGCGCGTTCGCGCTGGTGACGCGCCTTTTTCGCGACAGCCAGGAGCGGTTGCGGGCGCTGGCCAGCATCACCGTGCTCGGCGGACTCGCCAGCACGGTGTTCCTGCCATTGACCGGCACGGCGGTGATCGAGCTTGGATGGCGCCCTGCGCTAAAGGTGCTGGCGGTAATCTGGCTGCTCGCGATCTGGCTCATGGAACATTCCGCGCTGCCCGTGCTGCGCGAACCCGGATCCGTCGATCCTCCCGCAAGCGCACGCGACCTGCCCGAGGCACCGGCGACGATCTTTCCGATCGCCGCACCGTTCGTCCTCGCCACGCTGGCGGCAATGGCTCTGACGACGGTGCTGATCCCGATGCTGGTCGCGCGCGGAGTCGGTGTCGACGCCGCCGCGCTGGTACTCGCCGGCCTGGGCATCACTCAGCTGCCGGGGCGCCTCTGGTTGTGGCTCGGCGGCCGCGGCGCCGCGCCACGGACCCTGCTGCTCGCGCCGCTGCTGCTGCAGGCGGGCGCGCTCGTGATCCTCGCGACCGGTCGCACGCTGCTCGTCGACTTTGTCGGCGTCGCCGTCTTCGGGCTCGGCGCCGGCTTGCACACGCTCGCCCGGCCATGGGTCGTGCCGCAGCTCTTTGGCATCGCGCAGGCGGGCCGCATCAATGGCGTCATCGCCCGCGCGCAAGGTGTGGCGCGCGCCGCCGGACCGGTCGCCGCCGCCGCAGCCTACGGCCGATTCGGCGGTGCGGCCGTGTTCTCGCTGCTGGCCTTGATGCTGCTGGCGTCCTGCGGGCTCGCGCATGCGACCGCCCGACGGGTGGCGAATCTCTCGCCCTCCACTTGAACCGTCATTTCCTGGAGATCGAATCGTGAAGCACCGATGGCAGACGCTGGCCCGCTGGTTTGGTTTTCCGATGCTGTTCGGCGGCGCCGGCATGGTCGCCTGGACGACCTACGATCCCGGAACCGTCGCCTGGTCGATGCCGGCGCTGGTCGGCGCGGCTGGGCTTTTGACCGTGGCGCTGGAACGCTGGATCCCCTTCGAGCCCGCCTGGAACGCACGCCAGCCTCTGTCCGCCGACGCCGTGTTCCTCGGGCTCACGACGCTCGTCGTCCGTGCGGCCGAGGCCCTCGTCTGGAGCCTGCTGGCGATGCTCGCGGTGGACGCGTTTCCGCCGCCGGTGCCGTTGTGGCCGACCTCCTGGCCGGTACTGGCCCAGCTGGCGCTCGCGCTCGCCGTCGGCGACTTCCTGCCCTACCTGTATCACCGCGCCAGCCATGAATCCTCGGGCTTCCTCTGGCGAGTGCATTCGGTCCATCACGCGCCGGAGCAGATGTACGCGTTCAACTTCGCGCGCTTCCATCCGCTCAATGCGGCATCGACCGCGATGCTGACCCTGCTGCCTCTGGCGCTGCTCGGCACTCCAGCGCCGATCCTGTTCACCGCCACTGTCCTGCACAACCTGCACGGCCTGCTCAGCCACTCCAACGTCGACTTCCGCCTCGGACCGTTGAACTGGATCTTCAGCATGACCGAGCTGCATCGCTGGCACCATGCCCGCGACCCGCGCGCATCGAACGGCAACTACGGCGCGACGGTGCTCGTGTGGGACTGGCTGTTCGGCACCCGCCGCCATCCGCGCCGCCGGCTGGCGGCGAGCGAGGTCGGACTGTGGGCCGGGAGCATCGTACCCACCGGGATCGTCGCCCAGCTCGGGTATCCGTTTGCGCTCGACCGTTGCCGTCGCGCCGTCCGGCGTTCCCTTCGATTCCTGAACTGCTGCCCTGCCTCGTAGCGGCTCCGTCGACCTCTGGCTCTACCCGGAGAAGGGTTCGCTGCGCTCCAGTCCTTTCCACAATTCGTCGACGGGTTGCTCGAGATCCTGGGCGAAATTCGCTCCGGTAATCCGGAGGCGCCAGCGGGCACGGGTGTTCTCGGGCGTCGTCGACGGCAGCGTGTGGCCGGGCTGGTTCTCGAGGTAGGTCGCGGCGTCGGCGCCGGCCGGGAGCGGGTCGCTGCGGAAGTGGAACCAGAGGTCGTAGCCGTTACCCATGCGGCGCAGTCGCGGGTCCGCCAGGAGACGCTCGACCATGGCCTTGGCGCGCGGTTCGAAGCTCGCGGGGTCGGCGTAGATGTAGATCCAGAGGTTGATCCCCATGCCCTTGCCATAGCCGTCGAGCACCTGCGGGGCGTCCAGCTTGCGCAGCACGGCGAGATCGCTCGGCAGGCCGTCCTTGATCGCGACGAAGCCGTTGAACTCGTCCATCCGGAGCGCGACGCGCGGCGCGTCCGGCGCCTGCACGCGCTCGGCGAAATAGGCCAGCAGCGGCGTCCGGATCAGGTTGCCGCGCAGGTCGTCCTCGATCGCGACCAGCGTCATCGTCTGGTCGGCCGCCGTCGAATAGCGCGGCCAGATGACGAAGTTGGTCGGCAGGTCGAAGGGTTTTCCGTCGATCCACACGCTGAGATCGCACTGGCTGTTCCAGACGATGCAGCTGTTGCGCACCTGCGCGCCGGAGGCCTGCAGCTTCAGGCCGTAGGTCTGGTCCAGGTAGGTCGTGGCATCGGCAAGGATGCGCGCCTCCTGTTCGGGGCGTAGCTTCGGCGGCTCGGTGCAGCCGGCCAGCAGCAGTGCGGCCGGCAGCAGGATCGACTTCCAGTGCATCGGGGTTCTCCAGGACTCGTCGGATTGTGCCGATGCCACGCGGGAAGGTCACCGCGGGGCTCACCCGACGCTACCGGAGACGAGCGGATGTCCGGTTCGACCGGCAAATGCCGTTCCGCCGAGCATGGACGAGACAGTAGATTTGCACTCCTGGATGAGGTCGCTCGATGCGGCCCCCGATTCCCCGCTGCCCGAGGACGCCCCGATGCGCCGCTCCCTGCGTACGCTGCCGCCGCTGCTCCTGAGCCTCGCCGCCTGCCATGCCGAGCGTCCGTCGCCACCGCCGGAGTTCATCACCGCGCCGGGCGCGGCGGCGAGCCTGCCGTTCTCCGAGGCGGTGCGGGCAAACGGCTGGCTGATCCTGTCCGGGCAGATCGGCGTGAAGCCCGGCACGATCGAGCTCGTCTCCGGCGGCATCGAGGCGGAGGCCAAGCAGACGATGGACAACATCGTCGCGACCCTGGCGCGGCAGAACCTGACGACCGACGACGTGGTGAAGTGCAGCGTGTTCCTCGCCGAAATCAAGGACTGGCCGGCGTTCAACGCGATCTACCGCGGCTACTTCGGCAAGCACTTTCCGGCCCGCAGCGCGCTCGCCGCCAGCGGTCTCGCGCTCAATGCGCGGGTCGAGGTCGAGTGCGTGGCCGTCGATCGCCATGCGCGCTGATCCCGCGGGCAGGTGGGGCGCGAGCCCCGATAGCCACGCCCCGAAACCGCAGCAGGTACGACGTCTCCTCATGGCCGGACCGTTCATCACTGCCCTCCTCGCCCTGTTCGGCAGCGGCCCTGCCGCCGCCGCGAAGGACGACGTCGCCACCGAGACCGTCGGCCCCTTCACCATCGAAGGCGCCGGCCGGCGGATCTCGACCGGCGCCTTTCCCAATACGTCCGGCAATCCTTTCGCGACGATGCGGGTGTCGAGCTATCGCGTGCTCTACCAGGGCAAGCCGCTGTCGGCCGCCGGCGCGATCGATCGCACCGACGGCATGGATCTCAACAGCGGCCCCGAGGCCGCCGGCGAGCGCTTCTGGGACGTGCGCGCGCTCGACGGCGCACCGCGACCGGCGCTGATCGCGGGCCACACCGGCGTCTGGCTGTTCGACGAGGTCGACGGCAAGCCGCGCGTGCAGAGGCTGGCCGCGCCGGACTCGAGCATGGCGAGCTGGCAGTTCCTCGATGAGAAGGACGGCCAGCCCGGCCCGGAACAGACGATCGCCATCCGCGACTCCAGCGCCGAGTCGCGCCACATCGGCGGTGGCACGCTGCTGCTGATCAACCACAGGATGCTGATCGACGTCGCCACGCTCGAACTGTTCCCGCTGCGGATCAACAGCACCGAGTTCGTCGACGCGGCGAGCCGCTACAACGCCGGCGGCCGGCCGGTCGTCGCGCTGTCGCCGTCGCGACGCCAGGCCGTCTACCTCGGCTACAACGACGACAACGACATCGGCCTCGTCGTCGCCGACTGGCGCGCGCGAAAGGTCTACGCACTGCCGATCGATGCGGAGGGCATGGACTTCATCGAGCCGAGCGACTTCACGCCCGACTGGTTCGCGCACTTCTTCGAGTGGCGCGGCAGCGGCGGCGCCGACGAGCGCCTCGCGCTGCGCGCGAAGCCGGCACCGTGGCCGCGCCTCGGCCGCTTCGTCGACTTCGGCGACACGGTCGAGTACCGCATCCCGGCAGTCGACGAGCGCATGCTGCTGGCCGTCCGCCAGTTCGTCGAGGCCCAGCCCGGCTGCTCGCTCGATGCCGCCCGCAGCAAGGGCGAGAGTTTCAGTTATGCCTGCGACGGCAAGCCCATCGTGCTCTGGCGAAATGGCGCTGCGGTCGATCTGTACGCCGAGCGGCCGAAGGGGTTTCTCGTGCCGGGAACGAAAGAGCTGATCCGGTCGCTCGGGGAGCAGTTCAATGCGGTGCTGAGGTCCGGCAAGCACCAGGGCTTGTTCCTGTCCGGCAAGGAAACGCCCTGACGCGCTGTGGGAGCGGCGGAAGCCGCGATCCTCCTGCGGTGTGACGGCCGCGGCTTCCGCCGCTCCTACAATTGCCGACATGGAATTGGTACTCCTCGAAGATCGGCTTCTCGTTGCCAGTGAACCAACCGGCGTCGCGGCCTACGACTTCGACTTCGCGCTGCATTTCGCCAGCCGGCACCCCTACGAACTCGATCCGGGCTGGCCACTGCTGCCGCGCATCGGAGCGACCGACGACTATGCGTCCTACTACCGGCGCACCGTCGACGAACTCGGCGTGCATTGCGTCAACTCGCCCGACGCTCACGCAATCGCGAGCGAGCTGCCGCTGTGGTATCCGCTGATCGAGGAGCTCACCGCCCGATCGCGGATCTACGAGCGCCTGCCCGATGCGGACGAGGTCGAGCGCGAGTTCGGCTGGCCGGTGTTCCTGAAGGGCGCGCGCCAGACCAGCAAGCACAATCCCGACCTCGCCGCGGTGCGCGACCGCGAGCACTATCTCGACGTCTGCCGCCGCTATCGCGCCGATCCCATCCTGCATTGGCAATCGCCAGTGCTGCGCGAGTTCCTGCAGCTGCAGCGACTATCGGGCACTGTCACCGGCAAGATCGCGCCATCCCTGGAGTTCCGCTCGTTCTGGTGGAACGGTCGCTGCGTTGGCTGGGGCCCTTACTGGTACCAGCTGCGCGCCTACCGCGCCGACGACGAGGCGGCCGGTATCGCGATGGCGGCGGAGGTCGCACGACGACTGTCGGTGCCCTTCCTGGTGGTCGACCTGGCGAAGACCGTCGACGGTCGCTGGGTCGTCATCGAGTGCAACGATGCGCAGGAGTCGGGGCATGCCGGGATCGCCCCGCAGGTGCTGTGGCGCAACCTGCTCGACGCGATGAAGTCGTAGGGCGCGCACCGCGCGCCATTGCCGCAACGCTTCGCGATGGCGGGCGGTGCCCGCCCTACAACAAGCGCTGCAGCACCCGGAGGTAGATCTTCGCGACCTGGTCCAGCTCGACGATCCGCACGTGCTCGTCGATCTTGTGGATGCTGGCGTTGACCGGGCCGAGTTCGACCACTTCGGCGCCGTGGGCGGCGAGGAAGCGGGCGTCGGAGGTGCCACCGCCGGTATCCGGGCGGGCGACGATGCCGGTGATCTCCTCGATCGCCGCGGTGGCGGCGGCACGGAGCTTGCCCGGCTGGGTCAGGAACGGCGACGCGCCCAGTTCCCACTCGATCCGGTAGTCGAGGCTGTGGCGGACCAGGATCGCCTCGACATCGCGCATCAGGTCCTCGGCGCGCGAGGCCGTGCTGAAGCGGAAGTTGAAGTCGAAGCGCAGTTCGCCCGGGATCACGTTGTAGGCGCCGGTGCCGGAGTGGATGTTCGAGATCTGGAAGGTCGTCGGCGGAAAGTCGCCGTTGCCGTTGTCCCAGCGCTGTGCCGCGAGATCGGCCAGCGCCGGCGCGACGGCGTGGATCGGATTCAGCGCCAGCGCGGGATAGGCGATGTGGCCCTGCACGCCGCGCACCAGCACGTGGCCGTGCAGCGAGCCGCGGCGGCCGACGCGGATGATGTCGCCGAGGTCGGACTTCGAGGAGGGTTCGCCGACTACCGCGTAGTGCACCTTCTGGCCGCGCTGCACGAAGGCTTCCATCACCTTCTTCACGCCGTCGATCGAGGGGCCTTCCTCGTCGCTGGTCAGCAGCAGGCCGACGGTGCCGGCGTGGCCCGGCTGGCCGCGCACGAAACTCTCCAGCGCCACCGTCATCGCGGCGACCGAGCCTTTCATGTCGGCCGCGCCGCGGGCGTAGAGCTTGCCGTCCCGCACCGTCGGCTCGAACGGCGGCGAACTCCACTGGTCCAGTGGACCGGTCGGCACGACGTCGGTGTGCCCGACGAACGCGACCACCGGATCGCCACTGCCGTGGCGCACCCACAGGTTGTCGACCTGGCCGAAGCGCAGGTGCTCGACGGTGAATCCGAGCCGCGCGAGCCGCGCGCCGAGGAGTTGCTGGCAGCCGGCGTCGTCCGGGGTGACGGAGGCGCGACGGCAGAGTTCGATGGTGAGGTCGAGGATGTCGGTCATGGCGGGAGTCTGCCAGACCGACCTGAAGCTGCGTCGTACGGAATTCGCATTTGCGTCGGGCGGACGGACAGGGCCGTCGCGGATTCGTTCCGGCCTCCACCTCCCGTTGCCCCTCCCCCGCGGGGTCGACCGCTAGTTCGCCCGTCCCGCGACGGCAGCCGCGCTGCCGCAGCGTTCGGCCAGCGCCTCCAGCGCTGCCGCCTCGGGAGGATGGAGGTGCGTGTCGACCACCCGCTGTCGCGCCGCGCAGGCTTCGTCGGCGTGGCCCGCCGCGTCGGCACTGCGCGCCAGCAGGATCAGGCTGCCGACATCGGCGCGCAGCGCGAGGTTTTCCCGCGCCAGCGCCAGGGCCTCGGCCGGCGCGTGGCGCTGGGTCAGGAGGAACTCCGCCAGGTGCTGGGCGTAGCCTGCACGGTGCCGCTCCAGCAGCTTCCGGTAGCCGGCTTCGGCCTCGCGCTCCAGCCGCGCCGCCGTGTCCGGATGCCCGGTCGCCCGCTCGACCAGCGCCAGGGCGGCCTGGTACTCGGGATTCGCGGTCTGCGCGATCACGTCCCGGTACAGGTCTCGCGCTTCGTCGAACCTGCCGAGGCGGTAGTCGCATTCCGCCAGGTGTTCCGTGGCGAGCGCGTAGCTCGGGAAGCGCTCGTGGGCGTTGGCGAAGAAGCGCCGCGCCTCGGCGAACTGCCCGAAGCGCAGGAGCGCGATGCCCTGCTGGATGTACAGCCAGGACAACTGCGCCGGACTGGTGTCGGTGAACAGGTCCTGGGCCGCCCGGAAATGCTGGCTGGCGCCGGCCAGGTCACCGGACAGGACGCGCAGGTCGGCGCGATGCGCCAGTTCGTAGAAATCCGGGACCGGCTGGACCGAGTTCGCGATCTCGTCGCGCAGGCGGTCGTAGCGTCCCTGCGCCACGTCGAGATCCCGCTGCACGCGGGCGACCAGTGCGGGCGCCGCAGCCAGCGCCCGCGCCCGCTCCAGTGCCGTGCTCGCCTCGTCGAAGCGGTGGAAGACGGACAGCGCGGAGGCGCGCATCAGCCACGCGTCGGCCGGTGCCGACGCCGCCGCGATCGCGGCCTCGGTCTCGGCCAGCGCGAGCTCGGCATCTTCGATCCGCCCCAGCAGCCGGAAGCGCTGCAGCAGGCCGTTGGCCAGCGCCGAGTGCCCCTCGGGCTTTGGATCCCGCTGCAGGTCCGCGCGCAGTCCGTCGAGCCGCGATTCGAGATTGGCGAGATAGATCCGCGAATCGGTGGTCGCGAGGCGCTCGCGCGATGCCGGGTAGCGCTGAGCGAGTTCGGCCGCGAGCCCGCCCGACGGCGCGGAGGCCGTACGGACGGGCGCGCTGCAACCGGCCAGCAACGCGACGGCCGCGACGAGCAGGGGCGGGCAAACCCCGCCCAGCCATGCCTTCCTCATCGGTTCCACCCGCCGACAGCGATGACTACAGCGGGTTTCCGAGGAACGGGAAGTCGCCGAGGAAAACGCTGTCGAGCGCGACGTTGTCGGAGACGCCCGGGCCGACGATCGCGCCGAGCGAGTCGTCGATCACGTCGCGCTGCAGGGTCCGGCCGCCGCAGTCGTTCGTCACGCCCAGTTCGACCGCGAGATAGCGCGTGCAGCTCGACTTGCTGGTGTCGATGGTCAGCCGGTCATCGACCAGGACGCCGGCCAGCGTCGCCGGCGGCAGCACCGCGTTTCCGCTGACGCCGTCGAGAGTGTCGAGCGCGGCGAGGTTGCTCTGCATTTCCGCCCGGAACAGCCCAGCCCAGGTACTGCGGTCGGACGCGCGGTTGTAGGCGTCCTTCAAGGCCGTGCCGGTGTTCGGCAGGACGTTGATCAGCACCGTGTTGATTCCGGGTCGGCCCATCCGGTCGATCTGTCCGCTGGTGAGGAACGAGCACGGCAGATCGCGGATCTGGGTCAGGCGACTGAGGCTCACCGTCCCGCTCGGAGCGCCCTGGCTGAAGTTGGGATCGGTGGTGGTGAACGTCATCGTCCCGGAATTGCAGTTGCTGAACTCGAAGTTCAGCGTCCCGAACGGACGCACGTTGATCTCGCCGACCGAGCGCTCCGGCGGCGGAAACAGCCCGCCGTAGGTCGACACCGCGTTGGTGATGGTCGCGCGATTGCCATCGATGGTGCCGTCGCCGAACACCCAGCGCTGCAGGCCGCCGAAGGCGCTGTAGGTGTTCCAGGTCGCGACCAGCCGGAGCGGCCCGCCTGCGGTCAGCGGATCCAGCACTTCCAGCTGGACGCCATAGCCCGGGCTTGCCGGGTTGTACCAGAGTCCACTGAATCCGGAGGTGATGCCGGTCTCCCCGAGACGCTTGGTCGCGGCAGAGACCCGCAGTACCGGATTCGCTCCGCCGTTGTTGAGCCGGCTCTTGTCGATACCCAGGACGATGGCCAGGGTGTTGCCGGTGAAGAACTCGACGCCGGGGTTGGTGAAGCTTGGAGCCAGCGTGGCGCGCGTGCGGTTGAACGCCGGCAGGTCGAAAAAGAACGGATCGTCGCGCAGTCCCGTCCAGACCCGGAGACCGCTGCCCTGCACGACCCGCTCGATGCCGCCGCTGGCGGACAGTCCGCCGGGTCCGTTGCAGGCGACGCGATTGCCGAGGTCCGAAAACCGGCAGCTGATCGTGATCTCGCCCCCCGCCGCCCCGTTGTCGATGAGGAACTGGTAGTCAACCGCATCGGAGAAGCGCGAGTTGTAGGTGGCGAACGGCACCAGGGTCGCCGCCACCACCACTTCGTTCGCGTTGCCGGGGTTCATGAACGCGTAGACGTCGTTGATGTCCGCGGCCGGATCGTTGGTCGACAGTGGCGAGTCACGGTGATCGGCGGCGCTGGCGGAGGCCGCCGCCAGGAACACGGCCAGTCCGCCGATGGCAGTAATGAAACGAAGCTGTCGCATGATGATCCTCCTCGAGAAGTCGGACACCGCGAAGAATTTCTTTCCGATGACTGGACGGGCCAGAGTCCATGAACTCCACCGACGTCACCGATGAACCATGGGTCCGCAGTGAAACGTCGACAGCGCCCAAATCATGGGCGCTAGCGCATGTACGATCAACCCGTCGATCCCGCCTGAACGGTCGTACTACGCCGAGCCGCGGCGATTGGATGCAGCGAGGTCGGCCCGGCGCGAGGAGGCGCCGGACCGGTCCCGTACCGGGGCGGAGCGCCCCAGGGCTGAATCGGGGTGGGATGCGGTGCGCTACAGTGCCTTGTCGAAGAAGGCCAGTGCGGCATCCGACCCCGACTGCCCCAGCCAGAACAGCGCCTTCTCCTTGGCGGCCCTCGGAGCGTCGGACTTCAGCAGCGCGATCAGCGCCGCGTCGCCCTCGCCGGCCTTCAGCTGCGACAGCGCGAACACCGCCTGCTCGATGCCGTCCTCAGATTGCTCTTGGCGGATCGCCGCGAGGATGTCGTCCTTGGCGCGACGGTCGCCCGACTGCGCCATCCAGAACAGCGCTCGGCTGCGCACCTCGTGATTGGCGTCGGACGTCGAGATCCGCTTGATCCGGGCGTAGCCGTCGCCGATCTTGGCCTCGGACAGCACGAAGATCGCGTGCTCGCGCAGTTCGGGGCTGGGGTCGAGCGTCGCGTAGTGATCGACCAGCTCGACGCCCGCCAGGCCACGCATCTGGCCGATCCAGAACAGCGCCTTCTCGCGTGCGGCGCGCGGCTCGACCGGCTTCGCGAACTCGGCGAGGTGTGCGGTCGCGGCGTCCGCGCGGTGGTAAGCGATCGCCGCCAACAGGAGATCGTCGTCGTCCTTGTGCCCGCGCTGGCGGTACTGCGCGTCAAGAAAATCGAGACTGACGGCGTCGGTGACGTCGGCAAGGACCGACGGCTCGACCTTGGCGCGCACCGGACAGGTCGCGCCATAGGCCCGGACCTGATCGATCCGTCCGCCCTGCGCATGGACGTAGACCGCGAGGCGATCGGTCGGCGCCGGAGCGTCGATGCTGTTGGTCGTGCCCCAACTGCTGCTCCTGCGGTCGAGATCGCAGCCGACAGCGTGGCCGCGACCGGCATCGAACGAGAAGCAGCAGGGCACGCCGTCGCTCTCGATCATCGCCACGGTGTAGACGGACCAGCCGTCGTGCTGGCGGATCCGGTCGGCCAGGTTTCCGCCGGGATGGCTGCCTGCGGCAGCAATTCCCATCCGTGGCACCGCGACCAGGAGGGCGAGGGGCAAGATGGCCAGCGCTCTGAAGTTCATTGTTTCAGCTCTCCCTCGATCACGGTCAGGGCGTGCTCGCTGCCCATCGCCGACAGCAGGCGGAGGATGCTGCGCTTCTCCTCCTTGCTGGTCGTGGCCTTGTAGATCTCGATCAGGCGATCGTCGTCGCCCGACACCATCAGTCCCTGCAACACGGCATCGCGCAGTTCCGGCGGCAGATCGCCGCGCTTGTAGACGCGCACCAGCGCATCGCCGGCGTCGGCGACACCGAGCGCGTGCAGCGCGGCCTCGCGGGTCTTCAGGTTGCCGGGCTGGGTCGCGATCGCCTCGAGCAGCTTGGAGTCGCCGGCGATGCCGAGCGCGTTCACGATCTCCTCCTGTTGTTTGGGGTCGCTGGTGGACTTCAGCAGCTCGCCGAGTTCCGGCGCTGCGTCCATCGCTCCCAGGGAGTGGATCGCCTCGTTGCGCAACTCCGCGGTCGTCTCGGTGCGCGCGGCCTTCAGCACCAGGTCCTTGCGATCCGCCGCCAGCCAGGCATGGATCACTTCCTTGCGATCCTCCAGCGACTTGCTGCCGGCATAGATCGCGAGCAGCTTCTCCTCACCGCGGCTCTCGCCGCTGATCCCGAGCATCCGGATCGCCTCCCGACGCAGCGCGTCCTCGCTGTTGTTGGAAGCGATCTCGGCGACCACGTCGAGTCCGCGCTCGCCATCCATCTGCGCCAGCACGAACAGGGCGCGCTGCCGGGTGCGCAACGCGTACTTGCCGGCGACCACGCGCTTCAGCAGCGGCAGCGCCTTGTCCTCCGGCATCTGCATCAGCGCCTCGACGGCGGCCTCGGCGAGATCGTCCGACTCTTCCTCGCGACCATGGCCGCCGTTGGCCGGATGCCCCGACCCGACCCGTGCGTCGCCGGCGACCGCCTGCGCGAGCTTGCCGTCGCTGCGCGCCAGCAGCGAGGCGGCCTCGGTGTTCCAGCGGCTCTGCGGGAAATCGCGCTTCAGTCGATCGGCCGTGCCCTTGGCCTCACCGATGCGGTGCGCCTGCACCAGCACGTAGACCTGCCAATAGACCGCGGTGTCCGCACTCGCCGGCTCGCGCGCTCGCAGCTCCTTCTCCAGCGTCGTGAATCGCTCGAGGGCCTTCGACCAGTCGGCCTTCTGCAGCGCGTCCTGGCCGTCCCAGTAGACCTGGCTCGCGGTCGGGTCGGCGGGCACGCCGTCGGCGGCGGTGAGCGCATGGGAGGGCGCCGACAGCACCAGGCCCAGGGCCAGCGTGAGCGGCAGCAATGCAGATCGAATCATGCAAACTCGCATCGTGTTCACTCGAATTCCTCAGCTCGGTCGGGACGGGCGGGCGGCGTCGCGGGTCAGTGCCGCGCCCACCGCTCGCATCTGGAACAACAGGTCGCTCCGCTGAAGATGCGCGCGCCAGCTGTCCTGGTCTTGGATGGCGCTCGTGCCGTCGCGGTTAGCAAGATCGATCAGCAGGGGTTCGACCTGGCGCAGCACCGTGACGACGCGCGGGTCGCCGGAACGTTCCGCGGCCTGCTGGTACACGCGATTCGCGGCGAGCAGATCGGCAACCCGTTCCGGCGGCGGCTGCACGCTGCCGCCGCGATCGTTGGCGACGGTCAGCAGCAGGTTCTCGGTAGCGCGCAGGTGCTCGGCGACGTAGTAGGACCGCACGCGCGCAGCGCCCCGGATCTCGCCGCCGTGCACCTCGTTGACGCGCGGGCCGTCGCCGCTGGCGACCGTCGGCGGCGGTCCCTGCGGCCCCGGCGCATTGATGTAGGTCGTGGTGCCGATCGCGACCAGCGCGACGACCGCGAGCACCGCGATCGGGCGCGGCGCCAGCAGCGCGGCGATACCGCGGCGCCATCCGCTCGCGAACGATGGCGCGGGTTCGCGCGGGCGACGGTCGAGCTCGGGCTCGATCGCGGTCCAGACGCGCGCCTCGAAACCCGGGTCGGGCTCGGCGAGCGGCAGGGCATCGACCTCGTTCAGGGTCGCCAGCAGCTCGTTCATCCGCCGGCGCAGCTCCGGATCGATGAACAGCCGGTCCTCGATCTCGGCGATGCGCGCCGCGGTGAGCCCATCGCGATAGTGGTAGAGGACCAGCTCGTCGTCGCTGATCGGATCGTCGGGGAGATGCTGTTCGATGAGGTTCATGGTTCACCCTGCCTGGACCAGTGCCAGGCGCAGCTTGCGGACCGCGCGGAACACCGCCTGCTTGCTGCTGTCGACCGACAGCGACAGTTGCCCGGCGATGTGCTCCAGCGAATGGCCCTCGTGGTGGCGCAACAAGAATGCCGTACGTTCGAGGTCGGACAGGCGCGCCAGCTCGCGCGCGATGCCGCGTCCGAGGTCGCCGATCTCGGCGCGCCGCTCCGGAGTCGGCGCCTCGTCGGCCGGCTCGCCCGCCGAGGAATCCTCGTCGTCCAGCGCCGCCTCGGCATCGACCCGCCGACGCTTGCGGATCTGCTCCAGCGCGGCATTGACCGCGATCCGGTGCAGCCACGTGCCGAAGCTCGACCGCGCATCGAATGCCGGCAGGTGGCGCCAGGCGTTGAGGAGCGCCTCCTGCACCGCATCTTCCGCCAGTGCCGGGTCGCGGGTGATCCGCAAGGCGACGCGGTACAGCGTCCGCGCGTGCGCGTCCACCAGCCGCCGGAACGCCTGCCGGTCTCCGCGGACCGCCGCGGCGATCCGTTCCTGTTCTTCCCCAGTCATGGACCCTTGGATGCAGGACGGCGCGAAATGGTTAGCCGGAAGGCAGGGCGCGCCCCGCGCGCCGTTGCGAGGCGCACCAAATCCAGTGGCAGGGGCGCAAGCGCCTACCGCGCCACCTACCGTAGCCAAAGAGCATCGGGGCTTGCGCCCCTCCCACAGGAGCCGGCTATCGTTGCCCGCCCTCACCACCCCGTCTTTCGAGGCCCTCTTGCCCCAGCGCCGTCTCCTCATCACCGGCATCAGCGGCCAGGATGGCAGCTATCTCGCCGAGACGGCGGTGCTCGCGGGCGACGAGGTGCACGGCATCAGCCGTGACCCGGAGGCCGCCCGCGTGCGCCTCGCGGCCATGTCCGGAATGTCCCCCGGCGTCGTCGAGCAGCTGGTCGTCCATCGCGGCGATCTCGCCGACGGCGACTGCCTGGCCGAACGGGTCGCCGCGATCCGGCCCGACGAGATCTACCACCTCGGCGCGCAGAGCCTGGTCGCGGCGTCCTACGACCAGGCTGCACTGACGATGGACTGCAACGTGCTGGGCACCCAGCGGATGCTCGCGGCAGTCGTGGCGGCGGGCGGCACGGCACGCTTCTTCCACGCCTCGAGCTCGGAAATGTTCGGCCGCGCCGACAGCGCCACCCAATCGGAATCGACCCCGTTCCGCCCCTGCTCGCCGTACGCGATCTCGAAACAGGCCGCGCACGAGCTGACCGCGCACCACCGCGACGCGCTCGGCCTCTTCGCCTGCAACGGCATCCTGTTCAACCACGACTCGCCGCGCCGCGCCGACGCCTTCGTGTCGAAGAAGATCGCCCGCGGCCTGGTGGCGATCGTGCTCGGCCGGCAGTCGGTGCTCGCCCTCGGCAACCTCGATGCGCGCCGCGACTGGTCGCATGCCCGGGATGTGGTCGCCGCGATGTCCGCCATCCTGCGCGCGCCACGCCCGGACGACTTCGTGATCGCGAGCGGGCAGCAGCATTCCGTCCGCGAGGTGGTCGACGCCGCGGCCGCCGCACTGGAGCTGGAGCTGGTCTGGGAGGGCACTGGTCGCGACGAGGTCGCGCGGGTCACGCGCGCCGCTGCCCGCCATGCCTGTCGCCCCGGCGAGGTCGTGGTCCGCGTCGATCCGTCGTTCTTCCGGGTACAGGATCTGCCGGCCCTCTGCGGTGACGCGGGCAAGGCACGACGGCAGCTCGGCTGGCGCTCGACCGTCTCCTTCGGCGCGATGCTGGCGGAGATGGTGGACTACGAGCTGGCGGTCGCCACCGCATCCGAATAGACCGCGATGAGTCGCGTCACGAGCGGCGCCGCGGCGTGCTCGCGGCGCAGGACATCGTGGCCGGCGGCGGCCAGTCGTTGGGCGAGACCCGATTCGCTCGAGAGCGCGCGCAACGCGGCGACGAATCCCTCCGCATCGTCGGCGATCATCAGTTCGCGGCGGTCGGCGACCGGAAGCCCACGGGCCGCGATCGTCGTCGCGACCACCGGCAGTCCGCGCGCGAACGCCTCGAGGATGCGCATCCGGATGCCCGACGCGATCCTGAGCGGCAGCAGCACCACGCCGCCGGCGGGAAACGCGTCGATCGATTCTGCCGGAGATGCGTGGTGTTCGACCCGGAGGCCGCTCACGCCGTCCCCGTAGCAGTGAAGCCGCGAGCCCGGCAGCACCGCCTCGATCGCCGGCAGCAGCACACGCTCGAACCAGGCCAATGCATCTCGATTCGGGAACCAGCCGGCACTGCCCGACAGCAGCAGTGCCGGCGCGCCGGTCACGGCGGCGGCGGCGGGAAGCACAGCGTCGAACGGCGGCGGAACGACGCCGACCCGACCACGCTGCTCCGGCGGCAATGCCGCGGCGAGCACTGCACCGTCCTCGGCGGTCAGCGCGACCACCCGGGCCACCCGCGCGGCGGCGGCCTGCTCGTAGCGGGCCAGCCGTCGGGCCTCCAGCGCGAGCCATGGCCGCAGCGGCTGTGCGGCCGCCAGCTGGCGCCACAGGTCGGACTCGACGTTCTGCATCCGGAGTACCACCGGGACGCGGCCTGCGGCGGCGTCCTCCGCGGATGCCAACGCCTGCAGTTGCTCCACGTGTATCACGTCGGGACGGAAATCACCGATCAGTGCTGCCACCACTTCGGCGACCGCGGCATGGCGATGCCGCTCGATCGCCAGCGGCCGACCGCTGGTGACGGCCCGGAGAACGCAGGTCGGCCACGACGGGCGCTGCACCGCGACGAAGCGGCAGGTCGCGATCGCCGCCAGCTCGGCGGGGATCGCACGAGGGTCCGCCGCGGATTCGGTCGGCGCGACCAGCGCGAGCCCATGCCCGGCCGCGGCCAGCGCGGTCATCGTGTTCCACAGGGCCAGGCGACCGCCGTCGACCGGCGGCCAGGGCGACTTGGTGGCGACGATCAGGATGCGCATGCAGCGACGGCTCGCGCCCGGCGGAAGGAGACGGGAGAGCATAGCCGGCGCCGCGTCGACAGCCCGCGGCGCGACCGCCACAATCGCGCCCCGATGAACGTCCTCTTCGTCACCGCCCGCTTCCCGCAGCAGGGGCCGCGCGGCGACCAGCTGCGGGCATTCCAGCAGCTCACCCGGCTGGCGCGGACGCATCGCATCGTGCTGCTGTGCTTCGCCGAGCCGGACCGCGCGGCCGACGCGGCGCGGGTGCGCGAGATCTGTGCCGACGTGGTCGTCGTGACGCGCTCGCCACTGACCGCTGTTCCCGCGCTGATCGGCGCCGCGTTCGGCGACCGGCCGCTGCAGGCGGCGCTGTACGACCCGGCCTGCGCTGCGGCCGACCTCGCCGGCCTCGTCGCCCGCCACCGGATCGAGCTCGTGCACCTGCAGGTCGCGCGCCTCGGCAGGCTGGTCGACGGTCTCGATGGACTCCCCTGCGTGCTCGACCTGGTCGACGCGCTGTCGCTCAACATGGCGCGCCGCGCGGCGCTCGAGCGCGGCCCGATCGGCTGGCTTGCCGCCGTCGAGGCTCGGCGGCTGCTGCCCTACGAGCGAGCGCTGGTCGACCGGGTGGCGGCCGCGGCCGTGTCGGCGGCACCGGACCGTCACCACCTCGCGCGCGAGGGGATCACGCTGTTGCCGAACGCGGTCGACTTCGCGGCCTTTCCGTTCCGTCGCGAACCCCGGCGCGCCGACACCGTGGTGTTCGTCGGCAACCTCGGCTACTTCCCCAACGTCGACGGCGTGGGCTGGCTGGTCGACGCGGTGATGCCGCGGGCCCGTGCGCTGCGTCCCGCGTTGCGGCTGCGGCTGGTCGGCGCGAGGCCGGACCGGCGCCTCGTCGCCCTCGCCGCCCGCCACGACTGGATCGATCTGGTCGGCCCCGTCGAGTCGGTCCACGCCGAACTCGCCACCGCGCGGCTCGCGGTGGTGCCATTGCGCACCGGCTCCGGCCAGCAGCTGAAGCTGCTGGAGGCGATGGCCGCCGGCACGCCGGCGGTGACGACCTCCCTGTCGGTCGCCGGCATCGATTCGGCCGAGGCGCCGGTGACGCATCGCCGACAACTGCTGGTGGCGGATTCCGCCGCGGACTTCGCCGCCGCGATCGTCGAGCTCGCGACCGACGATGCGCTGTGCGACGCGATCGCCACCGCCGCGCGCGCGCATGTCGAGGCGCACCACGACGCCGATCGGGTCGCCGGGATCCTCGACCGACTTTGGCACGCCGCGGCCGCCGCGACGGTCGGTTCAGCCGCCGGCTGATCCGCTGCCCGCGGGCGGGGCGACATCGCCATCGTCGGGAAGCGCGACGAGCGTGCCACGCGCGAGCTCCGACTCCAGCCCATGCATCCGCTCGACGATCGCCGCGCGGGCGGCCTTCGGCAGGGTCGCGAGCGCGTGCTCGCTCTCCCAGGCGGCGCGCAGGAAGCAGCGCTGCGCGCGTTCGTCGTCCCCCAGGAGAGCGTAGGCACGCCCGAGGTTGACCCAGAATTCCGGGCGCTCGCCGGCGGCGATCGCGGCGCGGAAATGGTCGCGAGCGGCGTCGCCCTGCCCGGTCAGGATCAGCGCCATGCCTTCGACCTGCACGGCGGTGGCGTGCTCCGGCGCGTGGGCGCGCACCGAGCGTGCGGCGTCGAGCGCGGCGTTCACCGTCGCCATCGCGTCGCTGCCGCCGCGGCCGAGCAGGATCGCATCGATCTGCGCGCTGGCGTTCCCGAGGACACGATCGTCCTGCCACGACCACAACGCGGCGCCGCTGCCGACGAGCGCGGCGAGGATCATCACGACCCGCAGGAGCAGCGGCGGCAGTGTCCACTGCGGTCCGTCGCCGGCAGCGCAGACGAGGCGCGCCGCACGACCGATGACCGCCAGCAGCAGCAGGGTCGTGAGCGGGATCTGCAGCGGAAACCACGCCAGCGCCGAGACGGCCGCGGCGACCAGCACGGCCAGCAGGAGGGTGGGCTCGAGCGTTGACGGATCATCGACCGGATGCCGCCGGATCCTTCTGTCGAGGCCGAGCAGCAGGAGCAGCACGCCTCCGGTTCCGGCAAGCGCCAGCGGCCAGCCGAGCTCGGCGGCCGCCTGCAGGTACTCGTCGTGCACGGCGACATTGGCGTCGGCGTTCGGTGGCATCCTGAGGCGCAGGCCGCTGTCGAGCTCGACCGCGACGCGCCGGCGGGTCGACTCGAGCGCGTAGCTGCCCGGGCCGAATCCGAGCAGCGGGCGCTGCCGGACCATCTCCACCGCAGCGGCCCAGGCGCCGACACGATCGGTGGACAGCGCCTGCCAGCGGTCCACGTCGGCCTGCCGGTGGCGGAGCCACAGCGCGTCGCGCGTCGGCCCCCACAGCGGCGTCACGGCCACCAGCGCGGCGACCGCCAGCAGCCACGGCAGCAGTCGCACGCGGCGGACGCGGGTGGCGAGCAGCGCCAGCACCGCGGCGATCAGGGCAGCCAGGCTGGTGCGTTGCTGGTTGACGAGGATGGTCGCGAGCATCAGGACCAGCAGCGCCGCCGCGGTCGCCCGCGCGCGGGAGCCGCGTCCGGACAGCACGATCGCGGCCGCGCCGGCGCCGACCAGTGCACAGGCAAGCGTCACGAAGCCCTCGTTGCCGAGCAGGGCGCCGGACGGAAACCGCCCGCCGAGCTGGACCACGCCGCCGACTCCGACGATGCCGAAGTACTGCAGGATCGAGAGCACGGCCGTCGCCGCGACCAGCAGCACCGTCGCGGCGGCGAGGCGGCGACGCGTCGCCGTCGGCAGCTCCAGCGCCGCGGTCAGCACGGCGACCTGGACCAGTGCACACCAGGGCGCGATCGCGAGCAGCGCTCGCGCGCGATGCGGCGAGGCCGCCACCGAGGCCGCGAGTAGCCCCAGAGCCACCAGCAATGCGATGCCCACCGGGCGCGGGATCGACCACGACGTCGACGCGCGCCATGCGGCGGCGATCGCGGCGACCGCGACGCCCACGGCGACCAGCGCCCACTTGGGCGCGCTGTAGGCATCGAGCGCGACCGGGTCGATCGCGACGGTCGCGGCGAGCAGCGCGAACAGCAGGCCGGCGATGGCCGCGGCCGGCAGTCGTGCCGACCCGTCGACCGGAGCGGTCGCGACGGCGGCGGCTGGCGCGCGGGCTCGCACCGACCCGGCTCAGCCCTTCGGCGCCGCGCCTTTCGGCGCGACCAGTTTCAGCACGCCGATTCCGCCGCCGTTGCTGCAGTCGCTGCGCATCAGCATCGGATCGGGCTCGCCGGCGAAGCTGACGGCGATCTCGTCGCCGCCGTCGTGGTCGACATCCGCGGCGGTCAGACCGTAGCCGCTGCAGCCCGCACGCCAGTCCGGGGCCGGCAGCGCCCGACCCTCGAGATAGCCGCCATCCCCGGCGACGAACTGGCGCAGCACGCCCCGCTCGTCGACCGCGACCAGCACCGGGGGCGCGCCGCGCTCCGGTGTCGCGAAAGCGAGGTTGCGGATCAGCGCGCTGTCGCGATCGGCAGCAAGCGATGTCCGCTGGGCGGTCTTGCCGCGCGCGGTCACCCGGTCGACATGGGTCCACCAGGCCTCGTCATGGCGCTCCTGCCAGGCCAGCGCGATGGCGCTGCCGCCGTCGGCCACCGCGAGCGCCATCAGTCGTGCGTCGTCCGGGAAACCTGGTAGTTCGAGCGGCTCCCACCGGCCCTTGCGGGCGCGCTGCAACCGGACGACGCCGCGCTCGGGAAATTCCGCCGCGGCAACCAGGGTCCGACCGCCGCGGTCGGTCGCGGCGAGGCGCGCGGTGGCGGTGACCGGATCGCGCGGCATGGCCTTCCAGCCGCTCTTGCCGGCCAGGAAGATCGCCAGCGACGGCCGATCGCCGGTGCCGTCCGACGCGGTCATGCCCTCGCTCGGTGCGATCAGATCCACCCGGCCGTCGCCATTCCAGTCATAGGCGAGCACCCGGCGGGCGCTGAACCCCGGCGGCCCGCCCGGACGTCGGAACGGCAGCCCGCCGGAGGCGTCGGTGAATCCCCCGCGACCATCACCGCGGAGCGCGACCAGCCCGCCGAGGTGCACGCCGAGCGCGAGATCGGGCCGGCCATCACCGTCGAAGTCCAGGACCGCGACGCCGCCGAAATCGTAGGAGCTCGGGAACGTCGCGTCGGACCACTTCTGCCAGTGCCCCTGGCCATCCCCGCGGAAAATCGCGGCCGGCTGGGCGCTCTTGCGCGGCGGCGGCAACACCAGGTCGGGATGGCCGTCGCCGTCCATGTCGGCAATCGCGAGGTTGTCGCGCCACTGGTCGACGCGCGGCAGACCCTCGTCCAGCGTCTGCCAGACATAGCCGTCCGACGGCGCCGAAGGGACCGCCGCGCCGCGCTGCGCGGCGGTCGACGAGCCCGCCACCGCACCGGCGGCGATCACTAGAACGAACAGCCGGCTGGCATGCATCGGACCACTCTCCAAAGAAAAGGGACGCGACCGGAGTCGCGTCCCTGGAGTCAACCGGAAACGCGGCTCAGTTCGAGCGGCGCGTGAGGTTGGTTGCCACCGCGGCCAGCAGCAGGCCGATCAGCACCAGCAGGCCCGGGTTGGTCGTCGCCGGCACCGGCAGCGGATTGCAGATCGCGTCCACCGACCAGTCGTTCAACAGCCCGACGTTGCCATTGACGAGGTCGGTGACCGTCAAGGACCAGGTGCCCGGGATGTTGTTCTGGTAGCCGGTCAACGGCGTCACCGGCGTCGCGACCCCGGACAGCGCGGGCACCGCGGCCGCGACGCAGACCGGCGCCGAGCCGCTGTCCGCGAACTCGACCACCATGTCGTCGCCCGGGCAGGCACTCGACGGCGGACTCTGCAGCGCGTCGATCAGGGTCGCGGTCTGTGCCGCCGGATTGGTGACGGTGATCCGGAGATCACCGATGAAGCTGTGGGTGATGTTGACCTTGATGCCCAGGCCACGGATGCCGGTCGAACAGGTCAAGGCGGGCACGGTGAACGACGAGGTCACGCCGGCCTGCGGGCCGTCCGGAATCTGCGTCGTGCAGTTGGTGCCGCTGGACGCGAGGCAGCTGGCCTCGGTCGCCAGTGCGGCACGCGGGCCGGCGGTGACACCGGCCAGGCCCAGCACCGCGAGGAACAGCGTCTTGGTGGGGATGCGCATGGCTCAGTTCCCGAGGGTGAAGTTGAGGGCCGGATTCCCGCTGGCGTTGGTGACCTGCACCGCCTGCGCACCCGATCCGTAGGAACCTGTCTGGTTGTGCTGCACGACGACGAAGGACTGCGCGCGCTGATTGGCCGCATCCGCGGTGTTGCGGGTCAGGTTGAGGTAGACGTGCCCGCCCACGTTACTGGTCAGGCTCGACACCGGGACGCGCTGCGCGGCGAGGCCGAACAGCGTCGTGTTGACGTTGGTCGGATTCTCCTGGTCGTCGAACACCAGGACCTGCCGCTGCGGGAGCGGGAACGGCGCCGGCAGGGTGCCGCAGGTGAACGGCTGAACGGCGGTTCCCGGATCCCGCCAGACGATCAGGTCGGTGCGAAGTCCGGTGCTGGCGCTGCTGTTGAAGTAGCGGGCGTCGGACGTGGCGAACACTGGCTCACGGTGGTCGGCCGCGGTGTAGCCGTTCATGCTGCCATAGAACGTGTAGGTCCCGGCACCGGTGGTCAGCGGGCTCACGAAATCCGCCTCGATCGGCACCAGCGGCGCGGAGCTGGCGAGGCTCGCCGCCTTGTGGGTGTAGGTCACGTTGCCGGCCAGCACATTCTGAGCGGTGATATCCGACGTGAAGTAGTTGGCGTCATTGGGGGAGCGAAGCGTGCAGTTGTTGACGGCGTCGATGGTGACGTAGCCGCGGGCGATGTTGTCGCCTTTCGCCGAGCCCAGGCACTTGCCGCCCTGAAAGGCGTCCGCCACACCGGTGTGCGCCGTGCGGAGGTGGTCGACGAAACTCTGCGGCAGTCGCGTCGGTGGCAGGAGCCCGGAGCAGCTGGCGAAATTGATGTCCTGCGAGGCCGACCCCTTCGGGGAAATGGTGTCCGTCGGATCCTGTCCGGCGCTGGCGCTGGCCGGCAGCACCCCCTTGAACACCAGGCGCAGGTCGATCTCGCTGGTCACGTAACCCTGCTGGTAGACGGTGAAGTTCAGGGTCGGGACGCCGAGGTCGCTCCACAGGGTGACGTGGGACAGGATGGCGGTCGCGGTGGTGTTGGTCAGGCGAATGGTGGTCTGCGGGCCGTCCTCGCGACCGAGGTCGACCTCGAAGTACGGCACCAGCACCGTGGCGGCGGGAACCGGGTCGACGGTGCCGACCACGGCGTGCGCCGGGACCGGCGCCAGGGCGGCGAGTCCGAGCAGGCCGGCGACGGTGCCGAGCAGCCAGGAGCGGACGCGTGAAGTGATGCGGTTCATGGTCGCTCCTGGGCTCACGGGGTGATGACGAAATTGGAGGCGGCAACCGCCGAGTCCATCGCTGTGCAGGTGGTGCCGGCCGTCATCCGGAGGACGCCGTCGACCGGTCGCAGCACCGTCACGAAGGACTGCGATGCACCGACCTGGGACGGCGGATTGTTGCCCGGAGCGACCGCCGTATTGAGGTTCAAGTACATCCAGCCGATCTTCTCCGTCGTCCCATAGCCGAGGTAGGCGTTGGTCAGCGGCGCCAGCTGGGTCGCGATCGGCGCGAGCGATGACGGCGCCAGCGGCACCTGGAAGGACTTGCTGTTGATGATTCGGGCCTGCGACTGTCCGAGCGGCGCGTAGGCCGGACGGCCCGCGGCGCAGGAGAACGCCGCCGGAGCGACCTTGGGATCGCGCCAGATGACCGCACTCGAGGTGCCGCTGTCGCCCTGCACCGCCCAGTTGGTGGCGAGCGGTTCGCGGCGATCGCTCGAGTCCCAACCGTGCATGCGACCGTAGAACGTGTAGTTGCCCGCGGTATTGATTCGCGGATCGGCGACATCCGCTTCGACCGACACGGCGTTGAACACGCTCAGCTGGCCGGTGGCCGGATTCGTCACCAGGTAGTCGCCCACGATGGTGTTCTGCAGCGTCGCGAAGAAGCTGCTGAAGTAGTCGCTCTGGGAAGGATCCGTGCCCGAGGTCACGCACTGCGTCATGGTGTCGATCGTCACGTAGCCGCGGGCGATTCCGTCGCCCTTGCTGCTCCCGACGCACTGGCCGGGGTAGCGCACTGTCGATGGATTGCCGGTCAGCATCGCCGCGATGTCCGCCACCGTCCCCGCCGCCACCTGCGCTGGCGGCAGGACGCCGTTGCAGCCCGGGAAGTTGATGTCCTGGGAGAACGTGCCCTTGTGGGAGATGGTGTCCGTCGGATCCTGGCCCGCCGAGGCCGTGCGCGGCAGGACTCCGGCGAGCACCTGACGCAGATCGATCGCCGTCGTGTCGTAACCGGTCATGTAGGAGGCGAAGTTGAACACCGGGATGCCGGCGTCGCTCCACAGCGTCGCATTGAGCATCACCGCGGTCGCGCTGGTGTTCGTCACGCTGATGACGGTGTTGCGGCCGTTGGCGTTGGCCAGGTCGACCTCGAAGTACGGCACCAGCAGCGTGGCGCTGGGCACGGTGTCGATGGCACCGATGGCGGCGTGCGCCCACGGCGTCGCGAGCAGGCACAGACTGGCCAACCAATGTCGAATCCGCATTGTGTTCCCCCGATTCTGATCATGATCACCGCGACCGCGCACCCCATCGGCGTCGCTTGGGCGCGACACCGGTACGCGATCCGGGATGCCGGAATGATGTCCGTTTTGTGATGACGGGCACAAGTCCGGGGAACCCCCAGAACGGTTACAGAAGGGCACGCGGGACGAGGATGCTCCGGACGGCAGTCACCGCTTGCCGCGGCCAGACCCCTCGATCGCTCCAAAGGCGTCTTCGGGACGGTAGACCTTGCCCCGCCGGCGGCGCAGTCCATCGATCAGCCCCCGGCGCCACCAGCGGGCGCCGGAATGCCCGGCGAGCGTCGCGACGACGGCCCTTGCCAACTTTTTCGCCGCCAGCCACGCGACCATCGCCCAGGACTGATGACGCCAGGCGAGCTCCAGATCGTTGCGGCAGCGGTAGTACGTCAGCAGCGCGGCGACCTCCGGTTGCGAGCGGCTGCTGCCGCGGCCGGCGTGATTCACGGTTGCGGCAGGTACCAGCAAGGTCGGCACACCGGCCGCGCGGAGGCGAAGGCCGTAGTCCACCTCTTCGCCATAGAGGAACCAGGCCGGATCGAGAAAGCCGTAGCGCGTGATCAGCTCCCGCGGGATCAGCACCACGCTGCCCCAGGCGGTCGCGACCGGAATCGGAGCAACGTCGGGGGCGGCGAGCTCGACCACGCCGCCGCGCGGACCGAACCAGGCGTGCGGTCCGGCCGCGAGGTCGAGATAGCGCTGCGGGAACCTCAGGTGGCGGCGTCCGGGTGGCGCGTCGAGCGCTTCCGCAGCGAGGTAGAGCGCTGCCCCGGACCCCTGCCACGCGGAGGTGAGTTCCGCCAGCGCGTCCACCCCGAACCGGGTATCGCTGTTGACCAGGACCAGGGCGTCGGCGGCGACTTCGTCGAGGACCGCGAGTGCCAGCGCATGGCCGCCGGCGTAGCCGAGATTTTCCGGTGCCGATCGCATGAGGACCCGCGGAAAGCCCGCCGCGAGTTCCGTTCCGCTGCCATCGACCGCCGCGTTGTCGATCAGCAGGAGGTCGACGTCGACCGTGGCGACGCACGCCGCTGCGGCGCGTTCGAGGGCCACGAGGCAGTCCGCAGTCTGACGCGCGTCGCACCAGTGCAGCACCGACACCAGCAGGCGGGGCTTCACGCGCCACGACCCCACGCCGCCGAGGGGCCGCCGGCGAGGCGCACCAGCACGACCATGCCGAGTTGCAGGCCACCGACCGCTGCCCAGGCCAGCGCGCCCGCCAGCATGCCGATCGCGGGCGTCCCCCACACCAGCACGATCGCCTGCACGAGGACGATCACCAGGTTGAGCCCGAGCAGGCGCCCGTAGGCCCCCGCAACGAACCAGGCGTTGCCGAACGGCGAATAGAGTGCGATCGCCGCGACGGCCAGCAGGTGGACCTGCAGCGTCGGCAACAGCGCGGCGTCCACCGTCCGTGCCCCCAGCCACAGCGGCAGCCACCACGGCGCCGTCGCGGCCAGGCCGAGGCAAGGCAACACGAGCAGCAGCAACTGGGTCCCGAGCATCGCCCGCACCGCCATCGCCGGAGCGGCGCCGGCACTCATCTGCGGCAGGAACACGCGCTGGATCGGCGGCTGCAGCGACAGCAGCGACAGGCACAGACTCGAAGCCAGGAAGTAGCTGCCATAGGCCGCGGCGTCGAGATGCAGCATCAGCCAGGGCCGGTCGACCAGTCCGGACAGCACCGCCAGCGCGGTCGCGGCGACGTAGACCGGCGAAGCCGCCGGCGCGGCGGCCGCCACCGGCGGGGAGACGCTTCCGCACGCCCGAGCGAGTTCGCGCCGTACCGCAACGAGGTTGCTCGCGAGCTCGACCGCGCCGACTGCGACGAACACCACGAGCCAGGCCAGCACCGAGCGCATAGCCACGAGCAGCACCGCCAGTGCCAGCGCGTGCTTGATGCACAGGAACAGCGCCTGCCGGCGATTCGCCACGGGATGACGCTGCTGGCCGTACCAATAGCCGAGCACGGCGGCATTGACGAACTGCAGCGCGAACTGGACCAACGCGAGGCGCAGCGCGACGACTGCGTCGGCCTCCGCCAGCGGCGTGCCGGCCAGCGCGGTCGGCAACGCCGGCCAGAAGGTCAGCGCCTCGACGATCACCCACAGGCCCGCACCGACCCCCGCATAGCGCCGCACGTGGGCGATGAACACGGCGCGTCGCCCGGCGTCGTCGACGACCCGCGCGCTGTCGCGCTGCAGGGGTGCGGCGAGGAACTGGTCGGCGGCGAACAGCATCGCCTGCACGGTGAGGCAGGACGACAGCACGCCCCAGTCCGCGCGCCCCAGCAGCCGCAGATAGATCGGCGCCAGCACCAGCGTGGCCACGGCCGCCACGGCGACGTTCGCGTAGCCCGCCAGGAGATGCAGCACGGTCCTCGTCGTCACGCTTCCGATTTCCTCACCCGCCGCTCACGCGAATCGTGGCCGGGGTGGGAGTGTGCGTCATTTCCCGGCGGTATGACCTTGGCGCGACGACCTCCCCGAATCCGCTTCCGTCATTGCGAGGAGGCCAACGGCCGACGAAGCAATCCAGCGACTGCGCTGTTCACTGCACCGAGACCAGAGCCAAGGCGCTGGATTGCTTCGCTGCGCTCGCAATGACGGGAATCGGGGCTCGACCGGGATTCCTTGTCATTCGAATCCGTCGGAGAACACGAAGCCCCCGCACCCTGCCGCGACGTCGGCATTGAACGCCGCGAGGTCCGCGGCATTGACCGTCGGGAGACCGTTGCTGCCGAGCGAGTGGTCGTAGTTCGCGAGCGGGCTGCCGGCATTGAAGCGGCTGTTGAAGGTCGACACGTCGGTGCTGTCGAGCACGCCGTTGCCGTCGACATCCGGACGGCAGAACGACAGCGGCACCGAGGCCGACGACGCCGGGTCACTGCCACCCACCGCCTCGTCGCCATCGAAGTAGCCGTCGCCGTCGCGGTCCGTTCCCATGCGGAACTGCGCGGCGGCCGGCACCGCGGTGTAGGTGACGGTGCGGCCCGCGGCGGCGGTGGCGCGGAGGGCGTCGGCCGTGAGCGACAGGTGCTCCTCGTCGCTCACGAACAGGTTCCCGGTCACGTAGACGTAGCCGTGCTCGCGCCCGCCGAAGCTCGACTTGGCGACGAGGCCGATGGTCCCCGCATCCGCCAGCGCGATCAGCGTCGACAGCCGCGCGATGTCGCCCGCGCCGTTGCCGCCGTCGAAGGTGACCTGCTGGCCCACCGCCGCCGGCGTCTCGCTGTCGAAGGCGAGCAGGAAGGCCTCGACGTCGCGCCGGCGCTGCGGCGCCTGCTGCGCGGCGCCGAAGTTGAATCCCGCCAGCAGCAGGCTCTGCAGGGTGTCGAACTCGGAATCGGAATTGAAGCCGAAGCCGCGGGCGTTGACGGCGCTGGCGCGCTGCCAGCCGGTCTTCTTCCAGAGGCCGCGCAGCTGCGCGATCTTGGTCGATTGCGGCGCCAGCGCCAGCATCGGATCGTCGATCTGCCCGGTGGTGCCGGTCGGCAGCGCATGGCAGGTCACGCAGGCCGCGCCGCCGGCCAGTACCGGCAGGGTCTGGTAGAGCGTCTGGCCGGAATTCGGGTCACCGGTGCCGCCGGTGACCGCGAGGCTGGTCGGCAGGCTGCCGTCGAGGTTGCGATTCGGGTTCGGCGGGTAGCGCAGGCTGGCGACGAAGGTCTCGAGCGACGCCAGGTCGATCGCGGCCGGCTCGGCATCGGCGCCCTGCAGGCCGGTGAATGCCGGCGCGAAGGCGGCGATGTTCTCCTTGTCGCCGCGCCAGTGCATCGCACCGTTGCCGACGATGCCCTGCAGCACCTGGGTCACCAGCGGCCCCTTCATCGGATGCCAGTCGCGACAGGTCTGGCCGAGCCGGCACGGCTGGTTGACCGTCTTCATCGCGCCGGCCGGATTGCCGAGGTCCCACGCGAGGAAGTCGCTGCGCCCGTCGATATGGCAGGTCGCGCAGGACACCTGGCCGAGGCCGCTGGTCGCATGGGTGTCGTAGAGCAGCGGGCGCCCGGCCTTCACCGTCGCCGGCGTCGGGTCGAAGAACGCGGTGCGCGACGACTCGGCGAGGCTGGCGGTGTCGATCCGCGAGATGCTGGCCTCGAACTTGTTCAGCACGTACAGCCGCGCGCCGTCGCTCGACAGGGCAAGTCCGGTCGGCCCCTGCCCCACGTCGATCCGGCCGAGGCGCGCGCCGCTCGCATCGGTGACGACGACGTTGTTCGAGCCCATTCCGGTCACGAACGCGCGGTTCTGCCCGGGCTGCCAGGCGATGCCGCGCGGGTCGCCGACGGCCTGGTTGCGGACGCTCTGCGGAACGCTGCGCACGGCATAGTCGAGCTGAGGATTGAGGTCGGCGAGGCTCGGCGCCGCGAGCCCGTTCGCCGCGAACGAGGCGATCCTCACCGTCGCGAAGATCGATTGCACCTTCGGCTCGAAGCGGATCTCGTTGCGTGCCTCGGTGCCGACCGCGGCGACCCGGCCATCCGGTCGTACGGCCAGCGCCATCACCGTCGTCATCAGGTGATCGGCGTAGCTGACCGCCTGGGTCGCCGTGTCGATCGCGGCGACGTCGTGGTCCAGCAGGTTCCAGCCGACGAAGGCCGACCAGTCGCGGCCGTTGTCGTCGCGCCAGGCGCCTGCGGCATCGCGACGCACGATCTGGGCGACCGCCGGCGCAGCGGCCAGTCCGGCGGCGATCGGCGGGTCGAAGCTGGTGCCGGAATTCGGCGGCGGGTTCTGGCCGCCGTAGGGCCCCGCGGCATTGGAGACGTCCTGCTGGCGCACCGCACCGGTCAGGTTGCCGGACTCGAAGAAGCCGACGTACACCGTGTTGCCGTCGGGACTCGCGGCCAGCGCGCGCGGCTCCTCGCCCTGCAGCGCGATCACGGCCGGCGCCGCCGTCGGATTGGCCGGATCGAACACGCGGACCTGGTTCGCCGCGCCCATCGACACGTAGGCGCGCCGCGGCGTACCGGCGAAGATCACGTCGCGCGGCTCATCGCCGACCGTGAGCGTGCGGCTCACCGCCAGCGCCGTCAGGTCGACGATGCTGATGCTGTCGGACAGGGGGTTCACCACCCAGGCCTCGGTATTGCCGCGGGCGCGCACGCTGGCGGGTTCGATGCCGACCGCGATGGAGGCGAGGAGCGTCAGCGCGCCGTCGCTCGCGGCGACCGCGAAGACTTCGAGGCGCTGGTCTGCCGTGTTGACGGCCAGGAGCTTCGAACCGTCGGGCGTCAGCTCCAGCGGGTGGACATGCGGGGACTCCCAGTTCGGCCACAGGTTCTGCGCAGATGCAATCGGCGTCGCCAGCAGCGCCAGGACCGCGACCACGAATCGCAGGGTATTCATCGCAAGCCTCCCCAGGCGGATGATGTCACTGGGCCGAGGCAACGGCGGCGGGGCCACGATCGTTGACGAGACGCCGCAATCTCCTGAGGTTCTCCACAATCGTAGGGCGCGCATTGCGCGCCGCTGCCTCTCCGCTTCGTTCGGGCCGGTCCCGCGAAGCGCCTCGCGACGGCGGCCAGTGGCCGCCCTACGGTAATCGGGTGGACTCGCCCCCCTCGTGTTGACCCAGGCATCGAGGTGCCAGTGGTGAGATGTACTCACCAATCGGGAGCGAGGAGGGCGAGTCCGTGGACAAGATTACGACCGTAGCGGTTGATCTGGCGAAGCATGTTTTCCAGGCAGGGTTCTTCGACGTGCGCGGTGTCGAGGTGCGTCCTCAGGAGCGCTACAAGTCACGCGCGTCGTTCATCCGATTTCTTGAGGGGTTGAAGCCACCGCTGACGGTGGTGTTCGAGGTCGGGCTGGGCGCGCAGGCGTGGGCACGGCGGGTGCAGTCGCTCGGGCTGCAAGTGGTGTTGCTGCCGGCGCTGCAGCGAAGGAAGCACCGATCGGCGCGAAGAAGTGATCGCCACGTGTGCCCGGCGATCGCACGAGCCGTTACCACGACAAGGCAATTCATCCAGTTCCGTGAAGATCACCCGGCCAACGGCGCTGCAGAACGCCCATCGGATCGAGCCGGCACGGACTACGGCGGCATGAACGGTGGTGGTCAACCAGGTGCGGGCTGCTGGGCGATCAGGGCTGGTGTTCGCCAAGAGCCGGGCATTCGAGCTGGTACGTGCAACGCGTGCTGGAGGACGCCGATCTGCCGCTGAACCGATTACCGCGACCGTCGCGGAGTCCTACACCGTTGGTGCATGCTGGGCGAACGCCGAGATCGCCTGCTCGACGCGGAACAAGCACATCGCCATGGCGATCCGCCGATGCGATCCATGATCGGTCCGATCACTACCACCGCCTTGGCGACAAGGCCGTCGCGCTGGGCCGATTTGCCAATGGCCGACGTTTCGCCGCGTCCTTCGGCGTCGTGCCGGTCTCGACAGCAACGCTGGTACATCGGCGCGGTCATGGTCGCCGCGGTGGTGCGCCACATCCTGGCCTGCTGATCGGCGGCGCGGGCGTCGTCGCCTGCTGCGCGCTGGAACAGCAGCCCGCTCACCGAGCAGCTGCGGCGCTGGTGGCGCGGCGGCATGAAACCGCCGCGATTCGTGGCCAACCACAACTGCACATGGCGAATGCACTGCTCACCCGGAATCAGGGTACTGGGCATGAACTGAACCCCGTCACCGTAAGGCCTGCTCGTTATGGACTGCATCGGAGTCGAACCGTCGCGGTTCGATGCCTAGCGCCTACGGCCCTCGAGCTCGGTATCGGCATATCCGCGAGCTCAATCGATTTCGGCCCGTGGTCAGACGACCACCTCGCAGAGGCCTTACACATAGACGCAGCCGTTTGTCCGGCAAAGCAACACAGCAGTTGACCGAGGGGGCGAGTCCACACATAGGGCGCGCATTGCGCGCCGCTGCCTCTCCGCTACGTTCGGGCCGGCCCCGGGAAGCGCATCGCGACGGCGGCCAGTGGCCGCCCTACGGTAGGGCGCGCTCCGCTGCCGCGACGTCCCGATGCATCGCCCCGATCGCAACGTGTCGAGGCCGCGTCCGACCGTCGCGAACGTTCGGATTTCCACTCCCTGATCGTTCGACATATTGGGCGGGTGCGCCCTGCAGATCGCTGCAGCTAGTCCACTGAAAATTCTCGGAAAACACACCGCGCAATTAACGTCCGCCTAGCGAATCGATTGCGAGAAATGCGCTCACCACGCCGCTGGCGACGCACCTCCACTCAAGGACCGACCATGTCTTCGTCTCGTACCTCCCGACTTGCCCTCGCCTCCGCCATCCTCTTCGCGCTGGGCGCGGACGGCGCCTCCGCCGCGACCACCGTTCATCTCGATCCCGGCGGCATCGGCCAGGTACTGCTCTACCCGTATTACACGGTCAACGGCGGTAACGACACCTACGTCTCGATCGTGAACACGAAGCTCGACAGCAAGGCGATCAAGCTGCGCTTCCGCGAGGCCCGGAACGCGCGTGCGGTGCTGGAATTCAGTCTCTATCTCGGCGCCTACGACGTCTGGACCGGCGCGCTGTTTTCGCTCGACGCGAACGGCCCGGCCAACCTCACGACCCAGGACACCTCCTGCACGGTGCCGCTGATCCGCACCAATGCTTCCTTGCCCCAGACCTCCGCCGGCGCCCGCTTCGTGCCGTTCCGCAATTTCGCGTACTCCGGCACCAGCACCGACGGCGGCCCGGCGGACCTCGCGCGCACCCGCGAGGGCTACCTCGAAGTGATCGAGATGGGCACGCTCCGGGTCGGCAGCGGCCTGACCCAGGTCGTCGAGGAGGTCAACCACAACGGCAGTGTCGGCAACCTGCCGATCGGCTGCGACCAGGTCGCCCGCGACTGGCAGACTCCGGACGCGTTCTGGTCGGCCAATCGCATGTTCGACATCAACCTGCCCACCGGCGGCCTCTACGGAAGTGCGCAGATCATCGACGTCGCCAACGGAACCTTGCATGCCTACGAAGCGACCGCGATCGACGGCTTCTACGGCGGCAATGCGCCCGAAGGAGGCCTGCACTTCGCCCCCGGCAGCGGCCGCCCCACGCTCGCCGATGCCAGCGACGGCAGCAGCTCGGTGAAATCGCAGGTCATCCTGCGCGACGGCAGCAGCCTGGTGTCGAGCTGGATCCAAGGCACCGCCGATGCGGTCAGCGCGGTCCTGATGCACAGCGAAGTCGACGGCGAGTTCGAGTTCGACCCCGCGATCGGCGCTCGTTCGGAGTGGCTGCTGAGCTTCCCGACCAAGCCGCTGTACACCGACATCGCCGGAGCCCCCCGAGCGCCCTTCACCCAGATCTATGACGGGGACAGCACTGGTTGCGAGCCGACCAACGCCTTCGCCAGCGGCCGCGAACAGGAGACGACCCGCGACAGTTGCAGCACCTCGACCCCGGGCAACGTCGCTTGC
>JBGAPI010000056.1:0-35060 GCA_044221335.1 Ahniellaceae bacterium
TGCGTCCGCAGTTCGGGAATTGAGCCCGAAAAGGGCGCGAGAAAGGTATGCGCGCAATGAAAAACCGCGAAATCAACGAACGAAGCCGACGGCGGCCTGCTACGAAGCGGCTGACGTCGACTTGTTCAGACCTTCCCTAGGTCTAAGGTCATGCCTTCGGATACGTGGATCCCAACCGCGAACGGACAGCGGGAGCCGCGATGGGCTCCCGCTGCACCGCTGATTCGTCCACTCTCGCGCTCACGCCCGCGCGCAACCCCGCGCCCGGCGAGCCGACCGCGGGTACGGACCTCCGCTCAGAGCTGTCCCTTGCCGCCGGCGACGCTCAGTTCCGCGCCGACGACGTAGGCGCTCTCGTTCGCTGCCAGGAACGCCACCGCGGCGGCGACCTCGGCGGCCTTGCCCATGCGTCCGATCGGCACGATCGCCGCGAGGCCGTCCTTGGTCTGCTGCACGGCGTCCGCGGCGATGCCCATGCGCTCGAAGATCGGCGTCTCGATCGGTCCGGGTGCCACGGCGTTCACCCGGATGCCGCGCGGCGCCAACTCGGCCGACAGCGACCGCGCAAGGGACCGCACCGCCGCCTTGGCCGCCGAGTACACGCTGGCTCCGGCCATGCCGACATGACTGACCACCGAACTGTTGAGCACGATCGAGGCGCCGGCCGCCATCAGCGGCAGTGCCGCCTGGATCGTGAAGTAGGTTCCCTTCACGTCGATGTCGAAGATCGCGTCGTAGTGCGCCTCGTCGACGGCATCGATCGGCACGAACTCGGCGACGCCGGCATTGGCGAACAGGATGTCGACACGACCGTGCAGGCGCCGCGCGTGGTCGAACAGCCGCTCCCGGTCCGCACGCGAGCTGATGTCGCCGGCGACGGTACTGGCCGTCGGACCCAGTTCCTTCGCGGCGGCGGCCAGGGTCGAGGAGTTGCGGCCGAAGAGCACCACGCTCGCGCCCTCGGCGACGAAGCGCTGCGCCGTCGCGAGACCGATTCCGCTGTTGCCGCCGGTGATCACGGCGATTTTTCCTTCCAGACGTTTCATTTCAAGCTCCTCAAGGGCGACGCGATTCGTCGTGGGAACAGCTTGGACCCGCCTCGCCGGTTCGATAAGGCGACGACTTGTCATAGGATTCATGCGACTGGGGAATGAAATTGGCGATCGTTTGGCGCCCGACCGCATCCGACTAGGGGACCGTGATGGACCGTCTTGCCGCTCTGGAGGTTTTCGTGCGTGCCGTGGAGACCGGCAGCTTCTCCGCCGTGGCCCGCGAGCGCCGCACCACCCAGCCCGCGATCAGCAAGCAGATGGCAGCACTCGAGCGGCAACTCGGCTGCCGGCTGATGAACCGGACGACGCGCCGGCTCAATCTCACCGACGCCGGCATGGCCTACTACGAACAGTGCCGCGACGCCCTGCAGACCCTGCGCGAGGCGAGCGCGTCGCTGAAGGCCGATCAGGAGGGCGTCGGCGGCTCCCTGCGACTGGCGACCTCGGTCAGCTTCGGGCGCAGCCAGATCGCTCCGCGGCTCGGCGATTTCCTGAAGCGCCATCCGCGCCTGTCGATCGAATTGTCCCTGAACGATGCCTACGTCGATCTCGCCCGCGAGGGCATCGACGTGTCGATCCGCATCGGCCCGCTGCGCGACGAGGAACTGATCGCACGGCAGGTCGGCGTGTCGCAGCGAGTCGTCTGCGCGGCGCCGGGCTACCTGGAACAGGCCGGCACGCCAGCGACACCGGCCGACCTCGGCACCCACAACTGCATCGTCTACGTCGGCCTCGAGACCTTCGATCGCTGGCAGATCGAGGGCCCGACCGGCACCGAGACGGTCCAGGTGCGCGGAAACCTGCGCTGCAACAACGGCGAAGGCGTGCTCGGCGCGGCGCTGGGCGGCGTGGGCATCGTCAATGCGCCGCTCTGGCTGGTCGGTCCCGACATTGCGGCGCGACGGCTGAAACTCGTCCTGAGCGGCTTCCGTCCGTCACCCCTGCCGATCTGGGCGGTCTGGCCGCCATCGCGCCGTCTGTCGCCGCGGGTCAAGGCCGTGGTGGACTTTCTCGAACACGCCTTCCAGCGCGACCCGTTCATCGCCGGCTTCGGGCTGCCGCAAGTGCGGCTTGGCGGGACGGTCCCGGGGAAAGACGCCACCGCCGAACCCGCTCGTTCCTAGGGCGTCATCGCCATTACCCGAATCGGGTGCCGACCGCGCGCTCCGGACGGCGCCGAGCGGCACGCTCGCCTCGAGGCGATTGCTGCGGCGTAACTTGCACCAATTTTGGAACATTATAACATCGGCCAACTTTTGAGCTGTCGTCGATCCTCCTCGGCTACCGTGCCGGTCGGCGGAATCCGATGCCGGCACCCTAACCGAGGCTCCTTCGATGCGACCAATCACCCTGGCGCTGGCCCTCTCCGCGCTCGCCACCGTCCCCCCCGCGACCCATGCCGCCGACAGCTCCGACAAGGAGCGGATGGCCGCGATGGAGAAGCGCCTGCAGGACCTCGAGATCCAGGCGCAGCAGCTCCGTGCCGCCGCGGCCGACGCGCTGGCGGCGGCGCAGGCGGCGCGTGCCGAGCTTGATCAGATGAAGGCGGCACCGCCGGTCGCGAGCGCGACGGCCGCGCCGTCCCCGCCACCGGGCAGCGCCCCGAAGGCCAATGCCAACGCATTCAATCCGGCGATCAGCCTGATCCTGAACGGCATCTACGGCCATCACTCGAACGACGTCGACAGTTTCTCCCGACCGGGCTTCCCCTTCGTCGGCGAGGCCGGACCCGGACAACGGGGACTCGGACTCGGCGAGAGCGAGATTTCATTCGCGGCCAACATCGACGACAAGTTCTACGGCCAGTTCACCGCGAGCTTCGATGCCGACGGCGGCAGCGTCGAGACCAACATCGAGGAGGCCTACATCGAGACCACGGCGCTGCCCGCCGGCTGGTCGGTGCGCGCCGGCCGCTTCTTCGCGAACCTCGGCTACCTCAACAGTCACCACGCCCACACCGACAATTTCGTCGACCGCCCGCTGGCCTACCAGGCCTTTCTCGGCGGCCAGTATGGCGACGACGGCGTCGATGTCCGCTGGCTGGCGCCGACCGATGTCTACCTCGAGTTCGGCGGCGAACTGATGCGCGGCGCGCAGTATCCGGCGGCCGGCGACGGACACGGCGGCGTCGGTGCCAAGGCGCTGTATGCCCACGTCGGCGGCGACGCCGGCGACAACGCGTCGTGGCTCGCCGGTGCGTCCTATCTGCGCAGCCGCAGCGAGGGCGGCGAGGACGGCTTCACCGGCGACGGCGACCTGTACATCGTCGACGGCACCTGGAAGTGGGCACCGAACGGCAACACCAAGGACGGCGGCGTGACCGTGCGCAGCGAGTTCATGGTCGATCGCCGCGAGGGCCGATTCGTCGATCCGGACTCGCTCGCGAGCGCCGACGGACGCTTCGTCCGCCGCGGCGGCTATCTCGAATCCGTGCTGCGCCTGTCGCGGCAGTGGGACGTCGGCTACCGCTACGATCGCCTGTGGTCCGATCGCGATCTCAGCGGCCCCGACAGCGACGCCAACCGTCACAGCCTGATGCTGACCTGGCGCAACAGCGAGTTCTCGCTGCTGCGCCTGCAGCTGATGCGCGAGGACGCCGGTCGCGGCAACGACGACACCGCCGCGCTGCTGCAGTACCAGGTCAGCCTCGGTGCCCACGGCGCCCACAAGTTCTGATTCGCGGAGAGTCCCGATGCGCTCGCTCACCCTGATTGCCCTGTCCCTCGCCGCCGCGCTCGCGCCCGGTCGTGCCGCCGCACTCGAGGTTTTCGCCTGCGAACCGGAGTGGGCGGCGCTCACCACCGAGCTCGCCGGCACCGCGGCCAACGTCACCGTCGCGACCACGGCACTGCAGGACGTGCACATGATCGAGGCGAAGCCGAGCCTGGTCGCGAAGATGCGGCGCGCCGACCTCGTCGTCTGCTCCGGCGCCGATCTCGAGGTCGGCTGGCTGCCGCAGCTGGTCCGCCAGTCCGGCAACGCGAAGGCCGCCGAGGGCAAGGGCTCGTTCATGGCGGCCGACTTCGTCGCCACGCTGGAGAAGCCGACGGTGCTGGACCGCTCCGCCGGCGACATCCATCCGGCCGGCAATCCGCACGTGCATCTCGATCCGCATCGGCTGCTGACCATCGCCAAGGCGCTGTCCGGGCGATTGGCGGAAGTCGACGCGGCCAATGCCGCGACCTACGCGCAGCGCTACGACGACTTCGCCAAGCGCTGGACCGCGGCGATGACCGGCTGGGAGAAGAAGGCCGCGCCGCTCGCCGGGAAGAAGCTGGTCGTGCACCATGCCAGCTGGGCCTACCTCGAAGACTGGCTGCACCTCACCCAGATCGGCCAGCTCGAGCCCAAGCCCGGCGTGCCGCCCACCAGCGCGCACCTGTCCTCGCTGATCGAGACGACGAAATCCGCGCCGGCCTTCGCGATCGTCAGCGCCGCCTACCAGGACCCGAAGCCCGGCGAGTGGCTGGCCGAGCGCACCGGCGTGCCGGCGGTCGTGTTGCCGTTCACCGTGGGTGGCGATGCCAAGTCCGGGGACCTGTTCAAGCTGTTCGACGACACCCTCGACCTGCTGCTGGCGGCCGCGAAGTGAATTGGGACGGCCTCGACATCGGCATTCTCGGTCCGGCCTGCGTCGCCGGCCTGCTGGTGCTGCTCACCCACATCCCGCTGGGGGAAAAGGTGCTGTCGCGCGGCATCATCTTCATCGACCTCGCGATCGCCCAGGTCGCCGCGCTCGGCGTCATCGGCGCGCAGTACTTCGGCGTCGAGGAGCACGGCGCCGGCGTGCAGATCGTCGCAGCGGCATCCGCGCTGCTCGGCGCCGCGCTGCTGTCGTTCACCGACCGCAAGTGGCCAGACTACCAGGAGCCGCTGATCGGCACGCTGTTCGTGCTCGCGGCCACCGGCGGTTTGTTGCTGCTCGCCAACAACCCGCACGGCAGCGAGCACCTGAAGGACCTGCTGGTCGGCCAGATCCTGTGGGTGAGTTACGGCCAGCTGCTGCCGGTCGCGGTACTTTCGGCGGTCCTGCTGGCGTTGATCGTGTGGCGCGGCGCCCGACTCGACGGCTTCTGGTTCTACGCGCTGTTCGCACTCGCGATCACGACCTCGGTCCAGCTGGTCGGCGTGTACCTCGTGTTCGCCAGCCTGATCATCCCTGCGCTCGCCACAGCGGGTGCCGGCGGCATGCGCCGCCACGCGATCGCCTACGCGATCGGCGCGGTCGGCTACATCGGCGGCCTGGTGCTGTCGGCGGTGTGGGACCTGCCGAGCGGGGCATTGATCGTGTGGGTGCTGGCAGCGGCGGGAATCGTCGGACGGGTGCTGATGGTGCGCTTTTCCCGTCCGGATGCAGCTTCCGCCGTCGAGCCCGGTACATCTCCCAGCGCCTGAACCGAGGAAGCCGGTCGCCGGGGCGCTGGAACCCGGCGGGCGGCATGGCAACAGCAATGACGGCGGGCGATGATCGCGGCTGTCGCCGGCTCTGCTCGCCATGTTGCACTTCGACCTCGCCCATCGCCTCCACTACCTCGCCACGCTCTGTCGTGACCTGATCGGCCGCGAGATTTCGCCGGCTTCCCTGCTCGCGGAACTCGAGCATCTCGGTGGGCGCGGCTGGATCGCTCTCGATGAGATCTATCGGCAGCGGATCCGCAGCCCCACGCTCGCCATAACTCCTGCCGGCGCGGCCACCTGGCTGGATACCGCGCGGCGCGCCGATGCCCCGTTCGACCACCTGGTCGACAGCCTGGACCCCAGTGGCTACCGACGCGAATCCGCCGTCCGCGGATTGGAGGGCGTCGACTCGCCGTTGGCGCTGCCCCTGCTGCTGCTGCGCTGCAACGACGCCGTGCTCCAGGTCCGCTCGGCAGCCAAGGCGGCGCTCGTGCGACGACTCGACGCGGCGGACGATGCCACCTGGCTCGCTTCGCTGCCCCTGGTCGCCCTGCTACGCCAGCGCGAACGCTTCGAACACTCCGTGTGGTCGCCGCTGCTGCGTCCGCGACTGCTGGAGGCGCGTCGCCACGCACTGTGCTGGCAGGCGACGCGACTGCCGGACTCGATCACCCGGCATCTCGCGTTCGAGCTGTTGATCGACGCCGGACACGACGACATGGTGGCCATCGCCACCGCCGCGATGGCCGACAGCGACGGTCGGCTCGCACTGTGGGCGCTGACCTCCGCCCGCATCGACGGCGACGTCGGCCGCCTGTTGGCGATCGCTCGTCGCGGGCTCGGCCACCCACTCGGCCGGATCCGCGCGGCATCTCTGAGGCTGTGCTGGAATCTCGATCGCGCAAGCACCATCGACGCCGCGCGGGGCTTCCTGTTCGATCCCGTCGCGGTGGTGCGAACGGCAGCCGCATTCCGCCTCCGGCAACACACGACGATCGTTCCGCTCGCCGAGTGGCGCGCGGCGATCGATGCCGGTCCGCCGGATCATGCGGGCATTGCCGTACAGGCCTTGGCCGATGTCGCCGAGGCCGATGACGCCGGCCGGGTCCGGCCTTTTCTCACCCACCGTTCGGCCCTGGTGCGGATGGCAGCGCTGCAGGCCTATCAGCGCAGCGGCGCGGCGGATGCTCCGGAACGCTGCCGGCTCGCGCTGCGGGACGCCTCGTCCAAGGTCGTCGGGCGGGCGCTCGCGTTGCTCCGCAGCGGGCCCGCGGGACTCGCTGCGGCGGATCTCGACGACGCGTGGCGATCCAACCGGCTTCCGCCGTGCCGGGGTCGGCTGGCATCGGCGGCCGCCGATCTCAACAAATGGGAGAGTCTGCTGCAGCTGCTCGCCTGGCTGGCGGCGGGCGACGACCACGCCTTGCTGCTGCGTCACGTCGACGACTGGATCGACGGCGAGCGCACGCGCTTCACGCCAGCCAGCAAGGCGCAGCTGGCACGTTTCGCCGACGCGCTTCCCATGGTCTCGGACGCGCTCGGTGAGCGTCGCTTCGAACGCCTTCGCCTGGCGCTGCGCTTCGCCTGATCGACTCGCACTGAACGCCCGAGGGATAGGTGCCGCCGTCTCTGCGTAGGGCGGGCCCTGCCCGTCATCGCGAGGACCTGCGGCTCTCTCCCACCGCGAACCGTCGAGGCAACGGCGCGCAGAGCGCGCCCTACCGCGCGGCCCACGCCGCGAGCTTCTCGCGACCGATCTTCGCGTTGTGGCGGATGTCGACCGGGAAGCCGGGGTGGAGCAGGAAGCGGTCGATCGCGGGCGTGATCGACGCCGCGGCGGGAAAGGCGCGGAGTTCGGCCGCGATCGCCGGCCACGCCGAGGCCGGCACGGTCGCGCGCAGCTCGACACACAGCACCGGCTGCTGCGCGCCGCGATCACCGACGCCGACCAGCGCGCTGCGCCGCACGGCCGGATGAGCGTTGTAGATGCCCTCGACCTGCTCGGTGAACAGCGTGCCGCCGGCGGTGACGACCCGGTGGGACTTGCGGCCGACGTACCAGAGACAACCCTCGTGATCGAGATAGCCGACGTCGCCCATCCGGTGCACGACGCGATCACCGTTTGCCGTGCGCTCGACGATCTTCGCGCTTGTCGTGGCCGCATCGCGACGGAAGTAGGCGCGCGTGGTGCTCGGGCCGACCACGGTGATCTCGCCGATCTCGCCCGGCGCGCAGAGCAGGTCATCGGACCACGAGGCGATCGGCGCGTCGCTGATCCGTACGATGCGCACGGTGTTTGCGGCGAGCGGCCGGCCGACCAGGATCCCAGCGCCGCGCGGCGTTTCCGTGGCTCCGAGCGCCAGGATGTCGCACGACTCGACGACGGCGACCGGCAGGCATTCGGTGGCGCCGTAGGGCGTCCACAGCGTCGCGTCGTCTGGCAACAACTTCCGCATTGCCGCGGCGATCTCGGGCCGCACCGGCGCGCCGGCGGACAGCACGCGACGCAGCGTCGGCAGCGACGTGCCGGTCGCGGCGCCGTGCCGCGCCAGCACCTCGACCAGCGCCGGCGAGCCGAACATGCTGGTGGCGCCGAACTGGGTGATCGCCTGGACCAGCTTCGCCGGGTCGGCGGCGGCCGGCCGGGTGTAGTCCATCTCCGGCAGCACGCTGGTCATGCCGAGCGCCGGATCGAACAGCGCGAACGGCGGGAAGGTCGGGACGTCGATCTCGCCGGGGACGATGTCGAAGGCCGCACGGATCAGCGCGACCTGCGCGGCGAAGTGCCGGTGCAGGTATTCGACGCCCTTCGGCACACCCGTGGAGCCCGAGGTGAACAGGATCGCGGCGAGCTCGTCGGGGCGCGTCGGCGCGCGTGCGGTGGCGCCGGTGGCGAGCGCGGCGCGGCCGCGAGCGAGAAGGTCGACGTAGCGCACGCCGCCCCACAGCCAGCGCCGCCCGACCGTCACCCGGGTTCGGGCGGAGCGCGCCCAGCCGAGGAGCAGACGCGCGAACTGCGCGAGCGGGATGCCGATGAAGGCCTGCGGCTCGGCCTCGGCGAGGCATTCCTTCAAGGCGCGCCGGTCGATGCCCGGATCGACCAGCACCGGCACCACGCCGGCCTTCAGGAGGCCGAACATCAAAGCGAAGAATTCCGGACCGGGCTTGACCATCAGCACGCAGCGCTGGCCCCGCGCGATGCCGATCGCGGGCAGCCCGGCGGCAACCGCGTCGCTGGTCTCGTCGAGCTCCCGGTAGCTGCACGCGCGGTAGGCGACCCGGCCATCGCCGAGGCGCCCGACCGGGAACTGCATCGCGACCGCGTCGGGTCGCGCGGCCGCCTGGGCGCTCAGCGCCGCGGCGATGTTGTCCGCCCAGGGCAGCGCGTCCGCGGACTCCGGCGCACCGTCGACCGGAACGCCGCCGGGGCTCATGTCCTCGCCAGGAACCCGCGCACCGAGGCCACGATCGCCGCGCGCTCGTCGTCCAGCACGTAGTGGCCGGCGTCGGCGTACTCGTGCACGTCGGCGTTCGGGAAGTAGCGGCGGAATTCGGCGAGGAAGTGGTGATCGAACACGAAGTCCTTCATGCCCCAGTGGATCTGCATGGGTCGATCGCCGAACTGAGTGAGGCGTGCGGCCGTGGCGGCAACGACGGCGTAGCCGCGGTCGTGCTCGGACAGCGGGATGTCCTGCACGAAGCGCAGCGTCGCCAGGCGGTTGGCCGCGGTGTCGTAGGGGGCGACGTAGGCGGCGCGTTCGGCCGCGGTCAGCGGCTTCATCACCGCCATCCGCGTCGCGCCCTTGGCGAAGGCGTTGAAGCGGTGGATCGCGACCGCGCCAATCGCGGTGCTGCGGCCGAGGAACAGTGAAAACGGCAGGCGCTTGCCGGCCGGCAGCGGGAACGCGCCGGTGTTCAGCACCACGAACCGCGAGAACCGCTCGGGATGGCGGCAGGCGTAGGCGAAGCCGATCATCCCGCCCCAGTCGTGCACCACCAGGGTCCAGCCGGTCGCCGGAACGCCGCGCTGGGCGATCCAGTGGTCGGACAGCGCGTCGAGATCGTCGACCCGTTCCTCCAGCGAGAAGCCGTACTTCGAGTCGTCGGGCTTGTCCGACCAGCCCATGCCGATGTGGTCCGGGACCAGGCAGCGGTGGGAATCGCGCAGGCCCAGAACCAGGTGCCGGTAGTAGTACGACCAGGTGGGATTGCCGTGCAGCATCAGCACCGGCGCGCCCTGTCCCTCGTCGAGGAAGTGCTGCGACAGGCCATTGCGATGCAGGTACCGGTGGCCGGTGAAGGGATAGTCGATCAGAGCCATGCGCGGGGATCAGCGAGGGGGGCGCGAGTATGGCAGGAAGGTCGCGAGCGCTCGATCCAGGCCGGGACGCGACATCCGCGACTACCGCCGGTCGCGCCTACCGACCGCACCGGGTTAAATCTCGTGTGACAAGCAAAACGAAATTTACAGCGTGCTCCGTTGCGCACCGCGCTGCCTAGACTCCGACGGAAATTCGGAGCAGGGCAAGGGAACGGGGACGCGCAATGGCAATGAGCAAGATCCTGATCGTGGACGACTCGCCGGCCGAGCTGGCGGATCTCTGCTCGATCCTCGGCCGCAACGGCTTCGACGCGCTGACCGCCTCCACCGGCGCGGAAGCCGTGCAGATGGCGGCCGCCGAACACCCCCGCCTGATCTTCATGGACCTCGTGATGCCCGACATGGACGGCTACGAGGCCTGTCGGCAGCTGAAGTCGAACCAGGCGACCCGCACCATCCCGGTGGTGTTCATGTCGACCCGCCACCAGAAGGCGGACCAGATGTGGGCGCGGATGCAGGGCGGCAAGGCACTGATCGCCAAGCCCTGTGCGGCCCAGCAGGTGATCGAGGCCCTGCACGCCTACGCCGGCTACTAGACGTCCGCCGGCGGCGCACGGGCGGCCGCACGAGCCGATGATGTCCAGGCTGCTCGGGACGACGCGCCGGCACGGCCGCGGTTGTACTAGATTGCTCGTCGCATGATTTCCCCGGTCTTCGACATCCGTTCGCTGATGGTGATGTCGGCGCTGTCCGCCCTGGTGGTCGGCGTCGGCTTCCTGCTCGCGCGCGACACCCTGCCGGCGCGGATGCGCTTCGTCGTGTCGTGCTGGGGCCTCGCCGAGCTGCTCTCGCCGGTCGGATTGATCCTGATCTCCGAGCGTGGCCAGATCTCCGACCTGTGGTCGATCGTGCTGGCCAATACCGTGCTGGCGGCGAGCCTCGCGCTGCGGGTCGAGGCGCTGCGCGACCTGTTCGCCCAGCAACGCCGCAGTCGGCGGCACCTGCTGATCGTGCCCGCGGTAGCGCTCGCCGCGCTGGCGCTGACGTCGGTCTGGCCGAATGCGGCACTGCGCACGGCCGCGGTGCTGGGACTGTTTGCGCTGCAGATGCTGATCGCGCTCAGGCTGATGCTGATCGCGCCGCGCAGTTCGCGGCTCACGCGCGGCTGGGAGCTGCTGATCGCGCTGCTCGGGATCGGCGCCGTGCTGGTCATGACCCGCGCGGGGATCGCCCTGGCCTCGCTCAGCCGCGACTACGTGCCCTTCGCCGACGGCGCGCTCGCGGCCGCCAGCATCGCCTACGAGGGACTGCTGTCGCTGCTGGGTTCGCTCGCGCTGCTGATGATCGCCTCCAGCGTCGTGCTGTCGCGGCTCGCGCTCGCCAATCGGCACCTGAAGCTGGCGCTCTCCGCGGCCGGGATGCGCGCCTGGGTGGCGCATCCGATGATGGACGCGCTGACCGAGGACAACAACGGCGGAGTGCCGGTCGAGCCGTTGGCCGATCTGCTGCCGCGGGTGCATCCGGACGACCGCATCGCGCTGGAGGCGCTGTTCGAGTCGTCGGGACGCGAGAGCGAGTCGAGCGTGCTCGAGCTGCGCATCTGCGACGCCGAGGGCCGGCTGCGCTGGCACCGTGTCGCCGGCCAGGCCGATCGCCAGCAGCTGGATCGCGGCGAGCGCCTGCTGATCGGCCGCGACATCGACGACGAGAAGCGCGCCGCGCTGGCGGCGGCGACCTTGTCGCGCCAGCTCGGCACCGCGGTCGCCGCCGCCGGCATGGTCACCTTCGAATCGGTCGAGCACACGGAGTGGATCGAGCTGCACGGCGACGTCGAGCAGCTGTTCGGGATGCCGATCCGTGCCTGGAGCGACCTGCGCGGTCTGGTCGACGTCGACGACCGCGAGCACTTCGACCAGGAGGTCACCCTCGCGATCGCGCTGCACGGCGTCCGCCGGATCGAGTACCGGATCCGCCGTCGCGACGGCAGCATGCGCAACGTGCTGATGCAGTGCGGCCAGGTCGAGCCCGGCCCCGGCGAGCTGCTGCGCCTCGCCGGCGTGCTGCAGGACGTCACCAGCCTGCGCGCGACCGAGGCGGCACTCCGGCAGTCGCAGCATCACCTGCGCCGCGCGCTGGACAGCGCCGGCATGGTGCTCTGGGAGTGGGACCTGCGCAACCAGGTCCGGACCTCCTACGGCGACGACATCGCCATCTACGGCTGCCGCCCCGACACCCACGAGAAGGTCAACGCGCTGATCCATCCCGATGACCGCGAGCGCACCGACAGCCTGTTCGAGCAGGCGATCGCCAACGGCGGCGAATACCTCTCCGAGTTCCGGATCAGCCGACCGGACGGCCAGCAGCGCTGGATCTACTCGCACGGTCACGCCGAGCGCGGCGCGGACGGCGTGGTGGAGCGGGTCTCCGGCGTCGCGTGGGACATCACCCAGCGCCGCCAGGTCGAGGAGGAGCTGCGCGCCACCCAGGAACGCCTGACCCAGGCCGTGATCGGCGAGCGCGCCGCGTCCGATGCCAAGTCGCGCTTCCTCGCCACGATGAGCCACGAGATCCGCACGCCGTTGAATGGCGTGATCGGTTCCGCCCAGCTGCTCGCGCGCGCACCGCTCGGCATGGCGGAGGCGGCGCTGGTGCGCACGTTGACCCAGAGCGGCGAGTTCCTGCTGGCGATCATCAACGACATCCTCGACTTCTCGAAGGTCGAGGCCGGCGAGCTCACGCTGGAGACGATCCCGCTCGCGCTTGGCGACTGCCTGGAGGCGGCGACCCAGATGCAGGCCAACGCCGCCCGCGACCGGGGACTGACGCTGGCCGCCGTCGCCCACGGCGCCTGGCGGCGGCGCGTGCGCGGCGACCCGGTGCGCCTGCAGCAGGTCCTGGTGAACCTGATCTCCAACGCGGTGAAGTTCACCGAGCGCGGCGGCGTCCGGGTCGATCTCGCGGTCGAGGACGGAGCGCGCGCCGGCATCCGCTTCTCGATCAGCGACAGCGGCGAAGGCATGTCGGAAGAGACCCGCCAGCGCCTGTTCCAGCCGTTCCAGCAGGGCGACGTCTCGACGACCCGCCGTCACGGCGGCAGCGGTCTCGGCCTGGCGATCTGCGATCGGCTGATGCGCAAGATGAACGGCAGCATCGAGGTCGAGAGTACCGTTGGCGTCGGCTCGACCTTCGAGGTCCGGCTCGCGCTCGACTGGGTCGACGATGCCGTGCCGCCTCGGCCGCAGCGGAACCTGCGCTACGCCGCGATGCTGGTGGCGGTGGCCGAGCCGATCGCCCAGGCCGCGCTGGTCGAGCTGCTGGAGCAGTGCGGCGTCCACGTCGTTCTGCCGGTAGAGGCACGCGGCAGCGACTGGCAGGCGGTCGTCGTCGATGCCGAGGGATGGCGTCAGTTCGGGATGGAGGCGGTGCTCGGCCATCGCCGCCGCGAGGTCCGGACGATTGCGCTGCTCGAAGTGGACGGCACCGGCAAGGCGCACGACTACTGGCTTCCGCCCGGCTACATACGCTTCGATCCGCCGCTGACCCCGGCGACCGTCGACAAGCTGGTCGCGGTGCCCCCGGAGGTCGCGAGCGAATCCGCCACGCCCGCGGCGTCGCCTGAGTCCACGATCGTCGATCCGATCGGCGATCGCGAGGTGCTGGTGGTCGAGGACAACCCGGTCAACCAGACCATCCTGCAGATGATGCTGGAGTCGATGGGCTTCTCGCCGGACTTCGCGGACAACGGTCGCGAGGCGGTCGAGCGCGCCCTGGCGCACCGCTACGACCTGATCCTGATGGACGTCGAGATGCCGGTGATGGACGGGATGGAAGCGGCGCGGGCGATCCGGGCCTACTCCAACGACGACATCCGGCCCTGGATCATCGGTGTCTCCGCCCATGTGTTCGACGACCAGCGCGACGAGATCATGGCGGCCGGCATGAACGACTTCGTCGCCAAGCCCGTCCGGCTGCCGGAGCTAACCGCCGCACTGCAGCGCGGCCTGGCGACCGCCGACCAGGGGGCTCCCGCACTGACCGACTCGTCGATGTGACAAGGTGTGAAGTGTGATGCACTTCGCACTTTGGCGGAACGTTTGAGTCGATTCGGCCGATCACGTCACATTCCTTCAAGATGTTTTCCGCATTGCGGAAAAATTGTGCGAACAAGATCACATTTTCGACGTGACCGCGGTCGCATCATTTCTCCACCCCGCAACACCCCTGGATCTCCCCAATCCAATCCCCCAAAGCGCGGGTACACCCCCAAAACGCCGCCCCCACCCCAGGGCGGCGTTTTTCTTTGGGCGCTTGCAGGAGGGGCGCAAGTCCCGATCGCACCGCGATTCCCGTCATTGCGAGCGCAGCGAAGCAATCCAGTGCCTTTGCTTTCCACCCGGCCATCAAGGGCCAAGGCGCTGGATTGCTTCGCTGCGCTCGCAATGACGGGTTGGGAGACTTGGCAAGCGGCCGAATCCTGCGTTCGTCGGCGGTCGTCCTGAACGACCTCGTCTCACTGCCACCCTCCGATCCAATACCCTAGGCGGCTTGCCACTCAGGGCCATCGCCATGCGGATCTGCGTCTACTGCGCCTCCTCCCACCACTGCGACCCGGTGTTCCACGACGCGGCGCGCAACCTCGGCCGGATCCTGGCCGAAGCCGGCTGCACGGTGGTCTACGGCGGCGGCGGCAGCGGCTCGATGGGGGCGCTGGCCGACGGCGCGCTCGCGGCCGGCGGCGAGGTCGTCGGCATCATCCCGCGCTTCATGACGGAGGTGGAGTGGCAGCACCCCGGAGTGGTGAACCTCGAGATCGTCGAGGACATGCGCGAGCGCAAGCATCGCCTGTTGACCGGCTCCGATGCCGTGATCGCCCTGCCCGGCGGCTGCGGCACGCTGGAGGAGCTGTTCGAGGCGATCACGCTGAAGCGCCTGGGCCTGTACTTCAATCCGATCCTGCTGGTGAATACCAAGAACTTCTACACGCCGCTGATGGGATTCATGGACGACGTGGTGCGCGAGCGTTTCCTCAATCCGGAGCACGCGCGGATGTATCAGCTGGTCGATTCCGAGAACGACGTGCTCGACGCGATCCGCAACACGCCGGCGTGGCCGAAGGACGCGCGCAGCTTCGCGGCGGTGAAGTAGGGCGGGCACCGCCCGCCATCGCCCCGGAACTTCATTGTGCGAGAGCCGGAAGGACCGACATTCGAATCGCCTCGCGGGGGTGCTCAGGGCACACCTTACGCCATGCGCCCGAACATCACTCGATCGCACACCCGCCCGTCCTTGACGACACTCGCCCGCTGTACGCCCTCGTGCACGAAGCCGCATTTCTCGAGAACGCGGATCGACCGGACGTTGTCGACCATCGCCCAGGCGCCGACGCGTCGCAGGCCGCAACGCGCCATCACCGCCGGCACGAAGGCGGTCACCGCCGCGCTGACGATGCCACGCCCCCAGAACGCCTCGCCGAGCCAATAGCCGAGCTCGCCGCTGCCTTCGAACACGCCGGCGCCGAGCTTGATCCCGATGCCGCCGACGGCGTTGCCGTCGACCTCGATCGCGGCCGTCACTGCCGCGGCCGGGTCACGCCACTCGAGCAGATCGAACCAGGCGTCGGCCTCGGCGTCGCCGTACGGATGCGGGAACTCGTGGCTGAGCCAGCGGGCGACGTTCCAGTTGTTCGCGTGGATGAGCAGCGAGGCACGGTCGTCGCGGTGCCAGGGACGGAGCGTGCAGGCCGACAGTACGAGGGGGTCAGACATGGCGAGATCGTAGCGATCGCTTGACGCTCTTCGTGGAGTGGCTTCAGCCGCGATGGCGCGGCGCTGCGCCATCGCGGCTGAAGCCACTCCCACAACAGCCGCGTTGTTGATGAGCCTCGCCATCGCGGCTGAAGCCGCTCCCACAACAGCCGCGTCGATGAAGTGCGTCGCCACAGTTACAACAGCGCGGCGATCTTCTGCACTGTTGCCCAGTTGCGCGTGGTGACCGCCTGACCGGACTTGCCGAGCAGCGCGACGGCGGCCTTGCTGTCGAGGATGCCGTTGACCGCATCGAGGTAGGCCGCCTGCGGCCCGACGTGGAAGCGCTCCGGCGCGACCACGTGCGCGGTCACCGCGGCGAGTCCCGCGAGGGTGTCGCGCTGCAGACAGAAGGCGACCAGCAGGCGCCCGGGATCGGCATGATCCGACGCGTACGGATTGGCGTCGACGATCGACCTGAACTCGACGGCGGAAAGAGCGACGGTCGGCACCTCGAATCCGAAGCGCGTGACGATCGCCGCCTCGACCTTCTTCGCGAGCGAAGCCGGCGTCGCCCGCGCGATCTCGACGACCGCATTGCCGCTGTTGAGCAGCGTCTTGACCGCCGAGCAGCCGAGCCCCGACAACAGCGCCTTCAGCTCCGCCATCGGAATGCGCTTGGCCTTTCCGACATTGATTCCGCGCAACAAGACGACGAACGCCGCCATCAGAAAATTCTCATCTGTTCCGTCTGCGCAGCAGACTTACGGAATTCGCGCAGCGAATTCCGAACCGCCCCAACTACTCGGACCGAAAGTTCGACGAATCGACCTTCCAGCTCCCACCCTCTTTCGCCATCCACACGATCCCATGCAGCCGCTTGCCGTCCGGATCGTGGCCCTCGACCGCGAGCTCGGCGCGGTCGGCGCTGGCGTGGCCGCCGTGCAGGATCGCGGTGGCGGGAGCCTGGCGGCGCAGTCCGGCGAGCTGGCGGGCGAAATCGGGGTCGTTGCGGTGCGCCAGCAGCGCGCGGCCGCGAGCGCCGACCAGCGTGGCGGCGAGCGCGTCGACGTCGCTGCCGCCCAGGGCCGCCAGGTGGGCGAGGTAGGCGCGTCCCGGATCGCCGCCGTCGGCGGCCAGCGCAGCGGCGCCCGGCTCCAGCGGTCGCGGGGTGGCCGCGACGGCCTCCGCACCGGCACCGGTGGCCTCGACATCGAGGTCGAGCTCGCACTTCGGCGCCGTGCGGCCGTCGCCGGGCAGGCTGAAGTGGCCGGACACCCGGTTCGCAGCCTGCCGCTCGGGCTTGTAGCTGCCGATGGTGTCGGCACTGGCGGCGTAGTTGCGGTCGCCGGCGACGTAGCGGAACTGCACGACGCGATCGAACGCGTCGATGCCGATATTGATCCGCGCGCTGTTGCTCTCCGCCTCGGACAAGGTCACCGGGCCATCGCCGGAATCCGGTGTCACCGCGGTGGCGATCAGCTCCAGCCGATAGCCGGTCGAGTTCGGCAGTGCCTCGGCACGCGCGTCGGTCGGACGCACGGTGCCTCCCTGGTACTCGCACTGGCCTCCGAGGCCGGCGGAGGCGAGCGGAGAGACCAGCAGCAGGAGGTAGGCGAGATGCTTCATGGCGAGGCTTCCGTGGAATTCGGCGCGAGTGTACGGCCGGCCGGGGTTAGCAATGCGTTGAGCACCGCGCGGAACGAGCTTGGCCACGGCGCCTCGAGTTCCAGCGTGCCGCCGCCCGGGTGCGGCAAGGCCAGCTTCCACGCGTGCAGCATCAGCCGCGGCGTGGCCTTCTGCACGATCGGGTCGCCGTAACGGCTGTCGCCCGCGATCGGATGTCCGAGGTGGTAGCAGTGCACTCGGAGCTGGTGGCGACGGCCGCTCAGCGGGTGGAGCGCGAGCAGGGTGTGACGGGGATGCCGCTCCAGAACGCGCCAGTCGGTCCGGCTGGCCTTGCCGCCGGCACGCACGCCCATTCGGCCCGAGCCGAACTGAGCGATAGGCGCGTCGATGGTGCCGCTGTCACCAGCGACGACGCCGTGGACCAGCGCGACATAGGTCTTGGCGGCGTCCCGACGCTCGAAGGCCAGTGACAGCGCACGGTGCGCCACGGCGTTGCGGGCGAACAGGATCAGCCCGGAGACCTCCTTGTCGAGCCGATGGACCGCCCACAGGCGCTCGCTGCGGGCGGCCTCGAGGCGCCGCCAGAGGCTGTCCACCGCGAGGTCGCGCTCGGGGACGGCGGCCAGGCCTTCCGGCTTGGCCACCGCGATCAGGTCGGCGTCTTCACGCAGCAACGGGGCAAGAATCTCGTCCATCGTGGAATTGTGATGGCGTTTCGTGGTCTGGACACGGATCGCGGTCATCGCCGCGCTGGCGATGCCACCGGTCGAGCATGGACAATGTCGGGATGTACCTGAAATTCTTCGGACTGACGGAAGCGCCGTTCGCGATCACCCCCGATCCGCGCTTCGTGTTCCTGTCCGACCGCCACCGCGACGCGCTCGCCCACCTTGCCTACGGCGTCGGCCAGGGCGGCGGCAGCGGCTTCGTGCAGCTGACCGGCGAGGTCGGCACCGGCAAGACCACGCTGTCGCGCCTGCTGCTGGAGCAATTGCCGGAAGACGCGCAGGCGGCATTGGTGCTGAACCCGAAGCTCACTCCGCTGGAGCTGCTGCAAACCATCGGCGAGGAGCTGCACCTGAAGATCGGCAAGGTGCGCTCGAGTGCCAAGGGCCTGATCGACGTGCTGAACGCGCACCTGCTGGCGCAGCACGCGGCCGGGAAGCGGGTGGTGCTGATCGTCGACGAGGCGCAGAACCTGTCGACCGAGGCGCTGGAGCAGGTGCGCCTGCTGACCAACCTCGAGACCGGTACCCAGAAGCTCCTGCAGATCATCCTGATCGGCCAGCCGGAGCTGCGCGACCTGCTCGACCGCCCGGACCTGCGCAACCTCGCGCAGCGGGTGACCGCGCGCTTCCACCTGACCCCGCTCGACGTCGCCGAGACCGGCGCCTACCTGCGCCACCGGCTCAACGTCGCGGGCTGCGCCCAGTTTCCCTTCACCCAGGCCGCGGTCCGCGCGATCGCGCAGCGCTCCTGCGGGGTACCGCGGCTGATCAACATCATTGCCGACCGCGCACTGCTCGCCGGCTACGTGCACGACGAGCCGCGCATCGGCCCCGCCCTCGTCCGCGCCGCCCACCGCGACGCGCTCGGCGGCCATCCGCTGCCCTGGAAGCCGTGGGCGCTGGCCGCCTCGCTGCTGCTGGCGACGCTGGCAGCGGCGTGGGCATGGTCGGGACGCGAGACGAGTGCTCCGCCGGTGGCCGCGGCCACGCCGCCGCCGGACGCCGCCACGGCGCCGCCGTTCGCCACTGTCGATCACGCGACGAAGTTCGGCACGTTGCCGGGCGACGATGTCCTCGCGTTCAAGGCGCTTTTGGCCCGCTGGAGCGCGACGCCCTCCGCCACCGACTTCGAGGCGCTGCGCCGCTGCAACGGCCGGACTGTCGGCGGACTGCGCTGTGTTTCCGGCAGCGGCAGCCTCGCCCGGGTCGCGGCGCTGGACCGTCCGATGCTGCTGCGCCTGCGTGTCGGCAGCCGCGCCGCCAATGCAGTGCTGGTCGCGCTCGATGGCGAGCGGGTCACGCTCGACTTCGGCGGCGGTGGCGAGGCCACGACGCTGTCCCGGACCGAGCTCGAGAAATACTGGTTCGGCGACTACGCGGTGCTCTACCAGGTGCCGCTCGACCTGCCGGACCTGATGCCCCCGGGCAGCAGCGGGATGAACGTGGTCTGGCTGCGCCGGCTGATCGCGCGCTTCGACGGCGACGATCCGCCGTCGTCGAATCCGCAGCTGTTCGACGCCGAGCTCGGCACCCGGGTGAAGCGCCTGCAGGAATCGCGCGGCCTGCACGCCGATGGCGTGGTCGGCGCCGATACCGTCCTCGCGCTGGCCGCGTACGACCCCGTCGGGCCACACCTGAAAGACGCCGGCCCGCGCGCCAAGGACTGAGGCAGCCCATGTCATTGATCGCCGAAGCCCTGCGCAAGTCCGAAGCGGAACGCCGCCGCGGGCAGGTGCCGTCCCTGGTCAGCCTGGAGGACTGGACGCCGCGGCCGCGCCAGCGCGAGTCGCGCCGCGGCGCGTCCTTCGTCGCCGGCGTGGCGGTGGCGTTGCTGGCGATGGCCGGCGCGGCGGGGTGGTTCCTGCCGGCGCTGCGCGAGCGGCTCGCGGGCAACCCGCCGGCCACCGTGCCGGCCGCCGACAGCGCAGCCGCGCCGGCGCCGGCCGTCCCGCCGGTACCGGCGGCAACGCCGGCATCGACGCCCGCGCCGCTGCCGACGGTCGACGCGCGGCCGAGCGATCGCGTCACCAGCGTCAACGTGACGCCGAGCGCGCCGGCTCCGGTCGAGCCACTGGCCCCGGCCGCGTCCCGGCCGCCGCCGAGTCCGCCGGCCACGACGACCGCTGACAACGGCACCACCCCGGCGCCACCGGCGGCCCCGTCCGAGCCACCCTTCCGATCGCCAGCACCGCCGCCGCCCTACGAACGCTCGTCGACGCCGGACGGATCCCCGGCGCCACCACCGATCGCCGCCGCGCCGCCCGGGCCGGTCGGCGGCGCTCCCGCGACCCCGCCCGTCGTGGCAGAACACGTGCCCCTGCTTGCCGAGTTGCCCGACGGCCAGCGCTCCGCGCTGCCGGCACTGAAGCTCAACATGCATGTCTACGCGAAGGACCCGGCCAACCGCTTCGTGCTGGTCAACGGCAACCGCCTCGCCGAGGGCGAGAGCGGCAGCGATGGCGTCCGGGTGGTGGAGATCCGGCCCGACGGCGTCGTGGTCGACGCGAAGTCGGTGCGCGTGTTCCTGCCGCGCGGCTGATCGGAGCGCCGATGTTCGCCCACGTTCCCAGCCGCCGACGCCCGCGCGTCGCCTGGGCGACCGCGACGCTGGCGGTTGCGCTGACCCTGATGTTCCTGCGTTGCCTGCTGCTCGCGCCGGACCATCGCTGGCCGCTGCTGACGCAATGGGGCGTGGTGCCGGAGGGCTTCTACTGGAGCGCGGCGCAGGTGCTGACCCTCGCCACCGCGCTGTTCCTGCACGCCGACTGGATCCACCTCGCCGGCAATCTCGCCTTCCTGCTGATCTTCGGCTTCGCTGCCGAACGCGCGCTCGGCTCGCGCCGGTTCCTGGTCCTGTTCTTCGTCTGCGGCATGCTGGCCAACGTCGCCGCGGTGCTGTTCCTGTCGGACACCGACGACCCGGTGATCGGCGCCAGCGGCGCGATCTCCGCGATCATCGGCGCCTACATGACGCTGTTTCCCGGCGCCCGCCTCGGCCTGGTGCTGCCGCTCGGCGTGTTCCTCGAGTTCGTGCGGATGCCGGCGATCGTGCTGATCGGATTGTGGGTGCTGGTGCAGATCGCCTTCAGCGTCGTTGGCGACCACTACGGGCGGATCGCCTGGGTCGTGCACCTCGCCGGCTTCGTCAGCGGCGTCGTGTTCGCGCTGACGTCGCGGCAGGCGATCTCGCGGAGGTTGCGACAGAACGCCTAGGGTGGGTGTTGCCGCCATGGCCAAGGTCTCCAGCGGTGACGGGCACCGCCCGCCATCCTGCGGTGGCAGGCGCCGTTCCAACGAGCGCGGGCGCCTCGGCACGCGGTAGGGCGCGCCCCGCGCGCCATGGCCCGAACGTCTCGCGATGGCGGGCTCGGCCCGCCCAGGGGCGGGAAGGCGGTCCCCTTCCCGCCTCCGTCCGCGCGAAATTGTCCTGCTGCGCCATGGTCGACGGGCGTCGCGCGTCGTTGACGCCGAACGGAGCCCCTACGCCACGACCGACGCGACCACCGGCGCCATCGCCAGTTTCCGCGCGAACTCGCGGCGCAGCAGCCACAGCACGATCAGCAGCTGCGCGATCACCGAGGCGACCGACAGCCACCACAACTGGGTGAGCTGGAAGTCCGGCTGGCGCGACAGCCACAGCGCCGGCACGACGAACAGGCCGATGCGCGAGGCCGAGGCGATCAGCGACGGCAGCGTGTTGCCGATCGCCTGGAACATGCCGGAGGCGACCTGGATCACGCCGCTGGCGAGGAAGTTGGTCGACAGGATGGCGAGCATCTGCGCGCCGACCGCGATCACCGCGGGGTCCTTGGCGAACGGCGACAGCAGGGCATTCGGCGCGAGGTGGACGAGGCCGATGAACGCGATCATCAACAGGCTCACCCAGACCACGCCGGCCTTGAACACCTCGCGGACCCGGTCGATGCGGCCGGCGCCGAGGTTCTGCCCGGCGATCGGCGCGATCGAGAAGGCGACCGCGAGGGCCGGCATGAAGCCGGTCTGCATGATCCGCATACCGACGCCGAAGCCGGCCTGAGCGCTGGTGCCGAAGCTCTTGATCAGTCCATAGATCAGCATCGAGTACGCCGACATCAGCAGGAACTCGGCGCCACTCGGCAGGCCGATGCCGAGCATCCGCTTCCACATGGCGAGGTCGGGACGCATCATCCCGGCGTCGAGGTCGAGCAGGTCGTGGCGACGGCGCACCCAGGTCAGCAGCAGGACCGCGGCGAGCACGATCGAGAGGAAGGTGGCGAGACCGGCGCCGGCGACGCCCATCGGTCGCCCGGTGCCGTAGCCGGCGATCAGCACCGGCGCCAGCACGATGTTGGCGAGCAGCGCGATCACCTGCACCTGCATCGGCGCCTTCACTTCGCCGGCGCCGCGCAGCGCGGCGCCCATCGCCACCATCAGGAACTGCAGGCCCATCGCCGGAACGAACCAGTTGAGGTAGGCGACGGCCGCCTGCGCGGTGCCCTCGTCCGCCGACAGCCCTTCGGCGAAGCGGTTGCGCACGGCGAAGATCACGCCGATGAACACGAGGCCCGCCGCGGTGGCCAGCACCTGCGACTGGTTGAACACCCGCCGCGCCGCGTCCATGTCCTTGCGGCCGATCGCCTGCGCGATCAGCGAGGTGGTGCCGACCGTCAGCGCCTGGGTCAGCGCGACGGTGATCATCATCAGGTTGCCGACCAGGCTCACCGCGGCGACCGCCTGCGGACCGACCCTGGCGACGAAGTACAGGTCGACGAGGTAGTACAGCGACTGGAACAGCATGCCGAACAGCATCATCCCGGTCATCCGGCCGATGTGGCTGTTGATCGACCCCTGGGTGAGATCGTTGCCGCTGCGTGCGTTCATCAGGAATCTCCGGGACGACCGTCCGTCCGCGCGCGGAGCGCGCGGAGAATCGGTGCGGGAATTCTTCATTGTCGCGCGCGTCGGGCGCGGCGTTGAGTGATGAAAGTCAAATCTGGCCGCTCGCGGCGCAACGAGTCGCCGCCATGGCGGGCGAGCACTTTCCGGAAGGTGCGTCGTCAGTGCGACGGGGTGGCGCCGTCCAGATCGATGCGCACGTCGACGCGCAGTCCGACCGGAATCGATGCGCCCGGATCGAGCAGGATGCGGGTCTCCAGCACCTGGGTGTCGGTCTTGCGCGTCGGATCGTCGGAGGACAGGCTGCGGCGTCCCATGCGTCTGCTGATGCTTTCGACCGTGCCGGGAAAAGACCGGCCCGGATAGCCGTCGGCGGTCACCCGCGCGCGCTGGCCGACGGCGACACGGGCGACGTCGAGTTCGTCGACCTCGGCGCGGACGTAGAGGCGCGACAGGTCGCCGATCCGGGCCAGCGGGATCGGCGACAGCGCGACCACGGTCTCGCCTTCGCGGAGGTCGCGCTTCAGCACCACGCCGTCGATCGGCGAGCGGATCCTGGTCTTCTCGACCAGGGCCTTCGTGCGCTCGACCTGGCCTTGCGCCTCGGCCAGCGCCGCTCTCGCCGCGGCGAGATCCTCCGCGCGGGCGCCGTGTTCGATCAGGTCGTAGCCGGCCTGCGCGGCGGCGCGGCGCGCTCCCGCGGCCTTCGCGGCGTTCTCCGACTGCTCGACGATCTCCCGGCTGACCTGCCTGCTGTCCCACATCTTCCGGCGCCGCTCGTACTCGCTGGCCGCGACCGCGTCGGCGGCCATTGCTTCGTCGAGCGCGGCGCGCGCCTGGCGGCGCTCCTCCGGCCGCGCGCCGTGTTCGAGCTTGTCGAGCTCCGCCTGGCGCGCCGCGAGCGCGGCCGCCGCCGCCGCGGCTGCGCCCTCGTATTCGGCACTGGCGATCTCCGCCAGCACCTGACCGGCCGTCACCCGATCTCCCTCGGCGATGTAGACGTGGGCCAGACGACCACCGACTTCGGGGATAAGGACGCGTTCCTCACCCGCCGGTTCGATCACGCCGTTGGCGGCGATGCTGCGCGCGGCCAGCGCGGCACTGACCGGCGCCGCCGGAGCACTGCGGCCGCAACCAGCGAGCGCGCTCGCCAGCAGCAGCGCTCCCATCGCGAATTCCGTTGCACGCGTCATGCCGGCGCTCCGGCCTGAGCGAGGGCGCCGGTGTCCTGCCGGCGATCGTCGGTGATCACGCCATCCTCCAGATGCAGCACCCGGTCAGCGTAGGGCAACATGCGCGGGTCGTGCGAGACCACCACCACCGCGCAGCCCTCGCTGTGCGCGAGCTCGTAAAGCGCGCGGGCGACGCCGACGCCGGTCCTGCCGTCGAGCGCCGCGGTCGGCTCGTCGGCCAGGATGATCTCGGGGCGGCCGGCGATTGCGCGCGCGATCGCGACGCGCTGCTTCTGTCCGCCGGACAGCTCCGCCGGGAAGGACTCGATCTTGTCGGCGAGCCCCATCCGGGCGAGCAGTTCGGTCGCGGTCGCCTTCATCGCCGTCCGCTGCCGCTTGAGATCGAGCGCGATCGCGACGTTCTCCCAGGCGCGCAGCGTCGGGAACAGGTTGTAGTGCTGGAACACGAAGCCATAGTGCGCGAGACGCAGCGCGGTCAGCGCCTCGAGGTCGAGTCCGGCGAGCGGGCGGTCGAACAGCCGCACCACGCCGTCGGTCGGCCGCTGCAGGCAGCCGGCGACCTGCAGCAGCGTGGTCTTGCCCGAACCCGACGGACCGAGCAGCAGGCTCATCTCGCCGCGCTCGATGCCGAGACTCACGCCCTTCAGCGCGGTGAACGCGGTGGCGCCGCTGCCGTAGGTCAGTGTCACCTGATCGAGTTGGAGGAGGGGCATCTCGGGAATGTATTGCGCGAGAGGGTGTGATGTCGCGGGCTCCACTGGGCCCTCCGCCGTACAATTGCGCTTTCGACAGGACCTCGAATCCATGAGCTACCCCGCCACCCGCCCCCGCCGCATGCGCCGCGACGACTTCTCGCGGCGGCTGATGCGCGAGAACACGCTGACCGCGAACGACCTGATCTGGCCGCTGTTCGTGCGCGAGGGGTCCGGCGTGCGCGAGGCCGTGGGGTCGATGCCCGGCGTCGAGCGCGTCTCGATCGACCAGCTCGTGATCGAGGCCGAAGCGGCGGTGAAGCTCGGCATCCCGGCGCTCGCGCTGTTTCCGGTGACGCCGCTCGAGGCGAAGTCGCTGGATGCGCGCGAGGCCTGGAACCCCGACGGCCTGGCGCAGCGCGCGGTCCGCGCGGTGAAGACGCGGTTCCCGGAACTCGGCGTGATCACCGACGTCGCGCTCGATCCGTTCACCACCCACGGCCAGGACGGGCTGATCGACGAGTCCGGCTACGTGGTCAACGACGAGACGGTCGCCGCGCTGGTGCGGCAGGCGCTGTCCCATGCCGAGGCCGGGGCCGACGTGGTCGCGCCGTCGGACATGATGGACGGCCGGATCGGCGCGGTCCGCGCCGCGCTCGAGGCGGCCGGCCACATCCACACCCGGATCCTCGCCTACTCGGCGAAGTACGCATCGAGCTACTACGGCCCATTCCGCGACGCGGTCGGCTCCGCCGGCAGTCTCGGGAAGGGGAACAAATACACCTACCAGATGGACCCGGCCAATGGCGACGAGGCGCTGCGCGAGGTCGAGCTCGATCTCGCCGAGGGCGCCGACATGGTGATGATCAAGCCGGGCCTGCCCTACCTCGACATCGTGCGGCGGGTGAAGGAGCGCTTCGGCGCGCCGACGATGGTCTACCAGGTCAGCGGCGAGTACGCGATGCTGAAGGCAGCCGGCGCCAACGGCTGGATCAACGAGCGCGCCTGCGTGCTCGAGGCGCTGATCGCGTTCAAGCGGGCGGGGGCGGATGCGGTGCTGACCTACTTCGCGAAGGAAGCGGCCGGCTGGCTGAGGGAAGCGTAGGGCGGGCACTGCCCGCCATTGCCGGAACTCGTCGCGTCGGCGCGCAGTGCGCGCCCTACAACGCGATGCTCTTCTCGCGCTGCTCCGCGATCCGCTTTTCCAGGTAGTGGATGTTCATCCCGCCCTGCCCGAAGCCGCCGTCGGCCATGATCCGCGACTGCAGCGGCAGGTTGGTCTTGACCCCGTCCACCACCATCTCGGCGAGTGCCTGGCGCATCCGCGCGATCGCGGTGGCGCGGTCGCGGCCGTGCACGATCAGCTTGCCGATCATCGAGTCGTAGTTCGGCGGGATCCGATAGCCCTCGTAGATGTGGGTATCGAGCCGGACACCCGGACCGCCGGCCGGATGGAAGCGCTTCACCAGGCCCGGCGAGGGCATGAAGGTGTCCGGATCCTCGGCGTTGATCCGGCACTCGATCGCATGCCCGGTCAGGACGATCTGCTCCTGCCGGATCGACAGCGGCTCGCCGGCCGCGATCATCAGCTGCTCGCGCACCAGGTCGATGCCGGTGACCAGTTCGGTGACCGGATGCTCGACCTGGATGCGGGTGTTCATCTCGATGAAGTAGAAGCGGCCGTCCTCGAACAGGAACTCGAAGGTGCCGGCGCCGCGGTAGCCGATGCGCAGGCAGGCCTCGACGCACACCTTGCCGATCTCGGCGCGCATCGCGTCGGTGATTCCCGGCGCCGGCGCCTCCTCGACGACCTTCTGGTGGCGGCGCTGCATCGAGCAGTCGCGCTCGCCGAGGTGGATCGCATTGCCCTGGCCGTCGGCCAGCACCTGGATCTCGACGTGACGCGGGTGCTGGAGGAATTTCTCCATGTACACCTGGTCGTTGTTGAACGCCGCCTTGGCCTCCGCCTTGGTCGTCGCGATCGAGTTCTCCAGCGCGGCCTCGGTGTGCACGACCCGCATGCCGCGGCCGCCACCGCCGCCGGCGGCCTTGACGATCACCGGATAGCCGATCTCCTTCGCGATCCGGCGGTTCTCGTCGGGATCGTCGCCGAGCGGCCCGCCGGAGCCCGGAACGCAGGGCACGCCGGCCGCCTGCATCGCACGGATCGCCTCGACCTTGTCGCCCATCAGGCGGATCACCTTGGCGGTCGGGCCGATGAAGACGAAGCCGGAGGATTCGACCCGCTCGGCGAAGTCGGCATTCTCGGAGAGGAACCCGTAGCCGGGATGGATCGCCTGCGCGTCGGTCACCTCGGCGGCCGCGATGATCCGCGGGATGTTGAGGTAGCTCTCGATCGCGGGCGGCCCGCCGATGCAGACCGATTCGTCGGCCATGCTGACGTGCTTCAGGTTCCGGTCGACGGTCGAGTGCACCGCGACCGTCTTGATGCCGAGGGCGTGACAGGCGCGCAGGATGCGCAGCGCGATTTCGCCGCGGTTGGCGATGAGGACTTTGTCGAGCATGGGGTTCGCCAGGTCTGAGGGCAGAGGGCAGAGGGCTGAGGGGACCGGTGACGGGGCGATCGAGAGCCGTGCGACAGCGCTCTTCGGTTCAGCCCTCAGCCCTCAGCCCCGCTCTTCACGCAATCACGAACAAAGGCTCGTCGAACTCGACGGGCTGCCCGCTGTTCACCATCACCGCCGCGACCGTGCCCGACACGTCCGCCTCGATCTGGTTGAACATCTTCATCGCTTCAATGATGCCGAGCACGTCGCCGGCCTTGACCTGCTGGCCGACCTTGACGAAGGGCGCCGCGTCCGGGCGCGGCGAGGCATAGAAGGTGCCGACCATCGGCGAGCGCAGCACGTGGCCGTCGGGCATCGAACTGCCGATCGGGCCATCGTCGTCGCGCGAGGCCGCGGCGGGAGCGGAATGGCCACCACCGCCGTGGCCGCGGTGCGGCTCGACATGGACGTGGGTGACCGGCGCCGGCGCTGCCATCGCGGCGACCATGCCGCCGGCGGGAACGCGCGACAGGCGAATGGTCTCCTCGCCCTCCTTGATCTCGATTTCGGCCAGATTCGACTCCGCCAGGAGGTCGATCAGCTTCTTGATTTTGCGCAGATCCATGAACGCTTCTCCCTGCCCGCCGCTGTCCGCGCGAGCCTCAAATGCCGGTCTGGATCGCCTCGCCGTCGATGGCGAGTGCGGAGAGCCGGGTGACTGCGGCGTCGATCGCCAGCAGATAACCATGGGCGCCGAGGCCGCAGATGACCCCCAGCGCCGCGTCGGAAAAATACGAATGCCGCCGGAACGACTCGCGCGCGTGCACGTTCGACAGGTGGACCTCGATGAACGGGATGGCCACCGCCGACAGCGCGTCGCGCAGCGCGACGCTGGTGTGCGTCAACGCGGCCGGATTGATCACGATGATCGCCGTTTGATCGTGTTTCGCGGCGTGCACCCGCTGGATCAATTCCAGCTCGCTGTTCGATTGCAAGCTGTCGAGCTGATGTCCATACTGCTCCGCACGGTCGCGGGCGTAGCGCTCGATCTCCGGCAACGTGATCTGCCCGTAGACGCCCGGTTCGCGGGTGCCCAAGAGGTTCAGATTCGGACCGTTCAGAAGAAGGATGCGTGCCACGTCGACACTCCGCGCGGGGGCGGTAGTGTGCGGGGTCCGGCGGATGCTGTCCAGTTCGCCGACGTTAGCCGCCGGTTAACCGCAAAATTCATACGTTCGTTTGTCCAAAGGCGACCCGGCGGCGCTGCCGCCGGGTCGCCTTTGGACCTATTGGAGAGCGAAATCCCGTTCGAGGGGCCGTCGAAGAATTGATGGGTGTCCGGAAATTCCGGGAAGAATTGATGGATGTCCCGTCATTCCTCCGCGCCAGTCCGTCCAACACGGGAATCGAGCGTCGTAGTCGCTGTGCGGGAATGACGAGGTTCCCGAACTCTCGCGCGCGGTTTCGTGACTCGCTGGCACAACACCACTTTCTCCGCGCGTTCCGAAACGGAAACGGCCCCGTTGCCGGGGCCGTTTCGGATTTTCCGCGCCGTCCTCGGACGGTGGCGACTACTGCACGGAGATCACGTAGTTCGCCTTGGTGGCCAGCGTGTTGCCATTGCTCGGCATTGCGCGGACCCAGTAGACACTGAAGGCGACGTTGGCCGGCGTCGTGTCCTCGACCGTCAGGGTCCCCGCCTGTTCGGCATTCGAGGCGACCAGGACGATCGGGCCGTTCGGGTAGTCGTCCTGGCGGTACAGGTCGATGCGGGACGCTGCCGCCACCTGACCCGTCAGGTCGACGCGCGAGTGGTAGCTCGGACCCACCGCGTACGCCGTCCAGTCCTGATCGGTCACGTTGTGGAAGTTGTGGGTCTGCGGACTGCCGGCGTACAGGGCGTGGTACTGCTCGCGGCTGTCGTCGGCCTCGTACGAATCGGGCAGCAGCTCGGTGCTGACATTGATGGAATAGGTCGCCGGCTTGAACGACGCCGCACTGCTGGTCGACCGGGCCTCGACGTAGTAGACCGTCATGGTGTCGGCACCCGAGGTATCGGCGACCACCAGCTGGTTGGCCTGGTTCGCCGAGGTCGTCACCGGATCGATCGATCCGTTGGGGTAGTTCAGCTGCCGGTACAGGGTGAGGGACGCGTTCTGCGCCGCGGCGCCGGTCAGGGTGACGGCACTGCGGGTCCCTGGGCCGACCGAATACGCCGTCCAGTCGGAATCCAGCGCCTTGTTGAAGTTTCCGGCATGCGGCTGGTCTTCAAAGAGCGTCTTGAACGCATTGCGGGTGTCGTCGTACTCGTACGCATCCGCCTGCAGCTCGCTGACGACCGAGATCGTGTACGTGGAGTTCGGGCCGCTGCCGGACGCCGAGGTCGGCTTGGCCTCGACGTAGTACACCGTCTGCGCGTCGTTGCCGGAGGTGTCCGTCAGCACCAGCTGGTTCTTGGTGTTGATCTTGGTCGCGATCAGGTCGATCGAGCCGGTCGGGTAGTTCAACTGGCGATACAGCTTGAGCGAGGCGTTGTTGGCCACCGTGCCGGCCAGCGTGACCGTGGACTTGACGTTGGCCGGAACGGCATAGGCCGTCCAGTCGACGTCGGACGCGTTGTGGAAGTTGCCGGCGTGCGGCGATCCCTCGAACAGCGTCTTGAAGGTCTCGCGGGTGTTGTCCGGTTCGTAGGCGTCCGGATTGATGGTCGCCTTGACGGCACGGAAGGTCAGCGTATGGCGATACTTCGGCTCGGCGTTGTTGTAGGCCACCAGCATGTGGTCGCCGTCCGCGACGGTGAGCGGCGACACCGCGGGCTTGCCATCGATGGTGACCGTGTACGGCGCCGACGAACTCACGGCGAAGTTGACCGGCTGGTTGCTGTCGACGAGCTGACCCTGGTTGACGCCGGTGATGGAGATGGCCTTGCTGGTCGGAGGGGCCGCGGTGGGCGCCCACTGGGTATAGGTATTGATGTCGCTTCCGTTGAAGCGGCGGAACTTGGGATAGACCGTGGTGTAGAGGATGGTGTTGTAGGGACGCCACTGGGTCAGGTCATTGCCGACCTGGATGCCGATCGGCAGCGCGGTCGAATAGTCGGTCACCGTCGTCGGACCACCAGCCGCGAACAGCACCGGGACGGTGGGTTCCGAGGTGGTCGGCCCGGTGAACTTCGCGAAGGTGTCGTCGTAGTAGAACGTCGTTCCTGACTGGCACTGACCGTCGCTGTCGACCTGCATGCCCAAGCCGCTGCCTTCCGGCGTCGACAGCTGGCCATTCTTCGCGTAGATGCCCCCGGTGGAACCGACCGGACGCATCAACGACAGACCGACCACCTGGCTTTCGCCGCTGCCACCGGTGCGGCGCACGGCGTGGACGTCGAAGTAGGTCACCGGGGCGTAGCCGGCCGCCAGGCAGACATCGGCGCCTTCCGGAACGACCGCACCCGAGGTCATCGCGAGGTTGCTGCCCACGAAGAATGCCTTGCCGAGGTAAGCCGCGTTCGGAGTACCGCAGGTACCGGCGTAGACGTTCACGTTCGGGACGTGAACGTTGCAGTATCCGGCCTTCGCCGCTGCGGTCGTGGCGGAGCCGGTGGCGTCCACGTTCGATTCGTTCACCAGCGGCGTGGTGGCGCGCGCGAGCCGGGCGTTCAGCGCGGCGAACTCCATCGGGGACAGCGCGCGCTGCTCCGGCTGCACCAGCGCGGCGCACTGCGCATTCGAGCCCGGTACCTGAAGCACGGCGATGTTGAGCACCTGGTCGCCGTCCTGCACCGCGCGAAGCGATCGCTGCTGCTGCTCGAACAGCTTCGGCGACTCCATCAGGCTGACCGGGCATTCCGTCATTCCCTTGATCGTATCGGCGTCGGCCACGGCGTTCGGCTCGACGCGCGGCTCATGGACCAGGGGCTCACCATGGGCGGCACCGGCAACAAACTGGCTCGCCGCCAGGGCGGCGGCAATCGCGAAATGAATTTTCAAGCAAATCTCCTTCGGGGATGAGTCGATCGCCGGAGCCGAAGCGGAGGCCGGCGCCGGACGTCGGATCGACCACGCAAGTGGGTCGCCGTGACATTTCGTCATCCGATGGAAAAGTCGATCACGCGATCGCCACGATGCCCGTCGTCCGGGCCGTTCCTTCGTCCTTGGAACGTCCGTGAAACGCTGCGACGGCTTGCAACCCATGCCGGTGCTGGCGAATCTTCCCTGGAACCTTTTCGGGAGATCGACCATGCGCCGGATCACCTGAGCCCTGCTCACCTTGTGGTCGTGCGCCGCAGCCGCGGCGGAGGTCGCCCCGCCGGACACGCCCGCCGGACACGCCCTCGGCGAGTGGCTGGTGGCGGTCAATTCGCATGACCGGGCGACGGTCGTGGCCTACGACGCGCACTTCCAGCAAGCCGAGAAGAAGCCGGAGCGCTTCCTCGAGCTCCATGAGCAGACCGGCGGCTTTACGCTGGTCCGGGTCGAGAAGAGCGAGCCGCTCGCGGTGACGGTACTGCTGCAGGAGAAGGGTGCGGAAGGCATGTGGCGCTTCACGCTCGCCCTCAGCGAGGCGGACGCGCCGAAGATCGCCGGCGCCCAGCTCGGCCCGATCGAGACGCCGCCCGACCTCGCCCCGCGGCGGATGAGCGAAGCCGAGGCCTTCGCCGCGCTCGACACGCTGATCGCGAAGCGGGCTGCCGAGGACGCATTTTCCGGCGTCGTGCTGGTCGCCCACCACGGCAAACCGGTGTTCGAACGCGAGGTCGGGCTGGCCGACCGCGAGAAGAAGCTCAAGGTCGGGCCCGACACCCGGTTCCGCCTGGGCTCGATGAACAAGATGTTCACCACGGTCGCGGTCCTGCAGCTCATCGAGGCGGGCAAGCTCGGCCTCGACGATCCGATCGGCAAGGTGCTGACCGATTACCCGAACAAGGACGTCGCCGCGAAGGTGACGATCCGCCATCTGCTCACGCACGCCGGCGGCACCGGTGACATCTTCGGACCGGAGTTCGAGGCGCATCGCGCGGAGCTGCGCACGCACGATGACTACGTGAAGCTCTACGGCGAGCGCGCCCTGGCCTTCGAGCCCGGCTCGAAGCGCGCCTATTCCAACTACGGCTTCATCCTGCTGGGCGCGATCATCGAGAAGCGCTCGGGGATGAGCTACTACGACTACATCGATCGCAAGGTCTACGCACCGGCCGGGATGACGCACAGCGGCTCGTTGCCGGAGCCCACCGCGGTGCCTGCGCGCTCGGTCGGATACATGCAGAACGACGCCAGGAAGTGGGTACGCAACGACGAGACCCTGCCCTGGCGCGGCACCTCGGCCGGCGGCGGCTATTCGACCGCGGCGGACCTGCTGCGCTTCGCCACCGCGCTGGAGGACGGCAAGCTGGTGTCGAAGGATTCGCTGAAGCTCGCCACCACGGGCACGGGGATCGGCTTCTTCGCCTCCGGCGAGGGGGCGCTCCACACCTATGGCCACGCCGGCGGCGCGAACAGAATGAACGGCGACCTGCGCGTCTACCCGGAACTCGGCACCGTGATCATCGCCTTGAGCAACCTCGATCCACCGGCGGCGGAGCGGCTGTCCGACTTCTATTCCCGGAGGATGCCGGTTCGATAGAGTGACGGCGACCGCCAGCGGCGCAGAGGTCGAGGTTGCGGGGACGCCACGCGCCGGCCTCCAGCCGGCGGCGCGCCCATGGTATTTCAGGACAACTCCCGGCGGTGGCTACTCGGCGTCGGCCGCCGCGCGCTTGGCGGAGTCGTAGACCTTCACCTTGACGTGCATGAGCTGGCCGTCAGTGCCGAAGCGCTGCTTCACCCGCACCGGCATCCCGCTGGACAACGAGCTCACCGTCAGCGCGGTGCGCCCGTCGCCGCGACGGTCGACCAGACGCAACTGGTCGAGGCGCGCGTCGATCACCTGACCATCCGCGAGCACCAGGTGGATCCGGTCGCCGCTGACGGTCGCCTGCTGCAGCGTGCCGGCATCGAGCCGCCGCACGCTGTCGCGCTCGACCGCATAAGCGGTGCCGCCCGCCAGCAGGCCGGCGGTCGCAAGGCAGAAGGCCAGCGCGGACGCCGCGTTGCGGCGCCTCAGACCCAGCAGTCCGCCGATGCCGGCCAGGGCCGCGAGCAGCAGGCCGCCGATCGTGGACAGGGTCGGGACGTTGGGGTTGTCGTCACTGAGGATGGACACCGTCGTGGTCGCGACGCCACCCAGGGTGGCCCCCCCCTGCGGGTTGGACAGGGTGACGGTGAAGGTCTCGATCGGCTCGAAGTCGACGTCGTTGATGATCGGCACCACGATGGTCTTGTCGGCACCATCGCCGTCCGCCCAGTTCAAGGTGCCGCTGGTGCTGGTGAAGTCGACACCGGAGATCGCGGACCCGCCCGCGGTCGCGTAGTTGACCGACACGGCCCCGCCGCTGCCGCCGACGCGACTCACCGTCAGTGTGACCGTGCCCGCCGCCTCGTTGACGCTCACGCTCGCCACCGACAGCTGCACGCTGCCGGGCGGGTTGACGTCCTCGCTGACGATCGTCACGGTCGCGCTGGTCACTGCGCCCAGCGTGGCGCCGCCGGTCGGGCCCGACAGCGTCGCGCTGAAGGTCTCGTTCGGCTCGACCGCGGTGTCGTTGATGATCGGCAGGTTCAGCGTCTTCGCGGCCGCGTCGTTGTCGGCGAAGTTGATGGTGGCCGCGGTCGCCGTGTAGTCGCTGCCCGCCAGGGCCGTGCCGTCCGCAGTGGTGGCACCGACCGAGATCGCGCCGTCACTGCCGCCGGTGCGGGTGACGCTGAGCGCCGCAGGGCCGCTCGGTTCATTGACGCTGGCGGTGGCCGACGCGAATTGCACCGTGCCCGGATTGAGCTCCACCGCGCCCATGTCGATCCGCCCGCCGCTCACTCGTGCCAGGCCACGCTGATCGACCGCGGGCGGAGCGGCGAACGCCGGATCGCCAGCGTTCACCGCAGGACTGGTACTCGCGGGCTTCTTCGTCTGGGTGGTGCCGCCGTTGTTCTGCAGCGCACCGAGCTGGGCGTCGACATTGAGCAGGTTGCTGCCCGGGCCGGCGAGGGTGGCGCTGCCCGGCGACTCGATCAGGGAAAAGCCGACGTCGAAACTGCCGTCGAGATCGTTGTTGCTGCCGGCCGTGTTGTCGCCGACGATCACGTTGCGAAGGGCCAGCGCAGAGCCGCCGTCGATGCGGATGCCGCCGCCGATGCCCGCCGCGGTGTTGCCGGCGATCGTCGAGTTGCTGACCGTCAGAAACTGCTGGATGTAGACGAACAGACCACCGCCGTCTCCGGCGGTCGCCCCGTTTCCGGAAATCGTCGAGTCGACGATCGATGCCGGATGGTCGGTGTTGTAGAGATAGGCGCCACCGCCACCCCGCGCGCTGTTGCCCGAGATGGTGGTCGACTGGATTGCGAGGTCGCCATTGTCGAAGCTGTACAGATAGACGCCACCGCCGGTCGTGCCGGCGGTGTTGCCGGAGATCGTGCAAGTGTCGATCACGAAGTTCTGGTCGGGGTCGTACAGGTAGATGCCGCCGCCGGCGCCCGTGGCGGAATTGCCGGAGATCACGGTGTTCTGGAAGGTGAAGGTGCCGCCGGTGTCCTCGATGTAGACGCCACCGCCGTCGTCGCCCGAGGTATTGCCGCTCAAGGTCGAATTGCGCACCGTCAGGCTCATGCTGAAGCCGTCGGCCCACAGGCCGCCGCCGTCGCCGGTTGCGGCGTTGCCGCTGATCGCGATGTTGTCGAGGGTCAGGTTCTCGTCGAGATCGAGGATGCCGGCGCCGATATTCGCCGAGCCACCGGTAACGGTCAGGCCGGAGATCGTCACGTCGAGCGTCGACGCGCCCGCGTACACGTAGAACACCCGCGAGGCGTTGGTGCCACTGACCGACAGCATCGCCGGC
>JBGAPI010000057.1:0-34784 GCA_044221335.1 Ahniellaceae bacterium
AGCGCCTCGCAATGGCGCGCAGTGCGCGCCCTACAGCAACGCCAGTCGCCTCTCGGCTTCGACCACCGTCCCCGGAATATCCACCTCGGCAAGACTCTTCCGGCCCCGGGTGGCGACGGCCAGAATCTCGCTCTGGATCAGCCCCCGTGCCCGCGCGACCGCATAGGGCGTCCGCCGGAAGGTGACCATCGAATAGCGCGGCACGTAGCGACCCGGCAGCAGCTCCGCCAGCTCGCGCTCCAGCGCCTTCTGCAGCAGGTAGTCGGGATCGTCGACGCGGTCGCGCATCTCGATGTAGTTCTCCAGCGCCATCGCCTGGATCGCCTCGGCGTTGGGGCGCCGGCGGCGCTCGAACTCGGCGAACACCGAAGGCCAGTCGGCGCTGCCGGCGAGCGCGGCGAGTTCGACGCAGTCCTCGAACGCGCAGTTCATCCCCTGGCCGTGGAAGGGCACCATGGCGTGCGCCGCGTCGCCGAGCAGCACCGTGCTGCCGTGGTGCCAGCGCGCCAGATGCAGCGTGCCGAGGAGGCCGACCGGATTGGCGGCGAAGTCCGCGTCGAAGTCCGGGATCAGGGGGAGGGCGTCGGGAAAGTCGTGCGCGAAGAAGTGCCGGGCAGCGGCGACGTCCGGGATCGTCGCGAAGCTGGGGTCGCCCTCGTTCGGCAGGAACAGGGTGACGGTGAAGCTGCCTTCGGCGTTCGGCAGCGCGATGCACATGTAGCCGCCGCGCGGCCAGATGTGCAGCGCGTTGCGCTCGATCCGGAAGCCGCCGTCGGCGGCCGGCGGGATTTCCAATTCCTTGTAGCCGTGGCCGAGCGGCTCGAAGCGCTCGTCGAGCGCGACCTGCCTCGCCAGCAGCCCGCGCAGCGCCGAGCCGGCGCCGTCGGCGCCGATGCAGACCTCGGCGCGGACGCTGCGCAGCGTGCCGTCGCGCTCGTCGCGCAGCTGCAGTTCGCCGCGGGCGAGATCGCCACCGGCGAGGGCCTGGTCGAAGTGCAGCCGCGCGCCGGCGGCTTCGGCCGCGTCGAGCAGAGTGAGGTTGAGGCGGCCGCGGTTGATCGACCAGATCACTTCGCTGTCGTCGCGACCGTAACGCTGCAGCTGGGTGCTGCCGTCGGCGAAGTGCACCTGACGCCCGCGCATCATCACCGCGAGCTTCAGCACGTCCTCGGTCAGCCCGGCCTCGCGCAGGCCATGCATGCCACGCTCGGCCAGTGCCAGGTTGATCGACCGGCCGCCGAGGTAGCCGGCGACGCGCGGATCGGGGCGACGCTCGAACACCTCGACCGCATAGCCCCGGCGCGCCAGCAGCAGCGCGAGCAGCCCGCCGGCGAGGCCGGCACCGGCGATGGTGACGGTCCGGGTCATCGCGGCCACGCCTTCACGATCTCGACGAAGCGGAGCGCGTCGACGAATCGGTTGTACAGCGCCGTCGGCGCGATCCGGATCACGTCGGGTTCGCGCCAGTCGCAGACGATGTCGTGGCGCGCCAGATGCTCGAACAGCTCGCGGCCGGCGCTGCGCGGGCCGCGCACGACCAGCGAGAGCTGGCTGCCGCGGCGTGCGGTCTCGGTTGGCGTGGTCACGGCGAGCACCTCGGCACAGTGCGCGCCGATCAACTCCGCGAGGAAGCCGGTGAGCCGGATCGACTTCTCGCGCAGCCGGCCGATACCCGCCCGGTGGAAGATCTCCAGCGACACCCGCAGCGGCGCGAGCGCCATGATCGGCGGGTTCGACAGCTGCCAGCCGTCGGCACCCGGTGTCGGAACGAACTCCGGACCCATCCGGAAGCGCGAGGCCTGGTCGTGGCCCCACCAGCCGGCGAAGCGCGGTCGCGGCGTCGTCGCGTGGCGCTCGTGCACGAAACAGCCGGCGACCGCGCCGGGGCCGGAGTTCAGGTACTTGTAGCTGCACCACACCGCGAAGTCCGCGTGGGAGTCGTGCAGGTCGACCGGCACGTTGCCGACGGAGTGGGCGAGGTCGTAGCCGATCACCGCACCCTTGCGATGGACCATCGGCGCGATCGCCGCGAGGTCCAGCACCTGGCCGGTGAGGTACTGCACGCCGGGCAGCAGCACCAGCGCGAGCCGGGGGCCGTGCTCGTTAAGCGCGCGCTCGAGCGCCGCCATCGAGAAGCCGCCGCCGGGCTCGTCGCCCTCGAGCTCGATCAGCGCCGAGGCCGGGTCGTAGCCGTGGAAGCGGATCTGCGACTCGACGGCGTAGCGGTCGGACGGGAAGGCGCGCTTCTCGATCAGGATCGCCGGGCGCTCGGCGGTCGGACGGTAGAAGCTCACCATCATCAGGTGCAGGTTCGCCGTCAGCGAGTTCATCGCGACGACTTCGGAGGGCAGCGCGCCGACGACCTCCGCGAGATGCTCGCGCACGAAGCCGTGGTAGGGCATCCAGGGATGCTTGCCGTGGAAATGGCCCTCGACCCCGAGGCGACCCCAGTCGTCGAGCTCGTCGTTGAGCGCGCGGCGGGTGGCTCGCGGCATCAGGCCCAGGGAGTTGCCGCACAGGTAGGTCTGTTCGCGACCGCCGGTGCTGCGCGGGAATTCGAACTCGCCGCGGAAATCGGCGAGGGGGTCCGCGGCGTCCAGGGCGAGCGCTTGTGCTTCCAGTCGAGGGTCCATGCTTCGATCGATCAAGGTTCAGTCACGGTGGAATGTCGGGGGGTGCCTGCGGTCGTGGCGAGCCGGACTTCGCCGCGCGGACGACGCGCGCACTCCATGGAAGCGGGCTGGTCGGAGTGCAGCATCGTCGCGATGCCTCCGGTCGCCGATGCGAACCCGTCAGGGCGCGAATCGAGAAGCCGGCACGCCGAGCCATTCGAGTGCCGTGCCGGAATAGAGCCGCTGCCGCTGGGCCTCGGGCAGTCCCAGGGCATCGATGCCGCTGCCCGGATGCTGCTCACCGAGCGGGAAGGGATAGTCGGTGCCGAGCATGACCGACTCCACGCCGGCGACGTCGATCAGGTACTCGAGCGCCTTCGGATCGTGCACGCAGGAGTCGAAGTAGATCCGCCCGAAGTACTCGCGCGGATTGCGGTGGTTGTCGGTGGCGACGAGGTCCGGCCGCATCCGGAAGCCGTGCTCGATCCGGCCGATGGTGTAGGGGAAGGATCCGCCGCCGTGCGCGAATGCCACGCGCAGCTCCGGCAGCCGTTCCAGCACGCCGCCGAAGATCAGGCAGCAGGCCGCCCGGGTCTGCTCGGCCGGCATGCCGACCAGCCAGGGCAGCCAGTACTTCGGCATCGAGTCGCCGCCCATCATGTCCCAGGGATGCACGAGCACCGCGGCGCCGAGGTCCTGCGCGGCCTCGAAGAACTCGAACAGTTCCGGCGCGTCGAGGTTCCACTGGTTGACGTGGGAGCCGATCTGCACACCCTGCAGGCCGAGCTGCTCGACACAGCGCTCCATCTCCTCGATCGCGAGCCGCGGCGACTGCAGCGGCACCGTGCCGATGCCAGCGTAGTGCTTCGGGTGGCTGCGCAGGAGGCCCGCCGTGTGGTCGTTGAGATGCTGGTGCAGTTCCAGCGCCTGCGGCGCCTTCGCCCAGTAGGAGAACAGCACCGGTACCGTCGAGATCACCTGCACGTCGACGCCGAACTGCCTGTATTCGGAGACCCGCAGGTCCGGATCCCAGGTATTCGGGAAGATCTCGCGGAAGAACTTGCCGTCCTTGTAGATGCGATGCCGCCCGTCCTTGCTGTGCATCACCGCGAAGCGCTCGTCCCCGTACTTCTCGGCGAGATTGGGCCAGGACGGCGGCAGGATGTGGGCGTGGGTGTCGATCTTCAGCATCGCTGTTCGTGCCGCTCGGATGAGCCACGAATGGTAGCGGGAAGCGCCGACGGCGGACCGGCGTACCCGGCGACGGAGCTAGACTGGGTCGACACGGACGACGGCGAGCGGGCGATGGACCGGATCGAGGAGATGGCGGTGTTCGTCGCGGTCGCCGATCTCGGCGGCTTCGCGGCGGCGGCGCGCGCGCTCGGGCTGTCGGCGCCGACCGTGACCCGGGCGATCGCCGCGCTCGAGGAGCAGGTCGGCATCGAGCTGTTCGTGCGGACCACCCGGTTCGTCCGGCTTACCGAGAGCGGCGAGCGCTACCTGCAGGATTGCCGACGCATCCTGCAGGAACTCGACGACGCGGAGGCGTCGGCCGCGGGGGCGCATCGGGAGGTGCGAGGCGCGTTGGTCGTCGCGGCGCCGATCGTGTTCGGACAGCGTCTGCTGATGCCGCTGCTGGTCGACTTCCTGCAGGCGCACCCCGGCGTGACGGCGCGGGCGCTGCTGGTGGACCGACCGGTGCACTTGAGCGAGGAGGGCATCGACTGCGCCGTCCGGATGGGAGAACTGCCGGATTCCAGCCTCGTCGCGACGCCGCTCGGTTCGGTCCGCCGCCTCGTCTGCGGCAGTCCGGGCTATCTGGCGGCGACCGGGGTGCCGCAGCGCCCCGCCGATCTCTTTCGCCACGCCCTGGTGGTCTCCGCAGCGGACGAGCGCGGCGACCACTGGGAATTCCGCGACGGCGGAGAGTCGCTCGACGTCGCGATCTCACCGCGGCTGACGGTGTCGACGAACGATGCGGCCATCGCCACCGTGCGGGACGGCTGGGGACTGACCCGGGTGATGTCCTACCAGGTCGCCGCCGAGCTCGCCCGCGGCGAACTGGTCCGTGTCCTCGAGGCGTTCGAGCCGCGGCCCGTACCGGTGTGGCTGGTGAATCCGGAAGGGCGCCATGCCTCGGGCAAGCTGCGCAGATTCCTGGCGTTCGCCACCGGGCGACTCCGCGGCCACCCTGCACTTTGTGCCTGAGGACGCCATGGACCGGATCGCGGAAATGAATGCCTTCGTCGCTGTCGCCGATGCCGAGAGCTTCAGCGCTGCGGCAACGAAGCTCGGCCTGTCGCCGCCGACCGTCACCCGCGCAGTCGCGGCGCTGGAACTTCGCCTCGGGGCGCGACTGCTGACGCGGACGACGCGCAGCGTCCGCGTCACGGAGGCCGGCCGGCGCTTCCGTGACGACGCCCGCCGTATCCTTGATGCGATCGCGGAGGCGGAGCAGTCTGCCGCCGGCGCTCGGGTCGTCGCGCGAGGCCGCCTCGGCGTGACGGCTCCGGTGTTGTTCGGCGAAATGTTCGTGCAGCCGGTCCTGCGCGAGTTCCTGTCCCGGCATCCGCGATTGACGGCGCAGTTGATGCTGCAGGATCGGGTCGTCAACCTGGTCGAAGAGGGCATCGACGTCGCCCTGCGCATCGGGCAGGTCGACGACGCCGGCCTGCAGTCCGTCGAGCTCGGCAGCGTGCGCCGGATGGTGCTGGCCGCGCCGTCCTATCTGGCGGCGGCCGGCACGCCGAGGCACCCGACCGAGCTCGCGCATCACCGGCTGGCGATGTCGGTCGGCAGCAATGCCGCCATGGAGTGGCGATTCGGCTCCGGTCCGACGGCGATCACCGTGCCGGTCGAGCCCGTGCTCACGGCGAGCACCTTGCGCCCGGCGATCGATGCGGCGCGGGAGGGCTGGGCGCTCACGCGCGCCCTGTCCTATCAGGTGAGCGACGATCTCCGGAGCGGGCGCCTCGTGAGCGTGATGGAGGAGCACGAACCGCCGCGCCTGCCGGTCTGCCTGGTGTTTCCGCAGAGCCGGCGGCCATCGGCGAAGCTGATGGCCTTTGTCGATCTCGCGAGCGAGCGCCTGCGCGCCGCGCTCGCGCCCTGAGCGGATCCTTGCGCGGACTGCAATGGCGAATTGCGGGACCTGATTCTTCCCTGCGCCGGTCGCGGCATCGAGCATAGACGGACCTTTCCGATCTGGAGCTGATCCGTGAGCCTCACCCTGCACCGTTTCCCGCTGTCCGGCCATGCCCATCGCGCCGAACTCCTGCTGTCGCTGCTCGGCCTCAAGACGACGCTGGTGGACGTCGACCTGCGCGCCGGCGCACAGAAGCAGCCGGCCTTCCTTGCCCTCAATCGTTTCGGCCAGGTGCCGGTACTGGTCGACGGGGACGATGTGGTCGCCGACTCCAACGCGATCCTCGTCTATGTCGCCCGCAAGTACGGCGGCGAGCAGTGGCTGCCGAGCGATCCGCTCCAGGCCGCGCGGGTGCAGCGCTGGCTTTCGGTCGCGGCAGGTCCGATCGCTTCGGGCCCGGCGCGGGCGCGCCTCATCACCGTGTTCGGTGCGCGCTTCGACGCCGCCGAGACGATCGCCCAATCGCACAAGCTGCTGCAGGTGGTCGAAGCCGAACTGGCGGGGCGCGACTGGCTGGTGGGCGACCGCCCGACGATCGCCGATGTCGCGGGCTATACCTATATCGCCCATGCGCCGGAGGGCAACGTCGCGCTCGAGGCCTACCCGAATGTCCGTGCCTGGCTGCGCCGCATCGAGTCTCTGCCCGGATTCGTCCCGATGCAGTCGACGAAGGCCGGTCTCTGCGCCTGAGTCCGTCATGCGACGGCTTGCCGCATGAGGCGTCCACGTTCAAGGCTGCAGCATCGTGACTTCCGAGTCTCCTGAGGGCGCGTCGCCCTTCCATGCGGGCGAGGTCGCCATCCAGCAGCAGCTGGGTGTCGCCGAGCGCATGGCCGCATTCGCGGCCCGGGTCGTTCGCGACCACATGCCCGATCAGCACCGGCAGTTCTATGCCCAGCTGCCGTTCCTGGTGCTGGGCACGGTCGATGGCGACGGCTGGCCGTGGGCGAGCTTGCTCGAGGGCCAGCCCGGCTTCGCCACATCCCCCGAGCCGGCGGCACTCGACGTCCGGGCCGAACCGGAACCGCAGGACCCGACCGCCGCCGGCTGGCACGTCGGCGCCGCGGTCGGCCTGCTCGGCATCGAGCTGCACACGCGCCGACGCAACCGGGTCAATGGCACTCTGCAGACGACCGCCGGAGGCTTGCGGCTCGTCGTCGAGCACGCCTTCGGGAACTGTCCCCAGTACATCCAGGCCCGGGGACTGCACTTCGCACGCATGCCCGGCACGCCATCGACGGGGGAGGTTCGCCAGGGGGCGACGCTGGACGCCGACCTGGCCGGCAGGATCACGGCGGCGGACACCTTTTTCGTCGCGAGCTACATCGACCACGCGGTCGGACGGCGCTCGGTGGACGCCTCCCATCGTGGCGGCAAGCCGGGCTTCGTCCGGGTTCGCGGCAATCGCCTCAGCATCCCGGATTTCGCCGGCAACCTGCACTTCAACACGCTCGGCAACTTCGTGCTGAATCCGCGCGCCGGTCTCGTCTTCGTCGACTTCTCCACCGGTGACGTGCTGCACCTGACGGGGCGGGTCGTCCTCGATTTCGACGCTTCCGAGCTGCGCTATTTCCGGGGCGCGGAGCGTCTCTGGCATGTCGATGTCGAACGCTGGGTGCTGCGCCGATCGGCGCTGGCCCTGCGCGGCGACGCCGGGCAGATGTCGATGAACTCGGGAATGACCGGTGCCTGGGAGGAGGCCGAAGCGCGTCGCGTGGCCGAATCGCTGCGCGAGCAGTGGCGGCCGTTCCGGGTCGCGCGGATCGAGGACGAGTCGTCCGTGGTGAAGTCGTTCTGGCTGGAGCCTGCCGACGGCGCCGGGCTGCCGCTGTTCGAGGCGGGTCAGCATCTGCCATTGCGCGCCATCCTGCCGGAAGGCGGCGCGGCGGTCGAACGCAGCTACACCCTGTCCGCGGCGCCGTCCGACGGGGAGTACCGCGTCAGCATCCGGCGCCAGGGCCGGCTCTCGTCGTTCATGCACGACCGGATCCGGGTCGGCGACCGACTCGAGGCGCGGGCGCCGCGCGGCCGATTCGCCGTCGACGCCCAGGCGCCGCGGCCTCTGGTGCTGCTGTCGGCGGGGATCGGCATCACCCCGATGGTGTCGATGCTGCGCCACGTGGTCTTCGAGGGCGTCCGGACGCGTCGCATCCGGCCGACCTGGTTCATCCACGGCAGCCGGAACGCGCAGGAACGCGCCTTCCACGCGGAGGTCGCGCACATCGCCGAGGCCGCCCGCGGTGCCGTGCGGGTCGTGCAGGCACTGGTCGCTCCGGAGGACCCGGTCGAGGAGGGGCGCGACTTCGATCTCCGGGGAAGGATCACGGCGGAGGGTGTGGCGTCGATCGCTCCGATCGACGACGCGGACATCTACCTGTGCGGCCCGCCGACCTTCATGCAGGACCTGTACGCGGGATTGCGCCGCCGCGGCGTTCCGGATGAGCGCGTGCACGCCGAGGCGTTCGGCCCCGCCGGCCTGCGTCGTGACGGCGCGGCTCCGTTGCCCGCGCCGGCGTCGCAGCCGGTCGCGGTGAGTTTCGCGGCGTCGTCCAAGAAGGCGCGCTGGCGGCCGGGAGAGGGCAGCCTGCTCGATCTCGCGGAGGCGCGCGGACTGCAACCCGCGCACGCCTGCCGACTGGGGGTGTGCGGCAGCTGCAGTCATCGGCTGATCGCCGGGAGCGTGACCTATCCGGCGCCGCCGGCGAGCGCGATCGAAGCGGGAACCGTCCTGCTGTGCCAGGCGGTGCCGGCGCGCGACAGCGGTCCCATCGTCATCGAGGTGTGACCGACGCCATCGTTCCGGATTCTGAAAGAGTCCATTGGGGGACGGGGTGATTCCGCTCCCGGGGCGGCGACGCCACGATGGTGGCCCCTCTTTCGGACGCCACGCTCGTGCACCTTGATTTCGACACCGACACCGGCCGCGACGAGTGCGGTGGCGATCGTTCCGGCCCGGCTTCCGAGGCCCTTTGGGAGCAGTGGACGCGCCTGCCCGCGTTCGGGGCCGAGGAACTCCTTGCCGGACTCTGTGACGCCACCGTGCGCCCTGCCAAGCGCTCTGCCGGGTGAGGCAGTCCCGCCTCGACGCGGCCCGGCGGACGGCCGCGCCGCGCTCAGGCTCCAGCGGGTGAAGCAGCGGGTGTCGGTCCTTCAGTTGCCAATGTCTCTTCGACCCTGCGCAGATCGACACCTGCGCATCTACGGGGAGATCCATCGATGCACTCGACCCCCTGTCGACATCCCGGTGAACCGTGGGTTCGGACACTCGCACTCGCCCTTCTGGCCCGAACCGGCGCGGCCAAGGCCCGGGACGCCGATCCCGACCATCTGGGCAACCGCGGCTTCTTCGTCGACGGCGCCAGTCCCACTCGGAAGCGCTAGGGCGGCGCGGTGGCCGGTGTCGGAGACATCAGCGGCGACGGCGTGGACGACCTGATCGTCGGCGATCCCAACGAGAACTCCTTTCGGGGCCGGAGCTACGTGGTGTTCAGCGCAGCGGTCCCGCCCGCTTCGGCGACCCATCGCGCCAATACGTGCGGTGGCAATGCGGTTCGGGTCGCCGTCGGGATCACCGACGGCGGCAACGACAACCTTCCCGACTCGCGCGCATGGATCGATTTCGCCGACGGCACAGCGGCCCCGGGAGACGCTCCAAGGCCTCGGCGAAACGGGCAAGATCAGTCGAAGCGGGCAGGGCGCGGATGCAGGGCGCCGCAGGCCTTGCAGAGGCGATGCTCGTCGCTGCGGTAGAAGCGCTCGAACACCGGCGGGAAGTCCTGCTCGACGTCCCTCAGCGTGAAGGTCTCCTCGTAGACCTTCGCATTGCAGGACGGGCAGTACCACTGGAGGCCGTCCAGCTCGTGCGCGAGCCGGCGGCGTTCGATGACGAGACCGACGGAGTTCTCCATGCGCTGGGGCGAGTGCGGCACTCGCGGCGGCAGGTAGAACACCTCGCCGGCCCTGATCGGGATGTCGCGCGGGCGGCCGTCCTCCTGGATCCGCAGCACCATCTCGCCTTCGAGCTGGTAGAAGAATTCCGGGCCCTCGTCGACGTGGTAGTCGGTGCGCTGGTTGGGACCGCCGACCACCATCACGATGAAGTCCTCGTTCCAGATGCACTTGTTGCCGACCGGCGGCTTCAGCAGGTGGCGGTGCTCGTCGATCCAGCGCTGGAAATTGAACGGCAAGGGCAACATGTCTCGCTCCGGGGCGGAATTCGCTGTGCAAATCCGGTACGTCCGCTGCGCGGACGAGAGCGGAATCATAGGGTAGCCGGGACTGTTCAGGCGCTCGGGATCTCGGTCCGTCGATTCGAATCGTCGGTGGTCCGAGGGAAGGCGAATCGGCGAGCCAGCACCATCCACGCGGTCAGAGCCGCAGTCGTCAGGTAGGCGGCGCGGCGGCCGATCCTTCGATAGACCGGATCGAGCGATGCCTGCGCCGGCAAGTCGGCAACTTCGACGCCCAGTGCATGGGCGGTGTCGAGAGCCCACAACTGATAGGCGATCGCGCAGGCGCACGCCGCGAGGAACCAGATCGCCGCGCTGCGACGGCCGCGCAACCACGGAGCGAGGCCGCCGCCGATGGTCAGCGCGATCGGCAATTCGAACGGGCTAGTGACGATCCGGTCCGGACGGACCCAGAGTGCCAGGGCGACCCAGGCGACGAGGCAGACACCGGGTGTCACGCAGTCGCGGCGAGTCATGGTCGATGAGGCCTCGAATGCACCCGCAAGGCAGGGGAAATCGTCAGCGCGCGGACGTCAGCGCCGCAACACACTTGAGCTCGATCGCGATCGGCGTCGGCAGCGCGGTGATGCCGAGCGTCGTGCGGCAGGGCTGCGCGGTCGTGAAGTACTCGGCGTAGATCCGGTTGTAGGTCGGGAAATCGCGGGCCATGTCGGTCAGGTACACGGTGACGTCGACCAGATCTTCCCAGCACGCACCCGACGCTTCGAGAACCGCGCGCACGTTGGCGAACACCTGGTGACACTGCGCAGCGATGTCGTAGCTCGCCAGCGAGCCATCGGGGCCGGCCACGTTGCCGGGAATCGCGTTGGTCACCGGGTCGCGCGGTCCGACGCCGGACAGGAACAGCAGGTCGCCGACGCGACGGGCGTGCGGATAGGCGCCGACCGGCTTCGGAGCGCCGGCGGCGCGGATCGGGTCGCTCATGGCGTGTCGTCCAGACGGTGGATGGCGTTGCGGTGCGCGACCGCGTCGAGCGCGGCGTTGAACGAGGGCAGCACGTCGGAACGCTCGCGGGCGATGAAGCCGAGGTCGGTGATGCGGCCGTCGAACAGGCTGTAGATCAGCGCATGCACGCTCACCGGCTGGCCGCGCTCCCAGGCGTCCTCGATCACCGTGGTCTGGCAGACGTTCATCGCCTGCTCGATCACGTTGAGCTCGCACAGGCGCCCGTGGCGCAGCGAGTAGGTGCCGGCGGCGTCGAGCAGCTCGCGGTGCTTGATCGCGATGTCGCCGACGTGGCGCAGCCAGTTGTCGACCAGGCCGTGGCGCTGGCCGGCGAGCGCCGCGTTGACGCCGCCGCAGCCGTAGTGCCCGCAGACGATCACGTGCTCGACCTTCAGCACGTCGATCGCGAACTGCAGCACCGACAGGCAGTTGAGGTCGGCGTGCACCACCACGTTGGCGACGTTGCGGTGGACGAAGATCTCGCCCGGTGCCAGGCCGACGATCTGGTTGGCCGGCACCCGCGAATCGGAGCAGCCGATCCACAGGAATTTCGGTGCCTGTTGGCGCGACAGCTTCTCGAAGAATTCCGGATCGTCGGCACGCATGCGCTCCGACCACAGCCGGTTGTTGGCCAGCAAGTCCGACACCTTGAGCATGTCAGTTTCCCAGGAAAACGCAGACGTTCTTCGGCTCGGTGAAGAAGCGCATCGCTTCCATCCCGCCCTCCCGGCCCAGGCCGGATTGCTTCACTCCGCCGAACGGCGTGCGCAGGTCGCGCAGCATCCAGCAGTTGATCCAGACGATGCCGGATTCGATCAGCTGCGCGGCACGGTGCGCGGTGTTGAGGTTGCTGGTGAACACCGTCGCCGCGAGGCCGTAGGGCACCGCATTGGCCATCGCCACCGCGTCGTCGAAATCATCGAACGGGATCAGGCTCACCACGGGTCCGAAGATCTCCTCCGTATTGGTGCGGCAGGCCTGCGGCAGTCCCTCGAACACGGTCGGTTCGAGGAACCAGCCATTGCGGCAGCGGCCACCGAGGTCGAAGCCCTTGCCGCCGGTGAGCAGACGGCCGCCTTCGTTGCGCGCGAGGTCGATGTAGGACTGCACCTTCTCGAAGTGCTCGCGCGACACCAGCGCGCCGATCTCGGTATCGGCACTGGACGGATCGCCGACCCGGAGCTTTCTCACCTTCGCGACGAAGGCATCGCGGAACCGCTCGTAGAGACCGCGCTGGATCAGCAGCCGCGACCCGCACAGGCAGATCTGGCCCTGGTTCGAGAAGGCCGCGCGCACCGCGGTGTCCACGGCGGCGTCGAAGTCGGCATCGTCGAACACGATGAACGGATTCTTGCCGCCCAGTTCCAGCGACAGCTTCTTGAAGTGCGGCGCGGCCGCTGCGGCGATGGTGGCTCCGGTCTTCGTGCTGCCGGTGAACGACACCGCCTTGATCTGGTCGTGGATCACCAGCGGCCGGCCGACGCTGCCACCGAGTCCCTGCACGATGTTGAGCACGCCGGGCGGGAAGCCCGCCTCGATCGCGCAGCGCGACAGCAGCCATGCCGTGTGCGGCGTGACTTCGGAGGGCTTGGCGACGACCGTGTTGCCGGCGGCCAGGGCGGGGGCCAGTTTCCAGGTCAGCAGGTACAGCGGCAGGTTCCACGGCGAGATGCAGGCCACCGGTCCAACCGGCTGGCGCAGCGTGTAGTTGAAGCCCTGGTCCTCCATCGCGTGCGACTCCGACGCGAACTGCGAGGCCGCGCCGGCGAAGAAGCGGAAGTTCATCACCGAGCGCGGGATGTCGACCGACTTCGCCACCGCGATCGGCTTGCCGCTGTTGCGCGACTCTGCCGCGGCCAGGTCCTCGGACGCGATCTCGAGCAGGCGGGCCAGGGTGAGCAGGAGCCGCGAGCGCTGGATCGCCGGCGTCGCGGACCACGACCGGAACGCCCGATGCGCCGCGTCGACGGCACGCGCGACGTCCTCCGCCTGGCTGTCGGCGACCTCGGCATAGGGCGCGCCGATCGCCGGCTCGTACACCGGCAGCCAGCGACCGCTCGCCGGTGGAGAGAGGCGGCCATCGATCAGGTTGGTGAAGCGCAAGGGCTGGGAGTCCATCCGTGAATTGTAGGGCGGGCACTGCCCGCCTGCGCGAGGCGGATCGTCATGTCGCGCTGGCGTCGACGTTCGCGACAGGGCGGGCCGGCGAGCCGCGGGAACCCGCCTAGCCGCTGCGGCGCCCCGGGAATCTCGGCTCTCGAGCTTTGCCCCGGCCGACGTCCGCAGCGGTGATCACGATTCCCATCAGCCCAGTCACTCTCGGTGAATTCGCCGTCGAGCTGGCCGCGCGCGAGTCCGTCGCTGCACTGCTCGATCGCCCGGTCGAGGCCTGGGGCATCGTGCCAGGGCGTCTGGTCCGCTGTGATATTCGCAATGCGTTCGCGGTCGCGGCACACGACGCCTTCTACGATCACCACCCGCTGCTGATCCGGCCGGACGACGTCTGGTTCTGCGTTGCGCAGGGCTTCGCGATTCACGTCCGCGAGATCGCCGAGGCCCTCCGTGCGCGGTTCGTCGAGCACGCGGGAAAGCGGAAGCTCCGCGTCCCGCGGGAGGACTTTCGCCTCGGACAGCCGAACCCATGGCTCGAGGTCTTCGCGGCGTTCTCGGAGCAGATCGGCGCGCAGGTCGGTCCCGTGCGCGTCCGGATCGCCGCGCGCTTCTCGACCCCCTCGATCTGCATGGCGCGGCGTTCGACGTCGCGCTGATGGACGGGTTCCAGGGCTACGTCGAATCCGAGATGCTCGTCGGCTGCGGCATCCCGGAAGTTCATCTGCACGGCACCGAGGCGGATTGGCGCCAGGTCGCGGAGCGTCTCGTCGGTTTGGCGCCGTTCGGGCTCGAGGCCTAGGTCGCTGCCTTGCATCCGATCGTCCTCCAGATCGCGGAAAGTGCCGCGGGGCGGCCCTCGGCGGACTTCTGGAAGTCGTGCTTCCGCTACGCGAGCGACTCCGGTCCGTCATTGATGACCGGCTGCTTGCTGACCTTGTTCCCGTATCTCTAGAGCTGTGGAGAACAGGGCGAGATGCTCGTTCCCAATCCGTATCTCGATCGCTGGCAGCAGGAATTCGAGCGCTTCGAGAATCGCGGTGACGTGCCGGTTCGGAGGGTCGACGCCGATGGACCGTCGATCGGGCAGATCCCCGGAAGCATCGTCTCCGCGCCGGTGCTCGTCCGCGATGGCCTGACCGGCGTGGAGCACGAGTTGCGCTTCGTCGCTGGCATGCTGGGTGTGCGCCAGGACGAATCGAGCCGGGCACTGGCGGCCGCCTTCGGGTGGGCGGTGATCTACGACGGGGAGGCCGAGCGGGCGGCCAGCGCTGCGGCCTGCGCTGGGGCGAGCTAGCGCGCTCGTCCGAAGATCGATGAGCTCAGCGGGCTTCCGATCGACGACGCGGACGCGTAGGGCAGGAATTGCCTGCACTCGCCAAACACCTCGCACGGGGCGCAATGCGTCACACCGATCCGGCACCACAGTCGCGGCCTCCGCCGCCTCCATCAACCCTGACGCCGCCTGCCGGGGCTCGACTGACCCGGACTTGGAAGACGGTGTTGCTCCCGCAACGGCGCGGGTTGGGCGGGCAGCGTCCGCCAGCGCGAGGTGTTGCGGCAATGGCGCGCGGTGCGCGCCCTACGACTTGCCGGCGGCCTTGTTCCGCTGCGCGATCAGGGCGGCGGCGAAGACGCCGACGATCGCACCGGAGCCGACGTTGGGCTGGATCCAGTCGAGGCCGCCGTAGGCGCGCAGCAGGCCGAGGATGACGTTGCTGGTGATCGCGATGGCGAGCAGGGTCAGGACGATACGGGTCCAGGTCGGCGGGGGCGGGTTGGGGGCGGGATCGTTCACTGGAGGACATCTCCTTACGCGGTAGTGATCAATTCACGGGATTCGACGCCGGTGGGGTTCACCGGCCCCGTCATTGCGAGCGCAGCGAAGCAATCCAGTGATTTGCTTTGCGAGTCGTCAGAGCAAGAGCAACGGCGCTGGCTTGCTTCGTCGTCGCTGCGCTCCTCCTCGCAATGACGGAGGTGGCCGTCATTGCGAGCGCAGCGACTTGCTTTGCGAGTCGTCAGAGCAAGAGCGACGGCGCTGGCTTGCTTCGTCGGAGCTGCGCTCCTCCTCGCAATGAGGGAGGATTCCTTGAACCCTCCGCCCCCGGCCCTCAATCCTCAGCCCGAATCCCTCGACCCCAAGTCAATCCTCCTCAACCTTCGGCTTCCATGCCTCGGTCAGCTGCTTCTGTACCTGCGGCGGCACCACTTCGTAGTGCGAGAACTCCATCGAATAGCGGCCCTGGCCGCCGGTCTGGGCTTTGAGCTCGTTGGAGTAGTCGCGGATCTCGGCGAGCGGGACCTGAGCCTTGATGACCAGTTCGCCGCCGCGCAGCGAGTCGGTGCCGTTGATCCGGGCGCGCTTGGTCGACAGCCGGCCGGTGACGTCGCCCATCGAGTTCTCCGGCACCTCCACGTCGAGGTTGACGATCGGCTCCAGCAGGATCGGCCGGGCCTTGGCGATCGCATCGAGGAAGGCCTTCTTGCCGGCGGTGATGAAGGCGACTTCCTTGGAGTCGACCGGGTGGTGCTTGCCGTCGTAGACGATCACGCGGACATCCTGCAACTGGTAGCCGGCGACCGCGCCGTGCTCGAGCACCATCCGCACGCCCTTTTCGACCGCCGGGATGAACTGGTTGGGGATGGTCGCGCCCTTGACCTCGTCGACGAACTCGAATCCGGTGCCGCGTGGCAGCGGCTCGATCCGGAGGAACACCTCGCCGAACTGGCCGGCGCCGCCGGTCTGCTTCTTGTGGCGGTGATGGCCGTCGGCCTTCGAGCTCACCGTTTCGCGATAGGCGATCCGCGGCGGGCGCGAGACCACTTCCACGCTGTAGCGCTCCTTCATCCGTTCGAGCGTCAGCTTCAGGTGCAGCTCGGACAGGCCGCGCACCACCATCTCGTTCAGCTCCTTGTTGTGCTCGACCCGGAAGCAGGGATCCTCTTCGCAGAACTTGTGCAGCGCCGTCGCCAGCTTCTGCTCCTGGCCCTTGTGTGCCGGCTCGATCGCGAGGCCGAACATCGGCAGGGGGAAGTCGAGCGGCTTCAGGTGGATGTGGTCCTCGTCGTGGCTGTCGTGCAGGATCGCGTCGAAGTGGACCTCGTCGATCTTCGCGACCGCGGCGATGTCGCCGGGGATCGCGTCCTCGACCTCGGTGTGCTCCTTGCCCTTCATCTTGAACAGGTGGCCGACCTTGAACGGCTTGCTGCCGTCGTCGATGAACAACTGGGTGTCCTTCTTCACGGTGCCCTGGTAGACCCGGAACACCGAGACCTTTCCGACGAAGGGATCGTTGATGATCTTGAAGACGTCGGCGATCACGTGCTTGTTCGGCGCATTGCTGGTCGCGATCGGCTCGGCGTCGGGGCCGCGGCCCTTGATGAACTCGGGCGGGTTGGCCTCGTTGGGGGAGGGCATCAGGCGCTCGAACAGGTCGAGGAGCTCCTTCACGCCGGCACCGGTGCGGGCGGAAACGAAGCAGATCGGAACCAGGTGCCCCTCGCGCAGGCACTGCTCGAAGGCGTCGTGCAGCTGCTGGCCGGACAGGCCCTGCTCGCCTTCCTCGAGATACTTGCCCATCACCTCTTCGTTGATCTCGACGACCTGATCGATGATCCGCTGGTGCGCGGCGTCCACCGGGCCGAGGTCGGAGATGCCGGTGGGCTTGAAGAAGCAGTCGACCACCGACTTGGCGTCGTTGGCCGGCAGGTTGATCGGCAGGCATTCGGGGCCGAAGGCTTCGCGCAACTGCTCGACCAGCTTGCGGCAGTTGCTGCCGTCGATCTTGTTGACGACGAGGATGCGGCACAGCCGACGCGCCTTGGCGTACTCCATCATCCGGAGCGTGCTGTGCTCGATGCCGGAATGGCCGTTGACGACCACCGCGCAGGTCTCGACTGCCGCCAGCGCCGACAGCGTGCTGCCGCGGAAGTCAGGAAAGCCGGGGGTGTCGATGAGATTGACGTGGATGCCGCCGTGGTCGATCGCGGCGATCGACGAGGTGATCGAGTGCTGCCGCTGCTTCTCCATCGGATCGGTGTCCGACAGGGTGGTGCCGCGCTCGACCGTGCCCTGCTGGTTGAGGGTGCCGCCGGCATGCAGCAGGGCTTCGAACAGGGTGGTCTTGCCGGCAGCGGCGTGGCCTACGAGTGCGACGTTGCGGATCTGGTCCGTGGTGTAGTTGGGCATTGCGCATCCTCCCGTTCGGTGCGTGACTCGTCCCGGTTCGACCGGTGTTGGGAGTCCGCGCGGCGAGCAGGAACGAGGGGGTCGCGCGGCTCGCCCCTACCATCCGCCCGTTGCCGTCCCGGGTCAAGGTGCTGCGCGAAATTCGGGAAGGCGCGGGGCCGGGCCCGGCGCACGGCGACCGGACGCTGAACATCGGCGCGCGCCGAGGGAGGCGGCGACAGGTCCCGCTCCACGTTCGCCGACTGCGGACCCGCGACGTGTGGCGAGTGCGCAACGCGCGGTGAGACCGGCGCTATCGGTTGGCCGTGGCGGCCACGTCCAGGCCAGGGGCCTGCTTCTCAGAGCTCGAGCCGCACCGCCCCGTCGATGCATGTCACCGCTGCTCCACCCACCTCGATCCGGCCGTCGTCGTGCGTACGGATCTGGACGATGCCGTCGCGGCCGACTTCGCGGCCCTGGCTGGCGGCGTAGTTGGGCGCGTCGAGCAGGTCGTTGTCGCGCAGGAAGGCAGCGACGGCGACGTTGCCGCTGCCGCACACCGGATCCTCGTCGATGCCGTCCGCCGGGACGAAGGAACGCACGACATAGCGCGGGGTGTCGTCGCCGGTACGGCCGAACACGGTGATGCCGGTGGCGTCATAGTCGATCGACAGGGCCTTCAGCTGCGCCATGTCGGGCTTGAGTCCCCGGACCCGGTCGGCGGTGACCAGGTCGACGACGATCCAGGTCGGGCCCACGTTGACCGCGCGCGGCGCGGGATTGGATTCGATGGTGACGCCGAAGGCCTTGGCGAGACCCACCGCCAGGGTGAGCTCGGCATCCTCGAAGCGCGCCTCGGGCGCGGTGACGAAGAGCTTGCGCTCGGCACCTTCGCCGTCGATGGCGATGGTCAGCACGCCGGCGGCGCACTCCATGGTCAGCTGATGGTCGTGCTGGCGCGCGAAGCCGGATTCCAGGACGGCGTGGGCGGTGCCGACGCTGGGGTGGCCGGCGAACGGCAGTTCCTGGCGGGGCGTGAAGATGCGCACGCGATAGTCGGCGCCGGGCTGGGTCGGCGGCAGCACGAAGGTGGTCTCGGACAAATTGGTCCAGGCGGCGATCCGCTGCATCTGTGCGGCCGACAGTCCATCGCCGTCCAGCACCACGGCGACCGGGTTGCCCTGGTAGGGGCGGCTGGTGAAGACGTCGACCTGCTTGAACGGAACAATGCGACTCGTCACAGCTGGACCTCCGAAGGCGAGCCGCGACGCTACGGCATGGCTGCAGGTTGGCGCAAGAATCGCAGCCCGCGTCCGATCGTCCGATCCGTCAGTGCGAGCGCCGCGAAGCCAACCGGCGCCGTTGCCGCTCGCGGCGACAGCGCCAGTGAAAGGGCTCGGGACTGCTTCGCTGCGCTCGCAATGAGGGCTCGAAGGCGTGACGGATCGCCCGGACGCGGCTGGCCACCCCGTGGCCGGGGCCACGACCTACAATCGCGGCCTCATTCCACCGTAGGGACCATCGCCGATGAGCGCATCGACCGCCACCCGCCTAGCGATCCTGGTCGCCACCGCCCTCGCGGCGATGGCATCCCCGAGTTCCCGCGCCAGCGACCCCGTTCCGGACTACCGGGCGTCGACGATCGCGGGCATGGAATGGCGCCTCGTCGGTCCCCACCGCGCGGGCTGGGGAACGATGGCGGTCGGCGATCCCGCGCGGTCGGACTACTACGTCATGGGCACCGCCGGCGGCGGCGTCTGGTCGACGAACGATTCCGGCCGGACCTGGCAGCCGCTGACCGACAAGGTGCATCTGACCTCGGTCGGCGCGATAGCGCTGGCGCCCACGAAGCCCGACCGGATCTATGTCGGCAGCGGGCAACCGGAACCGCGCTACGACATCGCTGCCGGCAACGGCATGTACCGCAGCGACGACGGCGGAGCGACCTGGCAGTCCATCGGCCTCGAGGCGACCCGCCACATCGGCGCGATCTACGTCGATCCGCGCAATCCCGACATCGTCGTGGTCGGCGCGCTCGGCCATGTCTTCGGTCCGAATCCCGAGCGCGGCGTGTACCGCAGCACCGACGCCGGCAAGACCTGGACCCATACCCTCGCGATCAATGCCGACACCGGCATCGTCGACATCGCCAGCGATCCGGAAGCGCCGAGCGTGCTGATCGCCTCGGCCTGGCAGGCCCGGGTCTATCCGTGGATGTCCTACTTCAAGCCGATCACCGGGCCCGGCAGCGCGCTGTACATCTCCAACGATGATGGCATCCACTGGCAGAGGCTTGGCGGGGAAGGCTGGCCGAAGGGCGATCTCGGCCGCATCGCGGTGGCGACGACCCGGGTGAAGGGGCGCCTGCGCATCTACGCCCAGGTCGACTCCGAGACCGCCGGCGGCCTCTACCGCTCGGACGACGCCGGGGCGCACTGGCTCTACGTCAATCCCGACAAGGGCCTCGGCGGCTGGTACACGGCGCGCCTGACGGTCGCGCCGGACAATCCCGATGTGCTGTACGTGATGGACCGCTCGCAGCGCAAGAGCACCGATGGCGGCAAGACGCTCACCATCCCGCGCGGTTCGCCGGGCGGCGACGACTATCACCACCTCTGGATCAGTCCTCGCGATCCGAACCGGATGATCGCGTCCTCCGACCAGGGCACGGCGGTCAGCGTCAACGGCGGTGCCACCTGGTCGAGCTGGTACAACCAGCCCACCGGACAGGTCTACCACATCGCCACCGATGACCGGGTTCCCTACTGGATCTACGCCGGCCAGCAGGACAACGGCTCGATCGGCATCGCCTCGCGCTCGGACTACGGGCAGATCAGCTTCCGCGACTGGCACCCGGTCGGCGCCGACGAGCGCGACGACGACATCCCCGATCCCGAGGATCCGAACATCGTCTACGGCTCCGGCCTCGGCGGCCGGCTGTCGCGCTGGAACGCGGCCACCGGCGAGGTCGCCAACATCACGCCCTGGCCGGTGGGCACCTACGGCAAGCGCGGCAACACGGTGAAGTACCGCTATACCTGGATCACCCCGATCGCCGTGTCGAAAAAGCCGCCGTTCTCGCTGTACCAGGGGGCGCAGGTGCTGTTCCGCTCCAACGACAAGGGCGCGACCTGGCAGGTGATCAGCCCGGACCTGTCCGGCAAGACCCGCGAAGGCAAGGCCTGCGAGGCGGATCTCGACCGCAAGGCCGCGAAGGAATGCGGCTTCGGCGTGATCTTCGCGATCGCGCCGTCGCCGCGGAACCCGGACGAAGTCTGGGTCGGCACGGACGACGGCGTCGTGCAGATGACCCGCGACGGCGGTGCGCACTGGAACAACGTGACGCCGAAGGGCCTGCCGGACTGGGGCAAGGTGGCGAGCGTGGACCTGTCGGCGCAGGAGGACGGTGTGGCCTACATCGCCGTCGATCGCCAGCGCGTCGACGATTTCTCGCCACGGATCTACAAGACCCACGACTACGGCGCGACCTGGAGCCTGATCACCGAGGGGCTGCCGAAGGACGAGTTCATCGATGTGGTCCGCGTCGATCCGGTGCAGCCGGGCCTGCTGTACGCCGGCGGCCAGTACGGAGTCCACGTGTCGCTCGACGACGGCGCGCACTGGCAGCCCCTGCAGAACAACCTGCCGACGGCTTGGGTGCGCGACCTGCGCGTGCATGGCGATGACCTCATCGCGGGCACGCAGGGTCGGGCGATCTGGGTGCTCACCGACATCGCCCCGCTGCGGGAACTCGCGGCGATCAGCGGCGCGGCGTCGATGGAGCTGTTCCACCCGGCGATCAAGCTGTTCCAGCCGGCGGACGTCTGGCGCCTGCGTCGCAACAACAATCGCGACACGCCGCTGCCGCCGGAGGAGCCGGCCGGGCGCAATCCACCGAGCGGCGCGATCGTCGACTACTACCTCGCGAAGGACCTGACGACGGCGCTGACGCTCGAAGTCCGCGATGCCAAGGGCAATGTCGTGCGTCGATTCTCCTCCGCCGATGTCGTCCCGAAGCTGCCGTCCGAGCAGTACTTCAACGACCGCTACGTCCATCCGCCGGCGCCGCTGTCGGCCAAGGCCGGCTTCCATCGCTTCGTCTGGGACCTGCGCAGTGCGCGGCCGCGCGCGGCCGGCTACAACTATTCGATCGCCGCGATCGACGGCGAGGACACGCCGCTGCTGCCGGAGGGACTGCTGCAGCCGCCCGGAGGCTATTCCGTCGTGCTGGCGACCGACGGCGGCGCCTGGAAGGAGCTCAAGGCCTTCGCGCTGCGCGACGATCCGCGCGTGCGCTTCGAGGTGCCGGCATTCGAGCGGCTGCGTGCGCTCTACGACCAGGCCGTCGTGATCCTCGCTCGGGCGGCGGAGGCGGTCAGCCAGCAGAAGTCGGTGGCCGAGCAGCTGGAGCAGCGCGTGGCGCTGCCCGCAGTGGCGTCGGACGCAGCGCTGGTGAAGGCGTTGGGCACGGCGCGCGAGGCGCTGGCGGTGCTCGGGAAGTCGCCGGACGAGGCGCACCCGTCGATGGCGACCATCGACGAGACCGTCGCCGGCTTCGTCACCGACCTCGAGAGCAGCGACCAGGCGCCCAATGCTCCCCTGATCGAGGCGGTCGGCCTGTACGGCAAGTACCTCGAGACCGCTCTGGCGGCGTGGCAGCAGGTGCAGGCGAAGCAGCTCGCCGCAGCGAATGCGGCGCTGACGAAGTCGGGGCAGGCCGTGGTGGTGGTGCCGGACGGGAAGGATCTGGTGTTTCGGGAGGATGAGGGGAAGGACTTGCCGTAGCGGGCGCCCCGGCGCACCGGAAGATCAGTGGGCCCGTGAGCCGAGGCGATCGACGAGCGGGCTTTGGGCTCGGCACTCTGGCCAGCCGGCATTCCCCGTTTCCCGTCATGGCGAAGAGGAGCGCAGCGACGACGAAGCAACCCGGTGCCTCTTGCCTTGGCTGTGGCGCGCCGAAGAGCAGGGGCGCTGGATTGCTTCGCTGCGCTCGCGATGACGGGGTTTTGATTTCCTGAGCGCTGGGCCCTATACCCTGGGTCCCGCTTCCAGAACTCACCCGCGAGGCAAGCCATGCACGTCGAATTCTTCGGAGCCGCCGGCGAAGTCACCGGTTCCTGCCACCTCGTCACCGTCGGCGAGAAGAAGATCCTGCTCGACTGCGGGATGATCCAGGGGGGACGGGAAGAGCATCGCCGGAACGGCGCGCCGTTCGCGTTCGATGGCCGCAAGATCGACGCGATGGTGCTGTCGCACGCGCACATCGACCACGTCGGGCGGCTGCCCCTGCTGTCGAAGCGAGGCTATCGCGGGCCGATCTACACCCATCCGGCGACCGCCGAGCTGTCGCGGGTGATGCTGATGGACTCGGCGCGGCTGGCCGGCGCCGATACCGAGCGCGAGAACCGCCGGCGCGCTCGCAGCGGGCTGAAGCCGATCCAGCCCCTGTACGACGAGGAGGATGTCGAGCGGGTCCTCAGGCAGTTGCGCCCGGTCGACTACGACCATCGCTTCGAGCTGCTGCCGCGGGTGTTCGCGCGCTTGTCCGATGCCGGTCACATCATTGGCGCGGCGATCGTCGAACTGTGGGGCGGCAACGGCACCGAGGAGCGCAAGCTGGTGTTCTCGGCCGACATCGGCCCCCGTGGCGCGCCGATCCTGCGCGACCCGACGATCATCACCGACGCCCATCTGGTGATGCTGGAGAGCACCTACGGCGATCGCCTGCACCGGTCGCGCGAGGAGACCGTCGCGGAACTCGGACGGGTGTTCGCGAAGGCCCACGCCGACGGCGGCAACGTGCTGATCCCGGCCTTCGCCGTGGGCCGCAGCCAGGAGATCCTGTACTGGATGTCGCAGCACTACCGCGAATGGGGCCTCGAGCGCTGGAAGATCTCGCTGGACAGCCCGATGGGCGAGAAGGTGACCGGTATCTACGGCCGCTACAAGGACCTGTTCGACGAGGAAGCCAAGGCCGCGTTCGCCAACCACCACAACCCGTTCTCGATGCCGAACCTCGCGCTGATCAGCGATCCGGCGGCCTCGCAGAAGCTGAACGAGCTCCGCCATGGGCAGGTGATCATCGCCGGTTCCGGCATGTGCAACGGCGGTCGCATCGTTCACCATCTGCGTCATCACCTGTGGCGCGAGTCGACCCACGTGGTGTTCGCCGGCTACCAGGCCGGCGGCACGCTCGGCCGGCAGATCGTCGACGGCGCGAAGACGGTGCGGATCTTCGGCGAGAGCGTTCGCGTCGCCGCGCAGAAGCACACCGTCGGCGGCCTTTCCGCGCACGCCGACCAGGCCGGGCTGCTCGAGTGGTACGGTCACTTCAAGTCCCGTCCGCCGGTGTGGCTGGTGCACGGCGAGGATCCGGCACGCGAGGTGCTCGCCGGAAAGCTGCGCGAGAGCTTCGGCGCCACCGTCGGGCTGGCGCAGCCGGGGTTGTCGGCGACCGTTTGAGCCGCGTCCTCCGATGACCGCCGTGCGCGTCGTGCTCGCCGGGCCGGAGGCGGCCTTGTCGTTCGATCCGGACCAGCTGTCGCCGCGCGATCTCGAGCGCTGGCGCAAGGGCTTCGTCCGCGAGGAAAAGCGCCGCGAATTCGCTGCAAGTCGCGTCCTGCTCGCCTCGGTGGGGCTCCGCGAGTTCGAATTCGGTCCGGGACGTCACGCGAGCCTCACCCACAGTCGCGGGCACGCGGCGATCGCCATCGCTCCGCCTGGCTGGTGCATCGGCATCGATCTCGAGTGGCAGCGGCCTCGTGATGTTCCCGGACTGGAGTCGTGGTGCTACTCCGACGCGGAACTCGCCGCGGCGGCGGCCTTGTCCGCCGAGGAACGCGCCCGCAAGTTTCTCCTGCGCTGGGCGATCAAGGAGGCGGGACTGAAGGCGCTGGGCTTGCGGTTTCCCGGGGGATTGCGCGAGGTCGACGTGACCTTCGACGGCGATCGCCCGAGTCTCGTCCGCCTACCGGGACAGCGGTCGCATCGAACCTGGGCGTGGCGGCCGCGGGAGGATTGCGTGCTTTCGGTGGTGGCGATCCCGACAGAAGGCGCGCTCCCGGCGGCGGACGAGGTGGATGCCCGTGAGCTGCGCGGCGGCCGCTCGGAATGGGATTTGCTGCTCGCACCGGCGTAGGGCCCGCCAAGCGCGTGATCGTGGGCGCTGCTGCGGAGGCGGGCAGGGCCCGTCCTTCGCGACAGCAAGCCGTGCCCGCCCCACGCCGAACCTGTACCCTCTGCCTCCCGCAACACCGACCCCCGGCATGTCCCCGTCGAAAAGCTTCGAGCTGCATCTCCAGCGCTATTTCCTCACCGGCCTGATCACCCTGCTGCCGCTGTGGCTGACCTGGGTGGTGTTCCGTTTCGTGCTCGGCCTGCTGTCCAGCCTGACCGCGCCCGGGATCCATGCGCTGGCCGAGTGGCTGTCGAGCAGTTTCCCGATGGCCTTCGGCTGGCTCGAGATCAGCTTCGTGCAGAACGCGATCGCGGTGGCCTGCACGCTGGTGCTGATCTACCTCGTCGGCCTCGCCGCCAACCGCGTGTTCGGGCAGCGCCTGCTTGCGGCGTTCGAGCAGTTCATCGAGCGCATCCCGCTGGTGCAGAGCATCTACGGCGGCGCGAAGAAGCTGCTGGCGATGGTCGGCAACAAGGAAAGCCGCGGCGAGCGCGTCGTGCTGATCGAGTTCCCGCATCCTGGAGTGAAGGCGATCGGCTTCGTCACCCGGGTGTTCACCGACGCCGACAGCGGCGTCGAGGTCGCGGCGGTGTTCGTGCCGACCACGCCGAATCCCACCGGCGGTTACCTCGAGGTGGTTCCGACGGAGCGTCTGACGCCGCTCGACTGGAGCATGGACCAGGCGATGGCCTTCATCCTGTCCGGCGGCGCCGTCGGCCCCGAGCGCATCGCGTTCGGCAACTTCCCCGAGAGGAAGTGACGATGCACTACAACGAGAAGTCCAACCACCTGTTCCTGGTACTGACCGGCATCTTCATCGCCAGCGCGCTGATGGCGGAGTTCATCGGCGTGAAGATCTTCGCGCTGGAGACGACCCTCGGCATCGCGCCGTTCAACTGGAACCTGTTCGGACAGAGCGGGAGCTTGAACTTCACCGCCGGCGTGTTGCTGTGGCCGATGGTGTTCATCCTCACCGACATCGTCAACGAGTACTTCGGCCACCGCGGCGTTCGCTTCATTTCCTGGCTGACCGTGGTGCTGATCGTCTATGCCTTCCTGTTCGCCTACCTGTCGATCCGGCTGTCGCCGGCGCCGTGGTGGGTCGGCGTCAACGCCGCGCAGGGCGTGCCGGACAACCAGGCCGCGTTCGCGGCGATCTTCGGCCAGGGCCTGTGGACGATCGGCGGCTCCGTCGCCGCCTTCCTGATCGGCCAGCTGGTCGACGTCGGCATCTTCCATTCCATCCGCCGCGTCACCGGGGAAAAGAAGCTGTGGCTCCGCGCCACCGGCTCGACGCTGGTCTCGCAGCTGATCGACAGCTTCGTGGTGCTCTACATCGCCTTCGTCCTCGGGCCGCAGCACTGGTCGACCTCGCTGTTCCTGGCGGTCGCCACGGTCAACTACGTCTACAAGTTCATCGTCGCGGTGCTGGCCACGCCGATCGTGTACCTGGTGCACGCGATCATCGAGCGCTGGCTGGGGCACGAGGCGGCGAAGCACCTTAAGGAGCAGGCGGCGCGCAACTAGGTAGAGTTCAATTTCATTGGAAATTGCCTAGCCTTGATCGGAGGCACCAAGATGGCGACGACGAAAGTGCAAGTCGGATTTCCAGGGGGCTCAAAAACTAGAGTCAATCGGGCTGGCGCTGCCGTTAGATCAGATACTGCGACTGTTGAAGATTTGCTTGTGATTGAAGAGTGGCGCGCCGCTCACAGGCCCGTGCTCAATACGTTTCAAGCGATACTTCGCAATAGAACGCGGCACAAAAACATTTCCGTCGCTCAACGACATAAGCGACAAAAAACCATCTTTGGAAAATTGACGAGGCTCCCCAAGATGGAACTCGCTAGGATGGATGATGTTGCGGGTTGTAGATTGATATTTGATGACATCGATTCGTTGCGAGAATTCAGGGAAAATTTCCACAAAGCCAAGTTCAAGCATCGGCGGCGGGGCGAAATCGATAAGTACGATTACATTTCGAAACCTAAGGCATCAGGGTATCGAGGAATCCACGACGTATACGAATACGACGTGAACTCTGATGTTGGCAAGCGATTCGCAGGACTCTACGTCGAAATTCAGTACCGGACTCTTGCGCAACATGCTTGGGCTACTGCGGTCGAATTGATTGGTTTCGTGACGGAGAGTCAACCAAAATTTCAACAAGGAGATCTTCGATATCAACGAGCCATGGCATTAGCGAGCGAAATTTTGGCGAGACACGTTGAAGGTGCAAAAGGTCCATTCCCTGACACCCTGGATCGAGATCTTGTTAGCGAGTTCCTTTCTATCGACAAGGATATTGGACTCCTTCGCATGCTTAAGGGGTTGAATTCCGCCAATAAAGCTGTGAACGAAAAGAGAAATGCGATTTTAATGTTTTCGGGCACGAGTGAACTTGAAATTTTCTACTTCGCTAGCGCGACTGACGCACTCGACGCGCTATTTGAACTAGAAAGGCAGCATCCGAAAAAAGACATTGTCCTGGTTCGTGCGGATACGAGCGATGAAATGCGCTTGGCCTTCAGAAACTATTTCTCGGACGCAAAGGATTTTATCGAGTTGATTGAGCGCGGGTGCGTAGCGTTGTCGGGCGCGAGGAGCGTTAAACAATTCAACGCGAAAGTTCGAGCCAAACCGTCAGCGCGAGGAAAGTTGTCGGTTCGCCGTGGACAGCATGGACGAAAGTGACCGGAACTTGTGCCAGGACGGAGCGAACGCCGGCGGGTCTTTACCCGCCCGACGACACTGACATAACGCTTCGCGGAGGCGGGCAATGCCCGCCCTACGAAGCGAAGTCCCGCGCCGCGACGCGATTGCGGCCGGTGTGCTTCGCTTCGTACAGCGCCTCGTCCGCCCGTGCGATCAGGCTCGCCAGTGACTGCTCCGCGGTCGGCACCGTGGCGCACACGCCGAGGCTGGCGGTGACGTAGGGCGCCGCGACCGACTTCGAGTGCGGCATCGCCAGCGCCGCCAGTGCCGCGCGGACGCCTTCGGCCAGCACGATCGCGGCCGCCTGGTCGCCCTTCGGCAGCAGCACGACGAACTCCTCGCCGCCGAAGCGCGCGGCCAGCGCGCCGACAGACTTCGCGTGGGTCTGGAGCACGCCGGCGAGCGCGCGCAGGCAGGCGTCGCCCTGCTGGTGACCGTAGGTGTCGTTGTAGAGCTTGAAGCTGTCGACGTCGCACAGCACGAGGGCCAGCGAGCGCTGTTCCTCGAGCGCGGACTGCCAGGCGGCGCCCAGCTCCTCGTCGAAGTGGCGGCGATTGGAGATCCCGGTGAGGCCGTCCAGCGACGACAGGCGCTTCAGCTGCTGCGCCAGTTCCTCGGCCTTGTCGCGCTGCTCGACCACTTCGCGCATCAGGCCCGCGTTCTCGAACTGCATGTTGAGCGCCTCGATCGCGTAGCTGCGGAAGCGGTCGGCGACCAGCGTCGCGAAATACAGCCAGGCCAGCACCAGCAGGCCGAGCGTGATGCGCTCGTAGGTGCCGGTGGCCATCAGCACCAGCCCGATCGGCAGCAGTGCCGGCAGCGCGAAGGCGAGGTAGGTGCGACGCTGCACGCCGTAGGCGATCACCGCGCCGGACACCAGGCCGCCGAGCGTGATGACGATCGCGGCGAGCCGGTCGGCGTCGGCGACGGTCGCGAGATAGGCGCCGTAGCCGCCCCACAGAAGGCCTGACGCCAGCACCGTGCCCTCCATGTAGCCGAGCCAGCGCTTCCAGTGGCTCTCGCTCGGCAGCTGCAGAGCGAACAGGACGCCCAGACGGTGTCGCAGCACGATCATCGCGCCGTAGGCGAGCGTCCAGCCGATGATGATCCGGTGGTCGGCCTGCGACCAGAACAGCGCGGCGATGAACACCCCGACGACGATGGAGGACGCGTAGGCGTTGCGCGCCTGGCGGTAGACCATGTCGAGGCACTTGTAGGCGAGGTCCGGACGTTCGAGCGTCATCGTCGTTCCTTGTCGATCCGCCAATTGTGTAGCATCGGCGGCCTTCCTGGAGGGGACAGCGATGGCGAACAACGACGGTGGCCAGTTCCGGCGCGCGATGGGACTGCTGGACGGCACCATGCTGGTCGCCGGGTCGATGATCGGCTCCGGCATCTTCATCGTCAGCGCGGACATCCTGCGCACCGTCGGCTCGGCCGGATGGCTGCTGGTGGTGTGGCTGATCGCCGGCGCCATGACCGTCACCGGCGCGCTGTCCTACGGCGAGCTGTCGGCGATGTTCCCGAATGCCGGGGGCCAGTACGTCTACCTGCGCGAGGCCTACAACCGGCTGATCGCATTCCTCTACGGCTGGGCCTTCTTCGCCGTGATCCAGACCGGCACCATCGCCGCGGTCGGCGTCGGCTTCGCCAAGTTCGCCGCCTACCTGTTCCCGGTGCTGTCCGAGAAGAACATCCTGTTCGAGGTCGGCAGCTTCCACCTGTCCGCCGGCCAGATCGTGTCGATCGTGATGGTGGTGTTCCTGACCTGGGTGAACTCGCGCGGGATCAAGGAAGGCAAGCTCATCCAGACGACGTTCACGCTCGCCAAGATCGCCTCGCTGGCAGTGCTGCTGGTCTGCGGCGTGCTGTTCGCGGCGAAGGCCGAGATCTGGAACGCCAACTGGGCGAACGCGTGGGCCGGGCCGGCGCCGGATCCGCAGACCGGCATCGCGATGCCGCTGATGGCCGCGATCGCGGTGTCGATGGTCGGTTCGCTGTTCTCCTCCGACGCCTGGAACTCGGTGACCTTCATCGCCGGCGAGATCGAGAACCCGAAGAAGAACATCGGCCGCAGCCTGCTGATCGGCACCGGCCTGGTGTCGACCATCTACGTGCTGACCAACGTGGTCTATCTGATGGTGATGTCCGGCGACGCGATTGCCCATGCCGAGGCCGACCGGGTCGGCGTCGCGGCGTCGCAGGCGATCTTCGGCGGTATCGGGACGCTGGTGATCGCGGTGATGCTGATGGTCTCCACCTTCGGCTGCAACAACGGCCTCATCCTGTCGGGTGCTCGCGTCTACTACACGATGGCGCGCGACGGCCTGTTCTTCCGCCAGGCCGGCGAACTGAACGGCAACGCGGTGCCGGCCTGGGCGCTATGGGCGCAGTGCCTGTGGACCTCGGTGCTGTGCCTGTCCGGCAAGTACGGCGACCTGCTCGACTACGTGATCTTCGTCGTGCTGATCTTCTACATCCTCACGATCGCCGGCATCTTCCGCCTGCGGGCCTCGCGACCGGACGCGGAGCGTCCGTACAAGGCGATCGGCTATCCGGTGCTGCCGGCGCTGTACATCGTCTCCGCGCTGGTCATCTCCGGCTATCTCTTCGTCTACAAGTCGACCTATACCTGGCCGGGCCTCGGCATCGTGCTCGCCGGCATCCCGATCTACGCCTACCTCAACCGGAAGGGGTAGGGCGCGCACTGCGCGCCGTTGCGAGGCGCCACGGCGTATGAAGTGTCGGGGCGATGGCGGGCAGTGCCCGCCCTGCGCGTCACCGAACCCTTGACGCCGTAGCCATCGCGCCGGAGCGCGTGCAAGCTCGCGTCGTCCACGGATGGACGGAGCCGCCCGATGATCCGCGCGCTGCTGATCGACGACCACGCGCTGGTGCGCCAAGGCCTGCGGGCGATCCTCGCCGCCGCTCCCGACATCGACGTGGTCGGCGAGGCCGGCAGCGGTGTCGAAGGCGTATCGGTTGCCCGCGTGCTGCGCCCGGCGGTGGCGCTGGTCGACCTCCTGCTGCCCGACATCAGCGGCCAGGAAGTGCTGGTGCGCCTGCAGCGGCAGCAGCCGGAGACGCGCTGCCTCATCGTCACCGCCAGCAGCGATCCGGCGACGGCGCGCCGATTGCTCGACGCCGGTGCCGCCGGCTTCATCGGCAAGGCCTGCGCCGCCGAGCAGCTGCTGACGGCGGTGCGCCGGCTGGCGCGCGGCGAGCGCTATCTGCCCCCGGACCTGGCGGAGACGCTCGCGCTGATGCGGATCGATCGCCTGCAGGAGTCGCCCTTCGCTGTGCTGACGGCGCGCGAGCTCGAAGTCGCGCGGATGCTCGCCCATGGCCGCAGCCTCGGGCAGGTCGCCGAGCAGTTGCATCTCAGCGTGAAGACGGTCGCCACCTACAAATACCGGCTGTTCGAAAAGCTCGGTCTGGTGGGGGAGGTTGGGCTGGTGCATCTGGCGATGCGGCACGGACTCGTCGAGGTCGCCGGACGGTAGGCGCCTCCAGCGCTTTCGTGGGGCGCCGCGGTGGTCAGCAAACGATGTGGCTGTGCCCGTCTCGGCGAGCCAAAGGGGCGGCGCGGTGCGCGGCACCGGGCCAGGGTCGTGGGAGCAATACACCGTGTTCGACGTCCGGGACCGGGGGCTCCATCCGGCGTCAGGGTGGGTGGGAGTGGCGTGAGCGCCGGGTGCGAGGTGTTGCCGGTCGCGGCTCACGCCGCTCCTGCACCGCGGCTTGCGCCGCTCCTACATTCGCTCGGCGCGGAGGATCAGTTCGCCGGGGCAGGGGCGCTCCGCCTTGCCCAGCTCGTCGACATCGCCGATCGCGGCCAGCGACCATCCCCGTGTCGACAGTTCCGTGCGCACGGCGTCGGCAGTGGCGGACCACCGGAACGGCTCTCCACCGCGCTGCAGCCAGCGGCGCAACCAGCGGCTGCGCCAGCGCGCGAGCACGCGGCCGTCGGGCCCCTGCGCCAGCATTGTCGCCACCAGCACCCGCCGCGAAGTGAAGTGCTGCTCGAAGTCCGCGAGGTGTCGTCGCAGGACTTCCGGCTCCAGGTACATCGCGAGCCCCTCGGCGATGACCATCGTCCAGCGGCGACGGTCGATTCCGGCGCCTGCCAGCAGATCGGCGAGCCGGGCCGAAGACAGGTCGGCGGCGTGCAGGCCGAGGCGCCGATGCGCGGCGTCGCCGAGCGCGGCGCGCTTGCGCGTCGAGGTCTCCGGATGATCGAACTCGTGGACGACGAGGCCGCGGCGCGCCAGGTCCTGGCCCAGCGGATCGGCGCCGGCGCCGAGGATCAGCACCTGTTCGAGGCCGCCGGCGATCTCCTCATCGACCCAGCTCCGGATCAGCGCCTTGCGGGCACGGTAGTGCGCGGCGATGCCGGGCATCCGCCAGGCCTCGACCGCGGTGGACAGCCCGCGGAACCAGGGCGACGCGGCGTGCCGCGCGAGCCACGGCCAGGGCGCCGGGCAGGCGGCGAGGAAGCGGCGGGTGATGGCGTCGGCGACGTCGTCGTCGCGCGGCGACGATGCGGCATGCCGATCGCGCAGGCGGGCCAGCGCGATGACGGCGGCGGTGCGCGCGAACATCGGTGCACCGTCCACGGTCAACCGACGAGTCCGATCAGGTGGCGATGGAACTGGCTCGAGAAGCGGCCGTCCGGATCGTGGCGCCGCTGCGCCGCGAGCACCTCGGGCATGCGCGGGTAGGCGCGGAGCAGCTGCTGGCGGGAGTAGTAGCGGTCGTAGGTGAGATAGAAGCCGCCGCCGAGTTCGAGTGCGATATCGGTCAGTGCCTGCTGGTCGGCCCGCGCCTTGGCCATGCCGGACTTCGACTTGCGCACGTGCAGGTTGAACACGGTGCAGGCGAAGTGTTCGCGGGCCCAGGGCAGGCGGGTCTCGTGGTCGGCGCGGATCAGGCGCACGGTCCCGTAGACGATCTCGATGTCGCGGCGCCGGCACAGTGTCGCCGCCCGTGCGAGCAGGGTCGGCAGGGCCGGGCGCGGCACCGACAGCTCGATGATCAGCTCGCAGCCGACATGGCCGCGCTCGCGGTCGATCGCCAGGTGATAGCCGGACAGGTCGAAGCCGAACTGCTGCGCGTCGGACTCGTAGCGGTGGCCATCGGTGTCCATGTAGTGGCCGGCGTAGAGCGCGAAGGCGCGGCGCTTGTCGCTGTGCGCGAGCGCGAGCAGCCGGTGGAAGTCCTGGCGCCGCAGCTGGGGTGGGCGCGAGGGCCGCAGGCCGTCCGCGACCGGCAGGTAGCAGGACAGGACGCCGCGGTCGAGGAAGTCGTCGTCCGCCGGGTCGACCGAGAACTGGAAGTCGCCGTACAGCGCACCCTCGGCGGCGGCGTGCTCCAGAGTCGCCACGACCTGGGCGGCACGGACGATCTGCACCTGGCGCTCGAGCACGCGGCGCCGCATCAGCCGGAGGCGGAGGCGGGTGACGACGCCGAACAGGCCGTAGCCGCCGATCGCCAGCGCGAAGCGCTCGGGATCGCTCGACCGGTCGACCCAGGCGACCGCGCCGCGGCCATCGACCAGTTCGAACGCCTCGATGTCGTCGACGAACGGTCGCATCGTCAGGCCGCGGCCGTGGATGTTGGCGGCCAGTGCGCCGCCCAGCGTCAACGGGTCGGCGCCGGTCTGTTTCTGCCGGATCGTCCACGGCTGCGGATCGTCTTCCTGGGCGCGCATCAGCCAGGTCCACAGTGCCGGCCAGGTCGCTCCGGCACCGACGGCGACGAGACCGCGCTCGCGATCGAGTTCGCCGATGGCGGACAGCCCGGTGGCGTCGATCAGCAGTCCGCCATCGAGCCATTGCTGGCCGCCCATCGCGTGGCGGGCGCCGGCGATCGAGCAGGTGAGCGCGTTCCGCCCGGCGTGCGCGAGGGTGGCGACGACGTCCGCGGTATCGGTCGGGCGGGCGACCAGGGCGACTTCGGTGGCATTGCAGCCGGCGTGGGCGTCGTCGACCCAGAGCCGGCTTTCCTCGCGAATGGCGCGCATGGCGTCCTCCTGTGGACGGACACCATCCGCGCGATCGCGCGTTCCGCCTAGCCCGTCATGGGCGGTAGCGCCGTGCGCTACCGCAGGCCGCGATGGCGGCGACGTCGAGCGCTCGGCTTGGCGGGCTCTTGCTGGCGGAGGCCATCGTCGTAGCGCGGGCACTGCGCGCCGGCACGAAGCGCCGTGGCGATGGCGGGCAGTGCCCGCCCCACACCGGTCTGGCACACTCCAGTTGATCGGAGGCCCGAGCCCATGGACTTCATCAAGCGCCTGTTCGCCATCGTGGTCAAGGAGGTCCGGCAGCTGCGGCGGGACCGCCTGACCGCGTCGATGATCATCGGTATCCCGACCATCCAGCTGCTGCTGTTCGGCTTCGCGATCAACATGGACGTGCGCCACCTGCGGGCCGCGGTGGTCGATCAGGCCAACACCGGCGCGTCGCGTGCGGTGGCGGCGCAGCTGGAGCAGGTCCAGGTCGTCGACGTGGTGTACCGGATGCCGACGCCGGCGCCGCTCGACAGCCTGTTCCGTTCCGGCGAGATCAGCGTCGCGATCGTGATCCCCCCGGACTACGAACAGCGCCTGGCGCAGCACGACCAGTCGGTGCTGCAGCTGGTCGTCGACGGCTCCGATCCGGTGATCCAGCAGGCCGCGCGCCAGCTCGCCGCGCTGCCGCTCGGCGACACCTCGGCGCGCGTCAATGTCGAGTCGCTGAACCTGTACAACCCGGAGCGGCGCTCCGCGATCAACACCGTGCCGGGCCTGATCGGCGTGATCCTGACCATGACGATGGTGCTGTTCACCGCGGTCGCGATCGTGCGCGAGCGCGAGCGCGGCAATCTCGAGCTGCTGATCACGACGCCGGTGCGGCCGCTCGAGCTGATCCTCGGCAAGGTCGTGCCGTTCATCGGCATCGGCCTCATCCAGGTCACCGTGGTGCTGTCGCTCGGGGTGCTGATCTTCCACGTGCCGGTGCGCGGCACGCTGCTCGAGGTCTACGCCGCCGCGCTGTCCTACATCATCGCCAGCCTGTCGCTCGGCGTGATCATCTCGACCTTCGCCAACACGCAGTTCCAGGCGATGCAGCTGGCGTTCTTCACCTTCCTGCCGCAGATCCTGCTGTCGGGCTTCATGTTCCCGTTCGCCGGGATGCCGGTTCCGGCGCAGTATTTCGCGGAGATCCTGCCGCTCACCCACTTCATCCGCCTGATCCGCGGGATCGTGCTGCGCGGCGCCGCATTGACCGACATGGCCGGCGAGCTGCGGGCGCTCGGCCTGTTCGCCCTGGTGATGCTGACACTGGCGACCTTGAGGTTCCGGAAGCGCCTGGACTGAACGGTGGGTGCCGAGGCTCCGCCGCGGGTCTCATCGACGTGCCCAGTGAGGCCGACATCCGGGTCGCGCTGAGCGAGCTCGCGGCGACGCCGATTCGCTTCCGAGTGCCGCTCCGAGAGGGCCCAGGGCCTAGTGGGTCAGCAGCAGGGCATGTTCCGTGCTTTGAACGGAATCCTCGTTCGACGATCGAGCGCGGTTCGTGATCGCGACGGCCGCATCCTCGCGATCGCGGCGTGACGGCCCCGACGGCGAGCACCTCGCTTCACTGGGCCCTCGGCCTTCGCCGTTCAGCGATCGACACTC
>JBGAPI010000058.1:0-34749 GCA_044221335.1 Ahniellaceae bacterium
GTCGACCTCGCGACGCCGCAGCAGCGAGCGGATCCGCGCCGACAGTTCCTGCATGCCGAAGGGCTTCGTCACGTAGTCGTTGGCACCGGCGTCGAGCAGGGTCACCTTCTCCTGTTCCCCGGAACGCGCCGACAGCACGATCACCGGGACCGCGCTGAAGCTGCGCAGCTCGCGCAGCACATCGCGGCCGTCTTGGTCGGGCAGGCCGAGGTCGAGCAGTACGAGATCGATGCCGCTCGCGCCGCCAGCGGCCATCGCCAGCGCATCGCGACCGCTGCCGGCCTCCAGCACGCGATAGCCCTGCGCGCGCAGTCCGATGCCGAGGAAACGGCGGATCTGCGCCTCGTCGTCCACCACCAGCAGCGTCGCCGTGCCGGTCTCGCTCATTCGGTCCACTCCACGGTCGGCTCGGCCTCGAACGGAAGACGGATGCGCAGCACCGCGCCGGGGCCCTCGGGCGGCGCCAGGGCCTCGATGCGACCGCCGTGGGCGCGCACGATCGCCGCGCTGATCGCGAGTCCGAGACCATTGCCGCCGACCACGCGGTCGCCCTGCTCCGCCCGGAAGAACGGATCGAACACCCGCAGCCGGTCGGCCGGAGCGATGCCCGGACCGCGGTCGCGCACGTCGATCGCCCAGTCGTCGCCGTCGCGGCCCACGTTCACCGCCAGCGGATGCTCGCCCGGATCGAACTTCAGGGCGTTGTCGACGAGGTTGAACAGCGCCTGCTCGAACAGGTCGGGTTGCACCCGCAGTGCCGGCACCGGGTCCGGCAAGCCGATCTCGATGCGGCGCTTGTGGTGCACCTGCCACAGCCTTGGCAGCACCGCACCCAGCAGGTCGTCGATCCCGATCCACTCGCCCACGATGCGACCGGGCGCGCTGCCGAGCCGGGTGAGATCGAGCAGGTTCTGGATGTAGCGGTCGAGCCGCCGGCCCTGCTGCACGATGTCCCCGGCGAGCTGGCGACGGTCCTCGCGGTCGAGGTCGGCGTCGAACAGCGTCAGGTTCTCGGCGCTGCCGATGATGGTGGCGAGCGGCGAGCGCAGGTCATGCGAGACCGAGGACAGCAGCGCCGCGCGCAGCCGTTCCGCCTCGGCGACCACGCGGGTGTCGGCGAGCTGGCCCGCCAGCTCGACCCGCGCCAGCGACGCCGCCACGATCTGCGCCATCGCCGTCGCCAGCGCCGTCGCCGCCGTCGTCCAGCCTGCGCTGCGGTCGAGGCAGACCACCCCCAGGGCGCGCTCGCCGGCGGTCAGCAGCACGCAACGGCGGCCGCCGCCGAGGTCGACCGCGAAGCCGTCGTCCGGGGGGCAGGCGAGGCACGCGTAGGCCGCCGCCCGCAGGACCGGGTCGACCGCGTCGCGGGTGCCGGCGGCGACCAGGCGCTCGTCGGCGTCGCGCAGCAGCAGCGTCGCGGTCGCCGCGAGCTCGCGCTCGAAGCCGTTCTCGGCGGCGGCCAGCACCGCGGCGCGGTCGACCGCGGTCGCGAGTCGCGCGGACAGCTCCTGCAGCGCGGCGCTGCGGGCATGCGCCGACTGGCGCTCCTGCAGCTGTTCGGTCAGACGGTTGGCGAGACGGCTCACCGCGAGCGCCAGCAGCAGGAACAGGCCAACCGTGGCGATGCCCTTCCCGGCGTCGATGTAGAAGGTGTAGCGCGGCTCCAGGAAGAAGAAGTTGTAGGAGAGGAAGCACAGCGCGACCGCGTACAGCGTCACCGCCGTGCGCGCGCGCAGCGCGACATAGACCACCGCCGCGACGAAGATCAGCGCCTGGTCGGCATAGCCGAAGCCGCGCTCGGTGGCGATGCCGGCGACGACGGCCAGCACCACCACGAGGCTTGCGCCGAGTGGCCCGAGCTCCGCTCCCGGCGATCGCGACAGCAGCTTGGACGGGGTCGGGTCGGCGCTCACGGGTCGATTCTGCGCGCGGACGACGGGCCGCGCGGCGCGGCCACATTACGCCATCGCTGCACGTCCGGTAAGCCTCGTAAATTCGCCGTAAAAACCGGTACGGGAAACCTTCGACCTCGCTCCCGCGTCTCCACAATGCCGGCGCCGCGAACCGACGGCGTGACATGAACGGCGATGAGTGCGATCGAAGCAGGAATGGAACGGGGCGCCGAGCCGCTGAAGTGGTCGGCGCTGGTCGGTGCGATCGGCATCGTGTTCGGCGACATCGGCACCAGTCCGCTGTACACCATCCAGCAGTCCTTCAGCCCCGCCTACGGCCTGGCGCCAGATCCCGGCAACGTGCTCGGCGTGCTGTCGCTGGTGTTCTGGGCGCTGATCCTGGTGGTGACGATCAAGTACGTGTTCATCATCATGCGCGCCGACAACCGCGGCGAGGGCGGCATCCTCGCGCTGATGGCGGTGGCGCAGCGCAGCCTGCCGATCGCCGCGCCGCTCGGCTACATCGCCGGCATCCTCGGCATCTTCGGCACCGCGCTGTTCTTCGGCGACGGCGTGCTGACACCGGCGATCTCGGTGCTGTCGGCGGTCGAGGGACTCGAGGTCGCGGCGCCGGCGCTGTCGCACGCCGTGCTGCCGACCTCGCTGGTCGTGCTGGTGCTGCTGTTCTCGATCCAGCGCCGTGGCGTTGCCGGTGTCGGCCGCCTGTTCGGACCGATCATGCTGGTCTGGTTCGCCGCGATCGCCGCGCTCGGCGTCGCGCAGCTGCTGCGCCACCCCGGCGTGCTGGTGGCGCTCGACCCGAGCTGGGCGGTCGCGTTCTTCGTCCGCCACGGCGTGGCGGCGTGGCTGGCGCTCGGCGCCGTCGTGCTGGCGATCACCGGCGGCGAGGCGCTGTACGCCGACATGGGCCACTTCGGCCGCCGCACCGTCAGCCAGGCCTGGCTCCTGCTGGTGCTGCCGGCGCTGCTGCTCAACTACTTCGGCCAGGGCGCGCTGATCCTCGCGGACCCGGCGGCGGTCGCCAATCCCTTCTATCTGATGGCTCCGGCCTGGGCGCAGCTGCCGCTGACGGCGGTTGCGACGGCCGCGGCGGTGATCGCGTCGCAGGCGGTGATCTCCGGCACCTTCTCGGTGGTGCGCCAGGCGATCCAGCTCGGCTACCTGCCGCGGATGAAGATCGTGCATACCTCCTCGGACGAGATCTCCCACGTCTACGTGCCGTGGGTGAACCGGGCGCTGTTCGTCGCGGTGCTGCTGGTGGTGATCGGCTTCAAGTCGTCGGCGGCGCTCGGCATCGCCTATGGCGTGTCGGTGACCGGCACCATGCTGATCAGCGCGATCCTGACGATCGTGGTCGCCGCCGAGCGCTGGCAGGTCTCGCCGCGCCTGCTGTGGCCGCTCGGCATCCTCTTCGTCGGCATCGACCTCGGCTTTCTTTCCGCGAACATGGTCAAGTTCGCCGACGGCGCGTGGTTTCCGCTGGCGCTCGGCGTCATCGCCTTCGTGGTGATGCGCACCTGGCGCCGCGGCCGCGAGCTGGTGCGCCTGCAGGTGCGCCGCGACAGCCTCCGGATCGAGCACTTCATCGAGGGCCTGATGCGTGACCCGCCGGTCCGGGTCGCCGGCACCGCGGTGTTCATGACGGCCAGCAACGACCACCTGCCGCCCGCCCTGATGAACAACCTCGAGCACAACAAGGTGCTGCACGAGCGCAATGTGCTGCTCAGTGTCGAGACTGCCGGCGTTCCGCGCTGCGAGGCCGGCGAGCGCGAGCAGCTGACCGCCCTCGGCCACGGCTTCTGGCGCCTGACGCTGCGCTTCGGCTACATGGAGGACCCGGACGTGCCGCGCGCGCTGGCCGCGCTCGAGGCGCCGGATCTCGCCTTCGACCTCGCTCGCACGACCTTCTTTGCCAGCCGCGAGTCGCTCACGGCGAAGGACGACCAGGGCATGGCGCTATGGCGCGACAAGCTCTTCCTGCTGATGTCGCGCAACGCGACGGCGGCAACGGACTTCTTCGGAATCCCTGGAAAGCGGCTGGTGGAGCTGGGGACCCAGGTGGCCATCTAGCGCAGGGCAGGCACTGCCCTTCGTTGCGGAACCTTTGGGCAATGGCGGGCAGGGCCCGCCCTACACGCGGAAGCGCGCATCGTCACGGAGCGCATCGCCCAGGAAATCCGACAGCGCCCGCACCCGCGCCGTGTGGCGGAGATCCGGATGAGTCAGCAACCACAGGCCCGCGGTGAAGCGCGCGTCCAGCCGGAACAGGCGGCGGAGCTTCCGGCTGTGCTGATCGACCGGTAGCAGCGCGACGCCGAGCCCGGCCTCGGCCAGCGCCGCCATCGTGTTGAGGTCGTTGCTGCGCGCGACGACACGCGCGTCCTCGTAGCGGCGCTGCAGCCACTCGAAGATCGCGACCCGCTGGAAACTGCGGTCGGCACCGATCAGGTCGTGGCCGTCGAGGTCGTCGACGGAAGCGGGCGTCCCGCGGCGGCGCAGGTAGGACGGCGCGGCGAACGCGAACCACGGCAGGTCGGCGAGGCGGCGGCCGACGAGATAGGGCGGCGGCTGACGGGTCGCCCGCAGCGCGAGGTCGGCCTCGCGGCGGGCGAGGTCGTAGTCGTGGTCGCCGACCGCGAGCTCGACCCGGATGTCGGGATAGCGCTTGCGGAACGCCGGCAGCAGCGGAGCGACGTAGTCGGTCGCGAGGCTCGGCGCGGTGGTGAGACGCAGCTCGCCGGCGAGGCGGAAGTCGCGCCCGGCGACCTGCCGCGCCAGCTCCTGCACCGCGTTCTCGGCGACCTCGGCGTGCGCGCGGATCGCCTCGCCGGCGCGGGTCAGCACATAGCCGTCCGCGCGACGATCGAACACCCGGACGCCGAGCCGCGCCTCGCAGGCGTTGAGCCGGCGGAACAGCGTCGAGTGGTTGACGCCGAGTGATCGCGCGCCACCGGCGAGGCTGCCGGCACGCGCGATCGCGAGGATGTCGCGGAGGTCGTTCCAGTCGAAATCGTTGATTTGCATATTTGCAAATGGAAGTTGCGACTTTTGCGGATTCTATTGCGAATCGGCAGCGCCTAGATTGCTCGCCACGGCATCCCGCCGCACCTTAGGGAGCACCCCATGAACAACCGTCTCGACCAGGCCAGCCTCGGCCTCCGCATCGCCCTCGGCGTCCTCTTCATCGCCCACAGCCTGTTGAAGATCGTCGTCTTCACCGTCCCCGGCACCGTCGCGTTCTTCGCCTCGATCGGCCTGCCCGGCGCGCTCGCCTACCCGGTGATCGCCGGCGAACTCCTCGGCGGCATCGCGCTGATCGCCGGCGTCTATGTCCGCCCGGTCGCCGCGCTGCTCGGCCTGATCAGCTTCGGCGCGATTCTCGCCCACGCCGGCAACGGCTGGGTATTCTCCGCCCCGGGCGGCGGCTGGGAGTACCCGCTGTTCCTCGGCGTCGTGTGTTTCGTGCAGGCGACGCTGGGCGGTGGGCGGTACGCGCTGCAGCGCTCGGCCTGATCCCCGGCGACGGACTACGTCATTGCGAGCGCAGCGAAGCGACCCGGTGACTCTGCACTTCGTCGCGGCAGATCAAGAGCCACGGCGCTGGGTTGCTTCGTCGTCGCTGCGCTCCTCCTCGCAACGACGGGGAATGAGGAAGTTTGGCCCGCCCTGAGCCCTGAGCCCTGAGCCCTGAGCCCTGAGCCCTGAGCCCTGAGCCCTGAGCCCCTCACTCAACCCGGAACTTCATCGCGATGTCGACACCCCGCACGCTGTTCCTCTCCCACGGCGCCCCCACCCTCGCGCTCGACCACTCGCCGACCGTCGCCTTCCTCCGTGACCTCGGTCAGCGCGTGACGAAGCCCAAGGCCGTGGTCATCGTGAGTGCGCACCACACGACTGCGGCACCGGTTCTCGGCGCGCATCCGGCGCCGCCGACCGTGCACGACTTCGGCGGCTTTCCGGAGCCGCTGTACCGTCTGCGCTACCCGTCCGCGGGTGCCGTCGACCTCGCGGAGCGCACCGCCGCGACGCTGCGCGACGCCGGCTTCGACGCCGCGATCGATCCGCGCCACGGCATCGACCACGGCGTCTGGGTGCCGCTGCTGCACCTGTTTCCGGCCGCCGACGTTCCCGTGGTACCGCTGTCGGTGAGTCCTCGACAGGATGCGGCCTGGCACCTCGCGCTCGGTCGAGCCCTGGCGCCGCTGCTGTCCGACGAAGTGCTGCTGATCGGCTCCGGCGGCTTCGTCCACAACCTCGGTCGGCTCGCCTGGCAGACCCCGGATGCGCGGATTCCATCCGACTGGGCGCGCGACTTCGCCGACTGGATGACGGCGCGGATCCAGGACGGGGAATCCGGTCGCGCGGTCGACTGGCTGGCGCAGGCGCCCCAGCCGCGCCTCGCCCACCCGACGCCCGAGCACCTGCTGCCGCTGTTCGTTGCGTGGGGCGCAGCCGGCGCGGACGCAGACGGCACTCTGCTCCATCAGGACTGGGAGCTCGGCTCGCTGGCGATGCACGCGTTCGGATTTTCCTGACCATTCAAGTGCACGTGCATGGAACCCGGTGCAAAGGCTCGATCAGGCCCCTGAGAAAGTGAGAGCATTGGGTATCAATTTCTTTGGTTTCGCCCATGAACCACGGGTTCCGCACCGGAGCGCTGCTGTTGTTGGCGGCCTCGCAGAGCTTCGCGTCGCCGGCCGCGCAGTGGCGCCAGCCGCTCTACTCCGTCACTCGCCAGGAGGTCCGGAACGCCGGCTTCGTGCTCGGCGCGCCGGACAATGACATCGCACTGTCGGCCATTTCGTACGCCTCGCTGCTGGTGGAGCACCGCGACCCCGGCACCCTCGCTCCGATCACCGGCCAGCGCCTGAATCAGGCCAACGTGCGGGAAACCGACAATTTCGATTTCCGCTGGCGGCCGGTGGTGGCCTGTCCGGATGGCGGTCAGATCGTCGTGGAGAGCGGAGGCGACGGGCTGGTGAAGCTCGACGCTCAGGGCAAGATCGTCGCCCGGCGGCGAATCGACATCCGCTCCGCAGACGCTGCCCGGCTCGATGCCAGCCGGATCCTGGTCGTGTCCCGCACGGATTCGAGCCTGCGCCTGATGGCGGTTGCGACGGCGGACCTGTCGGTCCAGTGGATCCGCAGCCAGCCGCTGCCGATCGAACCGAATGCCAGCCTGGATCGCCTGGCTGCGCTGGCCAACAGCGACGGCAGCGCCGCACTGGCGACCGTGCGTTTCAGCCCGAACGGCAACTTCAGTGCGGTGGAATACGTCTACTCGCTCGAGCCGGGAACCGGAACCGTTCGCTGGTCGACCCGGATCGCCGGCGATGCCACCACGCCTTACATCAACGCCGATGCACTGTCCGACTCGTCCTACTTCGTCTCGCTCGGCGATCGCCCCGACATCGGCACCGGCCCGACCCAACTGCGCCGCTACGCCATGACGGACGGCTCGCCCGGCTGGCAGGCCACCGGCGACTGTCCACTGACGGCGCTCGAGGCAGACAACTCGCGGGTGTTCGCGGCCGGCACCTGCGGCGCACGCCTTCTGGACGCGTCGACAGGCCAGCCGCTTTGGTCGAAGCCGATGGACTTGCTGTCCGCGGGGCGTGCGCGCCTGCTCTCCGGCGGTGACGTGCTGCTGAGCGGGCTATCCGCGACGGCCGACAGCCCGACAAGCTACGAGCGCGCCTTTCTGCGTCGACTCTCCGCGGCAACCGGCGCCACGGTCTGGCAGTGGGACCATCCGATGGACGCCGACAACTCGTCCATTCGCGACCTGCGCGTCGCCGCCGGCGGTGTCTATGCGATCACCAACGAGGGCTCGTACAGCCGCCTGATCGATGGCGAGGATCTCTTCCACATCGATGCCGACACCGGCGGACAGCTGGGCCGCGTCCACCTCGACGATCCCTCGCCGGTGTATGGCAGCACGCGAGTGTTGGACTCCGGCCATGTGCTGCTGTTCGGAAGCTCGGTCGGGCTCGAGCGCAACGAAGTGGTCGTGCGGAAACTGGCATCGGCCGACGGCACGCCGGACTGGACCGTGGCGCTTTCCGAGGACTACGCGCTGGCGACGGCGCAGGCGATCCGCTTCGCGGCGCTGTCGCCGGGCGGCGCGCTCGGCGTGTTTGCCGCTTATCCCTATTCGTTCGTGGCAGACAGCTCCGAAGCGCTCGAGCTCTACGAGGTCGATGTCGCGACCGGCACCCGCCTCTGGCGCAAGCGCTTGACCGCGGGAAGCAATGCCTACCTCGGCGCCAAGGGTCTCACGTACGACATCGCCGGCAATCCGGTCATCGCCTACAGCTTCAATCCGAAACCATTCACCTTCGGCGTCGCGTCGCGCACGCTGGCCAAGTACGCGCGACAGGACGGCGCGGTGCTGTGGTCCCTGGACCTCGGTGCGGCGACCCTGCTCGATGCCATCGCCGCGATCGGCGACGACCTGATGGTGCAGAGCCGTATTAGCTCCGGCGGCATCACCATCGGCCGAGTGGAACGCCGCTCCGGTGCCGACGGCAAGGTGATCTGGTCGCACGATCTCGAAGGGAGGTACTTCTCCAGCGCGCAGAGCATCGTCGCCCCGAACGGCGATGTGCTGGTGGCGACCCCGGTGTCCGACACGGAGTTCTTCGGACGCGGCGCCACGCTCCGGATCGAGCGACTCGACGCCGCTACCGGCGCGCCGTTGTGGGCGAAGACCTTCAACGCCCCGCGGAATACCTACGTCCCCTACGGTTGGCTGTACCTCGGAAGCGACGGCGGCCTCTACTCGGGATACCCCGGCCGCTACACCGTCAACGTGGCGAATGCGATCGTGACCCAGCGCCTCGATCCGGCAACCGGCGATGTCGTGTGGCGCGACGAGCGCCACTACCGCAGCGCGCGCGGCGTGACCTACAGCTCCAATCCCGACCTCGGCGCGGATGGCGTGCTGCGGGTGCGCGGCACGTTCGACGGCAGCTGGAGTGCCTACGACCTCGAGTTCCAGGCGACCGACGGCCACTATCTTGGCGCCCGCAAGCAGTACGCCTGTCAGTTCTCGCTGTCTCTGATCGACGACGATTGCGGCGGCTTCTTCCGTCGCGACCGCTACGCCGACGGCTCGCTGTACGGCTCGGGCGTGATCGGCAGCGCGACCGAAGACAGCACCCAGACGGCGGTCCGAACGATCCCCGCCCTGCCGCTGCGCGGCGAGCTCGAACTCACCCAGAGCAGCGCGCCCACAGCAACGCCGTTCGGAGACGTGTTCCGGCGCGGCTTCACGGCCACCATCACCTATCGCGGCACCCCGTCGACCCATCCCTTCTCGCTGCGGCTGCTGAGCGAAGCCGGCGGCGGCATCGACCACTGGACCTGCAGTGCCGCCGGCGCGTCGAGCTGCGGAACCGCGCAGGGCCAGGGCGAAGTGGTGATCGATGCCGGGCTGGCCGACGGTGACACGGTGACGATCAGCGGTCAGGTCCTGCAGGACACGTCGAGCACGACCTGGCTGCCCCTGTTCAACGTCGATCCTCCCTATGACGTGGCGCTGGGCTGCATGGCGAACGACAACCTGCAGTCCTCCTGCCAGTTCCCGATCTTCGATGACAGCTTCGAGTAGGGTGCGACTCGGATGCTGAGGGCGGGTACGTTCAGGACGCGCCCTACCGGCTGACGCGGTAGATCACTCCCGCGGTGTCGTCGGCGATCAGCAGCGCGCCATCCGGCATCACCAGCACGTCGGTGGGACGGCCGCTGTAGGTCTCGTCGACCAGCCAGCCGGTGACGAAGGGCTCGGTACCGACCGCGCGGCCGTCCTTCAGGTGGACGCGGACGACCTGGTCGCCGGACTTCTTCGAACGGTTCCAGGAACCATGCTGGGCGACGAAGATGTCACCGCGGTAGTCGGCCGGAAACATCGTGCCGGTGTAGAAGCGCATGCCCAGCGGAGCGACGTGGGCACCGAAGCGGACTTCCGGGCCGACGAAGTCCGAGCAGGGATGGCGCTTGCCGAACTCGGGATCGGCGATGTCGCCGGCATGGCAATAGGGGAAGCCGAAGCTCGGGTCCTTCGAGGCGACCCGGTTCAGCTCGTCCGGCGGCAGGTCGTCGCCGAGCATGTCGCGTCCGTTGTCGGTGAACCACAGCGACTGGTCCGCGGGATTCCAGTCGAACCCCACCGAATTGCGGAGGCCGTGGGCGACGCGCTCCATCGTCTTGCCGTCGGGCGCGATGCGGAACAGTGCGCCGTGGCGCGCATCCGGCTCGCAGACGTTGCAGGGCGCACCGACGTTGGCATACAGCCATCCGTCCGGCCCGAAGGCGATGAACTTGCCGCCGTGCCAGCGCTCGCCCGGCAGATCGGCATTGAACACGGTGGGTTTCGGCGGCGCGTCGAGGTGGGCCTCGATCGCGTCCCAGCGCAGGATTCGCGAGGTGGCACTGACGTACAGGGCGCCGTCCTTGAAGGCGACGCCGATCGGCTCGTCGAGAGACCCGGCGATGGTCCGCACCCGGGCGGCACGCGTGCCCTCGTAGCTGATGGCGTAGACCGCTCCGGCGCGACTGCCGACGAAGACGGTGCCGTGCGCACCGAGGGCCATCGCCCGCGCGCTCGGCACCGGGTCGGCGAACACGGCGATCTTGAAGCCTGGCGGAACGTGGAGGGTCGTGAGGTCCGGGGCGGCGGCTTGGGCCATGCCACAGGACCATGCCGCGACGGCAAGGGTGGTGCGGAGCATGTCCGGCTCCCGACAGGACGGTCGCCGCGAAGTGTAGGGCCCGCGAACTTCGAAGTGCCGATTCGATTCGGCGACCCCGATCGCGGCTTCCGATCGCGCATCACCGCGGCACGTGCCGCTACCAGCAGGTCTCGCCTACGCGCGCAACGCGTCGCGCGGAAAGCGATGCTCGGTGACCTTCGAACCTTGCCGGGTCGCGATGCGGATGTCGCGCGTGCCAATCGTGATCCTGCCGATCTGACGGGCAAGCTCCCACAGGTCGAACACGCCCACGCTCCAGCTGGCGCTGCGCCCCGTCGCGCGGTCCATCGCGTGCAGATGGAAGACCGGCCGCAGCAGACGCAGCAGGTCCTTGCGCTCGGCCAGGGAATAGCGCAGCTCGACGGTGAGATCCCCCTTCGTCTCGCTCCGATAGACGAACACCGTCCCCAGGTCCTCGGCGTCGAGTTCGGCCGTCAGCCGGAGGATCTCGGGGCCATCCAGGTGATCGACGAGGGCCAGCTCCGCCAGCGCCTGCCGGCAGGACTCGAGGACGCTTCGCCGGCGGCGTCGGGCGTCGAGTCGCTTCAGCGCATCGAGGTCCACGACGGCATACGCGTTCTCGCACCAGTCCTCCAGCGCGCTTCGCTCGAATCGGAGGCGATCGGCATCGGGACCGACGTTGACATAGATCTCGGAGTAGCCCGGCGTCGCGATCCGCCCCGACAGAGCGCCGGTGAGGAGCTCGGCGACCAGCGCGTCATCCTCGTCGACCCGGCCGAGCACGTCGCCGGGACACCGGTGGATGCGCACCCTGTTCAACCGATGGGTCAACGGACGGACCCAGCCGCGCCGCGTCGCGTCGAAGCCGCGCGTCACGGCGGCCATGTGCGCCATCAGCTGGGGCGAAAGGTCGCGTTTCGATCGCGTCGATCCGAGCGCGTCGACTTTGCCGGCGAGGCATTCCTTGACTGCGGACGTCGCCGCGGTGAGGTCGAAGCGCAGCGCCGGATCGAGCAGGGGAAGTGCACGGGCCATCGCGTCCGGCACGGCGGCGATCAAGAGGCGCATCGCCTCGACGTCGTCCAGATCGCCGATCGACGGCGCCGGCAACGCGACCAGCAGGTGCTCGGCTCGGCTGCCTCGGTAGCGCCAGGCCGGCTTCGGCAACGCCGCCTTGCCGGCCCGCGGCGGTACAAACACCACGCCGAGCCAGCGCAGCGCCGGACCGAAATCGCGCTCCGCCAGCACGCGACCGAGAGCGACGGTGGCGCGTTGCGCCAGCGGATGTTCAACCTGCCGGTTGTAGCTGCCCCACAGGAGATCGACGCGCATCCCGAATCCTCGATCGACCGATCACGCATTTCCCGCAGGCCTACAACGCCTCGAGCTCCGCCGACGCCGCGAGCCAGCGCTCCTCGACGACCGCGAGAGCGGCGCGGCCCTCGGCCTGCTCCTTCTGCAGCGCCGCGAGTTTCGTGCGCTGCGCCGGCTCGAAGTTCGCCGGATCGACCAGCGCCTTCTCCAGCTCGACGAGTCGCGCCTGCAGCTTCTCCATCTCGCGCTCGGACTTCTTCACCTCGTCGCGCAGCGGCTTCTCACGGAGCCGGCGATCGGCCGAGGATTTGCGCTGCTCGGCGCTCGGCGCCGGCTTCGGCGCCTCGACCATCACCGGCTTCGCCACCGGCTCGCCCTTGCCCTGGCGCCGCTCACGTTGCGCCAGCCAGCGCGCGTAGTCGTCGAGGTCGCCGTCGAACGGCGCGACCGCGCCGTCGGAGACGCGCCACAACGTGTCCGAGGTCGAGCCGATCAGGTGACGGTCGTGCGAGACCAGCACGACGGCGCCGTCGAAATCCTGCAGCGCCATCTCGAGCGCCTGGCGCATGTCGAGGTCGAGGTGGTTGGTCGGCTCGTCGAGCAGGAGCAGGTTCGGCCGGCGATACACGACCAGCGCCAGCGCCAGCCGGGCCTTCTCGCCGCCGGAGAATGGCGCGACCGGTTCGAACACGCGGTCGCCGCGGAAGTTGAAGGTCCCGAGCATGGTGCGCAGCGACAGCTCCGACGCGCTCGGGTCGAGTCGACGGAAATGCTCGAGCGGCGTCGCCTTCGGGTCGAGCTGCTCCAGCTGGTGCTGGGCGAAGTAGCCGACGTTGAGGTCGGGGTGGCGCGTCATCGCGCCGTCGCGCGCGCCGAGCTCGCCGGCGAGCAGGCGGATGAAGGTGGTCTTGCCCGCGCCGTTCGGGCCAAGCAGGCCGACGCGGTCGCCGGGGGAGATCGCGAACTTGATGCCGCCCAGGATCTGCCGGTAGCCGCGCTCGGTGTCGTAGCCGACAGCGGCATCGTTCATCGCCACCAGCGGCGCCGGCAGCTTGGCGGGCGGCGGGAAGTTGAACGAGAACTCGCTGTCGGCCAGTGCCGGCGCGACCAGCTTGATCCGCTCGATCATCTTGATGCGCGACTGCGCCTGGCGGGCCTTGCTGGCCTTGGCGCGGAAGCGATCGACGAAGGACTGCAGGTGCGCGACCTGGCGGGCCTGCTGCGCGGCCAGCGCGGTCTGCTGCGCCTGGCGTTCGGCGCGCATCCGCTCGAACTCGGAGTAGTTGCCGGTGTACAGCGTCGTCGTGTTGCCCGACAGGTGAAAGGTGTGGGTCGTGACCGCGTCGAGGAACTCGCGGTCGTGCGAGATCACCAGCATCGTGCCCTCGTAGGCGCGCAGCCATTCCTGCAGCCACAGCACCGCGTCGAGGTCGAGGTGGTTGGTCGGCTCGTCGAGCAGCAACAGGTTGGAGCGGCACATCAGCGCGCGGCCGAGGTTGAGGCGCATCCGCCAGCCGCCGGAAAAGCTCGCCACCGGCTGCTCGTGCTGTTCCGGCGAGAAGCCGAGCCCATGCAGCAGGCGCGCGGCGCGCGCCGCCGCGGCATAGCCGTCGATCGCGTACAGGCGTTCGTGCAGCGCGGCGATCTGGTGGGCGTCGTGGGTGATCTCGGCCTCGACCAGGGCCGCCTCGGTCCGGCGCAGCTCGACGTCGCCGTCGAGCACGAAGTCGAGCGCCGACTTCGGACTCGGCTCGACCTCCTGCGCCACGCTGGCGATCTCCAGGTTCTTCGGCACGAACACGTCGCCACGATCCGGCCCGAACTCGCCGAGGAGCAGAGCGAACAGGCTGGACTTGCCGGTGCCGTTGCGCCCCACCACGCCGACCCGCCAGCCGGCGAACAGGGTGGCATTGACGTTTTCGAGCAGGGTGCGCGGGCCGCGGGAGAGGGTGACGCTGGACAGGGTGATCATGGCGGGGCGGATTCTAGGGGCAGAAGGCCGAGGAGGGGCGCGCACGGTTGTCGGCTGCACCGGGCCCTGCGCCGTCGATCGCGGTACGGCCGGCGCGCCGAGGCGCGCCCTGCCCACAAGTCACCCTTTATTCACCCCGGACCGTCACCATCTAGTTCCTGCCGGCTGTTCCGGCCGAGGGCCCCGACGATGAAATTCCTGCTCTGGCTGATCCTGTTCGTGCTGTGCTGGCCGCTCGCGGTGCTGGCGCTGATCCTGTACCCGCTGGTGTGGCTGGTGTCGCTGCCGTTCCGGCTGATCGGGATCACCGTCGACGCGGTGTTCGAGCTGCTGCACGCCGTGCTGACGCTGCCGGCGCGCCTGCTCGGCGGCAAGGTGACCTAGGATCGTGCGCGGCTCCGACCTGCGGTCGGGGCCGCATCAATGCTCGGGCGCGGAGGGCCGTCGGATCGACAACGGCGCCTGGTCCGGCGTATCGCTCGGGACCAGGTCCGGGCTGCCCCAGAAAATGCGCTCCGGCTTGCGATCGACGTTCGGATCGTCGAAGCGGACCAGGACGGTGGTCTTCTCGGGCTGGATCTGCACGACAGTACCGTCGCGGCCGGTGCTCGGCTGGCGCACCCGCTGTCCGACCTGGAAGCGCCCGTCCTGGGCGTGGGCCGCCACGCCGAACAGCAAGCCCGCGAGCATCAGCATCCGCACGATCACGATCCACCTCCTGTCGACGGAAGCGATCGTCCGGCGCGCCGCGGGCAGCGTCAACGGTTGCGGATGAGCATTTCGCAAGCTTTCGTTCCGGACGGCTGCATTCCCCGACTGCCGGTCGGCGCTTGGTTCCCGACGCCGCCGCCGGCATAATCGCCGACCCCCTGCGCCACGAGGCCTGCCCGTGTTCTCGTCCCGACTGCCCGAGTTCATCGCCAACCACGCCATGCTGGTCGGCGTGTTCGTCGCACTGCTGATCGCGCTGATCAGTCACGAGATCGGCCAACTGATGCGCGGCTACAAGGCGATCGGCGCGGCGGAACTGACCCAGCTGATCAACCGCCAGGAGGCTCTCGTCGTCGACGTCAGCGCCCCGGCCGAATTCGCCGCCGGCCACGTTCCGGGTGCGCGCCACGTGCCGATGACCGCGTTCGATCCGGAGAACAAGGAACTGGCGAAGGCCCACGAGCTGCCGATCGTCGTCTACTGCAAGAGCGGAACGAACTCGGCCCAGGCTGCCACCCGCCTCGCCAAGGCCGGATTCAAGAAAGTGCACTGGCTGGACGGCGGCATCGACAGCTGGAAGGCCGCCGAGATGCCCGTGGTGAAGGGAAAGGCCTAGGGAATCCGCGGCGGCAGAGTCACCGCGGATTTCCCGATGAAAAGTGAGTCATTCATCGCGGATGGTTCGGTTTCTTCGCAGCCGGGTTGCCGTCCCGGTGTGGGCGTACCCCGTGTACTTCCAGTACTGCTTCGCGTCGAGATGGAAGTAGGCGGAGCCGCTCGGTGGTCGCGGTGTCCGCCGCGTAGCGGATCGGCGCCACCGTGTAGCTGAATTCGGCGCGGATCGGATGCAGCGCGGCGCTCGCGAGGCCGCACAGCAGCAGGGTCGTCGCACGCTCCCGTCGGACGCTGCGGATTGCTCAGTCGTGGCGGGGGCGGAGGTCAAGCCTCGCGCCCCTTCATCCTTCCCCCTCGTCCGAGCCTCTCCCCCGCAGGCGGGGGAGAGGGTCCATCGCTCACAGCGGCGACAGCACCACGTCGTCGGTGACGAACGAGGTCTGCAGCGAACTGTCCTCGGTGCCGGTGAACTTCACGACCACCGTCTGTCCGACGTAGGACGTCAGGTTGTAGGTCTTCTGCACGTAGCCGCTCGACTTGTTGAGGTTGGACAGCGTGCCGAGCGTCGTCAGCACCGTGCCCGCCGTGTTGGTGAGCTGCACCGTCAGCTTGTCGTACTGCGACGTCGTTGTCGTCTCCGCGGTGTCGATCTTGATCCAGAACGACAGCTGCGCTCCGGCGAGACCGGACGGGATCGACACCGTCTGCTGCAGCGTTTCGGTGCTGGTCGTGCCGTTTCCGGACAGCCACGCGTACCAGGAGCCGGTGCGCGGCGTGCGCGAAGTGCCATTGGTGATCGCACCGCTGGTGCCGGTCCAGTTGACCGCACCGGATTCGAAGCTGCCGTTGTTGATGAACTGGCCGGTGCTGCCGCCGCCGGTCTGGTAGTCGCCGACCAGGCTCAGACCCGAATAGGCCGAGTAGGCCTTGAGCCGAACGTAGTAGACGCCCGCCGTCGGGGTCGGGAAGCTGCAGGTCTCCGCGTTGCCGCTCTTGTAGGGGCGGCAGTCGTAGACGGTGTCGGTCGGCGCCGCGCCGGCCTTCACGTAGAGGTCGACGTCGCCGCTGCCGCCCGAGGTGGTGAACGACAGGTTGGTGGCGCCGGGCGGCACCGTCATCGTGTACACGGTCGACGCGCCGGCCACCGCCGAGAGCCCGGTCAGCGCCACGCCCTTGGTCAGCACGGTGCCGGTGCCCGACGACACCGTCACCGACTTAGTGGTGCTGCCGGTCTTGCCGGAGTTGTCGGTGACGGTGAGCGTCACCGAGTAGGTTCCGGCGGCCGCGTAGGTGTGGCTCGGGCTGGTCACGGTCGAGCTGCTGCTGTCGCCGAAGTTCCAGGCGCGCGAGGCGATGGTGCCGTCGGAGTCGGTCGAGGCGTCGGTGAAGGTCGCGGTCAGGCCGCTGGTGACGACGCTGAAGCTCGCCGTCGGCGCCCCGCCCGCGGCACCATTGGTCTTGCCGACCTCGCCAAGGAAGGCGAGACCGAACTTGGCGAACTTGACGCTGTTCGCCGCCGACTCGCCCATGTTCGCGAGCGTGTCGTTGGCCGAATGGATCTTCGGGTTGTAGCCCGCGCTGTCGCCCGCCTCGAAGAACATCGCCGCCGGATAACCCGCGGCGGTCCAGGAGGCATGGTCGGAGCAGCCGTAGCCGCAGGTATAGGTGCTGCGGGTGTAGCCGAGCGGCTGCAGGTAGGTGTCGAACAGCGAGGTGAAGAAGGTCTTCAGCTCGGTGCTCGAGTAGTCGGTGATCAGCTGCATGTCCGGCACCGAGCCGGACTTGTAGTTGGTCATGTCGAGCTGCAGCACGCCGACCACGTTCTTGCCGGCGGACTGGAACGAGTTCGCGATCGCCTTCGAGCCGCGCAGGCCGACTTCCTCGGCCGCGTAGCCCATGAACTTGATCGTGCGCTTCGGCTTCCAGCCACTGGCGAGCGCCACCCGGATCACCTCGGTCAGCGTCGCGATGCCGGAGGCGTCGTCGTCGGCGCCGGGCGCGACCTGGGAATTGCCGCTGGAACTGACGTTGATCGAGTCGAGATGCGCGCCGAGCACGACGATCTCGCTGGCGAGTTCGTTGCCATTGATGGTGAGGATCACCGACGGCTGGGTCGAGCAGTCGGTGCAGGCGGTGAACAACTCCGTCGACGCGTCGGTGCGGCTGCCGATCAGGTTCTGCCAGTTGGTGCGGATCTGCTCGGCCGAGGACTTGCCGGTCGCGCTGGTGTAGTAGCGGTTGGTGTAGGACGCCAGCTGGTTGATGCTCGCGTAGATCTTGGACTCGGTGACCTGCGGCAGCCAGCCGTTGACGGTCGTGCCGTTGTCGATGGAGTAGCCGATGACCGCCTTCGCCGAAGTCGCCTTGGCGCTGCGATCGGAGGCGATGAAGGCCTCGGCATCCTCGCGGCTGTCGAAGGCGAAGAAGCCGCCGCAGCGCAGCTCGCGCTGGTGGACGAAGTCGCTGATTTCGGAGAGGCGGCTCGCCGGCAGTTCGGCGACGACGAGGTCGGTGCCGAGGCTGTCGCGGCGCTTGCCGAGACTCGTCACGACGTCGCTGATGCCGGCGTGCGTCTTGGCCGAGGTGACGATGTAGACCTTCTTCTGCGGCTCGTCGCCGCGGTGGTTCCGGGTGGGCTCGCCGGCGTGGGAGGCGGAGAGGACGCCAGCCAGCGCGAGGCCGGCGGCGAACAGCAGTTGCGTTTTCATCCGTGCAGCTCCAAGAAAGGGCCGTCGCGCGGCCGTGGGCCGGGCGGGACGGACCTGCGTGAGTGGGACGGCCGGAGGATTCCGGTCCGTTCATTCGCTACGGGCGGGACGGCGCGGGGCCGTTCGCCTTGGAACACGCACCGGCGCTCGGGCCGACGAGTGGGCTGCATCACGCGGATGGGTGATGAGAGGACGACGCCGTCGGCGCCGCCACCGTGGATTCCGTGTGCGCAGTGCACTCGTCGCCGGAACGACCGGGACGCCCAACGGATTTCGCGTCTTGCAAAAAGGAACCCCGGCCGTGGCCGGGGTTCCAGGGTCTAGCGGCGTGCGACGGAGGCTTGATTCCGCCGGGCGCGTCTTACTGGACGTTCAGCGCGGTGTCGTCGATCACGAACGAGGTCTGCAGGCTGCTGTCCTCGGTCTCGCTGAACTTCACCTGGACCGTCTGGCCGATGTAGGCCGTGACATCGCAGGTCTTCTGCGCATACGCCGTGCTCTTGTTGAGGTTGGAGTAGGTGGCGCAGGTCTTCAGGGTGGTGCCCGAGGAGTTCAGGATCGAGACGGTCAGCTTGTCGTACGCGGTCGTGGTGGTGGTCTCGGCGGTGTCGATCTTCAGGTAGAACGACAGGGTGGCCGAGGTCTTGCCCGACGGGATCGCGACCGACTGCGTCAGCGACTCGGTGGTGGCCGTGCCGTTGCCGCCCAGCCACGCGTAGTAGCTGCCGGTGCGCGAGGTGCGCGAGGTGCTGTTGGTGATCGCGCCGGCGGTGCCGGTCCAGTTCACCGCGCCCGACTCGAAGCCCGGGTTCAGCAGGAGCTGGGCGGAACCGCCGCCACCGCCGCCGACCGTGTAGTCACCCTTCAGCGACACGCCGGAGAACGCCGAGTAGGCCTTCAGGCGGACGTAGTAGGTGCCGGCGACCGGAGCCGCGATGGTGCAGGTCTCGGCATTGCCGGAGGCGAACGGACGGCAGTCGTAAACGGTGTCGGTCGGCGCGGAGCCGGCCTTCACGTACATGTCCGCGTCACCCGTGCCACCCGACATCGTGAACACCAGGTTGGTCGCGCCGGCCGGGACGGCCAGGGTGTAGTTGACCGACTGGCCAGCCGTCGGCTGGCTGATGCCGGTCACGGTCACGCCCTTGGTCAACGCGCCGCCGGTGCTGCCACCGCCGCCACCGCCGCCGCCCGAGCAGGACACGCCCACCGCGGTGAACGCCGCGGTGACGTCGGCCTTGGTGTAGCCGAGGTCGGTCGCCGCGGACTCGACGCCGCAGGCACCGGCGTTGAAGGTCGACGAGGAGGTCCAGTACGAGGCGTTGGCCTTGGCGAACACCTTGAACGCCTTCACCGTGCCCCAGTTGGCGGTCTTCGCCAGGGTGCAGAAGGCCTTGTTGTAGACGCCGGAGGAGTAGTGCACGTCGAGCGAGCTGGTGAAGTTCGCCGCGTTGTCGATCGAGCGACCATCCTGGGTCGGGTTGCACATGTAGCGCAGCGCGCCCGAGGAGGCCTTGAAGATCTCCTGGCCGACGAGGAAGTCGTTGCTGCCCTTCCAGTAGAACTCGGTGGCCTCGCCGCCCATGTCGGAGAAGGCCTCGTTCATGCCGCCGGACATGCCGGAGTAGGTCAGGTTCGAGTGCTGCTCGGTGAAGCCGTGCGAGACCTCATGGCCCGACACGTCGGCGTTGACCAGCGGGTAGAAGGTCGAGGCGCCGTCGCCGAAGGACATCGTGCTGCCGTCCCAGAACGCGTTCTCGTAGGACGAGCTGTAGTGCGTGCGCATGACCAGCTGGAAGGTCAGGGCGTTCGCACCGGTGTAGGCGTTGTACATGTTCTGGATGACGCCGCCGAAGAAGTGGGCGTCGTTCAGCGGCGAGTAGGCGCCGTTGATGGCCTTCACGGTGTTGCGCGGGCAGGTGTAGGAGAACGCCGTCGTGCCGGAGGTGCCACCGTTGAGGTTCACCGTCTTCACGTTGGTGTTGTTCATCGTGCACGTCGTGCCCGACTGGGTCACGTCGTTGAAGCCGTAGATGCCGCCCGAGCCCCACTCGTACTGGCCGGTCTTGGCGTTGCCGCCGGGGCCGGTGCCGACGAGGGCGTGCGCGATGGCGTCCCACTTCTTCAGGACCGCGCCGGTGTCGGCGCCGACCATCACCATCCAGCGATGCGGCTCGCCGCCGGCGTTGGCCTTGTCACCACGGAGTTCGACCAGGTAGGCCTTCTGGCCCACGCCGTTGTCGTCGACGAAGATCAGCTGTTCCGCGTTCTGGCGGTCCAGCGCGAACAGCGAAGCGCGCGATCCGAAGGCGGCATCGGTCGCGATCGCGACGGCGCGCTCGGCGCTGAGCTTGAAGCGGGCGTTCGGGACGTCGGCGGCCAGGCCGTCGATGCGGTTGCCGAACACGGTGCGCATCGTGCCGTCGGCGTTGGTCGCGACGTTGATGTCGCCACCGAACACGCGCAGGCCGAGATGGGTCTGGTTGTAGTGGCTGTGGGTCACGCCTTCGACCTGGCGATCCGCGTCGATGCTGCGGGCGCTGAGGCCGGACGAGGCCGCCAGGCCGAGGGCCTCGGCGTGGCGCTGCGCGGCAGCGACCGGCGCCAGGCCGCGGGCGGCGGCGCCGTAGGTGGCATTGACCTTGTCGAGCTGCAGCGAATGCAGATCGGTCGAGGACGCCGCCTGCGCGGAGGAGGCGACGAACATGGCAAGCGCGAGCGGCGACAATGCCAGCAGACGATAGTTAGTGGTCACGAATCTGATTCCCCAGTTGGTTAGGTTGTGCGGCACACCCTGCACCGCGGTTCACACCCGCCGGATTCGTGGAACACAACCGCTCCCGTCGGGCCCACCCAAGGCCCGCCGATGTCAACGCGGTCTATCCCCAGATCCGGTCCGCTCGTCGGAACACACCCTTCCGAGAGCGGCGGCGAAACCTAACAGCAGTTTTACGGAATGTAATGCCGCACCGCGGCATGTTTTGTCACAAAGCGACCAAATGCGGCTGCAGCCCGCATTCCTGCTCGATATTCCGGAAAAAAATCGGGGCCCGTATGGGCCCCGATGTGACGTGCTGTGACCGAGTTGTCATCGAAAGGATTACAGAAACGGCAAGGTGGTCGATGACATGCTCGACAGGTTGGGGAAGATGCCACCGAGCTGCCCGGAAGAGACGCCCATCCAGGTCGCGAGCGTGGCCGCCATCTGTTCGACGCCGATCTGCGGAATCAGTTGTCCGCGCGAGAAACTGATCGACGAATTGAGCGTCTGGTCGGGGAAGGTGCCGATGAACTTGCCGCCCTGCACCGCACCGCCCAAGGCCATCTGGATGTTGCCCCAGGCGTGGTCGGATCCGGCTCCGTTCGACGACAGCGTGCGGGCGAACTCGCTCATCGTGAACAGGGTCACGTCGTTGACCGCGCCGATCTCCTCCATCGCCTTGTAGAACGCGCCGAAGGCCTTCGACAGGCGGTTGATCAGCAGCGCGTGGCCGCCGAAGGACTCGCCGGTGGGCGCGGTCGTGAACTGCGCGTCGTGGGTATCGAAGCCGCCGAAGCGGACGTAGTAGATCTGGCGCTCGGCGCCGACGTTGGCGCTGCGGCTGATCTTGATCATCCGCGCCACCATGTTGAGCTGGCTCGACAGCGAATTTCCGGTGTTCGGGAACACCGTGGTGACGTTGCCGGAGCCGTCCGATGCCGACAGCCACGCGGAGATCTGGGTGCCGAGGTCCATGCCGCGCTTCTGGATCGCCGCATATTCCTTGGCGAAGGGATTGGCCTGGGTCTGGCCGAGCAGGTTGTTGAGCGTGGCGAGCCGCGCGGTGCCGAAATTCGAGGAGCTGTAGTTCGACAGCGTCGTCGCGCCGCCGGTCGACATCTGGTACGGCGAGATGTTCGGACCGATCTCGAAGCGGTTCGAGCCGGCGATCGAGATGCAGGGGGCGAGCGACGGGAAGCCATTGCTGTAGGTCGCGTTCGCCATCACCTGGCCGCCCCATCCCACCGTCACGTTGGGGTTGGTGAGACCGAGGTTCCACAGCGTCTCCTGGTCGGAGTGCGAGTACAGCTGCGGCGGCCGCAGGGCCGGGTTCGCGTTGTACTCGGTCTTGGTGATCGGCCGCACCAGGGTGCCGATGTTGTTGATGAAGGCGAGCTTGCCGTCGGCGAACAGGGACTGCAGTCCCTTGTAGGCGACGCTGTTCAGCGTGAAGTCGGCGCAGGCCGGATTGAGGCCGAAGCTGTTGACGGCGAGGCCTTGCGGGCTGATCGGCAGCAGCGCGTTGAAATCGTACGCGAGCCCCTGTGCATTGGTGACCGCGTCGTAGACGCCGCCGCGCACGGTCCGGTACAGGTCGTACTGGCTGCCGGCGGAGGCGGAATCGCGTGGAATGACCAGGTTGAAGGCGTCGTTGCCGCCGGACAGATACACGCAGACCAGTGCCCGATAGGGCCCGCCGACCTTCGGCCGCTCGGCGGCCAGCGCCGAACCGACGAGGCCAAGCTGCGGCAGGAAGGCGTTGGCGCCGGCGGCGCCGACGGTCGCGGCGAGGCCGCGCAGGAAGTCGCGGCGGTTGCGATTGCGTTCGATGCTCATGGCGGTCTCCTCAGCGCTGGACCACGAATTCGGGGGACAGCGCGATCACATGGATCAGGCCGAGGACTTTGCGGTTTGCATCGGCGCTGGCGAGGCCGGTGGTGGCGAGGTTGACGAGCTCGGTGCGCATCGCCGGCGTCATGCTGCCGTACATCAGCCGGGCGTTGAGTTCGTCGACCAATGCTCCCGGATTGCTCGCGAGCGGAGTGAGGTCGGAGATCGTGAGCCAGGCGCCGTCGGTCGGCTGCGTGAAGGTTCCGGTCGAGGTGCTGTAGCCCTTCCAGACGCGGGAGAACAGGTCGTTGGAGCTGATCAGCAGGGTCGACTCGTTGGCGATCTCGAACTCCGGCGAATACAGGTTGGCGTTGGCGATCGCGCCGGGTTGCTGGTAGTCGGGCTCGTAGAAGTTGAACACCGTGCTGGCGCCGAGCGGTCGCTGCGAGAGTGTGTTCTCCGGGCTGCGCTCGCCCATCGGCTGCTCGCCCATGGCGATCGTCGGGGCGGCGACGCCGAAGGCCCGCCACAGCGCCGTGAGCCGGAGCACCGGCTCGCGCAGCTTGCCGTAGGGCGCGGCCGGGTCGGTCGGCGGGATCCGCGCCTCGCTGTCCATCAGCACGGCGGTCAGCACCGCCTTGAGATCACCGCGAACGCCCTGCCCGTTGTTGTTGAACACCGTCGCGACGCGGTCGATGTACTGCGGCGACGGGTTGCTGGTGACGAAGCGCTGGATCAGCTGGCGCGAGACGAAGGGGCCAGTGTTGGGGTGATTGAACAGGTAGTCGAGCGCGGTGGTGAGCTGCGACGAGCAATAGGCCGCACAGGCGTCCTTGCCGGCCTGGGTCGACGGCGTCGGGTCGCAGGCCGGCCCGGCGGCAACCGACAGCCCGGCGATCAGCGCCTTGCTGCCGGTGTCGGTGTAGAACGGGAAGCACACCATCGGCGCATAGCCGTTGGCTCCCGACGACGATCCCGAGTAGAGGCCGTTGTAGGTGTTGCAGGTACCAGGCGGCGTCGGGCAGGGATAGGACCAGCCGGTCAGCACGCGGGCCATGTTGCTGACGACGGTCTGGTCGTAGGTCGGGATCGGCTGGCCCAAGCCATCCAGCATCAGGCTGAAGTCGTTGTTGCGCTCTTCGAGGCCGACCGTGAACAGCTGCATCACCTCTCGGGCGTAGTTCTCGTCCGGCGAAAGAGTGCCCGATGCCTTGCGATTGCGCAGGTGCGACAGGAACTTGCCCATCTGCGGAGACAGCGTCACCTGACCGAGCAGGGTGCGGTAATTGCCGAAAGCCCCGCGCGCGAGGATGTCCCAGTACTCGGCGACGCCGGTGACGTCGCCGGAGAGATTGTCGTTGCGATCCGAGATCACCAGGATCTGGCTCAATGCGAACGCCATCCGCTGGCGCAGCTGGTCGGGACCAAGGGCCGCGGTGTAGAACCAGCGATCCATCCGCTGGCCCTGGCCGAGCACCACGCCGTTGGTCGCGAGCGTGTCCATCCACGGCCGGGCCAGCGTGATCGGCTGGTTGAACTGGTCGGCAAGCCAGGTCTCGTAGCCCATCGAGCGCAGGCGGGAGATCTCGAGGCGGCTCGGGCCGAAACTCGCCTGGGTGAGGAAACGAGCGGACTCGGCGTCGTTGGCAGGAACGAAGAACGGGTTCTCCAGCGAGTCGGCGAAGACGGAATCGGTGGCCGCGCGGCCGGGCGTGGCGCCGGCAAACACCAACAGCGCCAGCACCGCGCGCAGTACGGACAGGCAGGTACGGTTCATCAGGAATCCCCAGGTCGGCTCCGCCAGACTAGACAGCGTAGTGCGGTCGAACCGTGACCGGCACCACGCTTGTCCGGCGGACGGCGCCGTCCGGAAGGATGACGGACGGCGGTTGCCTCTGCGACGATCGCCCTCGGGCCGGCGTCGTAGCCCGGAGACGCCCCCGGGGACGATGCGGCGATCGCGGATCGGGCCTCACCGCGGCGCCCCGGGACCCACCGACCACCGGAAACCATCGATGACCCGCAGCGCGCACCTCCTTCGTCTCGGACTTGCCGCCGTTCTCGCCCTCGGCGGATCCGGTATCGGCCGCGCGGCGCATGCCGGCGAGCCTCTGGCCGACCTGCCGATGACGTTCCATCACGGGCTGCCGATGATCGAGGGCAGCCTGCGCCGCGGTTCGACCAGTTGCCTCGTGGTCGACACCGGCGCGCAGATCGTCCTGGTGGGCACGGCCGAATCGCGGCGCCTGCGCCTGCGTTCGTCGCCGACGCGGTTCGCCGCCGTGTCGAGCTCGTCGAGCTACCGCACGGCGATCGCCGGGATCGGCGTCCCGGGCCTGCTGGTCGGTCGCGCTTGGGTTCCCTTCCCGCAGGCGGCCGCCGCGCCGATCCTCGTCGACGTGGACGGAACGCCCTACTGCGACGCCGTGCTCGGGCTGGACCTGTTCCGCAGCTTCGTCGTGGAGGTCGACTATCCGGCGAAGCGGCTCAGGGTCCACGACGCCCGCGACTGGAGCGTCCCGAACGACGCGATCGCGCTCGACGCGGACTGGCTGCCGATGGGCGTGCGCGTGCCGATCACGCTCGACCTGCCGGACGGGCGGCGGATCGACGGCCGGTTTCTCGTGGACACCGGCGCCGACGATCACGCCGCCATCTATCCCACCACCCGCTTCGCCCGCCGCATGGGCCTCGCCGACAGCACGGCCGGGGCCCGGCAGCACTCCCGCGGCGGCGATCCGCGCGGCGCCGAGGTCCGGCTCGACGACGTGGCGGCGGAGTTCGCCGGACTGCGCCTGCCGCACCTCGCGCTCAGCTTCGACGAACACGGGCACGGCGCGCTGGGCGATGCCGAAACCCGCATCGACGGCGTCGTCGGCTACGGAGTCCTGCGCCACTTCAACGTGGTCTTCGACCCGCGCGGGCGCCGCCTGCTGCTGGTGACGCCGTTCGCGCGGACCCTGCGGACTCCGGCCGTCAATGGCGTCTTCGTGGCGAGCGTGGTGCCGGCGACGCCGCCGTGACGACCCTGAGCGAGGACGGCACCGCCACCGCCCCGCCCCGTTTCGACTAGCATCGCCGGCTCCCTGAACCTCCGAAGTGAGCCTCCATGCGCATCGCCCGCACTCCTGTCGCCATCGGCGCGATCCTCGCCCTCGTCGCCTGCCAGCAGCACGCTACCCGCGAATCGGCCGCCCCGGCCATCGCGAAGAACGACGCGGTGTTCGGCGACAGCGCCGAAGGCGGCAGCAGGCCGGTGGAGGCCGCCGATGCCTACCAGTGGCTGGAGGACGTGACCGCCGAGAAGTCGCTGGCCTGGGTACGCGAGCGCAACGCGGAGAGCAGCGCGGAGATCACCGCCGCGCCGGGATTCGCGGCGCTGAAGGCGGACCTGCTCAAGATCGCCGACTCCGACGCCAAGATCCCCGCCGTCGTGCTGATGGGCGGCGCGTACTACAACTTCTGGAAGGACGCGAGCCATCGCCAGGGCCTCTGGCGGCGCACCACGCCGGCCGAATTCCGGAAAGCCGCCCCGAAGTGGGAAACCGTGCTTGATCTCGACGCGCTGTCCGCGGCCGAGCACGAGAGCTGGGTATGGCACGGCGCCGACTGCCTGAAGCCCGAAGCGAAGCGCTGCCTGCTGTCGCTGTCGCGCGGCGGTGCCGACGCCCAGGTGGTGCGCGAGTTCGACCTGGCGTCGAAGTCCTTCGTCGCCGGCGGCTTCGAACTGCCCGAGGCCAAGGGCTCCCTGAACTGGATCGACGTCGACCACGTGTTCGCCAGCACGGACTTCGGCGCCGACAGCATGACGTCCTCGGGCTATCCGCGAACGGTCAGGTTCTGGACTCGCGGCACGCCGCTCGCGAAGGCGGTGCTGGTCGACGAGGTTCCCGTGACCTACACGGAGATGGCGGTCTGGCGCGACCACACTCCGGGCTTTCCGCGCAACTTCGCGCTGCACATCCCGGAATTCTTCAGGAGCGAGCTGTTCCTGGTCGATGCGGCCGGCATCTTCCAGCGGGTCGACGTGCCGCCCGACGCCGAGGCCGGCGTCAAGCGCGAGTGGCTGACCATCCAGCTGCGCAGCGACTGGACCGTCGGGGGCAGGACCTATCGCGGCGGCTCGCTGCTGGTCACCCGGTTCGACGACTTCATGACCGGCAAGCGCGACCTCACCGTGCTGTTCGAGCCGACGGCGACCCGTTCGCTCGCCAGCATCACCTGGACCCGCAACCACCTGATCGTCAACCTGCTCGACGACGTGAAGAGCAGGCTGGTCGTGCACACTCCGGGCAAGAACGGCTGGCAGCAGTCGGACCTGGTCGGCGCGCCCGCGCTCGGCACGGTCACGGTGGCCGCGGTCGACGAGGACGCCAACGACGACTACTTCATGACGGTCGCCGATTTCCTGACGCCGCCGACCTTGCGCTACGGCAGCGTCGGCAAGGCGCCGGTGACGCTGAAGTCGACGCCGGCGTTCTTCGATACCAAGGGTCTCTCGGTCAGCCAGCACTTCGCGACCTCGAAGGATGGCACCCGCGTGCCCTACTACCAGATCGGCCGCGCCGACCTGGTCGCTGACGGCAGCCATCCGACCCTGCAGTACGGCTACGGCGGATTCGAGGTCTCGCTGCTGCCCGCCTACAGCGCCAACGCCGGTCGCGCGTGGCTGTCGCAGGGCGGCGTCTACGTGATCGCCAACATCCGCGGTGGTGGCGAGTATGGGCCGGCCTGGCACGAGGCGGCCCTGAAGGCCAAGCGTCTGCGCGCCTACGAGGACTTCGCCGCGGTGTCGGAGGACCTGATCGCGCGGAAGATCACCTCGACTCCCCATCTCGGCATCCAGGGCGGCAGCAACGGCGGCCTGCTGATGGGCAACATGTTCACCCTGTACCCGAACCTGTACGGCGCGGTCGTCTGCCAGGTGCCGCTGCTCGACATGAAGCGCTATTCGCACCTGCTCGCCGGCGCCTCCTGGATGGCCGAGTACGGCGACCCGGACCAGCCGGACCAGTGGCAGTACATCCAGACGTACTCGCCCTACCACAACGTGAAGAAGGGCACCCGCTATCCGCCGATCCTGTTCACCACCTCGACCCGCGACGACCGCGTCCACCCGGGCCACGCCCGCAAGATGATGGCGAAGATGAAGGACGCCGGCGCCGACGTGCGCTACTACGAGAACATCGAGGGCGGCCACGGCGGCGCAGCGAACAACCAGCAGTCGGCGCACATGGCCGCGCTGGCCTACACCTTCCTCTGGCAGAAACTGAAATAGCGAAGCGGTCGTCGACGCGGGTGGGGCGCAAGCCCCGATGCTCTGGGTCCGGACCAGGAGTGAAGCATCGGGACTCGCTCCCCGCCCACCACCGCGCAGTGAATTCCGCCTCGGAGCGAATCCTGATGATCGGTCGTCGCAACTTCCTCACCCTTTCCGCCGTCGCGACGCTGGTCGGCGCACTGCCGCGCATCGCCGCCTCCGCCCCGATCGCTCCGCCGAAACACCGCTGGCTGGTCGACTGCCTCGGCGGCATCACCAATCCGAACCGCGACGACGACCTCGACTCGGCCGCCGATCGCGGCGTCGACGCGCGCTCGCTCGACGACGCGCGATCCGCCGGCCTCACCGCCTTCAACCAGACCATCGGCTACGTCGCCGGCGAGGTCGACCCCTTCGAATACAGCGTCGCCGAGATCGGCGCCTGGGACGCGCTGATCCGCAGCCGCCCGGGCCGCCTCCTCAAGGTCCACGGCGTCGCCGACCTCGAACGAGCGCTGGGCAGCGGACAGACCGGCGTGATCCTCGGCTTCCAGAACGGCGCGATGATGGGCGCCGACGCCGACCGCTGCGCGGTCTTCGGCAACCTCGGCGTGAAGGTGATCCAGCTCACCTACAACATCCGCAACGCGCTCGGCGACGGCTGCATGGTCGCCGAGAACCGTGGCCTGACCGACTTCGGCCGCAAGGTGGTGGCGGGACTCAACGCGGCGAAGGTGATGGTCGATCTGTCGCACAGCGGCGAGCAGACCTGCCTCGACGCGATCGCCGCGTCGACGGCCCCGATCCTGATCAGCCATACCGGATGCCGCGCGGTCGCCGACCTGCCGCGCAACAAGACCGACCGCGAGCTGCGCGGCGTCGCCGACGGCGGCGGCCTGGTCGGCATCTACTTCATGCCCTTTCTCGCGATCGACCGCCAGCCGACGGCCGCGGACCTGATCGCGCACATCGAGCACGCCTGGAAGGTCTGCGGCGAAGACCACGTCGCGCTCGGCACCGACGGCAACCTGCCGAAGATCGACGACATGGAGAAGTACTGGGCGGCGCTGAAGAAGGACGTCGAGCAGCGCCGCGCCGCCGGCATCGGCGCCAAGGGCGAGCGAGCCGACATCGCGACCTTCCTGCCCGACCTGCAGGGCCCGGACAAGTTCGCTCGGCTCGGCGAGATGCTGGCGAAGCGCGGCCATTCCGCCGTCCGCGTCGACAAGCTGCTGGGCGTGAACTTCTACGAGTACGCGAAGCGCGTCTGGTAGCGGCGGTCTCGTGGGAGGGGCGCAAGCCCCGATGGTCTGCACCTGGAGCCGTTGAAGAGCATCGGGACACGCGTCCCTCCCGCACGAGCATCGCGGCCTCCACCGCTCACACAGCGGCGCGCGCCTACAATCGCACCCTCCACCGGAGACCGACCGATGCCGATCAACCGCCGCACTCTCCTTGGACTCGGCGTCACCGCCGCAGTTGCAACCTCCGCCGGACTCCCGCGCCTCGCCTGCGCTGCAGCGCCGAAGCGCCTGCTGATCGACACTCTCGGCAGCATCGCCAATCCCAATCGCGACGATGCCTACGACGACGCTGCGCCCGACCGCGGCATCGACGCGCGCTCGTTCACCGACGCCCGCGCGGCCGGGCTGACCGCGTTCAACCAGACCGTCGGCTACGTGAGCGGCAAGAACGATCCCTTCGAGTCCAGCGTCGCCGACGTCGCGAGCTGGGACGCGCTGATCCGCCGCCATTCCGCCGAACTGCTGAAGGTGCACACCGTCGCCGACCTCGACGAGGCGCGGGCCAGCGGCCGCACCGGCGTGATCCTCGGCTTCCAGAACGGCGCGATGATGGGCAAGGACGCCAGCCGCGCGGCGATCTTCGGCAACCTCGGCGTGAGGGTGATCCAGCTCACCTACAACCCGCGCAACGCGCTCGGCGACGGTTGCCTGGTCGCCGAGAACCACGGCCTGACCGACTTCGGGCGCGAGGTGGTGGCGGCGCTCAACGCCGCGAAGGTGATGGTCGACCTGTCGCACAGCGGCGAGCGCACCTGCCTCGACGCGCTCGCGGCGTCGAAGTCGCCGATCCTGATCAGCCACACCGGATGCCGCGCGCTGGTCGACCTGCCGCGCAACAAGTCCGACGCGGAGCTTCGCGGCGTGGCGGAGAAGGGCGGCGTCGTCGGCATCTACTTCATGCCCTTCCTCGCCAAGGGCCGCCAGCCGCTCGCGGCGGACCTGATCGCGCACGTCGAGCACGCCTGGAAGGTCTGCGGCGAAGACCACGTCACGCTCGGTACCGACGGCAGCCTGTCGGGGATCGACGACATGAAGAAGTACTGGGTCGGGCAGAAGGCCTTCGTCGAAGCGCGCGTCGCCGCCGGTATCGCTGCCCCGGGCGAACGCGCCGACATCGCCAACTTCCTGCCGGACCTGCAGGGTCCCGACAAGTTCGTGCGACTGGCGGAGATGCTGGTCAAGCGCGGACACTCCGAGCGTCGGGTCGACAAGCTACTCGGAGAGAACTTCCTGCGGTATGCGCGGCTGGTCTGGTAGGCCGCCGCTGCAGGAAGTTCTGCCAGGCGCGGTGATGCCGCGCCAGAATCCTCCGGCGACCCGGAGAAGGCGCGGCGAGCCGATCGGCACGGGGCTCGCCGCCTGAATGTCCACTCGCGGTCGTGACGGCCGCAGGCCGTCGCTTCGGGAATTCGCGCGGCGAATTCCCAAGCTGTGCGGAGCGGGCTTACGCCGCCGTCTTCGAATGGAACTGCTCTTCCTCGGTGGAGCCCTTGAGCGCCACCGTCGAGGACTGCCCACCCTGGATCGCCTGCGTCACCGAGTCGAAGTAGCCGGTGCCGACCTCGCGCTGGTGCTTGACCGCGGTGAAGCCGCGATCGGCGGCGGCGAACTCGGCCTCCTGCAGCTCGACGAAGGCGCTCATCTGACGACGCGCGTAGCCATGCGCCAGGTTGAACATCGAGTAGTTGAGCGCGTGGAAGCCGGCCAGCGTGATGAACTGGAACTTGTAGCCGTAGCTGGCGATTTCCTTCTGGAAGCGGGCGATGGTGGCGTCGTCCAGGTTCTTCTTCCAGTTGAAGCTCGGCGAGCAGTTGTAGGCGAGCAGCTTGCCCGGGTACTTGGCGTGGATCGCGGCGGCGAACTTGCGCGCGAATTCGAGATCCGGCTTGCCGGTCTCGCACCACACGAGGTCGGCGTAGGGCGCGTAGGCGAGGCCGCGGCTGATCGCCTGGTCGAGGCCGTTCTTCGTCTTGTAGAAGCCCTCGACGGTGCGCTCGCCGGTGCAGAACGGGCGGTCGTTCGGGTCGACGTCGGAGGTGAGCAGGTCGGCGGCCTCCGCGTCGGTGCGCGCGACGAGCAGCGTCGGCACGCCCATCACGTCGGCGGCGAGCCGCGCGGCGACCAGCTTCTCGACGGCCTCGCGGGTCGGCACCAGCACCTTGCCGCCCATGTGACCGCACTTCTTCACGCTGGCCAGCTGATCCTCGTAGTGCACTCCGGAGGCACCGGCCTCGATCATCGCCTTCATCAGCTCGAAGGCGTTCAGCACGCCGCCGAAGCCGGCCTCGGCATCGGCCACGATCGGCTGCAGGAAGTCGACGTCGCCGCTGCCTTCCGCGCACTGGATCTGGTCGGCGCGCAGCAGCGTGTTGTTGATCCGCTTCACCACCTGCGGCACCGAGTTGGCCGGGTACAGCGACTGGTCCGGGTACATCTCGCCGGCGAGATTGGCGTCGGCGGCGACCTGCCAGCCGGAAAGGTAGATGGCCTTGAGGCCGGCCTTCACCTGCTGCATCGCCTGATTGCCGGTCAGCGCGCCCAACGCGTTGACGAAGGGCTCGGAGTGCAGGTAGCCCCACAGCTTCTCGGCGCCGCGGCGGGCGAGCGAGTACTCGATGCCGACCGTGCCACGAAGGCGTACCACTTCCTCGGCGGAGTACGGACGGGTGATGCCCGCCCAGCGGGGGTTGGTCTTCCAGTCGTGCTTCAGTTCGGCGGTGGTCTTCATCGATGGGTCCAGGTGTCTACGCTGTGGGAGGGGCGCAAGCCCCGATGTGGGAGGGGCGCGAGCCCCGACCAGGGAAATCGATCAGGCGAGCAATTCGTAGGCCGGCAGGGTCAGGAACTCCGCCAGCTCCCGGGCATGGGTCATCTCGGCCAGCATCCAGGCCGCCTGCGCGATCCGCTCCTGGCCCGGCAGGCCATGCTTCGGCAGGCGCTCGGCGACCGTGCTGATCGCGCGGTCGAACAGCGCGAAGTCGAGCGGCGTGCCGTCGTCGAGCGAGCGCCCGCCGACGTGCAGCCATTGCCACAGCTGCGCCCGGCTGATCTCGGCGGTGGCGGCGTCTTCCATCAGGTTGTGGATCGGCACGCAGCCGAGGCCATCGAGCCAGGCGGCGAGATAGCGCACGCAGACATCGATGTTGTTGAGGAAGCCGGCGCGGCTGATCGTGCCGGCCGGCGCCGCGATCAGCTGGTCGCGGTCGACCACCACGTCCTCGCGCAGGCGGCCGAGCTGGTTCGGCCCGGGCATCTCGGCATCGAAGATCGCCTTCGCGATCGGGATCAGCGCCGGATGCGCGACCCAGGTGCCGTCGTGGCCGGCCGTGACCTCGCGCAGCTTGTCCGCGCGCACCCGCTCCATCGCCTGCGCGTTGGCGATGTCGTCGCCGCTGATCGGGATCTGCGCCGCCATCCCGCCCATCGCATGCGCTCCGCGACGATGGCAGGTACGGATCAGCAGCTCGGAATAGGCCTTGAGGAACGGCGAGGTCATGCCGACCTGGCCGCGCTCCGGCAGCACCCGGTCGGCGTGCTTCCGGAAGGTCTTGATGTAGGAAAAGATGTAGTCCCAGCGCCCGCAGTTGAGGCCGGCGATGCGGCCGCGCAGGGCGTGCAGGATCTCGTCCATCTCGAACACGGCGGGCAGAGTCTCGATCAGCACGGTGACCTTCATCGTCCCGATCGGCAGTCCGAGCCGGACCTCGGCGAAGGCCATCACCTCGTCCCACAGCGCCGCCTCGTGGTGCGACTGCATCTTCGGCAGGTAGAAGTACGGGCCGGCGTCGCGGGCGGACTGGGCCTTCGCGTTGGTGAACGCGAACAGGCCGAAGTCGAACAGCGCGCCGGACATGGTCGCGCCGTCGACCGTCAGGTGCTTCTCCGGAAGGTGCCAGCCGCGCGGCCGCACGATGAGAGTCGCGGTGCGCTCGCCGAGCTTGTAGTTCTTCCCTTCCGGCGAGGTGAATTCGATCGTCCCGGCGATGGCGTCGCGCAGGTTGATCTGACCGTCGATCTGGTTGGAAAAGCTCGGGCTGTTGGAATCCTCGAAGTCGGCCATGAACACGCAGGCCGGCGAGTTCAGCGCGTTGATGATCATCTTGCGGTCGACCGGACCGGTGATCTCGACGCGGCGATCCGCGAGCCGCGACGGCACCGGCGCGACCTTCCAGTCGCCTTCCCGGATCGCGCGGGTCTCCGCGAGGAAATCGGGCAGCTCGCCGGCATCGAAACGTGCCTGGCGCTCGCGCCGCGCGGCGAGAAGCTGCTGGCGGGTCGGCTCGAAGCGTGCGTGCAGCTCGCCGAGGAAGGCCAGCGCCGCCGGCGTGAGAATCTCCGCCATCGCCGCGGTCAGGGGCACCCCGACCGACGCCGGAGGATGAGCAGGCACGAAGGACTCGGGCTGGGCAGCCATGACGACACTCCGAAGGCACCACGATGCGGCGACGCCCACGTCACCGCTGCCCTCGCTAGATAGCAGTCGCCTCTAGAGTGTCTGCTCGCATTCCGGGCGAATTCGCACGACGTGACGATTCGCCATTTGTCCGGAATCCGGGCGCGGCGCGCACGTATCCCGGCAACTCATTTCCTGCGCGGCTTCGGCTTCGTCGCGGACCGCGCCGCCGATCTCGGCGCGGCCTTCTTCGGGGCCGGCTTGCGGGCGGCAGCGGTCGGCCGTGCCGACTTCTTCGCCGGTCTTGCCTTCGCTGCCGCTTTCACCTTCGCCGCCGGCTTCGACTTCGCCACTGCCTTCTTCTTCACGACGGGCTTCGCCTTCGCCGCGGGCTTCGCCTTCACCGCCGCCGTCGCTTTCGCAGCCGGCCGCGCCTTCGCGACGGGCTTCTTCGCCGCGACTGTCTTCGTCGTCGCCGCCGGCTCGGCCTTCGCGACCGACCGGGCCGGCATCGCGGGCCTGGCTGCCGGCTTCGCGACCGCAGCCGGCACGGGCTTCGCCTTCACGACGACCGGCGCCACGGCCGGCGCCGGCGCGGCGGGCTTCTCCACGACAGTCGTCGCCGGCTTCGCTGCGCGTGGCGCCTTCTCGGCCTTCGGCGCGGGATTCAGCGCCGGCGCGGCGTCGCCGAACTTGAGCCAGTTCAGCACCTCCTCGCCATGCTGGTCGGGCGACACCTTTTCCCAAACGCGCTCGACCCGGCCGTCGGCGCCGATGACGAAGGTCGCGCGGGCGACGCCCATGTAGCGGCGGCCGTACAGCGATTTCTCCACCCACACGCCGAAGGCCTCGATCAGTCGACGTTCGGGATCGACCAGCAGGTCGAAGTCGAGGCGGAACTTGCGGGCGAAGCGCTCGTGGGCGACGGCGGTGTCGGGACTGACGCCGAACACCGGTACCCCGATCTCGCGGTAGGCGCCGCTGTTGTCGCGGAACGAGCAGGCCTCGCGGGTGCAGCCCGGAGTGTCGTCCTTCGGATAGAAGTAGATGACGAATCGGGTGCCGGCGAGACTCTCGCTGGACACCGTACCGCCGCGCTGATTGAGCAGACTGAAGGCGGGGGCCTGATCACCGACGTGCAACATGCATCGAACTCCTTGGGCAGAACTGAACAAGTACCGGCGCAGCGCTCATCCCACCGCTACCGCACTTCACACCGCCGCGAAACCGCGGCCGTGCCTGGGTGTCGCGCCC
>JBGAPI010000059.1:0-35444 GCA_044221335.1 Ahniellaceae bacterium
CCTGCCGCGCGGCCGCTTGCGCAAGATCGAGATCGGGAAGCTGCGCGAGGGCGGTTGATCCGCGTCGACGTTCCGGTCTCCCTATCGCAGCAGATGACTCACTTCGCCTCCACCCGATGGAGCCTGCTGCGCGCGCTCGACCATCCGGAGTCGCGCCGGCCGGTGCTGGCGGAACTGTGCGAGCGCTATTCCGACGCGATCCGCGCGTACCTCGCCCGGAGCGCCGTCCGCGGTGTGGACCTCGAGGATCTCTATCAAGGCTTCATGTTGAGCGCGCTCGAGCTCGACCTGTTCGGCCGCGCCGATCCGTCGCTGGGCAGCTTCCGCGCCTATCTGGTCGGCGCGTTGCGCAATTTCGTCGGCCGGCAGCTCCAGCAGCGCCAGGCGGCCTGCCGCGATCCGGCGCGCGAGGTCGACGACTCCGGGGTGGAGCTCGCCGATCTGCCGGACGACGGCGACGCGCCGGAGCAGGCCTTCGATCGCCGCTGGGCGCAGACGTTGCTCGCGCGGGCATACGTCCGCCTCCGGGAACAAGCCGTCGCGGCAGGCCGGGGCGAAGCGTTCGAGGCGATGTCGGTCTACCTCGCCGACGATGCCGCGCGCCACGATTACGAGGCAGTCGCGGAACGCCTCGGCATCTCGCGCAACGCGGTCGCCGCCGCGGTGCTGAGGCTGCGACGGCGCTACCAGGAGCTGGTGCGCGACGAGCTCGACCAGACCGTGCACAGCGCCAAGCAGCTCGGGTGCGAGTTCGAGCGGCTGTCGGGCTATTTCCTTGCAGGCTGAGCCGACCGGCCGGTGGACCCCGGCTGGCGGTCGCGTCATCGATCTCACCGGAGCCGTTACCTGGGACCATCCCCACCGGAGCACGAAACAATGGCCCCCGCGACGAACGACCTCCCGAAGACCTCCCTGAGCCCGCGCGTGATCGATGCGCTCGGCCGCAAGTACCTCGGTCGCGGGTCCGCCGCCGAGTCCGACGACACCGATGCGGTCGATGCACTGCTGCGTGACCTTTCCGACCCCGAGCAGCGCGCCTTCGGTGACTACGAGCTGATCGAAGTGATCGGCAAGGGCGGCATGGGCGTCGTCTACAAGGCCCGGCAGACGTCGCTCGACCGCGAGGTCGCGATCAAGCTGATGGCCGACGGCTACTGGGCGCCGGCAGACGTCGTGGCGAACTTCCGCCGCGAGGCGCAGGCCGCGGCCCGCCTGCACCATCCCGGCATCGTCGAGATCTACGACACCGGCGAGGTCGACGGTCTCACCTACTTCTCGATGCGCCTCGTGCGCGGCGAGAGCCTGGCGCAGAGGATCTCGACGCGGGGGGCGCTCGCGGTCGACACCGCGCTGCGCTGGCTCCGCACCGCCGCCGAAGCGATCGATCACGCGCATCGCCTGGGGTTGCTGCACCTCGACCTCAAGCCTGGCAACCTGCTGCTCGGCCCCGACGACGAACCGATGGTCGCCGACTTCGGCCTGGCGCGGCTGCTCGACGCGGAGTCGGTCGACGAGGCGCGCGTCGCCGGCACGCCGGCCTACATGGCGCCGGAACAAGTGGTCGCCGCGAACCAGCGGCTCGACCGTCGCACCGATGTCTACGGTCTCGGCGCGGTGCTGTACGAGGCGCTGACCGGCCACCCGCCGTTCGACGGTCCGTCGGTGAACGACGTGTTCCGGCATGTGCTCGAGCAGGCGCCGGCCGATCCGCGCCAGCGGCGACCGGCGCTGCCGGACGACGTCGCGGCGATCGCGATGAAGTGCCTGGCGAAGGTGCCGGAGGATCGCTATGCGACGGCGCGCGAGCTGGCCGACGACATCGGGCGCTTCCTCGAGGGTCGGCCGGTCAGCGTGCGGCCTCAGGGTCGGCTGGAACGATTCCGGAAATGGCTGCGGCGGGAGCCGCTGGTCGCCGGGCTGGCCGCGTCCGTGGTCGCAGCCCTCGTCGCCGTCGCCGCGGTGAGCGTGGCCCAGTGGCGACAGTCGCGCGCCACGGTCGATCTCGCCGTGGAGTTGCTGGCCGCCCACACCGGCGAGATGCGCAACAACGGGAATACCTATGTCCCCGCGGAGGAGCGAAAACTGCAGGCACTGCAGAACTGGGTCGACCAGCAAGACCTTGGTCCGGACCGGCGAAGTCGTCTGTATGTCGACGTCTATCGTCGCCTTGTCGCGCAGCGAAGTCCGACCCGGCATACGATCCTGCGAGCCTGGGCATTTGATCGGACGGTCGGCGCTGCGGCGATGGATCGGCTCGGTGCCGCGCTCGACAGGCGCCTAGAGGAGGGCCGATCGATCGCGCATGCGGACGTCGACTTCCTGCGACTCGATCTCGCGGTGGTCGCCGGTACGATGGGACACAACAACCCGGATCGGATCGCCACTGCGATCGAACGGGTCGCCAGCGCCGGAAACGACGAGTTCGCGCTCCAGTATGCGGCTGCGGTGTGCCTCTACTTCGATTCCGCGATTCCCGCCTGTGCCGGCAACCGGATCAGCGGGAGATTGCGCGCGATCGATCCGACGAACGGTGCGAGCCTGAACTTTGCCGCCACCCTGGAACGGCGCAACAAGCAGCCTGGAGAGATCTGTGCCGACGACCTTCGCGGTGTCGCGCATTGGGACGAATACAACTACCGCCGGATGACGCGATTGCGGTCGGCTTTCGCTGCGGAAGCGCCGGAGCTGGTCGCGGAGGTGATGCCGGACTGGTCGGGGGCCCTCGACGAGGAGGCGCAGGTGAGCCTCGTGGTGTACATGTTCGGCGGCGGCTACCTGACCGGCGGCCCGGCGCTGCTCGACTCCTGCAAGGCGGCCCGCGCGAGGGGCGAGGAGGAGCGTGACCTCTGGAATGAATGCCTGCGGGTGGCAGACCTGCTGCTGCGCGACGCGCGCAGCGTGTGGACCGGCCGCTCCACCGGCATAAGGCTTGCGGCGCTCGCCGATCGCGGATCGGAACTCTACCGGCGTGGCCGGACCCTCGCCCGCCAACTGGATTTCCTGATGGATGTCGACGCCTCGGAAGCCGCCATCACCGATCCACATCTATTCCTCGCCTACCTCGACGACCTGCCGCGCAAGGGCGAGTTCGACGCGTGGATGGCGCTGCTGGAGCGCGGCGGCGTCGCGACGCAGCCGCCGGCGGAGTGGCATGGGGTCGCCGAGTTCAACCAGCGATTGTTCGATGTCAAGTCGAATTGACCACGATCAACGCGACCGGCCTCGGGGGCGCTAGTCTGAAGGTGAGGATCTGGCGACGGGAGCGTCGTCGGCAACCGAGTCGGCTACTCCAGAGAGGTCGTCTCCATGAGCTACCAGGACCTGCTGATCCACGTCCCCAGATCCATCCACTGGCCGAAGCACCTCCCGCAGGCCGCCCAGGCGGCGCGGCTGTTCGGCGCGCGGGTGACCGGCATCCAGGTGGTCGAGGCCTTCCCGCCGCTGTCCGTCCCGGAGGCGCCGGGCATGGCGGCGGCGCTGCAGCAGCAGATCGAGCAGGAGTTCCAGCGCGCGTCCGGCGGTGGCGAGGAATTCCGTGCGCAGATGGCGAGCCTCGGGGTCGAGGGAGCGCGCTGGATGGCGGTCGAGGGCGACATCAGCCGGGCGCTGGTGCATGCCGGCGCGGCCAGCGACCTGATCGTCCTCGGCGTGGATCGGGACGACTTCCGCTCCGGTGCCGACACGGTCGCGCAGACGGTGATCGAAGCGGCGATGCCCTGCCTCGTGTTTCCGGAGACGGCGAGCGCCGCACCCTTCCAGCTCGGTACCGTGGTGCTCGCCTGGAACGGCTCGCTCGAGGCGATGCGGGCGATCCACGACGCGCTGCCGATGCTGCGCGATGCCGCCGACGTGGTGGTGCTGGCGGGTGCGACCCGCGACTACCCGATGACGCTGCCGCATCCGCCGGTGGTCGATCTCCACGAGTACCTCGCGCATCATCGCATCGGTGCGCGCGAGGTGAAGCTGGAGGAGAGCGCGGGGCCGATCGGTCCGGCACTGGTCGACGCCGCGACGCGGCTCGGCGCCAGCCTCGTCGTGATGGGCGCCTACGGTCGCTCGCGGCTGCGCGAGTGGATCTTCGGCGGGGCGACGCGGCATCTGCTGCGGCACAGTCCGGTGCCGCTGTTGTTGCGGCATTGAGGTAGGGCGCGCAGTGCGCGCCATTGCGGAGCATCCCGCAATGGCGGGCAGTGCCCGCCCTACACTTGGCAATGCCCACGAAACCCATCGACGCGTCCGCGAAGCCGCGACCCTTCAGAATCCTCGCCCTCGCCGGGGGCGGCTTCCTCGGCTTCTACACGGCCTGCGTGCTGGCCGAAATGGAGCGGCGCCACGGCGAGCCGCTGGCACGGCGCTTCGACCTGATCGCCGGTACCTCGGTCGGCGGCATCCTCGCCGTCGCGCTGGCCTACGAGTTCCCGATGGCGAGCATGGTCGCGCTGTTCCGCGAGCACGGGGCGAAGATCTTTTCCGATCGCAAGGCGCCGAACACCTCGGTCGGCCGGCTGCTCGACCTGTCGCGCTCGGTGCTGGGACCGAAGTACGACAACCGGCGGTTGCGCAAGCTGCTGCAGGCGCTGATCGGGGACGCGACCCTGAAGGATGCGAAGCACCGCCTGGTGGTGCCGGCGGTCGACGTCAGTCGCAGCCTCACGAAGGTCTTCAAGACGCCGCATTCGGACGACTCGCGCGGCGACGGAAACGTCTCCGCGGTCGACGTGGCGATGGCGACCGCGGCCGCGCCGGGCTATTTCGCGGCGGTCCCGCTGGGCGACCGCCTCTATGCCGACGGCGGCCTGTTCGCGGTGGCGCCGGACCAGGTCGCGATGCACGAGGCCGAGCATTTCCTCGGGATCAAGGGCGCCGCGGTGCGGATGCTGTCGGTCGGCACCGCGACCGCGGGCTACCAGCCGGACGACGGCGCCGGCGCGGACGACGGCGCGATCGGCTGGCTGTCCGACGGCCGGCTGATCCTGACCCTGGTGTCGGTGCAGCAGCAGCACGTGCAGGCGATGATGGAGCAGCGCCTGCGCCAGCGTTACTACCGGATCGACGCGCCCTGGCCGCGGAAGCAGCGGCTCGGCATCGACATCGCTTCGGCCGATGCGGTGAAGACGCTGGAAGGTCTGGCAATGGCGAGCGTCGGCGAGCTCGACGCGGACCGGCTGCGGCGCTTGTTCCGGCTGCGGGTCGTCCCGTAGGGCGGCCACCGGCCGCCATCGCGATGCGCTTCGACGCTGACGCGCGGTGCGCGCCCTACTTGCGCGGCATCGGTGCATCGACCCATTGCTCATGCGGGTCGGCCTTCGGCTCCTCGTCCTCTTCCATCGGCTCCATCGCCATCCCGCCGCCGTCGCCGCCGGCGCCCGGCGTGCCACGCAGCCGGAACGCGAGCTGCAGGTCGTTGCGCGAGTCGGCGTTGGCCAGCGCGGTGTCGACGCCGATCCGGCCGGCGACCGCGAGGTCGAACAGCGACTGGTCGAAGGTCTGCATGCCGTGGTCGCGCGCCGACTTCATCGCGTCCTTCAGCTGGGCGACCTCGCCCTTGGCGATCAGGTCGGCGACATAGGCGCTGTGCAGCAGGATCTCGACCGCGGGAATGCGCCCGCCGGTACTGCTCGGCAGCAGCCGCTGAGACACCACCGCCTGCAGGTTCAGCGACAGGTCGGTGAGCACCTGCCGATGCGAGGCCTCGGGGAAGAAGTTGAGGATGCGGTCGATCGCCTGGTTGGCGTTGTTCGCGTGCAGGGTCGACAGGCACAGGTGGCCGGTCTCGGCGTAGGCGATCGCCTGCTGCATGGTGTGGCGGTCGCGGATCTCGCCGATCATGATCACGTCCGGCGACTCGCGCATCGCGTTCTTCAGCGCGGCAGCATAGGACAGGGTGTCGATGCCGATCTCGCGCTGGTCGACGATCGAGCGGTCGTGGCGGTGCAGGTATTCGATCGGTTCCTCGACGGTGAGGATATGGCCGCTGCGGGTGTGGTTCCGGTGGTCGATCATCGCGGCGAGCGTGGTGGACTTGCCGGAGCCGGTCGATCCGACGATCAGCACCAGCCCGCGCGGCAGCAGCACCAGGTCCTTCAGCAGTGCCGGCAGGTGCAACTGCTCGAGGGTCGGGATCCGTTCGCTGATGTAGCGGATCGCCACCGCAGGCTCGCCGCGCTGGCGGTAGCAGTTGACCCGGTAGCGGCCGATGTCGGCCACGACCAGGGACAGATTCATCTCCAATGTTTCGGCGAACGCCTGCTGCTGCGCCGGCGACAGCAGGCCGGCGATCACTCCGTCGATCTCGTCGCGGGTGAGCGCGGCGTTGCCGAGGTAGTGCGTGGCGCCGTTCATCCGGAGCCCGGCCGGCGCGCCGACCGAGAGGAACAGGTCGGAGGCGCGCTGGCGGGCCATCAGTTGCAGGTGCGATTGCAGGTCCACCTTCGACTCCCGCTCGGCCATGGAGCAAGCCTATCGTGGCGGCCTTGCGGGCGATTGACGGGCGTCAACTCTGGCCGTCGAAATGGCCGCGCGTGGGCACCGCGGGCCGCGACGCGCGGAGGCCTCCGCCGCCATGGTGCACTGATTCGCCGATCGCCGCCCCCGCCACCAGGCAGTCGACGGCTACGTCGGCGCGTGCAACCTGCGTCTGAGACACGATGCGGCGATCAATGCCAGTGCGAGGACAAGCATCGCGGCGGGCCCGATCGAAGGAATCGCCGAAGCGCCGGCCGGACCGAACGGAATGATCGTCTGGTCGTTGTCGTGATCGCGATCGATGACTCGACCGCCGAGGTCGCGCAGGTTGACGAGGTTGCCGGGGTCGATGCCGATGAAGGCGAAGTCCTGGCCGCGATGCGGTGTCCGGCCGTTCAGGCGCATCCGGCAACTGAACTCGCTGTGGGCGGGAATGGCGGGTGTCCGAAGTCCGTATCCGTAGTCGAAGCACAGGGGCGAGTAGTCGAGGCTGCCGCAGCCGTCCGGTCCATTGCTGTCGATGGTGAACGACGGAAAGATGTTGTCGAGGCATCCTCCCACGGTGATCGGGCGGACTCCGGTGGGACCGGAATTCGTCACCACCAGCCGGACATCGCTGTGGGCCACTCCCTGCGCGTCGATGGAGAACGTGTTGGTCTCGACGCGCACGGCGATGTCGGTCGATTCTCCGAGGCTCACCGAGGCGCTCCGGCCAATCGGGGGCGCGTAGTACGGGCTCGTACGGGTGCCGACTGGAGTGGCCGCGACGGAGATCGCCGAGTACGCCGTCATGCCGCGAGTGACGGCGACCCGGCAGGAGCGCGTGCTGCGTTCCGCAAAGGGCGCGAGTGCCAATTCGTAGGACTTGAAAACGCTGCCGACGACCAGCAACGGCCCGCACCCGGGGTCGTCCAGCAGGCGCAATTGCCAGCTGCCGTCGGAAACGGAGCCGGCGCTGATGGCGAGGCGCACGTACGGCGTCGCGTCCGAGGCCTCCAGCAGATAGGTGATGACCACGGTCTCGCCGAACGCGACATCCCGGAAGTCCGGCTGGTCCGAGCTTGCGTTGACTCCGGCCGCGGCAGCAGAGGCCGCGGTGATCCACGCGCACAGCGCGAGTCGCAGCATCCGGATTCGGAAGATCGCGTCCATGCGATCAACGCGTCGTCAGCGGCGAAATCGGGTCATGACGCCTTCGGTGCGCTGTCCCTCAGTTCCCGCCGCAGAATCTTCCCGACATTGGTCTTCGGCAGCGATTCCCGGAACTCGACGATCTTCGGCTGCTTGTAGCCGGTGAGGTTGGCGCGGCAGTGCGCCTTGACCGCGTCGGCGGTGAGGGCCGGGTCCTTCTTCACGATCACGACCTTGATCGCTTCGCCGGACTTGTCGTCCGGCACCCCGACGGCGGCGACCTCGAGCACGCCGGCCAGCGTCGCGATCACGTCCTCGATCTCGTTCGGGTAGACGTTGAAGCCGGACACCAGGATCATGTCCTTCTTGCGGTCGACGATGTAGAAGTAGCCGTTCTCGTCCATCTTGCCGATATCGCCGGTGCGCAGCCAGCCATCGTCGGACAGCACCTTCGCGGTCTCCTCCGGACGCTGCCAGTAGCCCTTCATGATCTGCGGGCCGCGCATGCAGATCTCGCCGACCTCGCCGGTCGCCAGCAGCTTGCCGTCGTCGTCCTGGATCGACAGCTCGGTGGACGGGGCGGGCAGTCCGATCGAGCCGGAGTATTCCTCGATGTCGGGACGGTTCATGGTCGCCACCGGCGAGGACTCCGTCATGCCAAAGCCCTCGATCAGAGGCTTGCCGGTGAGCTTCTTCCAGCGCTCCGCGACCGCGCGCTGCACCGCCATGCCGCCGCCCATCGACAGCCGCATGCCGGAGAAGTCGAGCTGCTCGAAGCCCGGCGTGTTGAGCAGGCCGTTGAACAGCGTGTTGACGCCGGTGATCGAGGTGAACTTCGTCTCGCGCAGCAGCTTCACGAAGCCGGGCATGTCGCGCGGGTTGGTGACCAGCACGTTCTCGCCGCCGAAATTCATGAACACCAGGCAGTTACAGGTCAGCGCGAAGATGTGGTACAGCGGCAGCGCGGTGATGATGACTTCCTCGCCGAGCTTCACCTGCGAGGCGTACCAGGCCGCGACCTGTTCCATGTTGGCGACCAGGTTCCGGTGGATCAGCATCGCGCCCTTGGCGACGCCGGTGGTGCCGCCGGTGTACTGCAGGAAGGCGATGTCGTCGCCGTTGAGATCGACGGTCGGCGGTGGGCGGCGCGCGCCGGCCTTGAGCGCGTCGTTGTAGCTGATCGCGCCCGGAATGCTGAACTCCGGCACCATCTTCTTGATGTAGCGCACGGAGAAATTGACGATCCAGCTCTTCGGCGCACCGAGCAGGTCGCCGAGGCCGGTCAGCACGACCTGCTTGATCTTGGTCTCGGCCAGCACCTCGGCCAGCGTTCCGGCGAAATTCTCCAGCACCACGATCGCGACCGCGCCGGAGTCGTTCAGCTGGTGCTTCAGCTCGCGCGCCGTGTACATCGGGTTGGTGTTGACGACCACGAGTCCGGCGCGCAGCACGCCGAAGATCGCGATCGGGTACTGCAGGACGTTGGGCATCATCAGCGCGACGCGGTCGCCCTTCTTCAGTCCCAGCGTGTTGAGCAGGTAGGAGGCGAAGTCGGCGGACAGCCGGTCGACGTCGGAGTAGGACAGTACCCGGCCCATGTTGGAAAACGCCGGTCGATGCGAATACCGTTCGCACACCGACTTCAGCACGGCGACGATCGAGCCGTAGCGGTTGGCGTCGATCTCCGCGGGAACGCCGGCCGGGTAGCTCTTGAGCCAGGTCTTTTCCATGCTGTCCTCGTCGTCGGCGGTGCGCGCCGCGGCCGCCCGGAGCCGCGAAACGCTTGGGTTTCAACCGATTGGAGCACAGCCCATGGGGCCTGACAAGCAATCCCGCCGCGTCGCGATCCGGGTGTTGTGCGCCGCCACCGCCGGGCTGCTTTTGGGGTGCCGGCGGACCCCGGACGAGCAGCAGATCCGCGCCCAGCTCGATCGCCTGCAGGCGGCGGTGGAAAAGCGCAGCGCCGGCGATTTCGTGGCGCTGCAGACCCGGGATTTCGTCGGCAGCGGCGGCATCGACCGCGAGACGCTGCGGCGCACGCTCGCCGGCCTGATGCTGGGCAGCGACGCCGTCCACGTCACCTGGCTCGGTCCGGCGACGGTGGAAGTCGCGGGCGGCGACCGCGCCACGGTGACCGTCGATGTCCTCGCCACCGGCGGCCGCTGGCTGCCGACGGACGGCCAGCGTTTCCACATCGTCAGCGGCTGGCGGCGCGAGGGGGGCGAGTGGCTGTGCTATTCGGCGAGGTGGAACGAGGACGCGGGCTAGCCGGAGGCGGGCGGGGCACCCGCCGCGTCCGGTCGCTCCGATCCTGGCTCCGCTGGGGAGAGGCGTCGCTTCCACCGCCGATTTGGCATGATCCGGTCCCCGATCCGACGGCCCCGCGATGAAGCTCTTGCCCCGTGTCTCCGGCTGGCTACTGCTGGCCCTGCTGTCCGCGTGCGCGTCGCCGCTGCGCTCGCCCGCGCATCCGCCGGCGGCCGAGGCGCCGTCCTCCGCAGCCACCATCGCGGGCGCACCCCGCGTTCCGTCGCGGATCGCTCAAGCCCTGGCGGATCCCCGCATGCCCGCCGCACCGGCGGCCGCGCGGCATCCCCATACCGTCGTTTCGGCGAACGGCAACCGCGAGGACGAGTACTACTGGCTGCGCGACGACACCCGCACGAATCCGGAGGTCCTCGGCTACCTCGCCCGGGAGAACGAATACTACGAAGCGGCGGCGAAGGCGGTCGCCCCGCTGGCGGATGCGGTCTACGGCGAGATCGTCAGCCGGATCAAGCCCGACGATGCCACCGTGCCGGCGCGCAAGGGCGGCTGGTGGTACTACCAGCGCTACGAGCCGGGGCGGGAACATGCGGTCTACGCGCGCCGCGCCGATGCCGGCCGCGACCGGTACGACCCGGCGCAGCCCGAACAGGTGCTGATCGACGGCAACGCGCGCGGCGCCGGCAAGGGCTTCTTCCAGGTCGGCAACTACGAGGTCACCCGCGACGGCCGGCGCCTGGCCTGGGTCGAGGACACCAGCGGGCGGCGCCAGTGGGTCCTGCACATCAAGGACCTGGTGACCGGCAAGGAGTCGCCCGAGACCATCGGCAACATCGAGGACAGTCTCGCCTGGGCCGACGACGGCCGCACGCTCGTCTACGTCGAGAAGGACCCCGTGACCCTGCTCGGCATCCGGGTGCGCAAGCACGTCGCCGGCAGCGACCCCGCGCGCGATCCGGTGGTCTACGAGGAGAAGGACCACTCGTACTACCTCAGTGTCGGCAAGTCGCGCAGCGACCGCTTCGTCGAGATCTACCTGTCCAGCACGGTGGCGACCGAGCAGCGGGTCGCCGACGCCGCGGACCCGAAGCTCGTGTTCAAGGTGGTGCTGCCGCGGCAGCGCGACCACGAGTACCAGGCCGAGGACCACGGCAGCGAGTGGATCATCCGCAGCAACTGGCAGGCGAAGAATTTCCGCATCGTCGCCGCCCCGATGGATGCGCCCGACGACCGGACCCGCTGGCGCGACCTGGTCGCGGCGCGCGACGACGCCTTCGTCGAGGAGTTCCTGAGCTTCGACGGATTTCTCGCGACGACCGTGAACATGGGCGGCATCCGCCGCGTGCGGCTCTCTCCCTGGGACGGCTCGGAGGCTCAGGTGATCGCGCCGGACGAGATTCCATCGACGCTGCACCTCGGCGACAATCCCGAGGTCGGCAGCCGTCGCCTGCGCTTCCGGTACAGCGCGCTGGTCACGCCGGACAGCATCTACGACTACGACCTCGGCAGCCGCACACGGACGCTGATGAAGCGCGATCCGGTGCTCGGCGACTTCGATCCGGCGCGCTACGCCAGCGACTTCGTGTTCGCGACCGCGCGCGACGGCGCCCGGATCCCGGTATCGCTGCTGTACCGCCGGGATTTCCGCCGCGACGGCACGGCCGCGCTCTACCAGTTCGCCTACGGCAGCTACGGCAGCTCGACCGATCCGTCCTTCCGCAGCAGCTGGCTGTCGCTGGTCGATCGCGGCATGGTGGTGGCGATCGCGCATGTGCGCGGTGGCGAGGAGCTGGGTCGCGACTGGTACGACCAGGGCCACCTGCTCGCGAAGAAGAACACCTTCACCGACTTCATCGACGTCAGCGACTTCCTGGTCCGGGAGAAGTACGCGGCGCCGGGGCGGATCGCCGCGCACGGCCGCAGCGCCGGCGGCCTCCTGATGGGCGCGATCGCGAACCTGGCGCCGGACCGCTACGGCGCGATCCTCGCCGACGTGCCGTTCGTCGACGCCGTCACCACGATGCTCGACGAGACGATTCCGCTCACCTCGAACGAGTTCGACGAATGGGGCGATCCGAAGGACAAGACCTTCTACGACTACATCCTGTCGTATTCGCCCTATGACAACGTCGCTGCGCGGGACTATCCGCCGATGCGGGTGACCACCGGCCTGTGGGACTCCCAGGTGCAGTACTACGAGCCGGCGAAGTGGGTCGCCCGCCTGCGCGCCCGCAAGACCGACCACAACCCGCTGCTGTTCCGGATCAACATGGAAGCCGGCCACGGTGGCAAGTCGGGCCGCTACGAGCACTACCGCGAGACTGCGGACGGCTACGCCTTCGTCCTCGACCAGCTCGGCGTCCGGTAGCGCGGCCGCCCTGGCGAGGCGGCCGGGCACCGCCGCTCAGGTCTCGCCCTGCCTCTGAACCCCCGGCGGCGTTGGGGCACCTCGGGGCAGCGTGGCATCATCGCGCGCCGAATCGCACCCGCCTGTCCATGGATCGACCGAACTCCGCCGCCGCTCTGCCGGGATCCCACGCCTTCGCGCGGAGTTCCGCCCCGTCCCTGACGGTCCGCGACCAGTTCCTGCTGTGGTTCGGGCTGTTCCTGCTGCAGTTCATGCTGTGGACGAACCCCGGATACTTCAGTCACGACGAGCTGCAGTGGGGCAGCTTCGCCGCCGCACCGACGCTCGGCGAGGTGCCGTGGGCGTCGTGGACGGACATCGCGACTTTCCAGTACCGCCCGGTCACCTTCAACCTGTGGATGCTGCTGTCGCGCTACCTGCTCGACACGCCGTATCTCTTCCACGCGGTGTTCGTGGGCCTCGGAACCTTGAACGCGGTCCTGCTGGCGCGCGTGGTCGCGGCGCTGCCCGGGGGCAGTCGGGGCGCCGCATTCGCCGCGGGCGTTGCGTTCATCCTGAGTCCCTACACCGCCTTCATCCACGGCTGGATCGCGACGATCGCAGACCTGATCTGGGTCGGCTGCGGTCTCGGCCTGGCGCAGCATCTGGTCCGCCGGCGGCCGCCGGACGAGGATTTCGTCGTCGGGATGCCCGGCCTCGCGCTGGTCTTCGTGCTCACTGCCGTGGCCCTGCTGGCGAAAGAGGCGGCAGTCGTGCTGCCGGGCTTCGCGCTGCTGGCCTGGCTGGTCGACCGCCGGCAGCGCGCATGGCTCGGCGTGCTGGTCGCGAGTGCGCTGCCGGTGGCGATCTACCTCGGCCTCCGGGTGTCGGTGATCCTGTTCGCGCCGCGCACCGGCAGCACCTACGCCTGGGCGGCCTCGGCGGTGCCGGAGCGGGTGATCGACTACCTCGCGTTTCCCTTCAAGACCGGCATGAGCGAGATCTCGGGCCTGTCGCTGCACTCGCTCGGATCGCGCCTGCAGTGGGCCGCGGGCACGGTCGCGATGTGGCTGGTGATCGCGTGGCGGGCCCCGAGGATCGCGGTGTTCACCGTGCTCGGCATGCTGGGCTCGCTGGCGCCGGTGCTGATCCTGACCATGAGCGCGACCCAGTACGCCTACGCCTTCGCCGCGGTGCTCGCCGGCGGCTCGGCACTCGCCTGGGCGAAGCTGCGCTGGCCCGGTCGCGGCGTGCTGCTGGTCCTCGGCCTGGTGATCGCGATCCACGGCGTGCAGCTGCAGCGCGAGTTCCGGATCGAGGGCAAGCGCGCGGCCGTGTTCCTCCCTGCGGTCGCCCATGCCCTCGCCGAGCATCCGGGAGCGACGCTGCGCCTGCTGCCGACGGAGCATCCCTGGCTGTACACGCGCCTGACCTTCAACGTGCCGTCCTGGCAGGGTGTCCCGTTCGGGGACCGGATCACGGTCGTCGAGCAGCCGCCGGCGGATTATCGGGTGACCCGCCAGGGCCGGCTCGAACCTTACGTCGAACCGGCGGTGGCGCCGTCCCGACCGGACGCCGCGACGAAGGATCCGTGAGGTCGGGTGCGCGCGGCCGCTGAGGCGTCGGTGCGCCGTTCGCCGTCGGGAAGTCTCCGCGGGTTTCGGCGATGGCGCGCGGGGCAGGCCCTGCGGCGTGCCGAGGCACCGGGAGGTGGCGCGCCGGGCTTGCCCTAGGCGACGTCGATCCGGTTGCGGCCGGCCCGCTTCGCGCGGTACAGCGCCTCGTCCGCCAGGGCGATCAGGCGCTCGCTGTCGTCACCGTGCGCGGGCAGCACCACGGCGGCGCCGAGGCTGACCGTGACCTCGTGCAGTTCGGCGACGGCGATGCGGGTCTTCTCGGCCAGCTCGGCGATCCCGGCACGATCGACGTTGCGCAGCAGGAGCGCGAACTCCTCGCCGCCGTAGCGCGCCGCGATGCCGTCGCGACCACGGCACTGGATCGCGATGGTCTGCGCGACGTTCTGCAGCAGGGCATCGCCGCGCAGATGACCGTGGCTGTCGTTGTAGGCCTTGAAGTGGTCGACGTCGATCAGGATCAGCGCCAGCGGCAGGTCGCGGGCACGGCAGTCGGCCTGCAGTTCCGCGAGCACGATGTCGAAGCGCCGCCGGTTGGCGACGCCGGTGAGGCCGTCGCGCTCGGCCTGGTCGCGCAGCCGCGTGTTGGCGTGCTCGAGCTCGGCGGTGCGCGAACGGATGATCGCGTCGAGCTCGCGGTTGCGCGCCTTCAGGTGGATCACCCGGAGCCGGGTGACGCCGACGCCGATCGCGACCAGCAGCAGGGCGACCAGCGCCAGCAGCGCGATCCGGACGTCACTGCGCTCGAACCAGCGCGGGCGCACGGTGAGGTCGAACGGCGCCAGCGTGTGCACCGCGCCGTCGCCGTCGCGCGCCTCGGCCTGCAGACGGTACTGGCCCGGCGGCAGGCTGATGTAGCGGAATTCGGCGCTGTCGCGCCACTCGCCGTAGGCCTCGTCGTAGCCCTTGAGGCGGGCCCGGAAGTGCGGCGCGGTGGCGTGGCCGTAGTCGGTGAAGCCCAGCGTGAACGCGAGTTCGCGCACCGGGCCGTCGAGCGTGAGCGGCGTGTCCAGCGACTGCGCGGTGCCGTGCTCGTGGGCGCCGGTGACCAGCAACTGCGCGTCGCCGCTGCCGCGGCTCATCACGCCGCCGTCGAGACTGAACAGCTGGCCGGACGCCGCGATCATGATGCCGTTGTCGCTGACCGCCGGTTCGGAGTAGGCGCCGCGACGAAAGCTGTTGATCTCCTCGCGGATCCAGCTGCCGCCCGGTTCGCGGCGGAACAGGTTGCGCGCGCTGTACGCCCAGTCGCGGCCGTCGGCGGCTCGGGTCAGCCGGACCAGTTCTTCCGGAGCGAGCAGATTGGCGAGCCCGCCGATGTCGTCGGCGACGAAGCGGTCGGTGACGGAGGAGCGGAACAGGCCGCGCCCGGTCGACGCCACCACGGCGCCATCGAAGGCGCTGATCTCCACTGCCCGATTGTCGCCGTACTCCAGGCCCTCCGCCGCCCCGAGTTCGCGCGAGTCGAGGATCGTGCTGGCGTCTTCGTTGAATTTCGCCCAGACGACGCCGCGGCCCTTGGTGCCGATGAGGGCCGAATCGGCGTCCTTCTCGACCAGCGAGCCGACGTTGACCGAGACCCAGCGGTGACGCCCACCGAGCGCCCAGCCGTGCTCTCCGCGGTTCAGCACCGCGAGCCCGTGTTCGGTTCCGAGCCACAGCCGGTCCGGATGGAAGCGGCTGCGCAGGAAGACCCGCGGGTAGAGATCGTTGGCCGAAAGCGCCCGGGTCCGGTCGCCCTCCACCGCGAGCAGGCTGTAGGACTCGGCGAGCAGCAGCGAGTGCGCGTCGCTGAACAGGTCGAAGGCCTCGCCGCTGGTCCAGTTGCGCGGCTGGAAGCGGCCGGGCTGGCCGCGGGCGTCGAGCGGCGCGGTCAGCACACCGGCGGAACCCAGCACCACCAGCTCCCGGCCGACGACATGCACCGAGTAGCTGTCGCCCTGCAGCCCGTCGGCGGCGCCGACCTGGCGCCAGCGCGGCGGCCAGGTCATCCGGGTGAGTCCTTCCTCGTCCTGCACCCACAGCGCATTGCCGTCGAGGAACGAGGCGCCCTGGAAGCTCGAGCCGGTCTTGTAGCTGTCGACGGTGTGGTTGGCGAGGTCGATGTAACGCAGCACGCCGTCGTCGCCGCTGGCGATCGCGTGCTCGGAATCGAGCACCGTGAGGTTGACCATGTGGCGGACCAGGTCGCCGCGGTTCAGCCAGTCGAGCCGGTCGAGGTGGCCGTCGCGCGACCAGATCGCCGCGGCCGGTTCGCGGGTGAGCACGAGCATGCGGTTGCCGTCGAGCGCGGCCGCCTCGTGGATGTGGAAGGACTTGAAGGCGTCGCCGTTCGGTGCGAGCTCGAAGTCCTCGTGGTTCGCCACCATCAGGCCGACGCCGCGGAAGTGCACGTAGTTGCGTCCGCCGACCTGGACGAAGCCGGACAGCCGGCCGTCGTGATGCCAGTGGCCGGTCGCCCGGCCGCTGCGGTCGACCCGGAACAGGTCGTACAGCGCCTGGAACCACACGGCGTCCGGCGTGATGCGGGTCTCCCAGACATCGGCGACGTCGTCGGGCTTGAACTGGCCGCGGAACTGCGGGAGCAGGTCGACGAAGCGGTCGTCACCGGTGGCGAGTCGCTCGATGTAGCCGAAGCAGCCGGTGCCGCCGACCCAGAGCCGGCCGCGCTCGTCGGTCACCATCGACCGGACCGGGCCGGAGCTCGACAGCGGGATCGGTTGCCAGCGCACGCCGTCGTAGCGCAGCAGCTTGCCGATGTCGCCGAGGTAGATCAGTCGGTCCTGACCGAGGGCCGCCGTGAAGTGCGACTGCTCCAGCGCGGTGTCGGGTCGCAGGCGCAGGTGCAGCGGCTCGGCAGGCCGCGCGTGAGCGGCGAACAGGCCCGCGAGCAGGAACAGGATCAGCCGCATGGCACGGTGTAAACCCGTGTGGCCGCGGCGGGCGGCGACGCAAAGAAGGGGCGGGCGGATGGCGGCAAGTGGCGGCATCGGCTGAAAAAGTCCCGGATTCCCGGAGGTCTATAGCGCGAACCTCGATGCCGTCGCAAATGCCGGGGAAATCCTTTACACTGGGTGCCACTGTAGGCTCGGTCACTGGTTTTCGTGGCCCGATGCGGCGATCTCTGATCCGCACATCGATTCACCTCCTTGTTCCCAGGCACACAGTAAGTCGATCGACCTCGTCGAGGCCGATCTAATCTCATTTCCATTGGAGTTGTTTCAAATGTCGGATCGTCAGATTGGTACCGTGAAGTGGTTCAACGAAGCGAAGGGTTTCGGTTTCATCTCCCGCGAGTCGGGCCCGGACGTCTTCGTGCACTTCCGTTCCATCCAGGGCGCGGGCTTCCGCACCCTGCAGGAAGGCCAGAAGGTGAGCTTCAAGGTCGTGCAGGGCCAGAAGGGCCTGCAGGCCGATGAGGTCAGCGCGGTCTAAGCCGCAGCGGTCTCCGGATCGCTCGAACGCCGGTCGGTTCTCCGACCGGCGTTTTTGTTTTTGCGACATGTCGGCCCGCAACTGGTCGGCACGATCGTCGGCCGTTAACCTTGCCGCCCCGCGTAGGACCCCGACACCGCCATGGCCAAGACCAAGCCGCGCACGATGCCCGGCGTGATGGAACTGCTGCCGCTCGAGCAGATCGCCTTCCAGAACCTGCTCGACACCGTGCGCCGCAACTTCGAGCGCTACGGCTTCCTGCCGATCGAGACGCCGGCGATCGAGTTCGCCGACATCCTGCTGACCAAGAGCGGCGGCGAGACCGAACGCCAGGTGTTCTTCGTGCAGAAGACCGGCTCGGTGAAGCAGGGCGCCGACCCCGACCTCGCACTGCGCTTCGACCTGACCGTGCCGCTGGCGCGCTACGTTGCCGAGCACGAGCACGCGCTGTCGTTTCCGTTCCGCCGCTACCAGATCCAGCGGGTCTACCGCGGCGAACGCCAGCAGACCGGTCGCTACTGCGAGTTCTACCAGTGCGACATCGACGTCATCGGCAAGGATGCGCTGTCGGTGCGCTACGACGCCGAGCTGCCGGCCGTGATCCACGCGCTGTTCCGCGAGCTGGCGATCGGCCCGTTCGTGATCGAGATGAACCACCGGCGCCTGATCCGCGGTGTCTATGAGGGCCTGGGCCTCGCGGAGCCGGAACGCCAGATGGCGGTGCTGCGCGAGGTCGACAAGCTCGACAAGCGCGGCGCGGACGCCGTCCGCGCCACCATTTCGGGGGCCGACTACGGATTGGACGCCGCGACGGTCGATGCGGTGATGGAATTCTCGTCGATGCGCTCGCGCTCCCAGGCCGAGGCGATGGCGATGCTTGGCGCCCTGGAGGAAGGGCGGATCGGAGCGGTCGACCGGAGGCTCGTCGCGAACGAATCGCTCGCGACGGGTATCGCCGAACTCAGGGAGGTACTGAACCGCGTGCGCGAATTCGGCGTCCCGGAGACCCACTACGCGCTCAACTTCGCGATCTCGCGCGGCCTCGACTACTACACCGGCATGGTCTACGAGACCATCCTGACCGACGCGCCGGGCATCGGCAGCATCTGCTCCGGCGGCCGCTACGACAACCTCGCCAGCAACTACACCAGCTCGAAGCTGCCGGGCGTCGGGATCTCGATCGGCGCCACCCGGCTGTTCTACCAGTTGCGCAAGGCCGGCCTGCTGAAGGCCGCCGCGAGCACGGTGAAGGCGATGGTGGGACTGATGGACGAGGCCGACCTCGGCCGCAACCTCGCGCTGGCGACCCAGCTGCGCGACGCCGGCATCGCCACCGAGGCGGTGCTGGACGCCAAGAAGCTCGGCAAGCAGTTCCAGTACGCCGACCGCGCCGGCATCCGGTTCGTGATCCTTGAAGGCAGCAACGAGCGCGAGCGCGGCAGCGTGACCGTGAAGGACATGAAGAAGGGCGACCAGTTCGAGGTCGCGCGCGCCGAGCTGATCAAGTCGCTCCGCGTCGAGATCGAACAGGCCGCGGCCATGGGGGAGGGGACAGCGTGACGAATCCCGCCATCGAGACCGTGACGGTGACGACATCCGAGGCTGCGCCATGACGACGATCCGCCTGACCGGTACCACGCTGACCCGCGCCGACGTCGCCGCGATCGCCCGCGGCGCGCGCGTCGAACTCGACGCTGCGGGCCTCGCGAAGGTCGAGCGCACGGCGAACTTCCTCTCCGAGCAGGTCCGCCGCGGCGAGCCGATCTACGGCGTCACCACCGGCTTCGGCAGCAACGCCGACAAGCTGCTCGGCGCTCATCGCGCGCGCGACGAGCTGCCCGGCGGCAATCCGGAGAAGCCGGAGGGCACGCTGCTCGAGGAGCTGCAGAAGAACCTGGTGATCACCCACGCCGTGTGCGTCGGCGATCCGTTCCCCGCGGACGTCGTGCGGGCGATGCTGGCGATCCGGATCAACACGCTGATGCGCGGCCACTCCGGCATCCGCGTGGCGACCCTGCAGGCGCTGGCGGAACTGCTGAACCGCGACATCACGCCGATCGTGCCGATGCTGGGCTCGGTCGGAGCCAGTGGCGATCTCGCGCCGCTGTCGCATCTCGCCATCGTGCTGCTCGGCGGCGGCGAGGCCTGGGTCGACGGCGAGCGCGTCCCCGGTGCCGAGGCGCTGCGCCGCCGCGGCCTCGTGCCGATCACGCTGGGCTTCAAGGAAGGCCTGGCGCTGAACAACGGCACCGCGCAGATGCTGGCTTGCGGCGTGCTCGCGGTGGCGCGGCTCGAGCGCCTGCTGGAGCAGGCCGACCTCGCGGCCGCGATGACGATCGACGCGTTCGCCGGCCGTCTCGCCGCGTTCAAGCCCGAGGTCCATGCGCTGCGTCCGCACCCGGGCCAGGTGGCGTCGGCCGCGAACCTGCGCGCCAAGCTCGACGGCTCCACCCTCGCCGACATCGCCTACCACCTGGTGCCGCGTTTCCGCACCTGGACCGCCGCGGCGTGGTCGACGGCGGACGAGCAGGCCTATCGCTTCGACCTTTCCTGGGACTGGGTGCCGACCGGCCAGCGCCACGGCCGCGAGTCCTTCTACCGCCGCTTCCTGCCGTTCCGCGGCGGCAAGAAGCACCAGCCGCAGGACAGCTACTCGCTGCGCTGCATCCCGCAGGTGCACGGCGCCGTGCGCGACGCCGTCGCGCAGGCCGCTCGCGTGCTCGAGGTCGAACTCAACGCCGTCACCGACAACCCGCTGGTGTTCCCGGACGCCGAGAACCCGCGCCAGATCGAGGACCAGGTGATCTCGGCCGGCCATTTCCACGGCATGCCGCTGGCGCTCGCGATGAGCTACGTCAAGGCCGCGATCCCGGTGCTGGCGAGCATCTCCGAGCGCCGCCTCAACAAGCTGGTCGATCCGGCCACCAACGACGGCCTGCCGGCCTTCCTGACCGGCAACGAGGACGGCACCGACTCGGGCTTCATGATCGTCCAGTACACCGCGGCGGCGATCGTCAACGACCTCGCGACCCGCGCGCACCCGGCCTCGGTCTATTCGGTGCCGACCTCGGCCAACGCCGAGGACCACGTCTCGATGGGCGCCAACGAGGCGCGCCACGTGCTCGACATGTGCACCGATCTCGAGCGGGTGCTCGCGCTGGAGTTCTACACCGCCGCACAGGCGCTGGAGTACCGCCAGAACATGCTGAACGCCGCGCGGAAGCTGGCCCAGTCCGGCGACGTCGAGGCGATGGCCGCGAAGATCGGTGGCGCGCCGAAGGCCGGCGATGCCGACCGCGCGGTGTTCCTCGACGAGGTTCGTGCACTGATGACGGCGCTGGCGTCGTCCGCGGACTTCCACCCGGGCAATGCCGTCGGCTCCGCCTTCGCCGCGATCCGCGAACGGATCCGGTTCATGCATCACGATCGGGCGATGGACGGCGACGTGCGCGCGATCTGCGACTGGATGCGGGTGTAGGGCACGCACTGCGCGCCAGTGCGAGGCGTCTGGGTGATGGCGGACAGCGCCTGTCCCACGACGAACTGCCTGGCGGATGTTGTGGGCGGGGCTTCAGCCCCGGTGGCGCAGCGCCGCGACAACGCGGATGTTGTGGGACCGAATCAGTCACGACGACGAGGCGATTCGTCATCGCGATCGCAGGCGTTCACTCCTGGATCAGTCACCAGGTCGCAACGATCGCCTCACGGGTCATGAGACCGAAGCGATGGGTACTTCGCCGCGATGAATCCCGCAAGGTATCCGGTCGCACCGTCGAGCTTGTCGGTCGAGCAGCCCTCACCGACCGCGTCCTGCCACGATGCGAATCCCTGCGGTGGTTGCAGCACCTGCAGGATCGGTTCGAGATATTTCGCATCCTCGTTGCGAAAGATCTCGATCCCACCACAGATCAGCGCGCGCGCCAGGTTGTCGATGGCGGTGCCGCGCGGGTCTCGATCCTCGGGCGGCTCGAGTTCGAAGGCCGCCTGACCCAAGCGCAGATGGAAGAAAGGATTTCCGACGACGAGTCCCAGATCCTTGAACAGATTGAACGCCGTCACGCAGGTGTCGAAGCAGCCTTCGAAGTCGCCGCGGCGGAATTGCGCATCCGCTCCACTGAGCAACAGCCAGGAAGCTGCTTCGGGGGTGTGCGTCGTGTCGAATTGTCGGACCGCGTCCGCGTCGGATGCTGCGCGGCGTTCGGCGGTATAGCCATTCCAGGCCGCGAGATAGTGGTCGTCGGCGCCCCGGAAATCGCCACGTCGCATCGCGGCGTCACCGAGCTGTCGTTCACTGGAGAAATCGGACATGAAACATGTTTCGAATGGAAGGTTGACGACTCTTGTAGGCAGTCTATTGCGTCGATGTGGGTCGGTGAGCGACAGGCCATAAATCCTGAGGTTTAGACAGGTTTTCGCTAGCAAAACAGCCGCGTTGGGGCTAGGTTGCGGCGAAAACAGCGCATGCACGGTGCGGTTTTTTCTCCTAAGGGACCAACCGAAGGAGAGACCGCACCATGCATGCCGCATCAGTATTGCAGAAGTGTCTGGTCGAAGCTGGGCGTGATGTGCACGCATTGCGGTCGGCAGCTGCTGATGCTGGCAGTCGACGCTTTGATCGCGAGTCGGCGCTCGTGCTGGATAGGACATTGTACGCTTCGTGGCCGGCCAACGAAGCACGGCCATTGCCGCGCTCACAGCGGCTGGAACGTTTGTTGAGCACCAGCGCCTACATGCCGAACTGGAGGGCTGTGGCCGGGGCGATGGCGCGCTGGCTGATTCGGAGCCCGCAGCCGGTGCTGGTCGTCGACTGGTCGACGGTGGGTCTGGAAGGATCTTCACGCGGTCTTCTATGAGCGGCGATTCCGATGGGCGGTCGCGCGCTGACCATCTACGAGAAGGTCGTTCCGATATGCCAGCAACAGGGTTCGGTCGAGGCCGAGGAGAATTTCGACCGAATTGCATGCGCTGATCCCCAAGCGACGTCAGGCCCATTATCGTGGTCGACGCCGGCTTCCCGAACGCGTTGGTTTCGAGCGGTAGAGTGCGCTGGGCTGAGCGTCGTCGGTCGCTTGAGGCATTTGAGCAAGGTGCGCGCACCGGCTCTGTTTGGCTGACGTCCCCACGCTGCACGCCCAGGCAACTAGTCGCCCCACTGACCTTGGTGTATCTGACAGCCCGGCGGCAACGCTGGCCATGCCGATTGATCGCCTTTTCCTGCATTCAGCGGGCACTTCACTCGGCAAGGAAAACGCCTCGCCGACACCACGAGCCTCGATGCGGCCCGCGCGAGCGCGAACCTTGGATTTCATCGTGTCACCGCTGCAGCGCAATGCCGCCCAGATCGTCGCCATCGACAGCAAGCGGATGCAGATCGAGGAGGCCTTCCGTGATCTCAAGTCGCATCGTTTCGGTCGCGGCGAAGACAGTCTGATTCCGACAAAAACTGCGCCTGGCTTCGTCCGATGTGCTCGACGCGTTGGCCTTTGCCGCGTGGATTGTCGGTCAGCAGCTCGACCTCTACCTGGCCCCTGAAAGTCAACGCGAAACGCTATTCCCTCATCCGCCTCGGATGGGAGGCGCTAAAGCATCGTTGGCTTCGGACCGATGTGCTACTCAGACACCTACGAAACACCACCAACGCCTCGCCTACGAGCGAAGCGTGGCGTTGAAAACCTGTCCAAACCTCAGCCATAAATCTCATCCGACGACGTGCGATGGCTGCAGGAGCGACCGACGTCGCGACGCACGAGGCGGCTGACAGTCGCGCCCTCCGCTGCTCCCGCAGCGCGCGTTGCTAGTACCCCGCCGCGTCGAGTTCCGCCTGCTCCTGCCCGACGAAGTGCTCCCACGCCGCCGCATCGACCGCGATGCCGGCGGTCATCGTGAAGAACGCCATGCTCGCCATCAGCCGGCGCAGGTCCGCGGCCCAGGGCGAGATGAATTGCGCGGCGGCGATGGTGCCGTCGGCGATGAACGGTGCGAGTTCGACCGCGTCGGCGAGCGTGAGGCGGCCGACGAACAGCGCGCGGATCGCCTCGGGGCGGTCGTCGGACAGTGCCTTGCGCAGATAGGCGTAGACGCGGACGATGCCCTCGAGATAGGCGCCGTCCTTGGTGAAGCAGATGCCACCGCCGGCCGGATCGCCGCCGCGGAACACGCGCTCGGCGCTCTTGTAGCTCTCGGACTCGCTCTGGCCGTGGTCGAGGAAGCCGCGGAACACCTGCACGAAGTCGGCGCCGTCGAGCGCCTGCTGCACGGCGTGCACGCGCAGCGCGAGCCGGCGCAGGCGGTTGAGGTCGATGGCCTGGGTGATGATCTCGGCGAAGGAGGCGAGGCCCTCCTGGTCGCGGGTGGTGCGCGGCGCGCCGAGGCCGAGGCTCTTGAAGGTCGGCTGCGCGCGGCCGTTGATCGCGGTGGCGGCGTGGACGAAGGCCTCGTGCTGCGCCAGCTGCTCGAGGTCGAGCTCGCTGAACAGCGCGTCGCTGCGGACGTCGACGCGATCCGCCGCGGCCGCGGCGCGCGCCGGCAGCTTCGGATTGAGTCGCACCTCGACCACCACCGGTGCGAAGAAATCGCGAATCCGGACGCGCATCCGTTCGGCGAAGGCCTCGGCGGGAATGTCCTGCGCGGGGTCGGGCACCAGGACATTGCCGCGGAGGCCATCGAGCGCCTTCAGAAGTCGCTCGGCGAGGTCGAGGTTGGTGACGCCTTGGCCGGCCGGGTTCTCGTCCGGCCGGCCGTACAGCTGGATCGCGCCGTCGGTGAATTCGCGCCGGCCGAGACTCATCAGCATCCGCGCGGCGACGTCATAGCTCCAGATGTTCTTCGCGAGCCAGCGGCCGAGCGGGTGGCTGGTGTCGCAGCGCTTGCGCAAGGTCGCGAGGGACTCGCGTTGAGCGCTGAGGTCGGGTCGCGAGGCGTCGACGATCGGCGGTTTCGCGTTTCCGGCGCGCCAACCGGCGAGGAAGCTGGCCTCGGTCTCCGCCGGCCATTCGAGCGCCTTCAGCAGATGAATGTGCTGCGCGAGCCGGCACAGTTCCGCGTCGATCGCGATGAAGGATTCCAGCTTCGCATCCATGACCCGTCTCGCTCCGGCGTCCGATCCCGTGACCGCACCGTGGCGGCCCGCGTCTTGCCTGCGACTGTCCGCACCATGAACTCGGGGTCTCGGGCGGGAGGTCGATTCCGGCCTCGCTAGCACGTCCGACCCTGGAAATCTGCCGGGTTCCCGACGATGTTGCAATGCGACGTGACAACTACTGTCACGAACCATACGGTACCGCACGTTTTCGCCGGGGGTGACGGATCGGCCGAGGGGCGGCCCGATCTCCTGCTGCCGCAATAAAACCGGCAGCCGCGAAAGCGATCCCGAGACACGACCATCCTGCTGTTTTCACGTCCATACCTGGGGAGGGGGACATGAACACCATGCATGTCGGCGGCCGTCTGCGGCTGCTTGCGTCACTCGCGGTACTCTCGATCGGCACCTCGGCGTCGGCCAGCACGTTGAACCAGAACGTGTCCTGGACCGTCGACCGCTCCGGCACCACCGCCAAATACCGCGTCGTCGCCTACGGCGACTCGATCTACGCGGGCTACAACGGCTCGACCACCAGCGCCGCCAAGTACTCGGCGCCCACGGTCGATGCCGAATACCTGTCGGCGCTGTGGAATGCCGACATCGAAAGCGTGCGGCGCGCCAAGTCCGGTGCGGTCGCGTCCGACGTGTACAACAACAAGATCGTCGCCGAGCGCTCCTACATGCAGGCGGCGAGCACCCGCGTGGTGACCTTCGAGATGTGCGGCAACGACGGCCTGCAGGCGCGTTCCTCCTTCAAGAGCCAGACCGGAACCTGCAACTACTCCGGCATGGACACCGCCGTCGCCAACTGCAAGACCTACGTCGCGGCGGCGATGGACTACATCAACGCCAACGCGTATTCGGGCGTCAAGGTCAAGGTGATCTCGAACCTGCACTATCCGGGTTACGCGGCGGACAACGTGCAGAGCGGCTGCAAGGACAGCGCGACCGGCGCGACGGTCAACCTGCGCGACAAGTTCCTGCCCTATCTCGCGAAGATGAACTACTGGATGTGCGAATACGCCCGCCAGAAGGGCTTCCAGTGCGCCGACAACTTCGCCGGCTACATGGGGGCGGACTACGACAGCAACAGCGACGGCCAGGTCGACTCCGACGCGCTGCGCTACGTCGCCGGCGACACCGAGGCGGCCTACGTCGCCCGCATCACGGGCACGCTGAAGCCCACGATCCGCGACGCCAACGTGAAGCTGGTGAGTTCGTCGTCGAGCTACGACTACATCCAGTCCGACGACACCCACCCGACCTACCAGGGCGGCACGGTGACGGCCGGCCTGTTCGGCGGCAGCACCGGCTCGGGCGCACCGCGCTACACCACGTTCAGCGGCGGCAAGAGCCCGATCTGGAACAACTACGGCCACGAACGGATGGGCTGGACCGTCTCGGTCTACAACACGCCCACGCCGTGACGCAGGCGCAACGGTGACGATGCCGTGAGCGTCGAGCGGCCGCTGACTGGCCCGACTGCCGCAGGGAACGCGGCAGACGGGCTCGGGCGGCCGCTCGCTACGCCGCGGCGCCTTCGGCGCTGGCTGGCGCCGGGACTCGCGCTCGCGGCGCTGGCGATCGCGCTGGGGACGGTGTTCACCATGACGGGACGACGCCCGTCGGCCGCTCCGGTCGCGCCCGCGTCCGCCGTTCCCGCCGTGCCCGTCGACCAGGCGCTGCCTGCCGGGCATCGGAATCCAGCGTCGGCGGTGCCGAGGATGCGGGTGCGGACGGTCGAACTGGCGGCAGCGCAGCCGGACGTCGTCGGCGACCCGCGTGCCGGCATGTCCGGCGCACCGTTGGATCCGAACGACATTGCCACCTACTACCACCCGGGCGATCCGGTTCCGACGATGTCCGAACTGATCCAGGCGCTGCGCGAGTCGGGCGTCGACACCGGCATCGCCGCGTTCAATCCGCCGGGCACGAAACCGCTGCTGCAGGGCCTCGCGGTGCCGCCGGATTTCCCATTGCCGCCCGGCTACATGCGCCACCACCAGGTCACCGATGACGGCGTGGACGTGCCGGCCATCCTGATGTTCTCTCCCGAGGCCCAGTTGTTCGACCGCTCGGGGAATCCGATCGCGCTGCCCGAAGACCGCGTGGTGCCGCCGGAGCTGGTGCCGCCGGGAATGCCGATCGTTCCGGTCGTGTTGCCGGACACATGAGGACACTTCCGATGCGGCCAGGACGGCCCGATGACCACCGCCGCTCCCTCTGAGCCGGCGCACGCCAGGGCCATCGGCGAGGTCGTTCGCGTGCTGCTCGGAGTCGCCGGCGGCGGCCTGCTGATCGCCGCGTACGCGAAGGGCGGGTGGGCCTGGCCGTTCGGCCTGGTGATGCTGGTGCCGTGGCTGTGGACGCTGGACCGGCTGCGGTCGCTCCGCGCCACGCTGGCCGCCGGCGTGCTGATGACGATGGCCTACGGCCTCGCCGCGACCGGATGGTTCGGCGCAGCCTTCGGGTCCTACGTCGGTCTCGGCGTGCTGCCGGCGACTCTGATCCTGCTGGTCGTCGCACCGCTGCTGCAGCCGCAGATCCTCGCGTATGTGCTCGCGCGAAGGCTGCTGAGCGGTCGCTCCCCGGCCGTGCGCGCGGGGGCGGCCGCGGCCGCCTGGGTCGCGACCGAGTGGCTGTGTCCGAAGCTGCTCGGCGACACCCTCGGACATGGCCTGCAGCCGTCGCTCTACCTGCGCCAGGCCGCGGACCTTGGCGGCGCCGCCGGGCTCACCGTCCTCCTGCTGCTCGGCAACGACGCCGTCGCGCAGGCGCTCGGCGCCGGTCGAGCGGCGTGGCGCGCGCTGGCGCTCGCCGCGGCGCTGTGGGCGGCGACGGCGGCCTACGGGATGGCGCGCCTGTCCCAGCTGCAGTCCTACTGGACATCACCCGCGCCGGCGCTGCGCGTGGGGCTGGTGCAGGCGAACCTGACCGACCTCGAGCGGCGGCGGGCGGAACGCGGTACCTACGCGACGGTGCGCGAATTGCTCGACCTGCAGCTTGCGATGTCCGAACAGGCGGTACGCGAACAGGGAGCGCAGGCGCTGCTGTGGTCGGAGACGGTGTATCCGACGACCTTCGGCCACCCGAAGAGCGAGGACGGCGCGGCGTTCGATCGCGAACTCGCCGAGCGGGTTTCCCGGCTCGGCGTGCCGCTGGTGTTCGGCACCTACGACCGCGACGACACCGGCGAGTACAACAGCGCCGCCTTCCTCGATCCGGTCCGCGGCCTCCTCGGCCACTACCGCAAGACCCACCTGTTCCCTCTGACCGAACGCGTGCCGCCCCTGATCGACGGGCCGCTGCTCCGGCAGTGGCTGCCGTGGACCGGGACCTGGCAGCCGGGCGACGGTGCGCGCGTGTTTCCACTCAGGGTCGCCGAGGGGCTCGAGGCGCCGGTGCTGCCGCTGATCTGCCTCGATGACGTCCGTCCGCAGCTCGCGCTCGACGGGACTCGGCTGGGCGCCCAGGCGCTCGTCGGACTGTCCAACGATTCCTGGTTCACCGCGCATCCGGCCGGCGCGCGCCTGCACCTCGCCGTCGCCACGTTCCGCAGCATCGAGACGCGGCTGCCGCAGGTGCGGGTCACGACCAACGGCTACAGCGCGCTGGTCGACGAGTCCGGCGAGATCCTGGTGCAGACCGGGATGGGGCAGCGCGCGGTGCTGGTCGGCGAGATCCCGCTGCGCGATCCGGCGGCCACGCTGATGGTGCGCTGGGGCGACTGGGTCGGCCCGGTCGCCGCGCTCTGTCTGGTCCTGATGCTGCTGTGGGAGGCGAGCAGTCGGCTGTCACGTCCCGCGCCGCTCGCGGGCGAAGGGCAACGCGATCCGCAGGTGTGGGCGTGTCGGGTCGTGCTGTTGACGGCGACCTCCCAGCGCGCGCTGCGGGTCCTGGAACTCGTCGCGCTCGGCGGCTTGTCGTGGCTGGTCATCCGGATGGCCGGTCGCGACGGATGGCAGGTGAATTCGATCGACCAGGTGCGGATCTTCGGTGGGGTCGTCGTGGCGTCGCTGCTGGTCGCGTGGGCGATCCGTCACGTCAACGCCGGCGTGGCGCGACTCGCCGACGGGGCACTGCGCGTGGAGGGTGGCTTCGGCCGCGTCGATCTGCCGCTCGCGGCGATCCATCGCCTCCGCGTCGCGCGCCCGGCCACGGCCCACGCCACGCTCATTCTGTCCGATGCCGCCGGCGCGCCCCTCCGGCAGCGACTCGAGATCGCCGACGCGCCGGCGCTGCTCGGGGTGCTGCAAGCCAGCGGGGCGACGGTCGCGTTCGACGACGATGCTTCGGCGGCCCGCGCGAAGCACGCGGCGCGCCGGGCGTCGGTCCGCAGCGCGTGGCTGGATCATGGCGCGATCCGCTTCGCCCTCTATCCGCTGCTGCTCGCGCTGCCGGCCTTTCGCCTGCACCAGATGATCACCTTCGGCGGCACCTTCGGCGAGGCCCAGGCGTACGGTACCGCGGCCTGGCTCGGTGGACTGCTGATCTGGTGGGCGGCATGGTCGCTCGGGTCGATGCTGCTGGCGGTCGCCCTGCGCGGCGTGATCGAGTCGGTGGCGGCAGGGGTCGACCGGATGTGGCCGGCGAGCGCGATGAGGGCGCGCCAGGTCCTCGAGGGACTCGGCCGCGCCGTCTATTACCTGGGGCCGCCGGCGTGGCTGGCGATCAAGGCGTCCTGGGGCTGAGCGGCGCCGCGGCCGGAGCTCCGTCGGACCGTGCCGAAGGGCCGGGTTCCCGGTCGCATCGAATTCGGCGACGATCGGGATCGGCCTCCTGGGAATCCTCGTCATGGCACTCCGATACGTGCAGGTCTCCGGACTGACGGCGGCGCTGCTGCTGGCTGCCGGTGCAGCCGCAAAGCCTCCGGCCGACGCGCGGGTGACGCCGATGACGCCCGACGTCGTCGCGTCCTACGACGAGGTGCGCCCCGAGGCCGACTACGTGAAGCGCGTCGTGATGATCCCGATGCGCGACGGCGTGAAGCTGTACACCGTGATCGTGATGAAGAAGGGCACGCGTGGCGCGCCGATCCTGCTGACACGTACCCCGTACGACGCCAAGGGCCAGACCTCGCGCACCAAGAGCCAGTCGATCACCGAGATCGTGCAGGCGATGGACGCCGAGTTCGTGGCCGACCACTACATCCGCGTCTACCAGGACATCCGCGGCCTGCACCGCTCCGAGGGCGAGTTCGTGATGACGCGGCCGATCATCGGGCCGCTCAACCACAGCAAGGTCGACGAGTCGACCGATGCCTGGGACACCATCGACTGGCTGGTGAAGAACACGCCCGAGAGCAACGGCAAGGTCGGCGTGATCGGCAGCAGCTATCCCGGCTTCACCACGCTGATGGCCGAGATCGATCCGCATCCGGCGCTGAAGGCTGCGGTGCCGCAGAGTCCGATGGTCGACGCCTGGATCGGCGACGACGACTTCCACAACGGCGCCTTCCGCAACGGCACGCTGGACTACGTCGTCCGCCAGAGCACCGGCAAGGCCGAGAGCGGCGCCGCAGCCGCGGTCGGCGTCGGCGACGACTACACCCGCTATCTCGCGGCCGGCTCGACCGGCGACTACGCGCGGCACTGGGGCATCGACCAGTACCCGTTCGTCCGCAAGCTGATGGAGAACCCGGCCTACACCGAGTTCTGGTCGCTGCAGGCGGTGGACAAGTGGATGGCGGCGCGGCCGCTGACGGTGCCGACGATGCTGGTGGTCGGCCAGTGGGATCAGGAGGATTCCTACGGCGCGCCGGCGGTGTATCGGGCGCTCGAGCCCAAGGACACGAACAACAATCTCGTTTCTCTGGTGATCGGGCCGTGGCGCCATTCCGGCGTCAACCACTACGGCTACGACCTCGGCGCGCTGACCTTCACCGGCGACACCGCATTGGAGTTCCGGGTGAAGTACCTGAAGCCCTTCCTCGACCACCATCTCAAGGACGGCCCCGACCCGCATACCCCGCCGGTACTGACCTACGCGACGGGCGCGAACCGCTGGGAGGAATCACCGAAGTGGCCGATGGGCGCGGCCAAGCCGCTGTACCTCGGCGAGAATTTCAGCGCGAGTTTCACCGCGCCGACGGCGAGTGGACACGACGACTATCTGTCCGATCCGGCCAAGCCTGTGCCGTTCCTGCCGCGCCCGATCGACATGCACAACCCGACGCAATGGCGGCCCTGGCTGGTCCGCGACCAGCGCTTCGTCTCGGACCGCCCGGACGTGCTGGTCTACGAGACGACGGTGCTCGAGCAGCCGCTGCACATCATGGGCGCGCCGGAGGTCCAGCTGTTCGCCGCGACCTCGGGTACGGACAGCGACTGGGTGGTGAAGCTGGTCGACGTCTATCCCAACACCTCGCCGGAGCCGGCCGAACAGGGCTCGAAGCCGGGGATGGCGGGGTACGAGCTGGCCGTCGGCCTCGAGATCTTCCGCGGCCGCTATGTCGATGCCTTCGACAAGCCGCGCGCGCTGGTGCCGGGCAAGGCCGAGAAGTACGGCTTCAGCCTGCCCAATGTCGACCACGTCTTCCTGCCCGGCCACAAGATCCAGGTGCAGATCCAGTCGAGCCTGTTCCCGCTCTACGAAGCCCGGCGACTACCGGAAGGCGACGCAGAGCATCTACCGTGGGGCGGACAAGGCCAGCCGAGTGATGCTGCCGGTGGTGCCCTAGAGCGGTCACGCCGTTGGGAGAGTTTCAGTCCCGATCGCGCATCGCTCCGACAGGACGGATGTCGTGGCAGGGGGCTTCAGCCCCGATGACGCACCGCCTCGGCAGAGCGGATATTGTCGGAGATGCTTCAGCCCCGATGGCGCGCCACCACCGGCCGACCCCGATCCAACCCCGACATGCGTGAACTCTCCGATTCCTGGTCCGACCTGCAGGACGCCTACGGCCCGGCGGACGGCGTCCCGCGACTGCTGGCGAACCTGAGCTCCGATTCCAGGAACCGGGCGTGGGACGAGGCCTGGGCGCGGCTCTGTCACCAGGGCAAGGTCTACTCCGCAAGCTTCGCCGCCCTTCCGCACCTGTTGTCGACCGCGACGCGCTTCTCGCCGTCGCAGCGTCCGATGATCCTGGCGCTTGCGAGCTGCATCTGTTCGGGAGCCAGCGACACGGTGAGCATTCCCGACTCCCGCCGGGAGTACGCGCCGTCGATCCGAGCGTTCGAGGACCTCGCCCTCGAGACCAGTCGCGAACGCGGGATTCCGCAGTCGGACTACATCTACGTCCTGCAGGCGGTGCTCTCGTTCCGCGGCATCCATCCGTGGTCCTCGCTGCTGGATCGTCTGGGGAGCGAAGAATTCGAAGCCACTTGCCCGCAGTGCGACGCGGCCCTCTTCGTGGCGATCGGTTCGCGGGGCTGCTTCACGTCGGTGGAGGACTACGCCGTGACGAAGGACGCGAGAACCGCACCCGTGTCCCCGCGCGACACGCTTCCGGAGCCGGGGGCCTGGCTGCGCGCGACGGCGCTCGCCGTGGGGCAGGTCGAGCTTGCGGATCGAATGTCGCACCTGTTCGGCGTTGCGGAGTGCGCCAGCTGCAGGTGCCGTTTCGACCTGGGCGCGCGACTCGAAGAGGAGAACGCGTAGCTCCTCGGGAGTTGCGACAAGGTTCCGGCGCGCCGCGATCGTCGACCGGCCTCAGATCCCGTAGTCCGGCAACGCCATCTCGTCGTGGAAATAGCGCCCCATCAGGATCCTGGGGAACACCGGCAGCCGCATCAGCAGCGTGGCGTAGTCGCGCAGCCGGACGCCGAGCGCGGTCCTCGGGACGAACGACGGCACCAGGCCCTCGGCCTGCTTCTGCTTGCGGGCGATGACCGCTTTCAGCAGCGACTGGTAGCGGGCGAGGGCGGTGGCGCAGTCGCTTCCGTGCCGGTGCAGTTCGCCCGCGAGCACGTAGGCCGCCGCGAGCGCGAGTCCCGCGCCTTCGCCGGCGATCAGGGATGGGCAGGCCGCGGCGTCGCCGAGCAGCGCGACCCTGCCTTGGGTCCAAGCATCCATCCGGATCTGGCTGATGCTGTCGAAGTAGATCTCGCCACTCGTGTCCATCGCTTGCACTACGGCTTCGGATTCCCAGCCGATGCCGTCGAGCGCGGCGGCCACTGCGGCCTTGCGCCCGGCGAGATCGTCGATGCGGCGTTCCGCGAGATGCTCGTCGCGCAGCAGCACGAAGAACAGCATCCGGCCGTCGTTGAGCGGGAAGCGGGCGACGTAGCGGCCGGGCGCGGTGTGCGCCACGTAGGTGCTACCGTCGCGATGCGGATAGTCGGCGACCTCGAAGGACGCGACGTGGCAGCCCATCGGGTACTCGAAGCGCGTGTCGGGTCCGAAGACGAGCTGGCGGACGCGCGAATGCAAGCCATCCGCGCCGATCAGCAGGTCGACCTCCCGCGCCGGCGCCTGCTCGAACGACAGCCGCACACGCGTCCCGTCGTCGTCGATCGCGGTCACCGTGTCACCGAACAGCGTCTCGACCCGCGGATCGAGCGACGCATGGATCGCCGCGGCGATGTCGGTCCGCGCCAACGTGGCCATCCGTCCCCGGGCGAGCTTCAGCAGCACGCTGGACGGATAGCCACCGCGGGTGCGCCCGGACCGATCCACCATGCGCAGTTCGTCCGAGACATGCTGCCGTTCAAGCAGGTGCTGCAGCAATCCCATCCGTTCCAGCGTGTCGTAGCCGATGCCCCAGAGGTTCAGCACGAAACCGCCGGTGCGGAGCTTGGGTGCGCGCTCGACCAACAGCACCTCGTGGCCGAGCTTGCCCAGCCAGCAGGCGAGGGCGGTGCCGGCGATACCTGCCCCTTGGATCGCAACTCTCATCGGTGCGCCGTCGCGTCGAGTCATCGGTGGTCCGGATGCGGAATCTTCTCGGCTCGAGCTTCCAGGCGGCGTGCCGAACGCAAGCGTATCGTCGCGGACGACGACGTGTGCGAACGCCCCGAAACGGAGACTTCTACTTTTCCGCTGCCGACCCCCGCAGCATCGCCACGATGTCGGCATGCCCGCCTTGTTCTGCCAGCGCGGCGGCGTCCCGGCCGTCCCGGGTCTTGAGACTGCGGTCGGCGCCCGCGGCGAGCAGCATCCGCGCGATCGCCGTCTGTCCGTTGACGGCGGCATGCATCAACGGCGTCGCGCCGTCCGGCCTGGGTTTGCCGACTTCGGCTTTCAGGGCGATGAATCGGGCGACCATCCGCTCGTCGTTCATCGCCACGGCGCGATGCAGAGGCGAGTAGCCGGCCTCGTCCAGCGCATTCACGTCGGCGCCGTGTGCGACGAGGAGATTCACGACCTCGATGTCGTGCGCCGTGGCCGCGCGGGCCAGCGGTGTGACCTGGCGGTCGTCTCGCTCGGACACGTTTGCGCCGTTCGCGATCAGCCACTTCGCGGACTCCCTGTTGCCGCGGGCGACGGCATTCCACAGGGCGGTGTCGCCGTCCGAATCCTTGGCGTCGATCGACACCTTGCGCGCGAGCAGCTCCTTGACCAGAGGCTTGAAATCGGGATTGCGTTCCACGGCGGCGCCGGCCTCGACCATCGCGAAGTCGAGGTCTTGAAGGGTCGCCTGCGCCTCATCGAATATCGCCTTCGCCTGCTTCGGATTCGAGCTCCGCAGCGACGCCCACTTCGCGTACAGGGCCAGGCCGAGCGTCCGCCGCCCGTTGCCGTAGTCCATCAGTTCCAGCGCTCGGCGCGCCTGCGTGATCGCGGCGTCGGTCTTGCCGACCTCCGTCAGCAGATGCCATGCGTAATTGCCGTGCAGCCAGGGGTGGTCCGGCTGGAGGGCGATCATGCGCTCGTGGTCCGCCGACATCGCTTCGCGGTCGTGACTGGCGTCGTGGATCTTGAACCAGTCCTCGGCCGCGGCAATCGCGAATCGCGCCGGCGTGTCCGGCTTCGCCGCCAGCTTGCGCTCGAAGCGGTCGAGTCGCATCCTGGCCTCGTCCCACCGTTCCATCGCGATGTAGGCCGAAACGAAGTTGAGGTCGAGCCAGAGGTTGTCGGTCCCGATGGCCTCGGCTTTGTTCAGCTCCTCGATCGCCATTTGCGGCACGTTCTGGTCGACGCGAACGATTCCCAGCAGGACATGGGCGTTCGCCGACTGCGGATCGATCTTCAGTGCGTGATCCAGTTCATCCGCGGCCCGCGCGACGGCCCGCGGGTCGGGGATGCTCCGGCCGGAGGCGTAACCCGACTTCAGGTAGTAGCGCGCCAGTTCGACGCGGGCCTGGACATGGCGCGGGTTCTCGGCCAGCACGCGCTCGAGGCGGACGCGGGCGCCCTCGAGATCGGCGTCCTGGCCGCCCAGCAGATCCAGCGTCGCGACGGCCTTTTCGACGGCCGCGTCCTGAAGGGCGCGTACGGCCGCGGAGTCGGGTGGTGCCGCGGCGGCGGCATGATCCGTCGGAGCTGCAGTCGGGACCTCGCCGGATGGCTGGCTCGTCGCCGTCAGGTCCTCTGCAGGCGACTTGTCGCATCCCGACGCACTCAGGACGAGGGCCGCTGAAAGGGCGATTGCGACTCGCTTCATCTGTTCGACTCCCGTCTCGGGCCGCCGTCGGCGAATCAGTGCACGACGACCGCTTCCTCCACGATGCGGCAGCCTAGCAGTGGCGCGGGCCGATCCGCGGTGGCGCGCCGGGTTCCTCCTGGCGGAGGTGCGTTTGGGTGCATTCCTGTGGCGATACAGTAGATCGAAGCACCTCATGACCCATGCGGCCCAATCACAAGGCCAGGGCGCCGCCGGCGATTCCTTCGCCGTTGATCGCGATATTCATGGACACATGCTTGCCGAGTATCTGCCGGTACAAGGCCGGGGGTCGGAAAGTTCGGAGACCGCGTCGATGCCGAGCCTTGGTCGAAGACTTCGACCCCTCGGCGCAGTGGGTTCGGACGGGGCGAGTGCGCGACGCATCGACGGTAGAATTTCCCTGCCATGAAGACCTTCGACTCCTTGCAGGACGCGCTTCGACTCGCTTCCGACATCCTCGACGGATCGATCGACCCCCATCTCGGCTGTGGTCTCATCGGGGCGATCGGCAGGGGGCTCGATCACGCGCCAGCGCTGGCCGGG
>JBGAPI010000060.1:0-32941 GCA_044221335.1 Ahniellaceae bacterium
GGTGAACCACAGCCGCTGCGATCACGGATGTCCGGCCGGGGTGGAGTGCGCGGTCACCTGCGCCCTCCGTTGCGCCGACAGCGCTCCGAGCCTGCTGAGCTCAGTGCCGCGGGCGTGGTTGCGGTCTCCGACGCCGGCGCCGTTGACGGCCGTCACCGTGATCAGGCCGGATCCGCTCCTCATCCGATTGGATCGACCCCCCATCCAATCCTGACGCGCCTACCTGCCGGCGGGCCGATCGACGACCCCATTCCCGGCACATCGAATCGCATCACCGCGATTCAGACACGCCGTCATTGCAGGACGCTGCCAACGCGCGCGCCTGCCCCTCATCGTCTGGAGAATTACCCATGAACCGCACCTACATCTTGTCGTCCGTCGTTGTGCTGACCAGCATCGCCTTCAGTAGCACCGCCGTCGCCGCCGAATCGTCCGCCCCTCGCGCGACTCGCATCCTCGAGCGCTTCGACCATTCGGCCCGCATCGGCGCCGGCAGCGCCGACGGCGTCACCGTCGGCGACGCGCTGACGATCGTCAGTCGCGTGCGAATCGAGCGCGGCGGTGGCAAGTCGCCTCCGACCCTCGAGCGCCGGATCGTCGGTCACGCCCGCGTCGACCGCGTCACCGGCGAGCACAGCGCCGAGGTCACTGTGATCCAGGGTGCAGCCCGCGTCGGAGACGAGGTTCGGCGTTAGCGCGACGCGATCGCACCCACTTGCCGGATAAGGAGGCAGCAGACCCGGTAGAGGATTCTCCCGGTATGCCCGGGCGACGGATGTATCGCCGTCGACGTCGATTCGCGCAGCGAGCCTGTCCCGGCTCGCTGCGGAGTGGCCGGTGCCCAACGCCGGCAATGACGTAGGCCAGATTGGCGGGCCGGGCATCGCTGTGATGGAAATTTGCCCTCATGTTGGCTTCACCACGGGCGCCGCTGAACCTACGGCCGAGGGCGCCGGCGTAGCAGCACGTAAGTGAACGCCTGAGGCGATCCCCAAGGGGTCGTATGGACTTCCCGCTCGGCATGGACCCGATCGAAATCCCGACCGAACAGCTCCACAAGGGCCTCCGCACTTCGGCGCACGACGGGCAGGCCGCTGCACTGTTCCGGCCCGTCCGGCGCGAAGCCAGCAACGATGAGGTGACCGCGGTCGGCCAGTGCGCGCGTGGCGATGTCGACGTAATGCAGGATGTCGAGGGGATCCGTCAGGAAATGCAGCGCGGCTCGATCGTGCCAGACGTCGAAACTGGCCGGTGGAAACTCGGCCTCGGTCACGTCGGCCACCAGCCAACGAACGCGCGCGGCTCGCTCTCGCAGGCGTCGTCGGGCGACCTCGAGTGAGGCGCCCGCAAGATCGAGCGCGGTGATGTCGGTCACGCCTCGGTCCAACAGGTCGTCGACCAGCGTCGATGCCCCGGCACCGACGTCGATCACCCGCGATGTCGACGTGAGGCCCGCGAGCACCAGCATCTGGATCGACATCGACAGGTGCGGTCGATACCAGCTCACCGCATCGGCGGCCTTGGTCGCGTAGACCGCGTTCCATTGCGCTTCGTGCGACGCGTGGTCAGTGGGGGGCATGGGAATCCCTCGAAGGACGGAGGAGACAACTATCAACGGCAGTTCGGACTTCGATCACCGCGGGCGCCCTGACGCGTTCAAGTTTCAAAGACCATGACGATCACGCCGAGCACGACCAACAGGGCTCCGAGGATGCCCTGCTCGTAGCGCTCGAGCACAGCGAGCTTGAAGCGTTCGAGGCCCGCCAAAGTAAGCCAGGTGAAGGTCAGCATGCCGGCAAGGGTGGCCAGCGCCAGCGTGGCCGACAACAGCGCGAACCCAATCCATCCGAAGCGGACGCCGGTCAGGAAGACGGGTAGGAAGCCCTCGCAGGGCGACAGAGTCAGTGCCAACACCAAACCGGTGATCGCCACCCGATCGGTCCGGCGCGACGGCAGCCGCTCCGGCACGGACGCGTCCGCGAAAGCGTGACCGTGATCATCCTCGTGCGGGTGGCCACGATCGGCACCGTGGTGATGCGTGTGCCTGTGACCAAAATGATGGTGCCCGTGGCCCGATCCGCTGGCCTGGCGCGAGAGGTAATACGCCCCCAGCGCGATCAAGGCTGCGGCGGCGAGGTAGGGAAACACCTGGCCGGTCCAGCGATCGACGGCGATACCGAACCAGGCCACCAGCACGCCCAGCACCGTGGTGAACAGTACGTGCCCACCACCGGCCACCGCGGTCACCGTCATCGTGCGTAGCCGCGTCCATCCCTGTGCCTTGCCAGTCAGGACGAAAGGCAACCAATGGGTCGGGATGGCCGCGTGCAGGAAGGCCACCGCGAATCCCGTCGTCGCCAGGGTGTGCAGCAGGTCCATCTGTCACCGATTCCGGTTGGTCCACGTCATCCCGAAGAAAGGGCTACGCCCCGCGCAATCGATAGCCGAAGCCCCGCACCGTTTCTACCATCCGGGCACATCCCGGCGTGTCGACCTTGCGTCGTATCCGTGACATGTGGACGTCGATGATGTTGGTCGCGGGCTCGAACTGCTGGTCCCAGGCCAGTCCAAGCAGCATGGAGCGGCTGACGACCTGGTCCGAATTGCGCATCAGGCACTCGAGGATTCGGAACTCGGTGACCGTGACATCGACGTGCTGTCCACCTCGATAGACCCGTCGCGACATCAAGTTCATCGTGAGATCGGCGACACGAAGCACGCTGCCGTCTTCCAGGGTCTGTGCACGGCGCCGAACCAGGGCTTCGATGCGCGCCAGCAACTCGGCAAACGAGAACGGCTCAACGCCCGAATCGCCGGCGCGGGATCGGTCGGCAACGACGATGTTGTACGCGTGCTCCTTGGCACAGAACAGTCCGTCCTCCTCGGAAGGCGACACGTCGACCACGTGGCCAGCCTCTCGCAAGACGCGCTGCAGGAGGTTCGCAGTTGGAACGTTCGACTCGATCAACAGAATGCGCATCGGTTCCGTCCCTGGTGCGAGTCGTCAGTGCACATGATCGTGGTCGTGGTCTCGGCCCGACGTCGCTGGCGCCTGCAGGTCGCACTGCCCGCCGTCGCAGTCCTCGTGCTCGATCTGCAAAGTGGCGTGGGTGATCCGGAACTGCTCTCGAAGCAACGTCTGCACCGACGACAGGATGATGTCGTGCTCGACACCTGCTTCGCGATCGCGTTTCACATGGGCGGTCAGCAGGATCTTGTCGCTGCTGACCGCCCAGACATGCACGTGATGAACGTCGACGACCCCAGGAACTGCGCGAATGCGCGTGTGGATCTCCTCGACCACGATGCCGCTCGGCACGCCCTCCAGCAACACATTGATGCTGTCCTTGAGAAGGGTCCAGGTTCGTGGCAGAACCCACAGACCGATCAGGACCGCGATGATCGGATCGATCGGCCGCCAGCCGGTCCAGGCGATGATGCCGCCGGCGGCCAGCACGCCGATCGAGCCCAGCATGTCACTCCAGACCTCGAGGTAGGCGCCTTTTACGTTGAGGCTCTTGTCGCTTCCGGCTTGCAGCAGCCGCATGGCGATCAGGTTGATCACGAGACCGGCGACCGCAATTCCCATCATCGCGCCCGAGGCGATCGGCGGCGGATCGCGGAAGCGATCGATCGCCTCCCACAGGATGTACATGGCCACGATGAACAGGATCACCGCATTGAATGCGGCCGCCAGGATCTCGAAGCGGGCGTAGCCGAAGGTGCGCCGCCCGTCCGGTGACCGCTTGCCGATCCGAATCGCAGCGAGCGCGATGACTAGCGCCGCCGTATCGGTGAGCATGTGGGCCGCATCGGAGATCAGCGCCAGGCTGTGTGTCATCCAGCCACCGACCGCCTCCAGGATCATGAAGGAACCGGTTAGGGCCAGCGCGAGCTTCAACGCCCGCTCGGGTGCGTTTCGAACGCCGTGGTCGTGCGAATGTGATCCGTGATCATCGTGGCTCATCGGCAGTCTCCTCAGGGTGCTAGTTCGGCCCACAGCGCGCCCGCTTCGATCTCGAAGCGGTAGTGTGCGGCCAAGGCCTGGGTCTGGGCGTCGATCGCCCCGCGCTCGGACTCGAGTGCGGATCGCCGAGCCGCAAGCAGGGTTTGCAGGTCCGCCTCACCCAAGGTGTAGGCGCGCTGGCTCAGCCGTACGTTTTCGGCGGCATGATCGGCCGACTCGCGAGCGAGCTTCCAACGAGACGCTCCGCTTCGATCGGCGCTGTCGCGTTCGGTCGCCGTGACCCGCAGCTCTCGCAGCGCGAGCTCGACTTCCGTGTCGCGGCGATCGCGCTCGGCGATGGCTCGTGCGTACCGCGCATCTCGATAAGCACCCGGCAAGGGAATGCTGAGGCTGATCCCGACGATGCGCTCGTCACCGTAAGCCTCGGAGGCACGGAAAACGCCCAGTGTCGGATCCGGCCGGCGGTCGGCGCGCTCGCGCGACACCGCGGCCTCGGCCTCGGCACGCACCGCGTCCAACGCGCGCACCGCGGCACTGCCGGTGAGCCATCGGTCGATGCGTGCGCCCGGCGATTCGGTTTCCTCGATCGGCGCTCCCAGTTCCGGCAACCGGGTCGGCGCCTTCGGAAAGCGAGCTTCGAGTCGAGTTCGTGCGATCGTCGCCTCAGCGTCAGCCTCCATCGCCCCTCGCTCGGCCGCCGCACGGTCGGCTTCGGCGAGATTGAGGTCGAGCCGCGCGGCGTCGCCGGCTTTCACCCGCTTCTCGACCGCCACTCGATTGTACGACGCCAATGCCACCAGGTCGCGGGTCCATTCGGCAATCCGGGACGTGCGAATCCAGTCGAACCACAGTCCGATCAGTTCGGACAGCGCCTGGCGGGAATCGGAGCGGTACTGCGCCTCGGCCCTCGCGATGCCGCGCGCCCCCAATTCGACGTCGAGCTGCCGCTTGCCCGGCCAGCGGACCGTCCGTTCGAGGCCGACGTTCCACTCTTGCGACCGCGGCGCATCAACATAGGATCGGCGCTGCTTGGCCAGATTGACCGTCCACTCGTTCGGCGATACACGAAGCATCTCGGCGTCGTGGCCGGCGACGCTGCGCTCAGCGTCGGCGTTGCGCACCGACAGGTCCGTGACGAGCCAGGAGGCGACGACCTCGCGGGGGGGCAGGTCGGTCGGATCGGCGCCTTGGGCACGCGTCGGGATCGCGACGGCGACTCCGAGAACCAGGAGGGCGAGGACGATCAGGCGCATACGCCCTCCTCGCTGATCGCGTGGACCCACCAGCGGATGCCCGTGCCGGCAAACTCGGAGACGAGCACGGTGCGCAACTCGTCCCACTCGCGACGGGCGAGCAGGATCTGGACAAGCACGTTGCGAGCGCGGCCCAACACCTGCTCGGAGGTCGACATGGCGCCGTGAGCGACGCCATGGGCAAAGGTCGGCGCGCTGGTGAACAGCTCGTCGGAGAAACGCAGCAGCAAGGCGTCGAGGAGTTTTTCCTCGACCGCCGGCGGACACAGGATTGAACAGGCGAGATCAGACATGACGGGTCTCCGGCTTCGGCTGACCGAAGCGCAGGTAGAGAATGGGGAGGACGACGAGCGTCAGCGCGGTCGCCGACAGCAGGCCGCCGATAACGACGATGGCGAGCGGGCGCTGCACCTCGGAGCCCGGACCGCTCGCGAACAGCAGCGGGATCAGGCCGAAGGCGGTGATCGACGCGGTCATCAGCACCGGACGCAATCGCCGGAGAGATCCGCGGCGCACGGCGTCGGCGAGGCTCGCGCCCTCGGCATAGAGCTGGTTGAAGTAGCTGACCAGAACCACGCCGTTCAGCACCGCGATGCCGAGCAGCGCGATGAAGCCGACCGACGCCGGCACCGACAGGTACTCGCCGGAGATCCACAGCGCGAACACGCCGCCGATCAGCGCGAACGGCACGTTGGCGAGCACCAGCAGCGATTGCCGCACCGAGCCGAAGGTCGCGAACAGGATCGCGAAGATCAGCGCGAGCGCGAGCGGCACCACCAGGCCGAGACGAGCTGCGGCCCGCTGCTGGTTCTCGAACTGGCCACCGAAGCTCATCCGGTAACCGCTCGGCAGCGTGACCTGCGCAGCGATCTTTGCCTTCGCCTCCTCGACGAAGCCAACCAGATCCCGACCGGCGACATTGGCGATCACCACGCTGTATCTGCTGCCGAGCTCGCGGTCGACCTTGACCGGGCCGGCGGCGCGTTCCAGCGTCGCGATCGCGGTCAGCGGAACCGATCCACCATCCGGCGTCGCAATCCGGGTCGCCTCGAACTGCGACGGCGACACCGTGACGCTGTGCGGCCCTCGCATCAGCACCGGGACGCGACGATTGCCGTCGAGCACGGTGCCGGCGCGCTGGCCCTCGACCTGGGCACGTAGGGTGTCCTGCACGTCTTCGACGTTGAGTCCGAGGCGACCGGCGGCAAGCCGATCGACCAGCACACGCAAGTACTGCACGCCGTCGTTCTGCACGGTGTAGACGTCCTCGCTGCCGGCGACGCCCTTGACCACCGCCTCGATGCGCTTGGCGACTTCGTCGAGCGTCTTCAACTCCGGGCCGAAGACCTTGATCGCGACGTCGCCGCGCACGCCGATGATCATCTCGGACACCCGCATCTCGATCGGCTGGGTGAAGCTGTAGCGCACCGGCAGCTCATCGAGGACCGCGCGGATCTTCGCGATCAGCTCCGATTTGTCGCGCACCTTCCACTCGTCCTTCGGCTTCAGCACCAGGAAGGTGTCGGTCTGGTTGAGCCCCATCGGATCGAGCCCGAGTTCATCCGATCCGGCGCGACCGACCGCGCCCGCCAGTTCCGGCACGCGCCGCATCAGCTCCGCCTGGATCCGCGCGTCGAGGGCCACGGTCTGGTCGAGACTCACCGACGGCAACTTCTCGATGCCGACGATCAGATCCCCCTCGTCCATGGTCGGCATGAAGGTCTTGCCGATCAGGCCGTAGACACCGACGCTGGCAGCGAGCAGCACACCGGCCGTGATCAGCACCGGCCTGGCACGAGCCAGTGCGCGATCGAGTAGCGGCGCGTAGGCACCGGCGAGCACTCGCGGAAGCCAGGGCTCGTCATGCGCGACGTCCTTGATCAGCCAACTCGCCAGCACCGGGATCACGGTCAGCGACAGCACGAGCGAGCTCGCCAGCGCGAAGGCGATGGTCAGCGCCACCGGTACGAACAACCGGCCCTCGAGGCCCTGCAGCGTCAGCAGCGGCAGGAACACGACGACGATGATGCCGATGCCCGACAACGTCGGCACCGCCACCTCGCGCACGGCTCGGAACACGACGTGCAGCCGCGGCAGTCGTCCGGCGGCGGGATCGTGAGCCAGATGCGCGACGATGTTCTCAACCACCACGACCGCGGCATCGACCAGCATGCCGATCGCGATGGCGAGCCCCCCGAGGCTCATTAGGTTGGCCGACAGACCGGCGATCCGCATCAGGATGAAGGTGGCGAGTGCGGACAACGGCAGGATCAGCGCGACGGTGACGCCGGCGCGCACGTTGCCGAGAAACAGCCCGAGCAGGATCAGCACCAGCACCGTCGCCTCGGCCAGCGCCTTCGACACCGTGCCGACGGCCTTCGTCACCAGGGCCGCGCGGTTGTAGAACACGTGCAGCTTCATCCCTTTCGGGAGCGTCGGTTCGAGTTCGGCCAACTTGCTTTCGACGCCCTCGACCACCTGGCGCGCATTGGCACCGGCCAGGCCTAGCACCAGCCCCTCGACCGCCTCGCCTTTGCCGTCGCTGGTGACAGCGCCGTAGCGGGTCAGCGCACCGAGCTTCACGGTCGCGACATCGGCAACGCGGACCGGCACTTCGTCGCGTTGTCCGACTACGATCGCCGCGAGGTCGTCGAGCGTCTTCACGCTGCCCTCGGTGCGGACCAGCAGCGTCTCCTCGCCGTCGCTCAAGCGGCCGGCGCCGTCGTTGCGGTTGTTAGCCTCGAGCTTGGCCTTCAGCGTCGCGAGGCTGATTCCGGCGGACTCCATCCGCGCCGCGTCCGGCACCACCTCGAAGGTCTTCACGTGACCGCCGAGCGCGTTGACGTCGGCGACCCCCGGCACCGCACGCAGTGCCGGCCGCAGCACCCAGTCGAGCACGCTGCGCCGCTCGGCGAGCGTGTAGTCGTCGCCGGTCACGGTGAACATGAACATCTCGCCGAGCGGCGTGGTGATCGGCGCCATGCCGCCATCGACGCCCGCGGGAAGGTCAGACATCAGTCCGGACAGGCGTTCGGCGACCTGCTGGCGCGCCCAGTAGATGTCGGTGCCGTCCTCGAAGTCGAGGGTCACATCGACGATGCCGTACTTGGATGTCGAGCGCAGCATCTTCTGGTGCGCGATGCCGAGCAGCTCGGTCTCGATCGGCACGGCGATCCGCGACTCGACCTCCTCCGGCGTCATCCCCGGCGCCTTCAGGATCACCTTGACCTGGACGCCCGAGACGTCGGGAAAGGCATCGATCGGCAGGCCGCGGAACGCCCACGCTCCCGCGGCGGCGAGCAGCAATGTGAGTGCGAGGACCAACAGTCGTTGAGCCAGCGCGAATTGGATCAGGCGCTGGACCATGTCACTCCTCCTCCGCGCCGGCGGCACCGAGCCACAGGGCCTTGAGGCCCACGGTGCCGGTCAGCGCGACCTCGTCGGTCGCACTGAACGCGCCGCTGACGTTGGCGCCGTCGGCGCTCTCGCCGACCACCACGACATCCCGCGCCACGAAGCCCTTCTCGGTGCGGACGAACATCACGGTGCGGGCGTCGTCGTGCACCACGGCGCTCATCGGCACGTACCAGGCTTCGGACGCGCCGCGCATCGGCACGTGGGCCTGCAGGTACTCGCCGGGACGCAGGGCCGCTGTGCCACGCGTCACCTCGGCGCGCAGCTCGACGGTCTGGCCATTGCCGACGCGGCTCGAAACGCTGATTGGCCGTGCTTCGGCCTCGCGACCGGCCAGTGTGATCCGACCTTTCGGGTCCCAGAGGGCGGCCTTGGCCGTCGGCAGGTCGATGTCCAACCACAGCGTGCCGAGGTCGGCGACGGTGACCAGCGGATCGGCCTCGGCGACCCGTTGGCCGGGCTTCGCGGCGACACTCAGCACTACGCCATTGCGCGGCGCAACCAGTTGCAGACGATCTTGCACCTTGCCGGCGAGAATGGACTGGATCGTCGCTTCCCCAGCACCGGCCAGGCGCAGCGCATCGCGTGCGGTCTTTTCGCCGGCCCGCGCGGTTGCGGCAGCGGCATCGGCCTCCTGCACGCGCCGCTCGGGAATGATGCCTTCGCCGAACAGGGCACGTTCGCGCGTGACCGCCTGCTCGGCGAGCTGGGCGCGGCCGTGGGCCTCGATCAGTCGCAGTTGCAGTTCACCAAAGCCCGGACTGTTGAGGCTCAACAACGGCTGCCCGGCGACGACGGTGGCGTGATCCTCGACCAGCACCTGGTCGATCACGCCGGACACATTGGCACTGATCACCTGCTCGGCGCGGCGCGGCAGCACGACGCGGGCAGGGTATGCGACGCCGGCGGCCGGCTTGGGCGTGCCGAGGGCCTGAACCTTGATGCCGATCGCCTCGATCTGGCGAGCGGTCATCGTGATCTCGGTGTCGGCCGCGATCGCTGCCGTGGGCAGCACCAGGACGACAAGAGCGAGACGAATCAGCGCGTCGACGAGGCGACGCCCACGGAAACTTTCTACGGACGAAAAGCAGCGGACGCCATCCGGCGCCGCGGTCGACAAGGACATGCGGATCTCCTGAAACGAATACGACGAGCGCCGAAGGGCGCCGAATCGACGAGCAAGAACGCTCGGTCAGGAGATAGGAGGGCGAAGCAGGTTGGCGCGCAGCGGTACCGGTGGATCGGTGATATGGGTCGCGCGAGGCGACACCTCGCCTGCTGCAGTCACCACCAAAGCCTGTTCGACCGGCATCGCCGTGGCGTGCGCACACGCGCAGTGGTGCGAGCACGCGGTGTCGTGATCGGAGGTCGTCAGGAAATCATCGTCGTCCGAATCGGCAGCGTGTTGGTCGACAACGAAGACGACACCGACCGATGCCATCAGCGAGCGCGCGCCCTCGACCATGGCACCGAACTGAGCCATGCCGAATTTGCTGACCACCGCCAACGCCAACAGCCACACCACCGCTCTCAGGCGGTAGCGAAGTTGGGCAAGCAGGGTCGGTCGGGCGAACATGGCGGCGCAATCTAGCGAAGTGCGGCAACGCTACACAATTACATCAACGTGAAGCGCTTCGACTGATTCGAGTCAGATCTCGCACGGCACGTTTGCCGTTGACCTGCCCGTGCGGTGAGTTCGCAGAGTACAACAGTGGTCGCGTTGCCAAGTGCGAGAGCATCCATCGCTTCCGGTCGATCCCCACGGACGGCTAGAGTACGGTCGATGTCCAACGTTGATCGATACCTGGCTGCTGCAAGCCGCTCCAACACGGTTCGCAGTTACGCCGCCGCCGTCCGCCACTTCGAGGTCGAATGGGGCGGCAAACTGCCTGCCACCGCTGACGACATGGCGCGCTACCTGGCCGACTTCGCGGGCACGCTCGCCGTCAACACGCTGCGCCAACGCCTCGCGGCACTCGGCAAGTGGCACACCGAGCAAGGCTTCGTCGATCCGACCCGAGCGCCGCGGGTGCGCAAGGTATTGAAGGGCATCGCCTCCGTCCATGGCGGCGAGGAAAAGCGTGCCGCGCCGCTGCAGATCGACCAGTTGGCGAAGATCGCGGGCTGGCTCGACGCCGCCGCGGTGCTTGCGAACGAGGCGGGCGACCGGTCCCAGGAACTGCGGAACCGGCGCGACCGTGCCCTGATCCTGCTCGGGTTCTGGCGGGGATTTCGGTCCGACGAACTGGTACACCTGCAGGTCGAGGATCTCCGCGTGTTTCCCGGGGAAGGCATGACGTGCTTCCTCAGCCGGTCCAAAGGCGATCGCGAGAACGTCGGCGTCACCTACAAGGTTCCCGCGCTCAGCCGCTGTTGCCCCGTCGACGCCGTGACCCAATGGCTGCAGGTGACATCGCTGAAACGTGGGCCGCTGTTTCGTGCGGTTCGACGGGACGGCGGCATTTCCGGTCGTGCACTTCACGGCGGCAGCATCATCGCGCTGTTGCGCCGGGTCTTCACGCAGGCGGGACTCGCCGGCGCGCAGAACTACAGCAGCCACTCGTTGCGCCGCGGGTTCGCCAGCTGGGCGAACGACAACGGCTGGAGCCTCAAGTCCCTGATGGAATACGTCGGGTGGAAGGACGTCAATTCCGCCATGCGCTACCTGGAGGGCGGCGACCCCTTCTCCCGCGCACGCATCGAACAAGCGCTGACCGCGCCGGCACTCATGAGCGACGGCGCGGACGACCTATGACGCTGGTGTCCCGGCGCCTATCGATCCTGACTGCCGAGGAAATCGATGCCCTCTATGGTCTGCCACGCTTCACCGATGAGGAACGTCGCCGCTACTTCGAACTGAGCCCGGCGGAAGAGGCCGTCCTCCGGGGCACACGCACGATGTCGGCCGCGGCGCACCTGGTGCTGCAGATCGGCTACTTCAAGGCCAAGCAGCAGTTCTTCGTGTACCGGCTGGAGGACGTGCGGGAGGATCTCGACTACATCCTGTCCCACCACCTCCCAGGGCGAACGACGCGAAAGCTTGGCCTCCTGTCCAAGCCCACGCGGCTCGCACAGCAGCGGCAGATCCTCAAGCTGTTCTCGTTTCGGCTGTGCAACATGGCGACGAAGGCCGTCATCGAGCGCAAGGCTCAGCGCGTGGCGATGCTTTCCACGCAACCGGTCTACATCCTGCGAGAAGTCCTTCAGCACTTGGCCAACGAACGGCTGGTCGCGCCTGGATACACGTTCCTGCAAGATTTGATCAGTCGGTGCGTGAATGGCGAACGCAAGCGGGTCACTCAGAAGCTCGATGTCGCGCTGACGCCCGAAGTCACGTTGGCTCTGGATCAGTTGCTTCAAGCCGACGACGGCATGTATCGGATCAGCTCGATGAAGCACGAGCCCAGGGACTTCGGGAACAAGCAGCTGCGGCTGGAGTCGAATCGAGGCTTGATCTTCCGGCCATTGCACGCGTTCGCATCATCCTTCCTCACCACCACCGGGCTGTCGAACGACAGCGTCAAGTACTACGCGTCCCTGGTGCAGTTCTACACGGTCTACAAACTGAGGCGCACCGCCGTGTCGACGGCGCGCTTGTACCTGCTTTGCTTCTCGTACCACCGTTACCGGCAAATCAACGACAACCTCGTCGAAGCGTTCATTCACCTGGTGGACCAGTACCAAGCGGCGGCCACTCGGGCCGCGGACGAAGCCGCCCAGAAGGCCATGACAGAGGCCAGCGAGCACCTCGGCGCTGCGGGAGAGGTGCTGAGCCTGTTCGTCGACCCTGGGATCCCGAAAAAAGCGACGTTCGCCCAGGTCAAGGCGCGCGCATTCTCCTTGCTCGAGCCGGCGAGATTTCCAATCGTGGCCGACTTCATGCGGAACATCGCGTTCGACAAGGTCGGTTATGAATGGGACTACTACACCGCGCAGTCGGCCGCGTTCAAGCGCAACCTGCGCCATCTGGTCTCCAGCCAATCCTTCGCCGGCCGTGTGGAGGACGCGCCGCTACTGGCGGCCCTCGCGTTCCTGCAGGAGGCGTTTCGGCGCGGCGTGTCGCCTCGTCAGCTTGATCCAAGCAGTTTTCCCACCGCCGTCATTCCCAAAGGGTTGCGCCGCTACCTGTTTACGACGCCGCCTGCGACCGCCGCTGCGACGGCCGCAGGGAAACGGCTCCAGCCGGATCGGTATGAATTCCTCGTGTACCGACTCCTACGCAACGCGTTGGAGGCCGGCGACATCTATGTGGTGGACAGCAACGAGTTTCGCCGCTTCGAAGATGACCTGATCACCGATGCGCGCTGGGAGAAAAAGGACGCCGTCCTGAAGGAAATCGGTGCGCCCCTGCTGATCGCTCCGATCGAACAGACCCTGGCTGACCTTCAAGCCGAGCTGACGAGCCAATTCGCCGAGGTAAACCGGCGAATCGAGAACGGCAGCAACAAGCACATCAAGTTCACCGGCGCTGAGAAGCGCCATTGGACCTTGACGCAGCCAGGGGAGGACGAGTCCACCAACAGTCCGTTCTACAGCCAGTTGCCGGGAATCGGAATTGCCGATCTTCTCTGGTTCGTGACGCGGGAGACCGACTTCCTGAAATCCTGCACTCACGTCTTGGATCGCTACGTCAAGCAAGCACCCGATCCGCGAGCCCTCCTGGCTTGCATCGTTGCCCTTGGCACGAACATGGGCTTGTCGAGAATGGCCGAAGTCTGCGGCATCAGCCGCTCGACGCTACAGACCTGTGCGCGGAACTACCTGCGCGCCCAGACGCTGCATCTGGCCAATGACGCGATCTGCAACGCGACGGCAGCGCTCCCAGCATTTCACTTCCATGACATCGACAGTGTCGTGCACTCAAGCAGCGACGGACAGCGCATCGAAACGCAGATCAATACGATCAACGCCCGCTACTCGAGCAAGTATTTCGGCCTGAAGAAAGGCGTGAGCGCCTACACCCTGGTCGCCAACCACGTCCCGATCAACGCCAAGATCATCGGCACCCACGAGCATGAAAGCCACTACGTCTTCGACCTCCTGCACAACAACACGACGGACATCAAGCCGGAGCGGCATTCCACCGACACGCACGGCACCAACCAGGTGAACTTCTGGACGCTCCGGGTGTTCGGCTATCAGTTCGCTCCGCGCTACCGAGACGTGCAGTCGAAGTCCAAGAACCTCGTGGCGTTCGAGCATCCGAACCACTACTCGGGGAAAATCATCAAGCCCGCGCGCAAGGTGTACTCCGCGTTGATTTGCCAGGAGTGGCCGAACATCCAACGGATCATGGCGTCCCTCGCGCAGAAGGACGTGACCCAAGCGACCATCGTTCGCAAGCTCTCCAGCTATGCGCGTCAGAACAAGACCAAGAAGGCCTTGTGGGAGCTGGACAACATCTGCCGCACGCAGCACCTGCTTGAGTTCATCGACGACGTTCAGGTGCGGCAGCGGGTACAAAAATCGCTGAACCGAGGGGAGGCCTACCATCGGATGCGGCGAGCGATTTCCTACGTGAATGCGGGCAAGTTTCGCGTCAAGACCGAAGCGGAGCAGGAGATCTGGAACGAGTGCTCCCGATTGATCGCGAACGCCATCATCTACTACAACACCGCGCTGCTCTCGCGCGTCCATGCGCACAAGCTCGCCGCGGGCGACCCTGACGCCGTCGCAAGAATCCAGGACATTTCCCCGGTCGCCTGGCAACACATCAATCTCTATGGAAGGTTCGAGTTCTCGGAATCTGACTCTTCGATCGACTTGGACGCGATGGCAGGCCAGTATGGAGACCCCGATTTCTGGCAGGGGGCGATGCATGGGCGCCCGGACGACGAAGGCATCCTTTCCTAGCGCCAAACCCCTTGTTTTACCTTTTCGAGGGGTTGGGCAGATTTAGCCTGATAGGAATCCTGCGCCCACAGCGCGTTCGATGCGTCCCACCACCCGTTCGGCACCGGAGGCGAATCGGCGGCGCCGGCGCGATACGCGTTGCGGACGCGCGATGACATCGCCGCGCCGCGCAGCGCCGCGGCGATGCGCACGGCCGCGGGCACACGGCCGCAGCCGACCAGGGCGATTGCCGCCAGCGCGTTGTCGTAGGTGAAGGCCGCCGTCGCGAGGGCCGGCTCGGTCGGCGCGCCCTCGCCGCTTTCGCCATCGTAGCTGCGCAGCAGCAGCGGCCCGTCGCCGGGGATCGCGTCGACGCGGGCGGCGATCGCGGCGCAGGCCTCTGCCGCGAGGTCGGAGCGCGATGTTCCGTCGTCCGGCGCCGCGACGGCAGCGCCGATCCAGCACAGCGGCAGGAGGGCAAGGAGCGGCCGGATCACCGCTCCGGCGGTTCGGCTAGTCGCCACGCAGCACACAGGTGGGATCGGTGCGCGCCGCCTGGTACGCGGGCGCGATGCTCGCGACGACGGCCGACAGGCCGATCAGCAGCATGGCCGACAGCACGACGATGGGATCGGTCGCGGTCACGCCGAACAGGAACGCCCGCAGGAACGGCGCCACCGCGACGACGTGGAAGACGATCCCGACGACGCCGCCTGCGGCCGCCAGCGCGAGTCCGTGCAGGAGCACCGAGCGGACGATCATCCGTGGCTGGGCGCCGAGCGCGAGTCGGACGCCGAACTCGCGGCGACGCATCGCGACGCGGCAGGCGACGACCCCATACAGGCCGATCGCGCCGAGCAGCAGGGTGACGATCGCCGCCGCTCCGACCAGCCTCATCGCCAGAGTGCGACGTGCCGTGGAGACTGCCACGACCTCGCTCATCGTCGCCACCGCGAACACCGGGACCGCCGGATCACTCGCCGCGACGAGACGACGCAACGCCGGAACGACACTCTCCGGCGCAACCGAGGTCCGAACGACCAGGGCCATCGAGCGGCGCGCCGGCGGCTCCCGCCGGGGATCTGCGGCGACCGCCGCGGGCCAGTACATCCGCGCCGACGGCGACTCCGCCAGGTCGTGGTCGTGAACGTCCCCGACGACGCCGATGACGGTTCGCGACGGACCGTCCGGGGCGAGTGCGACCGCCTGGCCGAGGGCCGCCGCCCCGCTCGGATCGCCGAACAGGAGCCCTGCCGCCCGCGCACTGAGCACGATGGCTCCGCTACGGTCCGCCGGACTCTCGTCGAAGCTCCGGCCCGCGAGCACCGGGATCCGCAGCGCATCGAAATAGCGCCCATCGACGCTGTTCAGGGCGAGCGATTCGGTGCGTTGCTCGCCAGGGACGCGGACCGATTCCACCAGGGGCTCGTCCCCCTGCAGCGGAACGGACGCGGTGACGCCGACGGCCACGACGCCCGGCAGCACTGACGCCTTCCCGACGAGGCCTGCATAGAACGCGACCGCCTCCGCCTCGCCGTAGCGCGCGAACGGCAACTGCGTGCGCAGCGTCACCACACCCTCGGCGTCGAATCCGGGTGCGACCGCCGCGAGCCGCCCGACGGTCCACAGCAGCGCGATCGCGCCGAGCGAAACCACCAGTGCCAGGGCGATCTGCAGCGTCGCGATGCCGGCACTGAGCCGCTGCCGCTGCTGCCCGGCCGACGTCGCGCGACCGCCATCCGCCAGGCAGGATGCGAGCGGAACCTCGCGCGCGGACAGAAGGGGCAGCAGCAGGTAGACCAGCGCGCTGAACGTTGCGATCAGACCGACCAGGGCCACCGCGAGCGGTCCGACGCCGAGCTCGGAAAGGCGCGGGAACGCCGCCGGCCCGGTCGCCACCAGCAGCCGAACGGCGATGGCGATGAACGCGATCGCCAGCAGGCCGGCCGTCGAGCAGAGCAGCAGGGCCTCGGCGGCGAACGGCGCCCGGCCACGCCAGCGACCGGCGCCGAGTGCAGCGCGGACGGCGAGTTCCTGCCGGCGAGCTTCGCTGCGGATCAGCACGAGGTTGCCGAGATTCGCCCACGCGACGAGCAGCACCAGACCGGCCGCGGCGCTCAGCAGGCCGAGCGTTCCGGCGACGCCCGCCGTCATCGATTCGCGCAGCGGACGGACGTCGGGGGTCGGACGGAGCTCGGCGAGCCAGCTCGCCGTGGTGGCGCCGCCGTCGGTCCGCGGGAACTGCTCGGCCAGCCGGGGCAACGTGGCGACAAGCTCCTGTCGTGCATCGTCCACCGTGGCACTCGCCGCGAGCCGTGCGACGCCGGCATAGGAGAATTCGCCGACGCTCTCCGGATGTTCCGGGCGGGCCGGCAGCCACAGGCGGGTGTCGGCGTCGGGATAGGCGAAGTCGGCCGGCATGATCCCGACGATCACGCGCGGCACGCTGTTGATCCACAGGGTTCTGCCGAGCACGTCCGGGGCGGCGCCATAGTGGCTCCGCCAAAGCGCGTCACCCAGGATCACCGCGTTGGGACCTCCGACGCGCTCTTCCTCCGGAGTGAACGTGCGACCGAGGCGGGGCGCGACGCCGAGCAGCGGCAGCAGCGACGCGCTGGTCCAGGTGGCCGTCAGCCGTTCGCTCATCGCGTCGTCGCCATCGCGCTGCAGGTTCGCATTGCCGGTCCGGGAAATCCCCATTCCGACGATGCGCCGCGCCTCGCGCTGCCAGAGGGTCGCCAGCGCCGGCGGCAACAGGATCCGTCGCGCGTCCGCCGACCGCAGACCGACGCTGATCAGCCGGTCGGCGTCGCCGTAGCGCAGCGGCGCGAACAGGACGCCGTGCACGAGCGCGAACATCGTACCGACCGCGCCGATGCCGAGGCTCAGCGACAGGATCACGGTCAGCGAGAACACCGGGCTGCGGCACAGCGACCGGAACGCGTGGCGAAACGGCATCGTCGACCCGGACGGAATCGGCAGGAAAGGCGCATCGTAACTGCTTCCGACCGACGGTCCGGCGGCGGACTCGTGGCGCTGTGCAGGCCGATGCGCCGCCCTCAGGCCGGTGCGGCAGCGCCCGCCACCGGCGAATCCGCAGCGACCGGACGCCAGCGCCAGATCGCGACGAGCAGGACGAGGTCCACCGCGAGGCTGCAGATGCTGGCCTCGGGACCGAAGGCGCCGCCGCTGAGCCAGGCCTGGTCGGACGTGAGCCGCGGGTGGAACCAGCCGACCACGTCGAGGCCGCTGACGTCGAAGCCGAGCAGGCTGCCCTGGGTCCAGTTCCAGCCCAGATGGAATCCGACCGGCAGTGCCAGGCTGCGGGTGCGCTGCCACGCGAAGCCGAGGATCAGCGCGCCGACGAAGGTGTCGATCGAGGCGATCACGATCGTCGAGCCGTCCATGCCCGGATTGCCCCAGTGGGCGAGAACGAACACGACGCCGAAGACGATCTGAGCGGCCGCGAAGCCCGCGCCGGCGGAGAGCCGCTGGAACAGGAAGCCGCGGCAGAGGCACTCCTCCAGCAGCGCCGCGAACGCGAACACGTAGAGCCCGCGCAGCAGCACGGCCGCGGACCGGGCATCGGCGAGCTCGAGGGTCGCGCCACCGCACAGGCAAATGAGACCGACGATCGCGAGCATCGCCGCGGCGCCGATCCCCAGCCCGGCGGCGGCATGGCGCCACCAGCGCCGGCCGAGGTCGAAGCCGACGTCGGCGAGCGTCTCGCGGCGCATCCGCAGGCAGGCCCAGGTGACCGCGAGACTGAACAGGAAGGGCAGCGGTTGCAGCCACTGCTTGTCGACGCCCTGGGCCTGCAGTGCCCGCGACATCGGCGTGTAGGCCCGGCTCGACAGCAGGATCAGCAGCGCGAAGTGCGCCATCCACCAGCCGTTGCGGAGCCGGCCGTCGCTTCCCAGGAACAGGTTTCGCATGCCATCTATCTCGATATCAAGATACTTTACGCTAACATTCCGCCAACGACGCCGCAATCGGAGGACGCCGGATGGCAACCCGAAATCCCACGGACCGCGAAGACCGGATCGACGCCCTGCTGCGTGAATGGCGGTCGGAACGACCGGACCTCGACGCCGGCGCGATGGCCGTCGTCGGCCGGATCCTGAACCTCGGCCGCGAGCTCGAGGCCCGCGCCGGGGCGGCGCTGAAGCCCTTCGGCCTGCACTACACGGACCTCGACGTGCTGGCGACGCTGCGTCGGGGCGGTCGACCCTATCGCCGCACGCCGACCCAGCTGCGCGCGGCGGTCGTCATCACCTCGGGCGCGATGACGGCCTGCCTCGACCGGCTGGAACGCGAAGGCCTGATCGAGCGCCACGCGGACCCCAAGGATCGTCGCTCGAGTGCGGCCGCCCTGACCCGCCGCGGGCTCGAGCTCGTCGACACCGCGATCCCGGTCCGCTTCCAGGAGGCCTCGGACGCCCTCCGGGTGCTCACCGCGGCCGAGAGGAAGCAACTCGGCGCGCTGTTGAAGCGGCTCCTCCAGGGGCTGCAGCGCTGACCCGCGAGCGCCTCCTACAATCCACCCCTACCCTTCGGCGGGCCGACCGGCATGAACTCCAACGTGTGGATCCTCGGCGGCCATCAGACCGACTTCGCGCGCAACCTCGCGTCCGAAGGCGGCGGCATCGACACGCTCACCGCCGAGGTCATCGACGGCACCCTGGCGCAGGCCCGTGTGCGCGGCGAGGACATCGGCGTCGTCCACGTCGGCAACGCGTTCGGTGAGCTGTTCGTCGGCCAGGGCCACCTCGGCGCGATGCCGGCGACCGTCAGCGCCGCCTTCTGGGGCAAGCCCGCCAGTCGTCACGAGGCGGCATGCGCGTCCGGCGGCGTGGCCGCGCTCGCGGCGCTGGCCAATCTCGCAGCCGGCTTCCACGACGCCGCGCTGGTGCTCGGCGTCGAGGTCGAGCGCAACGTGCCGCGGACGTCGGCCAACGCGCACATGGCGACCGCGGCCTGGGCCGGGCACGAGGACGGGGCTGATGCGCCGATCTGGGCGGCCATGTTCGGCCGCATTGCCGCCGAGTACGAGCGCCGCTATGGCCTCGATCCCGCGCATCTGCGCACCATCGGCCGGATCAATCTCGCCAATGCCCGGCGCAACCCGAACGCCCAGACCCGCGGCTGGCGCGTCCCCGATCTGGACGGGCCGGACGGTGTCGACGACCAGCAGAATCCGCCGGTGTGCGGGCCCCTGCGCCGCTACGACTGCAGCCAGCTCTCCGACGGCGGCGCCGGCCTGGTGCTCGTCAACGACCGCTTCCTTGCCGCGCATCCCGAGGCGCGCCCGCTCGGCCGCATCGCCGGCTGGGGCCATCGCTGCGCAGGACTGCCGCTGGCGGCGAAGCTCGCTCGCAGCGCGGACGACGCCCTGCTCTTTCCGCATGTCCGCGATGCGTTCGCGGATGCCCTCGCCCGGGCCGGCACGACGCTCGAGGGCGTCGCCGGCCTGGAGACCCACGACTGCTTCTCGGCCAGTGAATACATGGCGATCGATCACATCGGACTCACCGCCCACGGCGAATCGTGGAAGGCGATCGCGGCCGGCGACATCGCCCCCGGCGGGCGCTTCCCGATCAATCCCAGTGGGGGTCTCATCGGTGGCGGCCACCCGGTCGGCGCGACCGGCGTGCGAATGCTGCTCGATGCGGCGAAGCAGGTCAGCGGCAGCGCCGGTGACTACCAGGTCGCGGGTGCCCGCCGCTTTGCGACCCTCAATCTCGGTGGCAGCGCGACGACGGTCGTGTGCTTCGTGCTGGAGTCCGTTCCCGGACACGACCACGCGAGGACATGACCTCGTCGCCGCGACCGGCTAGCCTCGCGCGCTGTTTCCGGCCCACGCCCGGGAGACCCGCATCCATGTCGATCGTGATGACCGACTTCGCCCGCGGACGGCTGTTCCCGCGCGAGCGCCGCCGCAACACCGTGCAGGATTGCACGGCGGCCGAGTTCGAGCGCTACCTCAACGAGCACGAGCCGCTCGCGGTGCTCGACGGCTACGCGCCGTTCTGCAAGCTGCACGTGCACCGCAACTGGACCTCGACGCGCTGCCTCACCATCCCGATCACGGCGGAGAACCGCGGCCAGCTGCGCTCGGAGTACGAGGCGCGCACGAAGGACGAACTCCCCGTTCTGGTGCGCTGGTTCGAGGGGGTGGAACCGCCGGTCGCGGGTTTCCTGATCCCGATCCTGTACGACCGCGCGCAACTGGCGCGCGAGGGCACGAAGATTTCGGCCGACTGGGGCATCGTCGGCTGCATGTACACCGCCGAGCCGGAGGAGACGCCGATGGCACCGATCACGATGCTGCGCAACGCGCTTGGCGTCGCCGAAGGCGGCTCCGGGGTGCCGATCGACCGGGCGGCGTATGCGCGCAGCGTTTCGTTCTGGAGCGCGAACGCGAATTGGCGTGGGTAGTGCGGTACGGCGCGGCGGACGCCGTCCACGCGTGGCGGAGAGCATGGGATGTCCGGGACGGCCAACATACGCATTCTGGGAAGGCATTTGTCGGCCGACCCTGCCCGCCATTGCGAGGCGCTTCATTCGCAATTCCGCTGACGGCGAGAAGCAGCCGTAGGGCGCGCACTGCGCGCCGTTGCGAGGCGCCAGGGCGTACGAAGTGTCGGGGCGATGGCGGGCAGTGCCCGCCCTACGACAGCGCCGCGGGTAGGGCGCGCACTGCGCGCCATTGCGAGGCGCTTCATTTTCTCGTCCGATGTCGCCGAACAGCGGACCTTCAGAGCAGCACCTGGGCCGCAGGGCGAGGCAAAACGCGGGAGGTCGAATACGGCCGATAGCCGACCTCAACATGATGCTCCTCTTGAGAGCGGGCGGGGTCTCGCTCTTCGACTGGCTCTCGCCGCCAGCGGTCATGCAAATGGAGCGCCTCGCGATGGCGCGCAGTGCGCGCCCTACGACTGCTCCTCGTCGCAAGCGGAAGTGCTTGCCATGCGCCTCGCGATGGCAAGCAGTGCGCGCCCTACGACTGCTACTCGTCGCAAGCGGAAGTGCTTGCCATGCGCCTCGCGATGGCGCGCAGTGCGCGCCCTACGGCTGGCCCGATCTGAAGAGTCACCCTGGCATCGGACATCCTATGGGTTGCATCGGCCGTCAACATAGGCTCTCCGCCACACACGATGTCGGTACTTCAGCCGTTCCCCGGGGTCCGGGCGCGCGCCGCGGGGACCGCGTGGCTTGCGCCGCTCCGCCGCCGAATCGACCGCTTCCGGACGGTCCCCGACCGCCCTCGCGACGCAGGCCGGCGATGGCGCGCGGCACCCGCCCTGACAGAATCCGAGCAGACACTCCAGAAATCCCCGCCAGAGTGCGAGCACCCCAGAAGGTGAATCCATGGCCACGACCGTCCCCGAGCTCGTCCGCGGCGCCGGCCTGCTCGGCTTCGATGGCTTCTCCGCCGTCACCCGCGTGGTGGAGGCGATGCACGCAGACATTGCCGAACGGCAGATGCCCTGGGACCCCAGGCGCTCGTCGCGGACCCGCGGAATCACCGGCCTCGTCTACCGCTCGATCGATGCGATCGGCGGTGGCGTGCGCTGGTGCTTCGATCGCGGCCTCCGGCCGTTCGCACGGACCGGGGTGGCGGCCGACGGGGCGGCGACCGCGGCCTTCGTCGCCGCGCTGAACGGTGCGTTCGGCGACCACCTCGAGTCGAGCGCCAACCCGCTCGCGCAGCCGATGCGCCTGCGCCACGCGGGACGCGATCTGGCGCTGACCCGGGCCGAGATGTCCGGGACGCTCGACGCCCCTGGCGCCAAGGTCGCGGTTCTCGTCCACGGCCTGTGCATGAACGACTTGCAGTGGAGCCGGCTCGACGCGAGCCACGCGGACGGCCTGCGCGAACGCGGCTACACCGTGCTGCATCTGGTCTACAACAGCGGCCGCCACATCTCGACCAATGGCCGCGAGTTCGCGGCGCTGCTGGCGCGACTGGCGGCGGAATGGCCGGTGCCGCTCGCCGAGATCTCCATCCTCGCCCACAGCATGGGTGGCCTCGTTGCCCGCAGCGCCTGCCACTACGGCGCCAGCAGCGAGTGGCATGCGCGGCTCGGTCGCCTGGTGTTCCTCGGCTCGCCCCACCATGGAGCGCCGCTGGAGCGTGGTGGCAATCGCTTCGAGCGGGTTGCCGGTCGAATTCCGTTCGCCGCGGCACTCGCACAACTCGGAACGGCACGAAGCGCCGGCGTCACCGATCTGCGCCACGGCAACCTGGTCGACGAGGACTGGTTCGGCCGCGATCGCTTCGCGCAGCACGAGGACCGTCGCCGCGTCGTTCCGCTGCCCGCCGGCGTCGACTGCCATCTGATCGCCGGCGTGTTCCGCCACTTCGGCAGCGACGGTCTGGTCGGCGTCGACAGCGCCCTGGGCGAGCATCCGGATCCGGCGCGCTGCCTCCGCGTTCCATCCGACCACAAGCACCTGCTCTCCGACACCGACCATTTCGACCTGCTTCACGGAGCCGAGGCGCACGACCGCGTGAAACGATGCTTCGCGTAGGGCGGCCCCGGGCCGCCGTCGCCTCGCCGTGGAAAGGTGCCGTTGAACCCGTGGCGTCGCGCGACAGCGGGCAGCGCCCGCCCTACGGTCGGGTGTACGGGCGGCGATCCACCGCCGTAGCGCCCCCGGCTCGCGACCGCTAGCCCCGCCACACCCGCCGTAGCACCGCGCAATACCCCGTTCGTCATACCGGTCTCTGCCTCGTCACTGCAATGAAATCGACGTAATCTGCTCGACGCCCGCTCTCCAGACTCCTTCGTGATGCCGAATTCCGCTCCAGCCCGCACGACTGCCGACGCCGAAGCCCGCGTCAGTCGCGCCAATGCCGCCCTCGCCGGGACGGTCGTCCTCCTCTGCGTCGGGGCGAGCTTCGTCGTGCCCTTCTGGGTCGCGGATCCGTGGCTGCGCCTCGCGCTCGCGCTGCTGCCGGCGCTGGTCGCCAATCTGCACTGGGGGCTGATCCACGAGGCGATCCACGGCCACCTGCTGGAGGACTCCCGCGCCAGCGAGCGGCTCGGACGCTGGCTCGCGATCGCGTTCGGCGCACCGCTGGCGCCATTGCGGTTCGCCCATCTGCGCCACCACCGCTACAACCGGACGCCACTCAGTCGCGACGACGTCTACGACCCCGCGCTGATCCCGGCGTGGAAAGCGCAGCTCGGCTACTACGCGTACATCGGCGGCGGTCTCTACCTCGCGGAACTTCTGCTTGCGCCGGTCGCGTTCCTGCCGCGCAGCGTCCTCGAGCGCCTGGTGCGGGCGAGCACGCCGCGCGGCACCGACCATCCCCCGGCGCTGGACGACCTCGCGCGCCACGTGCTCACCGGGCGGCGCGAGCTGCTGCGCTACCGGATCGACGCTGCGGCGGTGCTGCTCTGGTTCGCGCTGGCGATCTTCTGCTGGCGCGTGCAGCCGCTGGCACTCGTCGCGATGTTCGGCCTGCGGGCGCTGCTGGTGTCGATGATGGACAACGCCGCCCACTACGGCACGCCGCTCGACCTGCGTCGCCACGCGCTGAACCTGCGCGCCCCGCGCCTGGCATCGGCACTGCTGCTCAACTTCAATTTCCACCGCCAGCATCACCAGCAGCCGAACTTGCCGTGGCACCGGCTGCCGGACGCGGCCGATCGGATGCCCGTCGATCCGACGCTGCTGACGGCCGTACTGCGCCAGCTGCGCGGCGCGAAGACCGTCGCTGCGCTGGCCGAGGAGTCGCGGCAGTCGTGACCCATCGCTGTCCTCGAACCTTCATCACTCCGACGCCGCGGTCGCCTTCGAGGCCGCAGCCGTCGGCCCCGTCGTCCACGACCGCGTGATCCGGACATGATCGACCTCGAACAGATGATCGCCCCGCACTACCCGGAATGGTTCCAGGGCGTGCGTGCGCCCCTGACCCGGTCCCTGCTCGGCGGCTTTTCCCGCTGGTCGCGGCTGCCGGAAATCAACCAGTTCCTCGCGGATTCGGCCCACCAGACCGGCTTCGCCTTCGTCGAGGCGGCGCTGCGCTTCTGCGACGTGCGCTTCACCGTCGACGATGTCGAGGTCGAGCGCATCCCCGAACGCGGCGGCGTGCTGATCGTCTCCAACCATCCGCTCGGCGGCGTCGATGCGCTGCTGCTCCTGAAGCTGATCGGCCGCGTGCGGCGCGACGTGAAGATCATCGCGAATGAAGTGCTCATGGCCCTGCCCGGCCTCGCGGAACTCCTGCTGCCGCTGCGCGTGTTCGGGGGCGGCGCCAGTCGTGCCCACCTGGAGGCGGTGCGCACGGCCCTCGCCGAGGGGCAGGCGGTGATCGTGTTCCCGGCGGGCGAGGTCTCGCGCCTCGGCTGGCGCGGCATCCGCGACCGCGAGTGGCGCAACGGCGCCCTGCGCCTCGCGCGCCAGGCGAAGGCCGCGGTGCTGCCGGTCCGGATCGAGGCGCGCAATTCCATCGGTTTCTACGGCGGGGCGCTGCTCCATCCCAGTCTCGGCACCGCACTCCTGCTGCGCGAGGTGACGGCACTGCGCGGTTCGCGCGTTGACATCCGGATCGGCCACGCGAGTCCGGCCGAAGATGCCGGCGACATCGGCGCGCTGCAGCGTCGCTGCCTGGAGCTGCGCCACGACGGTGACCGCGTGCCGAAACTGGCAACGCTCGCCCCGCGCCCCGACCTGCGCGACATCCGCCGCGAAATCGCGGCGCTGCCGCTGCTCGGCGAGACCGGCGACGGCAAGCGCATCCACGCGGGCCGCCTGGCGGCCGACTCCGCGCTGCTGGCCGAAGTCGCCCGCCTGCGCGAGCACAGCTTCCGCGCCGTCGGCGAAGGCAGCGGCAAGAGCGCCGACACCGACCGCTTCGACGCCTGGTACGACCAGATCATCCTCTGGGACGACCAGACCCAGGAGATCGTCGGCGGCTACCGCGTCGCGCCGTGCAAGGCCGTGCTCACCGAGCGCGGTATCGCGGGCCTGTACACCTCGACGCTGTTCGAGTTCTCGCCGGCCTTCACGGAGCAGCTCGGCGACGCGATGGAACTCGGCCGCAGCTTCGTGGTGCCGGAGCACTGGGGTACCCGCAGCCTCGACTACCTGTGGCTCGGCATCGGTGCCTACCTGCGCCAGCGGCCGGACATCCGCCGCCTGTTCGGCCCGGTCTCGATCAGCGCCCAGCTGCCGGTCGATGCCCGCGCGCAGCTGGTCGACTACTACCGCCACCACCACGGCGTCGAGTCGGCGACGGTGCGGGCGCGCCGCCGCTGGCAACAGGAATCGTCGGCGCTGCGCGAGCTGCGCGACCTGCCGCCGCACGAAGCATTCCGGCTGCTGCGCGACAATCTCGCCAAGCTCGGGACGCGGGTGCCGACCCTGTACAAGCAGTACACCGACCTCTGCGAGCCGGGCGGCGTGCAGTTCCTCGACTTCGGTGTCGATCCCGATTTCTCCGACAGCATCGACGGACTGGTCTGGGTCGATCTCGAGAAGATGCTTCCGCGCAAGCGCCAGCGCTACATCACCGGTGCTGCGGGTCGCACGGACGACGGGTCAGGGTCCGTCGCTGTAGGAGCGGCGTAAGCCGCGAAGTTCTTGTGGGAGGGGCGCCAGCCCCGATGCTCTGCAAAGCCCCCTCACCCAGACCTCTCCTCCGCATGCGGGGGAGAGGGGATTGCGAGTGGCGCCGCGCGCGACCGGTCACTGAATCGAAGCCGCTACGATGCGCCCTTCCCTTCCGGAGCCCGCGAATGACCCCCGACGAATTCCGCCGCCTCGGCCATCGCCTGATCGACCGGATCGCCGACTACCGGGCGGGCGTCGCGGACCTTCCGGTGATGTCGCAGGTGAAGCCGGGCGCACTGAAGGCGGCGTTGCCGGCCTCACCTCCGGAACAGGCGGAGAACTTCGAGGCGGTGTTCGCGGATCTCGACACGCTGATCCTGCCGGGCCTGTCGCACTGGCAGCACCCGCGCTTCTTCGGTTATTTCCCGTCGAACGGCCATCTCGCGTCGGTCCTCGGCGACTACCTGTCGACCGGTCTCGGTGTGCTCGGGCTGTCGTGGCAGTCCAGTCCCGCGCTGACCGAACTCGAGGAGACCACCACCGACTGGGTCCGCCAGATGGTGGGACTGTCCGCCGCCTGGAGCGGCGTGATCCAGGACACTGCGTCGACCAGCACCCTGGTCGCGCTGATCTGCGCCCGCGAGAGGGCGTCGAACTACGCGCTGGTGCGCGGCGGCCTGCAGGAACAGCCGCAGGCACTGATGATCTACGTCTCACGCCACGCCCACAGCTCGGTCGACAAGGCCGCGCTGCTGGCGGGATTCGGCAAGGCCAACATCCGCTACATCGACACCGATGAGAAGTTCGCGCTGAGACCGGAGGCGCTCGAGGCGCAGATCATCGCCGACCGCGCCGCCGGTCGCGCGCCCTGCGCGATCGTCGCGACCACCGGCACGACCACCACGACGGCGGTCGATCCGCTGGACGCGATCGGCGACATCGCCGCGACGCACGGTCTGTGGCTGCATGTCGACTCGGCCATGGCCGGCTCGGCGATGATCCTTCCCGAGTGCCGCTGGATGTGGCACGGCATCGAGAAGGCCGACTCGCTGGTGCTGAACACCCACAAGTGGCTCGGCACCGCGTTCGACTGCTCGCTGTATTTCGTCCGCGACCCCGAGCACCTGATCCGGGTGATGAGCACCAACCCGAGCTATCTGCAGTCGAAGGTCGATTCCGAGGTGAAGAACCTGCGCGACTGGGGCATCCCGCTCGGCCGCCGCTTCCGGGCGCTGAAACTGTGGTGCCTGATCCGCGCCGAGGGCGTCGTCGGCCTGCAGGCCCGCCTGCGCCGCGACCTCGACAACGCGCGCTGGCTCGCCGAAACCATTGCCGCGACGCCGGGCTGGAAGGTGCTGGCGCCCGTTCCGCTGCAGCTCTTGTGCGTTCGTTACGAACCCGAGGGCGTGACCGGCGAGGCCCTCGATCGTCACACCCAGGCGTGGGCGGACGAGCTCAATCGTTCGGGCCGTGCCTATGTCACTCCGGCGACGCTGGAGGGGCGCTGGATGGTGCGGATCTCGGTCGGCGCCCTGCCCACGGAACGGGAGGATGTCGAGGGCCTGTGGCAGGCGATGCGCGACGTGGTGGCCTGAGCGCCCCCACGGACTCGTCGCATGCGCGACCGTCCGATAGCGCTGAGGCGAAGCGGACGTAGGGCGCGCACTGCGCGCCGTTGCGAGGCGCATGAGGTCGAAGTCCACTGACGGCCGCTCCTCGCCAATAGCGAAATCCTTTCGCTGCTCGCGACGGCGCGCGGTGCGGCCAGCCGCTTCCTCGTCGATCATGATCTTCCCAACGCCTCGCGATGGCGCGGTGCGCGCCCTACGAGTCTCCCTCGTCGATCGCGGAAGTCGCTAGCGCCTTGCGATGGCGCGCAGTGCGCCCTGCTGGCCGCTCCTCGCCGATCGCGGAAGTCGCTGCTCGCCGATGGCGCGCGCAGTGCGCGCCCCTGGCCCGCTCGCCGATCGCGGAAGTCCTTCCCAAGCGCCTCGCGATGGCGCGCAGTGCGCGCCCTACGGCCGCTCCTCGCCGATCGCGGAAGTCCTTCCCAAGCGCCTCGCGATGGCGCGCAGTGCGCGCCCTGCGGCCGCTCCTCGCCGATCGCGGAAGTCCTTCCCAAGCGCCTTGCGATGGCGCGCAGTGCGCGCCCTACCTGCGCACTGCGAGGACTCCGTCCAACGCAAGCTGGGCCTTGAATCCCGCCGCCTCCAAGCGCTTCGCCACCTCGCGCGGAACGTCCCGCCCGCTGGTCAGCTTGTTCGGCGCCCCGGTGTAGTGGAACAGTTTGCCGCCACGGCGGAGCACGCGTGCGAGCTCGCCGTAGAACGTGGCGGAATACAGCTCTCCGGCGATTCCGAAGCGGGGTGGATCGTGCAGGATCGCGTCGTAGCTCGCCGATGCGAATCCGCCGATCGCCGCGGTGACATCGCCTTGCGCGAGTTGCAGGCGCCCGCCTGCCGCCGGTGCGTCCGGGTCGGGCGACCACGGATTGAGCGTACGCAGCCACAGCACGTCGGGATTCTTCTCGAACGAATCGATCCGGGCGACGCCGGCGTCGAGGCAGCAGGCGGCGAAGTAGCCAAGGCCACCACAGGTATCGAGCACCGCACGGCCTCGTGGGTCGATCAGCGCGACTTTCCGGCGCGCATCGTCGATCGGCGATTCCTTCGCGGTCGGCAGCATCTTGATGCCGTCGATCTCGAAGGTCGGCGCGCCCCACTCGGTCGGGACGAGCTTTATGAGCTTGCCTGCGTAGCGGGACACGGCAGTGTAGGTGTCGCCGTCGGAGAAATAGACCGTGCGCTCCTTCAGCGCCGGCGGATAGGCGAAGCATTGCCCACGCCAGGTCCAGCCCGCGCCGGTCAGCGTCACGTCGTCGCGGCTCTTGCCGAGGTCGAAGGACGCGCTCCATGTCGTCACGCCCTCCGCGCGGGCAGCGAGCAGGCCGGCGGCGACCTCGAAGGTGAGCAAGGGACCGGAATAGTGCGACACCTGGGCAAGGCTCCGCGTCGATCGCAAGGACGAGCGTCGCATTGTCCCCGAAACGCCCACGATGGTCAGGCCGCGCCGCGGGCACGACGGAGTCCGTGCCAGACGAGCGCGTAGAGCATCGCCACCAGGGCGGCCGAGGAAATCCCACGACAGGCAACGTTGTAGGCGGTCCATCGCAACGGGGCAGCAGCATGGCGGGAAAAGGCGATCGCGGTCAGCCACGTCGAGGCGACCGTCATCGCCGTCAGGAGGAGCCAGCGGCGCAGCGGCGTCCATCGCGTATCCGCATCCGGCGCCGGCGTGGTCGGGCCATCGCCCTGTTCGTGCCGTCGTCGACGGAGATGGACAGCGATCCACGCGAGCCCGACGACGGTGCTCGCGTGTTGCAGGAACTCGCATATCCGCAGAGGACGGCCATCGACCGTCACCAGCGGCTGCGCGAGTGCCGGAAAGATCTGGACTCCCCATCCGCGCAGATGGGTGAACGCATCCCAGACGATGTGCGACAGCGCACCGGCGAGAAGGGAAACGGAGATCGATCCGACCGTCGCTGCCGCCAGGCTGCGCGCATTCGACTCGGCGAGCCGCCGCGACCAGTGCCGCGGCAGCAGATCCAGAGTAGGCGCCACGAAGAAGTGCTGCCAAAGCAGGTAAAGCAGCCATCCGCACGGCAGGCCGAAGCCCACCAGCCCGGGCCACTGGTGCGCGTTGATGTCGCAGAGTGGGTCCGGCAGGAAGTACGGGACGTCCGGCAGGAAGCAGCCGATCACCAGCGCCGGGAAAACCGCGATACCGGGAAGCAGCCGCCGCAACGGCAGCGCAGCCGCGGCGTGAGAGAGAGTGAAGGGCATACGATGACGGGCGCCAGGTTCGTCGCAGGCTAGGTCGCGGATGTGGCGGCGGGCAGGCATCCGGATGACGCGAGACGGGCGGTTTCGCCTCTCACCTCGGTTGGTCATGACGAGCGCAGCGAAGCAATCCAGTGCCGTGGCTCTGGCTCGGGCTCTGGCTCGGGCTCTGGCTTTGGCTCGGGCTCGGGCTCTGGCTCGGGCGCGGCAAAGAGCGAAGTCGCTGGATTGCTTCGTCGGCCTGCGGCCTCCTCGCAATGACGAGACTATTCCCCAGCTCTAGTCCCAGTCCCGTCATTGCGAGCCCAGCGAAGCAATCCAGCGCCTGTCGCTCTGTTCAGGGCGTTGTTCAGCCGGCCCGCCGAGGCTCCCCTACGCGGCTGCGGCGTTCCAGCCATGTCGGGAGCCTCCGCCGCGCTGCTACATTCCTCGATCCTTTCGAGCCAGACCCGAGTCCCGATGAATCAGATCCGCTTCTACCCGATCGGCACCCCCGGCCAGCGCTGGGGCGCGGCGGAAAAGGCCGAGTGGCTGTCGCACCAGGTCAGGAAGCGCAGCTTCTTCGACGAGGTCCTGCCGTCGATCGATCGGCTGCGTGAGCGCTTCGACGTGTCCGAGTACGGTCGTCTCGACTATCCGCCCGAGCACTACCCGTTGCTGGTGGTGCGCAGCCGGAACTGGAGCGACGCGCTGCCGACCGCGGTAGTGACCGGCGGCGTGCATGGTTACGAGACCAGCGGTGTGCACGGCGCCCTGCGCTTTCTCGAGCGTCATGCCGAGAGCTACGCCGGCCGGGTCAACCTGATCGTCGTTCCTTGCGTCAGTCCCTGGTCCTACGAGCGCATCCACCGCTGGAATCCGTTGGCGATCGATCCCAATCGCTCGTTCAAGCCCGACAGTGCGGCGCCCGAATCGGCGGCCGTGGTGCGCCTGCTGGCGCCCTGGGTCGGCCGCGTGCTGGTCCACATCGACCTGCACGAGACCACCGACAGCGATGAATCCGAATTCCGCCCGGCGCTGGCCGCTCGCGACGGCGAGGCCTTCGAGGCGGAAGGGATTCCGGACGGCTTCTACCTGGTCGACGATGTCGAGCACCCTCAGCCGGGCTTCCAGGACGCCATCATCGCCGCGGTCGCGAAGGTCACCCACATCGCGCCGGCCGATGCCGACGGCAAGATCATCGGCTCGCCGGTGGTCGCACCGGGCGTGATCCGCTATCCGCTGCACGGTCTCGGGTTGTGCTCCGGCATCACGCACGCGCCCTACACCACGACGACCGAGGTCTATCCGGACAGTCCGCGCGCGACGCCAGAACAGTGCAACGAGGCGCAGTCCGTGGCGGTGTGCGCCGGCCTCGACTACGTGCTCGCCCATCCGCTGCCGCTGCCGGGCTGACACCCGTCGTCGCGGATCCCGAGGCAAGTCGCCATGACCAGTCCACCGCCCGCCACGCTTCTGCGCTCCCTGCTCGCCTCGACCGCCCGCGGCTGGCGCGGCACCCAGGTCGTGCGGCGGGTGAAGGCGCCGGAGAAGCTGCTGGTCGTCTACGACATCGAGAACGACCCGCGCTGCCGGCTGCTGCGCGAACTGCTGACCGAGCTGCAGCTCGATGCGCTGATCCGCCCCTGCCCCGACGGCGGCACCCGCTTCCGCCGCAAGCTGCCGAAGGGCGTCGAACTGCCGGTGATGGTCGATGCCGATCAGGATGTGCAAGCAGAAGGCCTGTCGGCGTGCATGGAACACCTGCTCCGTCACTACGCTGGGGCCGGCGGCGCCCGCCGCCTGCTCGACAATGGGCTGATGCGGCTGTCCTCCCAGCTCGCGACGGCCCTGCGGGGTCACGCCGGACTCGAGGCTCGGCCGTCGCTATCCCCCAGCAAGCCGCTCGAGCTCTACAGCTTCGAGTCGAGCCCCTACTCGCGCCTGGTGCGCGAACGCCTGTGCGAACTGGAACTGCCGTGGATCCTCCGAAGCTTCGGCAAGGAGCAACTCGCCGACTGGGGACCGCCCAACCTGCGCTTCACCTTGAAGCCGTGGAAACCCAAGGCAGGAGGTCGTCGCGAGCAGATGCTCGACGCCACCGGCCGCGCACAGGTGCCCTACCTGATCGATCCGAACAGCGACACGCGCCTGTTCGAGTCCGTGGCGATTCTCGAGTATCTCGATCGGACTTACGCCAAGGACTGAACACGGATCTGAACCGGCGCAGCGAACCCTGAGGACGTCCGGCGCGCACTGCGACGAAGCGCCCATGCGCGCACAACGATCCTTTCCAGACCTGCAGCGCCGTCGCTGGACCGGTTTGGACCTTCACTGGCGAAAGCGCGACTCGAGAATCCGGTCGGGCCTGCCGTCACCATTGACGTCGCCAGCCGGCGCCGCCGCCATCGCGCCGGCCGCGTTGAGACGGACGCCATTGCTGCCGTCGATGCTGGACAAGGGAAAGACCGCGGCGGCGTTCGTGGTCGGCGCCGCGCCGGCCAGCGCCCATGCGGCCGCTCAGCCGATCGCGATACGGGGCATGTGCAGATTCCGATGCCCTTGACCAGCCCCTCCGATTTGATCTGACCGCGATTCCGATGCTGCCGGAGGAAGCCGAGGCCTCCGCTTCGCCGGCGGCGAGCGCCATACCTGGAATCGCCGGTTCTCGCCGAGCGGCCCCACAATCTGAGCTGCCGCGTGACGACTCCTATCGGCGACGAGCGGACGTCCAGAGGTTGGCGTGTCGATGACCGCTTCGGGCTGAAGCAGTCGTTAGAGTTAAAGCTACCCGATCCTGTCGGTCCGGATTTTCCTGTCCTGCATAGCCGGACCGAACGAAGCAAGACTGGCTGCGGATCAATGGGTTGCAACCAAAAGACTGTTGACAGACGATGCCTGCATAGCCGGACCGGCCGATCCGCACAATTAGACGTTGGGTGCCATTAGGGAAGGTCTGAACAAGTCGACGTCAGCCGCTTCGTAGCAGGCCGCCGTCGGCTTCGTTCGTTGATTTCGCGGTTTTTCATTGCGCGCATACCTTTCTCGCGCCCTTTTCGGGCTCAATTCCCGAACTGCGGACGCAA
>JBGAPI010000061.1:0-32198 GCA_044221335.1 Ahniellaceae bacterium
GCCGTCGCTGGACCGGTTTGGACCTTCACTGGCGAAAGCGCGACTCGAGAATCCGGTCGGGCCTGCCGTCACCATTGACGTCACCATAGACGTCGCCAGCCGGCGCCGCGCCGGCCAGCGTCCATGCGGCCACGCAGCCGAACGCGATACGGCGCATGCGCGCCGCGACGGACTTCCGATGCATGCTGCCCCTGCTGCTGCTATCAGCCGAGTCGCGCCCGCATGGTGACGAATCGTGATCGCAATCCATGACCGCGCCGGAGTCTAGCCGTGCGCTGTCTACGGCATGCGATCCGACCGTGAGCGACAAGGATTTTGACCAGACTCCGTCGTCGCCCATAGTCGGAATGTCGTCGAGGCAGGTCAGCGCATCACCGGATCGATCTCGAACTCGAGCGCCGATGCGGGTAGCCTCGCTGCAACCGCACGGACGCCACCCGTTGCCTCCGCATGATTACCGCGGCGGCGACCCAACCTTGGAATTCACTCGGCAACAATGTTGGAACCCGACGACATCGCGGACCGGAACGATCAGGCTCGACGCGCCACCAGCGCGTCCGCGCTGTCGAGAAGGACCTCGACGGCCTCCGTCGGACTCAGCAGTTCCGCGCTGACGAAGGCGCCGTTGACCAGCAGCGCCAACTGCGCCGCCAGGCGCTCGGGATTCGAATATCGCAGGCCCTTGGCGAGGACGGTCAGACGCTTGCGCAACTCGCGCATGTGTGTCCGCGCGACCTCGCGGGACGGATGGGCGGATTCGGCGAACTCTGAGGCGACGTTGATCTGCGGGCAGCCGCGGTAGTTGGCGCGGGAAAGCCGCTCACCGATCCAGCGCAACTGCGCATCGAGCTCGCCGCGGGGATCGCCGACGTGGGCGGCGCTGACACTGTCCCACAGGCCCCAGAATTCCCGATCCTCACGCTCGAGGAAGGCGACGATCAGATCGTCCTTGGTCGGGAAGTGGCGATACAGGCTGGTCTTGGCGATCCCGGCCACCGCCACCACGCGATCCACGCCGACCGCCCGGACGCCCTCTCGATAGAACAGTCCGGAGGCGGTCGCGAGGATGTGTTCTCGCAGGTCATAGGGGTCGGACGGATTCTTGTAGGGGCGACGGGCGCCGCGATCGTCCTTCCGTTCCCTGTTCGCGGTTCCGGGATCCTCCGGGCCCTGAGTGGAGTGGACGCTGCGATTCTCGGTGTGCGGACGACCCGGGAGATCGTGACCTGCTTTGTCGGTGCGCGCGTTCGCAGCTTCCGACGCACCTACGGCGCCGGTCGTGGCCGGGGGTTGCGCTGCCCCAGTCTCGCGGCGTGCGCCGTTCCCTCGTCGGATCGATGAAAGCCTGGTCATGGTCGTCGGGTCTCCTTGCTTGCAACGATACAGACCGTTCTGTATCGTATCAACAACAGACAGGTCTGTATCGCCATGAAATCCCCACGCGGAGTACGCCCCATGCATGACCTTCGCACGAGCGGAACCGCCGATGCACCCATCACCGTCTACGGTGCCGGCGGCCATACCGGCCGCTTCATCGTGGCCGAACTGCGACGCCGCCAACTGCCCGTCGTCGCCGTCGGCCGGAACCTGACGCAGCTTCCGCCCGAACTGCCGTGCCGGGCAGCGGTCGTCGACGATCAGACGTCGTTGCGGCATGCATTCGCCGGAAGCTCCGTCGTGATCAACGCCGCCGGTCCTTTCCTGGACACGGCGGCCGCCGTCATCGAAGCCGCGCTCGCCGTCGGCGCGGGATACATCGACGTCACTGCCGAACAGGCCAGTGCCGCCGCGACGCTTGCGGACTTCGACGATGCGGCCCGCAAAGCCGGCCAGGTCGTGATACCCGCGGCGGGCTTCTATGGCGGACTCGCGGACCTGCTGGCCAGCGCGCTCGTCGGGACCCGCCCACTCCACCGGATCACGACCGCCACCGCGCTCGACCGCTGGTGGCCGACGGTCGGAACGCGTCGCACCGGAGAACGCAATCGCGTGCCGCGCTGGCGCGTCGAGAACGAAGAGCGCGTCCTGATCGAGACGCCGGCGCAGGCTTCCCAATGGGATTTCGGCACGGAGTACGGGTGCCAGCCGACCATCGAACTGCCATTCAGCGAGACCGCCACCCTCGCCCACCATCACTGCGCGGCGAACATCCGCAGCTGGTTCGGCAGCGCCGCCCTCGCCGACCTCCGCGACCCGTCGACGCCGCCGCCATCGGCCGTCGACGCCGGCCGTCGCTCGGCGCAACGCTTCTGGATGGAGGTGGTCGTCGAGGACGGAGACGGCGAGCGCCGCGCGCGCGCCCGGGGTCACGACATCTATGCCGTGTCCGCGCCCATGGTCGTCGAGGCAGCCAGCCGCCTGCGTGCCCGGCGCCACAACGGAGCCGGCGCCAAGAGTCTCGGCGCCGCCTTCGTTGCACGCGACTTCCTGTCCGCCCTCCATCCGCTGCATCTGCTCGTCGATATCGATCCGCACGCTCGACTCCGCCCCCACGCTCTCCACCCCGAACCGGAAACCACGACATGACCCGTCAAGACAAGGCAGCACGCTTCGCCGCTCTCCACGCCAAGGGCTTCCCCCTCGAGCTGTTCAACGCCTGGGACGTCGGCAGCGCCCGCGCCATCGCCGCCGGCGGTGCTCCGGCGATCGCCACCAGCAGCTGGGCCGTCGCCGCCGCGCAGGGTTTCGACGATGGCGAGGCGATTCCCCGCGAGTACATTGCCGACTTGGTCGCGCGCATCGTCGCTGCGGTCGATGTCCCGGTGACGATCGACATCGAGGGCGGCTACGCGGAAGAACCGAGCGCAGTGGCCGCGAATGTCGGCAAGCTGCTCGACCATGGCATCGTCGGCGTCAACTTCGAGGACCGCATCGTCGGCGGCACGGGGCTCCATGCGCCTGCGCGCCAGGCCGAGCGCATCGCCGCCATCCGCCGCGTCGCCGCTGAGCGTGGCATCGCGCTGTTCATCAACGCGCGCTGCGACGCGTTCTTCGGCGTCGGTCTCGATGCCGCGGCCGCCGAAACCGAGGCCCTCGCACGTGCCCGCGCCTACGCGGATGCCGGCGCCAGCGGACTGTTCCTGCCAGGACTCGTCGACCTCGCCACCATCACGCGGATCGCCGCTGCGATCACGCTGCCGCTGAACCTGATGATGACGTCGGGCCTGCCGGAGCGCGCACGGCTCGCGGCCGCCGGCGTTGCCCGGATCAGCCACGGCCCCGGGTCCTACCTCGGTGCGATGGCAGCCCTGCAGGCGACCGCGCGGTCGCTGTACCCGGCGACAGCGGACGTACCGTGATCGTCGCGACGGCCCTTCGAACGGCGGTGCGCATCGCGCTGCTGGCCGGCGTCCTGCTGGCGTCGGCGGAGGTCGCGCACGCGACGCCGCTGCCCGTCACGACGCCCGATGAAGTCGGGCTCGACGGCGCACGTCTGGAGCGGATCACGACACTGTTCGACGGGAAAGTCGCTCGCGGCGACTTCCCCGGCGCAGTCATCCTCGTCGCCCGTCACGGGCACGTCGCCTACCGCCACGCCTTCGGCCGGCTGGGACCCGACTCCGAAACCGCAATGCCGGCGAATGCGATCTTCCGTCTCTACTCGATGACCAAACCGATCACCAGCGTCGCCGTCATGTCGCTGGTCGAGGACGGTCGCATCCGTCTCGACGACCCGGTCGCGGACTATCTTCCGAAGCTCGCGACACTGCGGGTCGCCGCGACCGATCCGGACCCCCCATCGGCCGAGGGCGAAGCCATTGCCACGGTTCCGGTCGCTCGACCGATCACCCTGCAGGACCTGCTGCGCCACACCTCCGGCGTGACCTATGGCTTCGCCTTCCGCGACGCCGTACAACGGCGCTACGCGGCGGCGGACCTATGGGACGAGCGTCTAGACTGCCCGACGGTCGTCGAGCGCATCGCGGCGCTGCCGTTGTCGGAGCAACCAGGAACGCGCTGGGACTACGGCCACTCGACCGACCTGCTCGGGTGCGTGGTCGAGGCCGTGACCGGAGAGTCCCTGCTCGCGTTCGAGCGCGACCGCATCCTCGCGCCGCTCGCGATGGATGACACCGCATTCGACGTTGCCGACCGGCAGCGTCGGGCGCGCGTCGCGGAGGGTTACGAGCGGGATCGGCATTTCGGCAATGCCGGCGGCCGCGTCGACTTCGATGATCCGCGCGTGCCGAAGCGATGGCAGTCCGGCGGTGCCGGAATGGTTTCGACCGCCGACGACTATGCCCGCTTCTTGCAGATGCTGCTCGACCATGGCAGCCTCGACGGCCGACGCGTGCTGGGCCCGAAGACGGTCGACTTCCTCACCGCAGACCACCTGGGAGGCGCGATCGCCGCCCCCTTCCCCGGCTACGGCTGGAGCCTCGCCTTCGCGGTGCGCCGCGAACCGGGCGTATCGACCGTGCCCGGCTCGGTCGGCGACTTCTTCTGGTTCAACGCCAGCGGCGGCTCCTTCTGGGTCGATCCGAAGGAAGATCTGCTGGTGGTATTCCTGGCCTATCAGCCACAGCAGATGGAATCGAATCACGCGTTGCTTCGACAGCTGGTGTATTCCGCTCTCTACTAGCGCAAGCCGCGGTTCCTGCTGTCACGGACATCGCGACTCGCGCCGCATTCCCCGGTGAAGTGGGCACCGGTTGCCCGGTGCCCGACGAACTACCTCTCTCGACGTGGCTCGTAGCGATGGAAGCTCATCGACGAGCCTGCGCGTCCCTGTGTCAGCGATCGCAGCACGCTCGCGTAGCTGGCGAGTTCCGCCAGCGGCGCATGCGCTTCGACCAAGGCGCGGACACCCTGGTCGTCGATGGCCAATACCCGTCCGCCCCGCCGATTGAGATCGCCGACCACGTCGCCGACATGCGACGAGGGCGTGTCGACCTCGACCCGCATGACCGGCTCCAGCACGATCGTGCCGGAACGCAGCAAGGCCTGCCGGATCGCCTCGGCGCCGGCGCGCTGGAACGCGAGTTCCGACGAGTCCTGCGCGTGGGTGTCACCATCGGTGAGCACGATGTCGACGCCCACCACCGGATGTCCCTGCGGACCTTCCGCCAGTGCCGTGCGGATGCCCTTCTCGGCCGCCGCGGCAAATGACGGCGGGACCGCGCCGCCGCGACTCGCGTCGCGGAAGCGGATCTCGCCGTCGCTGCGGGGCGCGACGTCGATCACCACCCGCGCGTACTGGCCGGGCCCTCCGTTCTGCTTCGCCAGCCGGACGTCGATGCCGCTCACCGCCGCGCTCGGCGTCTCCTGGTAGGCCACCCGCGGAGTTCCGGCACGGACATCGAGATTCCAGTCGCGGCGCAGGCGATCGAGCTTCACTTCGAGGTGCAGCTCGCCCATGCCCCAGACCAGCGTCTCGCCGCTGTCGGCATCGACGCCGACCCGGAACGACGGATCCTCCTGCGCCAGGACCGAGAGTCCCTGCCCGAGGCGGATCAGCTCGCTCGAGGACGCCGCCGTCAGCCGCCACGACAACACGGCCGGCTGCGCCACGATCGTGTCGAGCCGGAGCCGGCGGGACGGCGCACTCAGCGTCTCGCCGCTGACCGCATCCTTCCAGCCGAGGATCGCGACGATCTCGCCGGCCGTCGCGCGATCGATGTCGATCGTGCGATCCGCCTGCACTGCCGCGAGCCGACCGATGCGTCGCGTGCGCCCCTGCGCCGAGCACCACAACGTGTCGCCGACGGCGATCGAGCCGGAATAGACCCGCACGTAGCTGACGGAACCGTGCGCCTGGTGCGCGACCTTGAACAGCAGCGCGGCCGCCGGACCCATCGGATCAGGTGCGAGGTCGACCCGGCCATCGTCGCTGTCTGCCGCGACCGCGGGACGATCCAGCGGCGAGGGCAGGTAGTCGACGATCGCGTCGAGCAGCGAGTCGATGCCGAGGTGGCGGATCGCCGATCCGGCGAGCACCGGCACGCCGCGGCCCGCGAGGGTCACTCGGCGCAGCGCCGCACGCAGGGCCACCGCGTCGATCGACCGGCCCTCGAGGTAGTCATCGGCCAGGCGCTCGTCGAGATCCGCCACCGCCTCGACCAGCCGCTGCCGCGCCGCCGCGAGGCGCTCGGCCTCGTCGAAGGTCCATGCGCTGCGGCGTGTGTCGCCGGCCGCGTCCCAGTTCCAGGTGCAGGCTTCGACAAGGTCGATCCAGCCGTCGAAGGACGTCTCGGAGCCGAGTGGCAGTCCGAGCGGCAGCGGATGCGCACCGAGTCGCTCGCGCAGCTGGCCGAGCACGCGGTCGAAGTCGGCGCCGGGCCGATCCATCTTGTTGACGAAGGCCAGCATCGGGAGGCCGTGGCGCGACGCCTGCCGCCACACCGTCTCGGACTGCGGCTGCACGCCGTCGACCGCCGAGAACACCGCGACCGCGCCGTCGAGCACGCGCAGCGAGCGCTCGACCTCGATGGCGAAATCGATGTGGCCGGGCGTGTCGATCAGGCTGAGCCGATGGGGCCCGTCGGGTGCGCGGGTCCAGTCGACCCGCACGGCGGCGGCACCGATGGTGATGCCGCGTTCGCGTTCGATCGCGTCGAAGTCGGTCGTGGCCGCGCCGTCGTGTACCTCGCCGACGCGATGGATCGCGCCGGACTTCCAAAGCAGCCGTTCGGTCAGGGTGGTCTTGCCGGCGTCGATGTGGGCGATGATGCCGAGGTTGCGCCAGCGGGAAAGGAGTTCGTTTCTCATGATCTTCATCCGTTGCCAACACGAGGGGCCGCACGCCCCGGTTGGCGACGGGACGTGCGGTCAGGATTGGGTCTCGGTGTCGGTGCTCATGGCACGTTCTCCTGGCGGGACGGGGCGGTGGAACGAAATCCGGTCGCGATCGCGCGGGCGACATCGACGAGGCGGAAAACACAGGCAACAAAGAAGCACCCTCGCGGGTGCTTTCGTGTTCGATCCGGGAAAGCGGGACGTGCCGCTACGCGACGCCGCCCTGCCCGATCGACAGACGCACCCTGCCCGCGCTTGCGCGCTGGAAATTCAGCAGAATGAGCAGGGGCACTCGCATGGCGGCGATGTCGGTCGGGTGGAAGTGGGCGCGGATTCTGGGTCGGGTGCGGGGCCGCGTCAAGCCGGCCGCTTTCAATTCGGTCGACATCATCGGGACGGTTTTCGACGATTCAAGTGGCGATGGTCGAGGGGGCTTGGCCGCGGGGCGAGGTCTCGCCGGTCGCGGCTTGCACCGCTCCTGCATCGCGGCTTTCGCCGCTCCTTCGGGGGCCTACTTGCAGTCGTGCTCGGCGTCGAGGAGCCGGGCTCGCTCCGGGTAGAGCTGCCCGAAGGACTTCAGCCATCGCGTCCACGCCTTGTCCGCCGCCTTCGCGTCGGCGTCGGCGAGCGTGAACTTCTTCCATGACGCGCGATCGGTGTTGCCGGCGTTGTGGTCGCGCTTGACCCCGGTGTAGAGCACACCATGGAAGCGGCGGCCGTCCTGGCGGCTGGCGTCGCTCATGTCGAGGATGTTCTTCCAGCCGTCGTCGACCAGGACGACATCGCTGTAGACCCGTCCGGCAGTCGCGAGCAGCGCACGCAGCGCCTCGCCCTTGTTGGCGCCGCGGGTCATCAGAATGCCGTTGACGTAGGACAGCGGCTTGCCATTGAGCATGACGCTCAGCGCCGGCTGCGGCGCGATCGACGGCGGAAACGGGATGCCGGCGCGCTTCAGTTCGCGCTCGGTGCCGCCGCGGTAGTCGGGGCTGCGCGAGGTCAGCATCAGCTTGTCGTTCGCGACTGCCGCGACCGTCTCGGCTGCGAGCGGCGTCGACACCGCGATCGCCGCCTCGAAATTCAGACCAAGGAAGACGAACCGGCAGGCCTGCCGGTGCGGATCGGTCGCCGGCAGGTCGGACTGCCAGACGTACCAGGAGTCGCTGCCGAAGAATTCGCGCGCCCCCGCGTTGCCGTCGACGAACGGCGTCGTCAGAAGGGTGTCGTCGATGTCGAAGACGACCAGCGTGTCCTCCCGCGGCAGCCGCGCCAACAGGGACGACACCGCACCCAGCGTGTTGCTCTCGATGTAGCTCTCGTTGGCGCCGAGGTCGATCTCGTCGCCGATCTGCGGAATGCTCGGCGCGGCGGCGGTGCCGACCGACGCGGCCGGCGTGTCGCGGCTGAACCAGCCCAGGTGGCAGCCGGACAGCAACAGGAACATCGGGGACCACAGCAACACGCGTTTCCGCATCGAATCCTCCACCGGGACGTCGCGCACCGCCGGTGCGCTAGATTGGACAGCCGCGGATTAGACCATGGAGGAGCGACGATGGAAGCGTTTCGGACCGAACACGACAGCATGGGCGAGCTCGCGGTGCCGGCGTCCGCTCTGTACGGTGCGCAGACCCAGCGCGCGGTGAACAACTTCCGGATCTCCGGACTCGCGATGCCGCGCGGTTTCCTGCGCGCCCTGGGCCTCGTCAAGGCGGCCGCGGCCAACGTCAACGCCGAGCTCGGCCACCTGCCGAAGAAGCTGGCGAAGCAGATCCGCGTCGCGGCGCTCGCGGTCGCCGCCGGCGACCACGACCGCGAATTCCCGGTCGACGTGTTCCAGACCGGCTCTGGCACCAGCAGCAACATGAACGCCAACGAGGTGATCGCGCACCTCGCCAGCGCCGCGTCCGGCAGCGCGATCCACCCGAACGACCACGTCAACATGGGGCAGAGTTCCAACGACGTCGTCCCGACGGCCCTGCAGCTCGCCGCCTGTCTCGCCGTCGCCGAGGACCTGCGGCCGGCGGTCACTCACCTGCAGTCGACGATCACGCGGCGCAGCCGGGAACTGGCGAAGAACGCCAAGACCGGTCGCACCCACCTGATGGACGCGATGCCGCTGACCTTCGGCCAGGAACTGTCGGGCTGGGCGGCGCAGGTCGGCGCCGCCGGTGAGCGCCTCGACGACACCGTGAAGCGCCTGCGCCAGCTACCGATCGGCGGCACCGCGGTCGGCACGGGAATCAACGCCGATCCGCGATTCGGCCGGCGGATGGCCGCGGAGCTGACCAAGCTTTCGGGAAGCCGCGTCGACGCGTCACGAAATTGCTTCGAGCAGATGGCCGCGCAGGACGCGGCGGTCGAGATGTCCGGCCAGTGCAAGGCCCTGGCCTGCACCCTGATGAAGATCGCCAACGACCTGCGCTGGATGAACTCCGGCCCACTCGCCGGTATCGGAGAAATCGAGCTGCCCGCGCTGCAGCCCGGCTCATCGATCATGCCCGGCAAGGTCAACCCGGTGATTCCGGAGGCGGTGTGCATGGTCGCCGCGCAGGTGATCGGCAACGACACGGCGATCACCATCGCCGGCCAGTCCGGCAACTTCCAGCTGAACGTGATGCTGCCGCTGATCGCGCACAACCTGCTGTCGTCGCTCGGCCTCCTGGCCAATGCGTGCCGCGCACTGGCTGACCAGGCGATCGCGGGCTTCAAGGTCCGCCACGACCGCGTCGATGCCGCGCTGGCCCGGAATCCGATCCTGGTCACCGCGCTCAATCCGGTGATCGGCTACGAACTCGGTGCGGCGACCGCGAAGCAGGCGTACAAGGAGGGGCGACCGATCCTCGATGTGGCGCGCGAAGCAACCGGCATTCCGGAGAAGACTCTGAAGCGGTATCTCGATCCCCTTGCGTTGACGCGGGGAGGGATCGTGAAGGGCTCGAGCGGTGCTGGAGGATGATGCGCACCAGCGGAACTGCATGATCGTCGGTGAGGTGGAGCGCTGAGCGCGAATTCCAGCACGGGCGCGGCGGTGACTTCGACCGAGCCCCATCGCCGTTTCCGCGTCGTCGGCGCTTCGCAAGGCGGACCTCAGCCTCTCCGATGCCGGGTTTCGCGCTGCACGCTCTAGCCAGCCTGCGAACTTCCACGCTCCGCGCGCGGGTCCTACGACGCACTTCGAAAAGCGTTGTCCGACGCGCCCCGACGGAAGCAGTGCCGCGTCAGGACGGAATCAGATCGCGACGGGCTCGGCGTCCGGGATGATGGCCGCCACGGCGCTTGCCGCCGCCGCATCGACGATCACGGCCTCGTCGGCCAGGTGCTGGCAGCGCTGGGCGTCCTCGCACAGCACGCGATCGTAGTCGTCCTCGAAATTGAGGCGGTCGAGCAGGAAGTCGACGAAGGCGCGGACCTTCGGCGACTGCACCTGGCCGCGCGGGAAAACGGCGCTGAAGTCGTATTCCGGGCCGTGCCAGCCGGCCAGGACGCGCTGCACCAGGCCGCGTTCGGCGTAGGCGCGGATCATCACGTCGCTGACCAGCATCAGGCCCTCGCCGCACAGCAACGCGCCCCGCAGCGCGCCGGGGTCGTTGGCGACCATCACCGGGTCGATGAGGTAGTCGAAGCGATCCTTGCCGTCGGACAGCGTCCAGTAGAAGCTGCCGTTCTCCCGCGAGTGGTGCATCGCCAGCGCACGATGGTGCTGCAGGTCTTCCGGCGACAACGGTTCGCCGTGACGCTCGAGGTAGGCGGGGCTTGCGTAGACCTGGGTGCGGAACACCGCGAGCTTCCGGGCGATGAGATTCGAATCAGGCAAGCGTCCGACACGCAGCGCGACGTCGATCTCCTTCTCGATCAGGTCCAGCGTCTCGTTGTTCAGCACCATCTCCACCCGGACCTCCGGATGCAGCGCGTGGAATTCGCCCATCAGCGGGGCGATCCAGGTGGTGCCCAGTGAATACGGCGCCGTTACCCGCAGCCAGCCCCGCGGCCCGCTCTGCAGTTGGCCGACCGCGCTCTCCGCCTCGTCGAGTTCACGGGCGATGCGCGCGCAGTGTTCGTAGTAGACGTTGCCGGCCTCGGTCAGGCCCAGCTTGCGGGTGGTCCGATGCAGGAGCTGCGCTCCGAGGCGAGTCTCGAGCTCGGCGACCTTGCGGCTCACCGTGGTCTTCGGCAGGCGCAGCGACTTGGCCGCGGCGATGAAGCTGCCGGTCTCGACCACCTTGACGAAGATCAGGGTGTCATTCAGATCACGGTTCATGTGCTTCCTCCGCTTGCCCTGAGCGATTGGACCAATCACGGGACAATTATTCCCCGATTTCCGGACTAATCAAGTCCGGTTTGGCGGCCTACAGTGCCTCCCATCGCAACGTCCGGAATTCGGGGACACCCATGAAACTCCTCTGCACCGTCATCTGCACGCTCGGCACCGCCTGGGCGCAACTCGTCCCTGCTTCGTTGTCCGGCGCGTCGGAAAGGGCCTCCGGCCCAACGGTAGCGCCACTTCCGGTCGCTTCCCTGCTCGCCGATCGCGTCGCCCGACAAGCGGCGCTGGACATCGGTTGGGACCTGGCGCATGCGCTCGGTCACAGTTCCAGCATCCCGAATGCGGGACGGACTATCCCGGAGATGGGATGATGAAAGCCGCCGTCCTTCTCTATGACGCCTCCAACGGCATCGGCCGCGGCGTTATCGATGTCGCCCTCGGGGAAGGTCAACCCGTGGTCGCCGTGTCGCCCGATCGTGCCTACCTGGCCGAGCTCGCGGGCCGCCATCCGGAGTCGCAGCTGACCCCGATCGAGGCGACAGTCGCCACCGACGCCGACGGCGCGTCCCTCGCCCTTCGCCTGCGCGAGCTGGGAAGGCCGCTGGCCGGCGTGGTGATCGCCAACTGCCGCGAACCGGCCCGCGGTCGGGTGATCGACCAGTCGGCCGACACCATCGAGCAACGCCTGTTCGACGACCTGCGACCGCAGTTCGCGCTGTCCCGCCATCTGCTGCCGCTGCTCGCCGCCGCCGGCCGCAACGGCGGCTATGTGGTGATCGGCAGCCCCGGCAGCGAGCAGCCCTGGGCCGGCTACGGGATCCGCTCGATCTCGTCGGCCGCCAACGCGATGCTGGTCCGTGTGCTGCACGACGAAGCACGCCAGCTCGGCGTCCGCGTGCAGATGCTGGCCATCCGCCGTCCCGCCTGCACCCACGAGAACATCGACAAGGCTTGCGCGGGCTGGCCAGCGGCCGCGGACATTGCCCGCCAGGCACTGGCGCTGGTCGCGCAGCGCGACCCGCGGCTCGCGAACACGCCGGTGGTGATGTTCGACGACAGCGACACCCCACGGGCGCCGCGTACGGCGCCCCCTGCGGCGCCACGAAGCCGAACCGTGGCCATCGCGGCGGCGCCCGATCTCCTCGCGCAGCAGACCCTGGATCGAACCTGGGATCTGCTGCGACCGATCCTCGATACGAACGCAACGAACGCACAGAGGCAAAAGCCATGAACGCCATCCAGACCGAAAAGCTCCTGAACCCGATCCGCTCCGCCTGGACCCTGCCGGCGCTGATCGCGATCGCGCTGTTCAGCCTGCAGCTCTCCGGCTGCGGCAGCGCCGTCGCCGAGCACGCCGCCGGCGGCCCGCCGCCGGCCGAGGTCGACGTCGCCACGGTACTCGCGAAGAGCGTCCATCCCTGGGACGACTTCACCGGCCGCATCGCTGCGGTCGAAACCGTCGAGCTGCGTCCGCGCGTCAGCGGCTACATCGAGAAGGTCGCGTTTTCCGAAGGCCAGGACGTCCGCAAGGGCGACCTGCTGTTCGTGATCGACCAGCGCCCCTACCAGGCGCAGTTGGCCTGGGCGCAGGCGCAACTGGAAAAGGCCCGGAGCGACGCTACGCTCGCCCAGACCCAGAAGACCCGCGCCGATTCGCTGATCGACGCCAAGGCCATCTCGCGCGAGGACTACGAGGCACGCACCGCCGGCAGCGCCGCCGCCGTCGCCGCGGTCCGCGCCGCGGAGGCTACGCTGAGCACCGCCCGCCTCAACCTGCAGTACACCGAAGTGCGGGCGCCGATCAGCGGACGCGCGTCGCGAGCCCTGGTCACCGTCGGCAACCTGGCACAGGCCGACACGACGATGCTGACCTCGTTGGTCTCGCAGGAACCGATGTACGTCTATTTCGACAGCGACGAGGCAACCTACCTGCGCTACCAGCAGAACAGCCGCGACACCCACAACAGCGGCGGCAATCCGGTCCGCGTCGGCCTCGCCGACGAGAACGGCTACCCGCACGCCGGCACGCTGGATTTCGTCGACAACCAGGTCGATCCGGGCACCGGCACCATCCGCGCCCGTGCCGTCCTGCCGAACGCCGATCACCGCCTGACGCCGGGCCTGTTCGCCCGCGTCCAGTTGCAGGCGAGCACCGCTTCGAGCGCGCTCCTGATCGACGACAAGGCCGTGCTGACCGATCAGGACCGCAAGTACGTCTATGTCCTGAGCCCGGAACAGACGGCCCAGCGGCGTGACATCCGCCTGGGCCGGATGGTGGATGGGCTCCGCGTGGTCGAGCAGGGCCTCAACGAGAACGACATCGTGGTGGTCGACGGCGTGCAGCGGATCTTCTTCCCGGGCATGGCGCTGAAAGCCAACATGGTTGCCATGGGCGGCGCCAAGGGTGCGCCCGCGGTCGCCGCGGCCGGCCGCGCCGCGTCGAAGGTCGTTGCCGCCAACTGATTGGCCCTCTCCACACCGCGTCGCCGGCGGGACCGGCCTCCCCCTCCCCGCCCTTTTCGCCGGCGACGCGGCTTTCCTTCGCAAGGCGCAGACGCTGCGCCGCCCTGCCCGGCTTCCGTTCGCCGTGGCGTTCGCATTTCCCGCCCGCTGCCGCTCCCGCGGCAGCGCAGGACGCGGCCTACCGCCGCATTGGACATCGCAATGAACTTCTCGCGTTTCTTCATCGACCGCCCGATCTTCGCGGCCGTCCTGTCGATCGTGATCTTCGCCGCCGGCCTGATCGCGATCCCGCTGCTGCCGATCAGTGAATACCCCGAGGTGGTACCGCCCTCGGTCGTGGTCCGCACGGTCTATCCCGGCGCCAACCCCAAGGTGATCGCCGAGACGGTGGCGACACCGCTCGAGGAAGCGGTCAACGGCGTCGAGGGCCTGATGTACCTGAAGTCGGTCGCCGGCTCCGACGGCGTGCTGCAGATGACGGTCACCTTCAAGCCGGGCACCAACGCCGATGACGCCGCGGTCCGCGTGCAGAACCGCGTCAGCCAGGCCTTGGCGCGACTGCCCGAGGATGTCCGGCGCCAGGGCGTGACGACCCAGAAGCAGTCACCGGTGTTCCTGATGGTGGTGCACCTGGTGTCGCCGAACGGCAAGTACGACACGCTCTACCTGCGCAACTACATGCGCCTCACGGTCAAGGACGCGCTGGCCCGCATCCCCGGCGTCGGCGACGCGCAGCAGTTCGGCGGCGGCGACTACGCGATGCGGATCTGGCTAGATCCCGACAAGGTCGCCGCCCGCGGCATGACCGCCGGCGACGTGCTGGCCGCGATCCGCGAGCAGAACGTGCAGGTCTCGGCGGGACAGCTCGGCGCGGAGCCGGCCCCGAACGGCAGCGACTTCCTGACCCTGATCAACGCGAAGGGGCGGCTCGAGAGCGTCGACGAGTTCGACAGCATCGTGCTGAAGAACGGCGCCAACGGCGAGATCGTGCACCTGTCCGACGTCGCCCGCGTCGAGCTCGCCGCCGGCGACTACACGCTGCGCTCTCGGCTCGACGGGATGAATGCGGCGGCACTCGGCATCTTCCAGGCTCCCGGCGCGAACGCCCTGGAGATCCGGGACGCGGTCGTGCGCACGATGGACGAACTGAAGAAGACCTTCCCGGCCGACGTCGAGTACCGCACCGTCTACGACACCACGATCTTCGTCCGCGACTCGATCAGGGCGGTCGTCACCACGCTGATGGAGGCCGTGGTCCTGGTCGTGCTGGTCGTGATCCTGTTCCTGCAGACCTGGCGCGCCTCGATCATCCCGCTGCTCGCGGTGCCGGTGTCGATCGTCGGCACCTTCGCCGCGCTCTACCTGCTCGGCTTTTCCATCAACACGCTGACCCTGTTCGGCCTCGTGCTCGCGATCGGCATCGTGGTCGACGACGCGATCGTGGTCGTCGAGAACGTCGAGCGCAACATCGAGGAAGGCCACTCTCCGCTGACCGCCGCGCATCGCGCGATGGCCGAGGTCTCGGCGCCGATCATCGCGATCGCGCTGGTGCTGTGTGCCGTGTTCGTGCCGATGGCCTTCCTCACCGGCGTCACCGGCCAGTTCTACAAGCAGTTCGCGGTGACCATCGCGATCTCGACGGTGATCTCCGCGATCAACTCGCTGACCTTGTCGCCGGCGCTGGCGGCGCTGCTGCTGAAGCCGCACGGTGCCTCGAAGGACGGCCTGTCGCGACTGATCGACCGCGGCTTCGGCTGGCTCTTCCGCCCGTTCAACCGCTTCTTCAAGACCAGTGCCGAGCGCTACCAGGGCGTCGTGGGCAAGAGCCTCGGCGGCCGTGGCCGCGTGTTCGCGGTCTATGCCGTCCTGCTCGTCGCGACCGCCGCGGTGTTCAGCGCGGTGCCGCGCGGTTTCATCCCGATCCAGGACAAGCTCTACCTGATCGCCGGCGTGAAGCTGCCGGAAGGCGCGTCGATCGAGCGCACCGACGCGGCGCTGAAGAAGGTGGCGGCGATCGCGATGAGCGTCGACGGCGTCGAGCACGAGGTCGCGTTCCCGGGCCTCAATCCGCTGCAGTTCACCAACACCCCGAACAACGGCGTCGTGTTCTTCCCCCTGAAGCCCTTCGGCGAGCGCAAGCTGTCGGCGAAGCAGATCAACGAGCAGATCAACGCCAGGCTGGGCTCGATCAAGGAAGGCTTCGCGTTCGCGCTGCTGCCGCCGCCGATCCTCGGCCTCGGCAACGGTTCGGGCTATTCGCTGTTCGTCGAGGACCGCGGCAATCTCGGCTACGGCGCGCTGCAGAGCGCGGTCCAGGGCTTCCAGGGCGCGGTCTCGCAGACGCCGGGCATGGGCTTCCCGATCTCCTCCTACCAGGCCAACGTGCCGCAGCTCGACGCGGAAGTGGATCGGATCAAGGCCAAGGCCCAGGGCGTGCCGCTGACCGAGCTGTTCTCGACGCTGCAGACCTACCTCGGCTCGGCCTACGTCAACGACTTCAACAAGTTCGGCCGCACCTGGCAGGTGATCGCCCAGGCCGATGGCCCGTTCCGCGACGACGTCGAGGACATCGCCCGCCTCCGCACCCGCAACATCCGCGGCGAGATGGTGCCGGTCGGCAGCATGGTGACGGTGAAGCAGACCTATGGGCCCGACCCGGTGATCCGCTTCAACGGCTATCCGGCCGCCGACCTCCTCGGCGAGGCCGACCCGCGCCTGCTGTCGTCCGCCCAGGCCATGGCCAAGGTGAGCGAGATCGCCGGCAAGGCGCTGCCGAACGGAATGAGCTACGACTGGAGCGACCTCAGCTACCAGGAGTCCACCCAGGGCAAGGCGGCGCTGGTGGTGTTCCCGCTCGCGGTGCTGCTCGCCTTCCTCGTGCTCGCCGCGCTGTACGAGAGCTGGACGCTGCCGCTGGCCGTGATCCTGATCGTGCCGATGACCCTGCTGTCGGCGCTCGCCGGGGTCTGGATCACCGGCGGCGACAACAACGTGTTCGTGCAGGTCGGCCTCGTCGTGCTGATGGGACTCGCATGCAAGAACGCGATCCTGATCGTGGAGTTTGCCCGCGAGCTCGAACTCGCCGGAAAGGACCCGGTCGCCGCGGCCCTCGAGGCCTGCCGCCTGCGCCTGCGCCCGATCGTGATGACCTCGATCGCCTTCATCGCCGGCACCGTGCCGCTGGTGTTCTCGCACGGCGCCGGCGCCGAGGTCCGCTCGGTCACCGGCATCACCGTGTTCGCCGGCATGCTCGGCGTCACCCTGTTCGGCCTGCTGCTGACGCCGGTGTTCTACGTCGCGCTGCGCAAGCTCGCCAACCGACCGCTGGTCTCGCATGGCGCGCATGCCGCGCCGACGGCGCCGGCTCTGGAGACCCTCCATGCTTAAGTCACTTCTGGCCGTCGCCATCACGGTCGTCCTCGCCGGCACCGCAGCCGCGGCCTCGCCCACGGTGGAAGCCCCGAAGGACTTCGCCGAAGCTCCCGCGGTCACGGAGCACGGCGACCGGGTCGACGCGGCCTTCTGGCGACGCTTCGGCGATGCCACGCTCGTTACCCTGATCGAACGCGCCCGGGCCCACAACCACGACCTGCGCAGCGCGCTCGCCAACCTCGATGCGGCGGGCGCCACGCTGCGCGCCGACCGCCTCGACCAGTTCCCTTCGATCACGGCGGAAGCGTCCGCCGGGCATCGACGCAGCAGCGCCGATCAGGCGCCGGGCCAGGCGCGCGACGCTCGCGACCACGACGACTACTCGCTGGGCGCCCGACTGTCCTGGGAGATCGACCTGTCCGGCCGCGTGCGCAAGCGCGTCGCCGCGGGCACCGCGGAGGTCGAGGCGGCCACGGCCGACCTCGCCGCGCTGCGGATCAGCATCGACGCGGCGGTAGCGCGCGACTATCTGGAACTGCGCGGGCTGCAGGCGCGACTCGCGGTCGCCCGCGAGAACGAGCGCAGCCAGTCCGAGACGCTGCGTCTGGTCGAGGCCGGCCTCGCCGCCGGACGCGGCACCGAGTTCGATACCTCCCGCGCGGCTTCGCAGCTCTCCGGCACCCGCGCGCGGATTCCGGCGCTGTCGGCCGACATCACGGCGCACCGGAATCGACTCGCCGTGCTGACCGGCGTCGCGCCGGAACGGTTCGATGTCGACGTCGCCAGCGTGCTCGCGTTGCCCACGCTGCCGGCGGCGATCGATCCCGGCACGCCGGGCGATCTGCTGTTGCGACGGCCCGATCTCGCGGCGGCGGCGGCACGTCTCGATGCGGCGACGGCCCGCCTCGGCGTCGCCCGAGCCGACTACTTCCCGCATTTCAGCCTCGGTGCGCTGCTCGGCGTCCAGGCCAACCACGGCGGCGATCTGTTCCAGCGCGACGGCCAGTCGCGGCTCGTCGCGCTCGGCATCGACTGGACGTTCCTCGACGTCGCCCGCGTCCGCGCCGGCGAGGCGCGCGCCAGGGCTTCGGTCGACGGGGCCGTCGCCAACTACGAGAAGGCGCTGCTGACGGCGCTGGCCGATACCGAGACCGCGCTGTCCGGATACTCGTCGGCCCTGCAGGAGGCCTCGGCCCTCGACGCCGCTGCATCGCACAGTGGCGCGGCGGCAAAGCTCGCCCGGATCCGCTACGACGCGGGCGCCTCGACCTTGTTCGAAGTGCTCGACGCGGAACGCAGCAAGCTCGCGGCCGACGACGCGGCGGCACAGGGGCGAACGCGGAGCTATCTGCAGCTGGTCGCGCTGTATCAGGCGCTCGCCGGCGCGGTGTAGGGCGCGCACTGCGCGCCGTTGCCTCGACGCTTGGACCTCGCATCGATTGCCGACCAACTCGCAGTGACCGCCAGGGGCCGCCCTGCCGTAGGGCGCGCCCTGCGCGCCGTCGCCCCGACGCTCCGGTCCCGGAACGATTGCCCTACCCTCTCGCGATGGCGGCCAGGGGCCGCCCTACGACACTTCGCCGGTGAACCGCTTCGGCGGCGCCTGCATACGCGGCTTGCGCGATGCCATCGCCTTGGCGGTGTCCGGCACCCGCCCGCGCCCTCCGTGGCTCTGAGGCACCTTCGCCAGTGCCGCGCCGCCCCTGTGTACTGGTAGCTGCCGTCTTCGTTTCCGTCGACCACGATTGACGGCTCATGCGATCCGGCAGCGGGAATCGGTGCACTATCCGACGAGAACGCGGCGATGGCGTCAAGCGGAGTGTTGGTACTGTCCGACGTCCTGTCTGGAGTGTCCGTCACGGCAAGTTGCGGCGGTTGCCAACGGCAGATCGGAGCGGATCACTCGCTCCGTCGCCACTGGCGCCACGGCTACGCGCCCGCCGCGTCGGCACGCAGGCAGCCCCGGGCGGCCGCGCACACCTACACAACCAGGAGATACCCATGTCCAAGCTGATCCTGCGAAACCAGACTCCCGAAGTCGTTCGGCTGGCCGTGTTCAAGCAGCCTGTGATCAACCCCACGCTCGCGACCATCGCGTGGCTGATCGCGGAGCCACCGCCGGGCGGCAAGCAGACCATCGACATCCCGGACGACTTGTCGGTGTTCGCCCAGTACTCGAACGATCTGTCCAATCCGAGCAACCTGGTCTGCGAGACGGCGCACATCCCATTCGCCGAAACCACCGCGAGTTTCAACATCAGCTCGCTGATGTCCCAGGATAGTCGCGCCTCCGGCGCGGTCATCACGCAAACCTTCAACAACCTCGTGATGAACGAGGTGCGGATCTACAACAACTATTCGATCGGCTGCCTCGTCACGATCGCGAAGAACGGCGACGCGATCTTCGCGCCCCAGGTCATCTGGCCGGGCGGCCTGCTCGTGGAGGACGTGCGCTCGCCGTTCTATGTGGCGGTGGTCTCGCAGTTCGCCTACAAGGGAAAGCGTCTGGTGCATGAGGAATTCAGCCAGACTCAGATCGAGGTGCTCGAGGGCGATTCGGTCACCGTCACCGGCACTCAGTGGAAGGGCTATTCCCTCGCCGCTCAACGCTGATCGGACATCCACGGCATGCCACCGGCGGCGCTCGCGCCCGCCGGCACCTCGTCGCAGCGGTCGATCGCCGCCTGATCCGCCGTAATTGCAATGTCTTTAACTCGCCCGCACTCGATCCCCAGGCGGATGCGGCGGCGGGCAATGTCACATAGAGTTACAGGTCGACGTTGGCCTGCCGACGGCTCGCGGATGGTTGCTCGGCATCGGAACGACGACGAGCGTGACGGCCGGACTGGCGGGTTTCGGCGGCTGCGACCAATTCAACCCTGGGGACGACAAGTGACGAATCGAAGAGACCGATCGGCGGCGCGACCAGGCCGTCGACTGAACGCGGCTTGCGCGCTGATCCTGGGAACCACGGCGCTGACGATCGCAGCGGGCGCCGTGGCGAAACCGATCCCGGACAACCTCGGGCCGGGTCTGGCGGAACTCGCCACCAGCCAGGCCGCGCTCCGGATTGATCCGAATGCCGGCACCTACAACGGCTTCGCCACCGAGGCGGCCGCCAACGCCGCGACGCTCGCGATCACCGACAGCCGCGACGGCCGGGTGATGGTCGACATCGTTCCGACCGGCAGCGTCGCCGTCGACACGCTGGTCGCGAAGCTGCGTGGCCACGCCGCTTCGTTCGAGGTCAAGGCGACCGATGCAAGCTATCGCGGCGTCGGCATGATCGAGGCCTTCGTCACCGTCGACGACGCCGTGCAGATCGCGAAGACCCCCGGCGTGCGCTCGGTGTTCCTCGCGCTGAAGCCCGTCCATCATCATTCGGCCGTGCCAGTGAGTGGCCGAGCCGGAACCGGCGCCAGCGTCGTTCCCGGTGGCCACCTCCGCAAGCTCGGCAGCGCCTTCGACCAGGGCGTGATCCAGCACCGCGTCGATCGCATCAACCAGTTCTACAACGCCGCGGCGCCGGTCAACTACAACGGCACCGGCATCTCGATCGGCGTGCTGTCGGACAGTTTCGACACCAGCGGCACCGGCTCGGCGGCGACCGACCTCGCCAACTTCGACCTGCCCGGTTCGGCCAGCCACCCGGCCGGCAACACCGCTCCGGTCATCGTGCTTGAGGACTTCGCCGGCGGCACCGACGAGGGCCGCGGCATGATGCAGATCGTGCACAAGATGGCGCCGAGCGCGAAGCTCGCGTTCGCCACCGCCGACACCGGCGAACTCGGCTTCGCCAACAACATTCGTGCGCTGGCCGGCCTGCCCGGTTTCACCAAGCCGCCGGCGACCCAACAGGGCTTCGCGGCGCAGGTGATCGTCGACGACGTCGGCTATTTCGACGAACCCTTCTACACCGACGGCATCGTCAGCCGCGGCGTGGACGACGTCGCCGCGGCCGGCGTCTCCTACTTCTCCTCGGCCGGCAACGACATCGGCATCAACGGCTACGAGTCCGAGCTGCGCATCGTCCCGAACGGCACCGGCACGACCTCCGCGACCAACACCGCGCTGGTCAACACCAACATCAACCTGACCGGCGTCCCCGCCAATCTCTACGCCGGCGGCTTCCACAACTTCAACCCGACCCCGGGTCAGACCGACGTCGCGCAGCTGGTCAACTACAACTACACCGGCACGTCGCCGCCGGCGACGGTGATGCAGTGGAACGACCCCTACGACACCCGGGATCTGACCCTGAATCAGCCGCCGATCTACAGCAACTCCGGCACCATCTCGGCCGCGACCACCACGGTCTCGTTCGACGGCGCCAGCGCACCGCCGCTGCCGACCTTCACCGCCGGCGCCGCCTACGTCATCACCGAGACCGCGACATCCGGCGACCTCGACGCGATCATCAGCATCTTCGACGCGGGCAACAATCTCATCCTGAGCCAGGACACCGGTGCCGACGAGACGGTGAACTTCTATCCTCCGACCAGTGGCCAGTACAAGATCACCGTCGGCCGCTTCCAGACCACCACCGGAAATTTCAATCTCACGGTGAATACCGCGGTCGGCACCGCCGGCGTCACCACCGACCTCAACCTGCTGGTGTTCAACGCGGCCGGCGCCTACCAGGCCACCCGCTCGTTGACCTCGAACAACCTGGCAACCAATCGTCCGATCGAACTCGGCCAGTTCACCAAGACCGGAACCCAGCTGCAATTCGTGATCGCGCGCGGCAACACGCCTTCCGGTCCGAATCCGGCCACCCGCGTGCACTACACCATTGGCGGCAACGGCCTGCCGAACCTCGGTCCGGCCGAATATTTCACCTACAACGCGCCGACCACCGGCGGCCACGCGATGGCCAAGGGCTGCAACGGCACGGCCGCCTACGCCGTGTTCCGGGCCAATACGCCCGAGACCTTCACCTCGCCGGGCCCGATCACGATCTACTTCGACGCCAACTCCAACCGACTCGTGACCCCGGAGCTCCGCCAGCAGCCGCGTCTCGCGGGCGTCGATGGCGGCAATACCTCGTTCTTTGCGCCGGGCGGTGACGACAACGAGGACTCGGACGCGAATCCGAACTTCTATGGCACCAGTGCGGCCGCCCCGCACGCGGCGGCGATCGCGGCGCTGGTCCTGCAGTCGCGCGGCGGACCGGGCTCGGTGACCCCGACCCAGATGACCTCGATTCTGCAGGCCTCGACCTACCCGCACGACCTCGATCCATCGTCAGCCTCCGGCACCGCGACGACCACCGACGGCGGCGGCGTGGTGGTGACGGTTGATTCCGACGGCGAGAACTATCCGTCGACCGGCACCAACGACACCTCGTCGTTCAAGATCAGCTACGTCGGCGCCGGCTCACTCGCCAGCATCAGCTTCAACCCGGCGAATACCGACGTCGGCGGCGGCAATCCGACCGGCGGCAACAACGGCCCGAACGATGACGCCGGCTCAAGCCCGGCGACGATCACCTATACCGAGAACAACTTCCCGGGAATGATCTTCATGCCGGCGACCAAGGCGTTCACCCTCGGACCGTTGACCGGCCTGGTCGCCGCCGATGTCGTCGGCCCGACCAGCACGACGCCATTCACCGGCTTCGCCAACCTCGCGCCCACGCCTGGCAATGGCAGCAGCCAGTTCCGCACGATGACGATCGGTTTCCCGACCGGCCAGTTCGGCGACGGCAAGGTGCTGCGCTTCACTGTCGGCCGCGGACAGGGTCATTCGGCCGTGGTGACCACGGCGAACGGAACCGTCGTGGCGTTTCCGCTGGCCGATACGCTCGGTGGCGGGGTGTCCATCCCGAGCGGCGTGATCACCGCGGACGGCATGAGCTTCACCGGCACCACGACCTCGGGCGGCAAGTTCAGCGGAACGATCCGCAACTCCATCGGCCGCGGCTACAGCAATGTCGACGGCTACGGACTGATCGACGCCCAGGCGGCGACCAACGCCGTTCCGGGCTCGCCGACCGTCGTGTCCGCCGCGCCTTTCGGCCTCGGCAGTTCGGCCCCGGCCTTCGCTGCGGCGAACGGTTCGGTGCTGCTCACCGTCAAGGTCACGGCGGGTACCAGCCCGGCCAGCACCGGCATCACGGTGACGGGTGACCTGACGGCGATCGGCGGACCCGCCGCGCAGACCCTCTTCGATGACGGCACCCACGGCGACGTCACCGCCGCTGATGGCACCTACTCGTTCGGTGCGGCCATCGGTGCCGCGATCGCGGTCGGCGGCAAGAACGTCCCGGTCACCATCAGCGACGCGCAGGCGCGTAGCGGCAGCACGCTGATCAATGTGTCAGTGATCTCCACCACCGGTCCGAGCGCGGTCGGTCTCGCCACGCCGGCATCGGTGGCACCGGGCGCCGCAAGCCTGCTGACCGCGGCGCTGACCGCCGGTTCCAATCCGATCAGCACCGGCATGACCGCGCGCGTCGACCTGTCGTCGATCGGCGGCAGCGCGAACCAGGTGATGTTCGACAACGCCACCAACGGCGACGTGCTGGCGAGCAACAACACGTTCTCGTTCAACTACACCGTCCCCGCAGCGACCTCAGGCGGCGTGAAGACCTTGCCGCTGATGCTGCTCGACGCCCAGGGGCGCGCCAGCAGCGGCACGATCAGCCTGACCGTGACCGGCCCGACCTCGCCGACCGCCAGCGCCACATCGACACCGTCGAGCCAGGTGGCCGGCGGCACCGTGCTGCTGACCGTGAACGTGACGCCAGGCACCAATCCGACGAGCTCCGGGATCACGGTGAGTGCGAACCTCACGGCGATCGGCGGCAGCGCCAGCCAAGCCTTCCACGACGACGGCCTGAACGGCGACGCGACGGCAGGCGACAACGTCTGGAGCTACCAGGCGACGATCGCAGGCGCCACCGGCGCCGGCACCAAGAACATGCCGGTCAGCGTGTCCGACGGGCAGGCGCGCAGTGCCGGCGCGACGATCGTGCTCGACGTCACCAGCAGTGCGGATACGGTGTTCTCCGACGGGTTCGAGTGAAGTGACATCGGCTCCGGTCGTCGCGGAAGCGCCGGCCGGAATCAGTGCGTCGGCAATCTCCAGGGAGCCCGGGGCGAGCCCACCGGACCGGATCCGGCAGCGCGGCATCGAATCCCGCGGCGATCCGATGCGATCTTGGGGGAACCGCTGCTCGCGACGCGCGCGCCGGCTTCACCGTGGCTTCGTCAGGATCACGATCGGCTGGTCTCGACGCAGCCAGCTCCCCGCCTGCGGCGCTCGCAGCAGAATGTCGGTGCTGAAGCGGCCCTGGTTCGCATTGTCGAATTGCAGCCTCGAGAACCCGACGGGAGCGAAGTTCGATGTCCTGTCGGAAATGGCAGGGCAGCCGGGACAAGGAACATTGAAGCCGGTGAATGTCGTGGCGAGGTCGGTCGCCGTACCTGTCGCGCTGTCGGTCGCCAGGCCGGCGAACGTTGTCCAGCGGGGCTGCCCAGAGCTGTCGTAGATCAGATTCGTCGCGTCGATGAGCGACAACTTCGGCACCTGCAGATCCTCCGACTCGATGATCAGGCCGGCACCCGCTTCCGCCGGATGGAACCAGGCTCCCGAGTAGTCGCGCACGGGGCGATCGCGAAAGGTCGACAGAAGTTCGGTGCCGCTGCGGCCGAACAGGTACCAGCTGAGGATGGCGTGGGTCGAATTGCGCAGACCGAGCGTCACGTTTCCGACCGGGCGATGACCGACCTTGAAGTCCGACGCGTCGACGTCCCGGGTGTAGCGATCGATCGGCGACACGGCCACATCGTGGGACATCGGTCCCTGCACGGCATACCAGGTGGACGCTCGCTCGGAGTCGCCGGTCACCCACAATCCACTGATGACGCGCTCGTCGCCTGTCGTCGGAACGAGGTTGAGCGCCAGGCGTGAGGTCGGCGACGAATAGCGCCCCTCCACCGGCACGACGGAACCCTGAACGGGCGTCGACGCAGCGCAGACGCGACTGACCTGGCAGGACGGTGCCGCCGGCACGTCGAAGCGCACCAGCTCCGTCCCGCTGCCGGCGTCACCCGCCGCATCGGCGCTCCCCATGTAGCGCAGGCCATACCTGGCTCCGCAGTTGGCGTCTGGGTCGAGGCGAACGTCGATGGAGGTGTCGAAATCCGAGCCGGGCGCGAGATCGCCGACCTCGACCACGGGATTCTCGATCTCGAGCTTGCCGACGGTGCTGCTGCCTCCAAGCGCCGCCTCCAGCCGATCGGACGCCGCAAACAAGGCGACGCCGCCGGCCGCGGCCAGGTTGCCGGTGTATCGGATCCGCAACGGCAGCCGCCAACGCTCGCCCGGCTCGGGCTGATCATCGCCATCGCCACACAAGGGAGTCGCGGCACCGGTGGCCATCGCGACGAGGCGTGGCGCCTGAAGGTCGACCGGCAATGGGACCGAGACGGTCGTACCGGCTGCATCCATCACGCGCAGCGTCGGACTTCCGATGGGGCGCGCCGAGTATTCGACCCCCAGGATGGACGATGTGCCCGAACTGTCTGTGTAGCCGTCTCCATCGACATCCCAGGAATAGGTGTAGCCGTCGGCGCCGCAGTGGGGTTCGGCGGTGAAGTAGACGCCGCGACCCAACCGGACTTCGCCGGTGGCCGTCACCGAGACGGTCAGGGGCGACTGCGGACAGCTGGGGCGCGCCTCCGCACCAAGAAAGTAGGCGCCTGGGCCGCAGCGGAATTGCAGTTCGAGCGCCGTCGGCGGGGAGCTGACTTCGCAGACTTCGACGGTGGAGGTGCCGACGTCCGGGCCGAGGGTGAGCGATTCCGTTGCACGATCGCCGCTGCCGAGTGCAACGACGGAGTTCAACTCGCCGTTGCCCAGTCGGGCGCCGCCGGTACCGTCGAAGACGACGTGAAATCGGACGAAGTTCGTGCCAGGAAAATTGCTGCGGACCTCCAGTTCTTCGGGAAGTAGGGAACCGGGCGGCCCAACTTGATTGTCACCGTGGATGCTGATGAACGCCGCGCAGTCGTCGCTGCCGACGGCGGCGAGGCTCAAGGCGCCGCACAGTACGATTCGGATCGCACATGGCGGGTTGTCGGCACTTGCCGCCCTTTGCCATATTCCGGAGCCCGTCCGTGGCCGGACGAGCGATCGCCATTCATGAAAGAGCGGCTTCATTCGGGAAATCATCGGCGTCTGGCCATCCTGGACTCGGTTGTCGGTTCCGAAGCACGCGCCGGAAATGACGCGACGCGATCATCCGGCGTGAAACGATAGTCTCCTGCGACATGCCGGGCCTCCCCCACGGCCAACCCCACCGGGCCTCGTTGCACGGAGCAGACCTTCGATGAAGTCATGGCAACCGCCCGTGAACAGGATCGCCCTCTCACTTCTCGTGCTCGTGTCGATCGACGCATCGAGCGCGGACCTCGGCTTCGATCGAGCGAAAGCCCTCGCCGACCGCGACGAGGCGGCGTTGACGTCCAGCCAAATGGGCGCGCTGATCCAGTCGCAGGGAACGGCCTCCGGGAGTTCGTTCGCTCACTGTCCGCAGAAGTCGCCGCATGCCGACCTGACGGCGTTCACCGTCGTCATGGAGCTGGACGCATTCGGGAAGGTGGTCCGCACGTGGTACCAGGGCCACTCGTCCATCGGCGACTGCTTTCGCCGGCAGTTGAGCCGCGCGACCTTGTTCGTGCCGCCCAAGGCTCCGTTCTACACCTCGTTCGAGATGTCCTGGCAGTAGCGATGGATGGTCAAGCGGGCCAAGGTCCGCACCGAAAATCCGTTCGACCTCGAGCCACGCGGGGCCCGCGGGATCACGGAGCCGCCGTGCCCAGGCGTTCGACCAGCTGGGCCACCGTGAGGTAACCCCCGAGCCAGGTCCCATCCGCCGCGTAAATCATCGGGGTGCCGGTAACGCCGATCCTGCGGCCGACCTCGAAGGTCTCGGCCACCGGATTCGGGCAGATCTTCATCTCGATCGCCTCGCCGGCCTTCGCGCGGGTCAGCGCGTCGTTGCGGTCGGCAGCGCACCACACCGCCTGGTCCTTGCGGAACGAGTCCGACGCGAGGCCGCCGCGCGGGAAGAACAGGTACTCGACGGTGATGCCGGCGCGGTTGTAGTCGGCGAGATCCTGGTGCAGCTTGCGGCAGTAGCCGCAATCGACGTCGGTGAACACCGTGACCTTGCTGCGTTCCGGGCCGGTCGCTCGGAACACGATGCGCTTGTCGGCACCGATCGCGTCGAGCGCGGACTTGCGGCCCTTCGCCCGACGCTCCTCGCTGAGATTGCGACCTGCGTCGACCTGCCATTCGTCGCCGCGGAACAGATGCTTGCCGTCCGCCGTGACGTACACCACGATGCCTTCCGCGGCGACCTCGTAGATCCCGGCGACCGCCGAAGGCTCGATCGAATCGATGTGCGCCTTCGGCATCAGTTTGCCGATGGCGGCACGCACGTTGTCCTTGGGATCGGCGGCCTGTCCGATCAGCGGCAGCAGCAATGCCACCAGGGCGAGGATTCTGTGCACGATGGCATCCCTCCATAGAAGCCACCACGGCGGCGGCGGAGGAAGGACCGACCGCCCCCGATGAAGTTCCGTGCGACTCGAGTCGGGCTGGGACCGACCCGTGTCGCGACGGGACCCCGGCGGGCGGGGTCCGTCCCGTCCGCTATTCGAAGCCGTCGCTGAACAAGCCGTCGATCACGATGGCGACGTCGACACTGCGGCTGTTGTTCGCGGACGCCGGATCGGCGGTGCTGCTGCTGACCGTGGCGACGTTGCTGATCGGCGAAGGTCCGGCGTAATTCGCGGGGACACTGAAGGTCGCGGTGATCGTGCGGGTCTGGCCGGGATCGAGGCCGCCGAGGCTGCATGGGAACGCGGTGCTGCAATCGCCACTGGTCGACACGAAAACGAAGCCCGCCGGCGTCGGATCGGCGACCTGCAGTCCCGCCGCGCTGCTCGGACCGGTGCTGGTGACGGTGATCGTGAACACGACCGTGTTGCCCGGAACGACCTGGCTCGGGCCGCTCATCGCGATCGCGACGTCGGCCGACGAGGTGACGTTGGTGCTCGCGCCGGCGCTGTTGTTCGCGCTGTTCACGTCGACCGAGCTGTTGTCGCTGCTGACGGTCGCGGTGTCGACGATGGTCGCCGGACCGGAGTAGTTCGGCGGCACGCTGAACACGGCCGTGATCGTGCGGGTCGCGCCGCCGGCGAGCGTGGCGAAGCTGCACGGGAAGCTGGTCACGCAATCCCCCGACAGGGATTGCAGGCTCAGGCCGACCGGCGTGGGGTTGTCGACCACGACGTTGCCGGCAGCGGCGGCGCCGTTGTTGGTCAGGGTCAGCGTATAGGTCAGCGGGGTGCCGCGGACGACGTTCGCCGGGCCGCTGATCGCGATCGCCGGATCGGCCGTCGGCGACACCGCCGTCGCGACCGAGGCGCTGTTGTTGCCGCTGTTGCCGTCGGCGACGCCGCTCGTCACCGTCACCAGCTGGTTGAACGGCGACGGGCCGACGTAGCCGGACGGCACGTGCAGGGTCGTGACGAAGCTGCGCGTCGCGTTCGGCGGGATGCTGGCATAGCTGCAGGGGAAGGCGGTCGTGCAGGTGCCGGTGTTCGACACGAAGCTCAGGCCGGCCGGGATCGTCGCGCCGACCGAGACGCCGGTCGCCGGCTGCGGCCCGCTATTGGTCACGGTGACGGTGTAGGACACGTCGTTGCCGGGCGTCGTCGACGCCGGGCCGCTCTCGGCGATGCCGAGGTCCGAGCCGCTGCCGATCGCCGCGGACGGCAACGGCCACACCCAGGCGCCACGCGAGCGGGTGAACGCCGCGAGCGTGGTGAAGCCGCGATCGACCACCAGCTCCCACACCATCACGTGCGGCAGATCCTCGAAGCGGTACCAGGTCGGCGAGGCCACGGTGATGTCGTCGGTGTAGTACAGCCCCCAGTCGGTGCCGGCGAACACCTGCTGCGGCAGCTTCGGGTTCGGCATCACCTGCTGCACGGGAATGTTCGGCAGGTTGCCGGACTTGTTGGTCCAGGTGAAGGAGGCGCAGTTGGCGGTGCAGTCGAGCCGGAACAGATGGCCCGGTGTCGTCGGCGTGTTCTGGTCGAAGCCGCCGAGCGAGGCGTAGGCGATCTGCGTCGACGTCGGGTCGAAGCGCACGCTCTGCACCGGACGATTGGGCAGGGTCGTGTTTCCACCCGTGACGTCGACGGCCGTGGCGCAGTTCCCGTCGAGCGGCGGCGCCGCCGGGCAGTTCGCCGCGACGGTCGTGCCGAGGCCGAACACCACCTGCACGTTGCCGTCGTTGGTGCCGACGATGGCGACGGTCGGGTCCTTGAACGAATAGGAGACGTAATTGATGTAGGAGCGGTTGTCGGAACTGATGATCAGGTTGTTCTTGGTCAGGTTCGGCGTGCGGGCCTTCCAGGAGGCGCGCAGCGTCGTGGAACTCGCGACCGTGGCCTGGGTGGTCTCCCACAGGCGGTTGGTGCCGGCGATCATGTGGTTGCAGCCGTTGGTGGAGTCGCAGCCACTGTTCGGCGTCGCCAGGTCGCCCCACTTGTAGATGTCGTAGGACATGATGAAGGAGAGGTTGTCGCCGCCCCAGGTGCCGCCGGTGTTGGCGCTGGCGGTGGCGAATCCGCTGGCGCCGCCCGAGGTGCTGCGACCCAGCGCGCCGCTCTGGCTGGAATTGAACCAGACGTTGCCGAACACGGGCTCGATCCTGGTCGTGGTGCCGTCGCCGGAGCAGTTCGAGTTCCACAGCACCGCCGTGGTCGGGGTCGCTCCGAAGGCCGCACGCGAGCAGCCGTTGTCCTGGGCGCCCGCACCGATCGCCGGTGTCGAGGCGGTCGCGAAGTTGGCGGTGATGTCCCCGTAGTAGAACTCGATGCTGTTGATGCTGTCGTTGAGCGCGATGAAGCTCATCGTGTTCTTCGTGGTGGAGCTGGTCACCGCCGCCGTCGCATTGCCGGTGTAGTACACGCCACCATCGGAACCCAGCAGCAGGCGATTGGAGTCGTTGCCGACGTAGGCACGCGCGTGGTGGTCGACGTGCAAAGCCTGGCCTGTGTTTCCGGTGCTGGCGTGATTGCCGTAGCCGCAGGTGACGTCGTAGAAGTTCGCGCCGGCGTCGTTCGACAGCGTCGCGTCGATCGTGCTCATCCAGACCCGGTTGGGGTTGTTCGGATCGACGGTGAGGCCGGCGTCGTACCACATCTGCGCGCCGCCATTGGCCGAATTGATCTCGCAGCCGGGCGTGCTGCCGTCGGTGTTGACGCCGCTCGCCAGCGTCGCGACCCAGGTCGCGCCGCCGTCGTCCGACCGGTAGACCGCGAGGATCTTGCGATCGTTGGTGTTCTGCACTTCGGCGTACAGGCGCTGGTGGTTGCTCGGCGCGACCGCGAGCTCGATGCGTCCGTTGTTCGTGCCACCCGCGCTGCCGTTGCCGGTGCCGGCCGGCCAATGGTCGTTGAGCAGCGACCAGGCCGCGACCGCAGGGCAGCCACTGGTCGGCATCAGGGTGCGATAGACGCCGTTGGCGCCGTTGGCGCCGAGGTCCGGCTGCACCGGCGTCGGGATGCCGCGCGTACCGACGGCCGCGTAGATCCGGGTCACGCCGCCGCCCTGGTCGACAGCGAGAAGGCCAGTGATGTCCTGGCGCTGCGGCGTCGCGCCGCCCGAGAACCCGTTGGTGAAGCACGGGCCGGTCCAGTTCTCGCCGGCGTCGTAGGAGAAGTACAGGCCGGTCTTGGTGCCGACGATCACCTTGCTGGAGTCGTTCGGATCGACCACCACCTTGCCGACCGCCTGGTACTGCGGAAAACCGCCGCCGGCGGCCAGGTAGTACGGCGCGAACACGTCGGCGCCCTTCAGCGTCCAGGTCTCGCCGTTGTCGACGCTCTTCAGCACTCCGGAAGCGCCGAACGAGAACGAGCCGTAGTTGAGGTCACCGGTGGCGGCGTAGAGGACGTTGTGATTGGCGGGATCGATCGTCAGGTCGGAGATCGACAGGCTCGAGGCCTCGGGCACGTCTGTGACCACCCGCCAGGTCGTCGATGCCGTGCAGCAGTTGGTGGTCTTCCACACGCCGCCGCCGTCGCTGCCGAAGAACGCCACGGTGCTGCCGTCGACGGTCGCCGTCGGGTCGACCACGATGACGTTGGCGCGCCCGCTCACGTGGTTGAAGCTCTGCTGGGTGTTGTTCTCCGGCATCGGCCCCAGCGGCAGGAAGCGATTCGGCTCCAGTGCGAGCGGCGAATGCAGCGGTACGCCGGCGGTGCGCATCCCGCCCGGCGTGCGCGCATCAATCGCCCGTTCCGCCTTGCCCGCGTCCACCAGCCAGCGCGGCTCGAAGTGTCCTGTCGGATAGGAATAGCGATGCGCGAAGTAATCGGCGTCGGGCGGATCGATGAGATTCTCCGCTTCGGCCGCTTCGCGCTCGACGCTGTCGAAGACCGCCTCTTCGGACCGAACCTGCCACGCGATCGCGCCGCCCGCGATCAGAAGCACCGGAAGTCCCACCAGCCATCCGATTCTCATCGCCCTGCCCCCATGTTCGAAAAGGAAAGTGCCCGTTCTGCTTCCAGCACGATGGGCACAATTCTCCGATTCTGCGACATTTCGTTACAGGAAACTACGTATCCAGACCGGGACGGCGCCGCACTGTCGGGACCTGCGAGGAAAGAGTCGGTCATCACACCGGACCGCCGCCCCCGCGGCCCTCGCGAGGGCAAGCGGGAACCGGCGAGGAGGTTCCTAGCGTCGCTTGCACTGCCGCCCGAGATGGAGGCCCAAAACCCAGGCTTCGCTTCGACGCCTTCGGCGATTCGTCGCAGCGCCATGGCATTCGACCTGGCGGCGCGGTGCCGATGCGGCGCGCCGGACCAGCCGACACCGGACCGCGCGGGACATCACCGCGAGGGACGCGCAGGATGCCGCTCTACCGAGGCGCACTCAGCAGCTTGACGACCGGGCGCTCGGAAATCGCGCTCTGCGAGGGCGTCGGCACGCCGGGCGCATGTACCGCGAGACCTTCAGCCTCGGCACCGCCGGGCGTCAGGTCGAACTCGACCGGCATGGTCACGGTTTCCGCCACGCCGACGCCGCCGACCTTCTGTGGCGCGAAACGCCAGGTCTTCACCGACTTCAGCACGGCGCGCGCGACCAGGCGCCACTGGATCTCGCCGATCTCGGCGACGCTGGTCGGACTGCCGCTGGCGTCGATCGCGACCTTCAGCATCATCGTACCGACGCAACCGGCCCGCACCGCGTTTCCGGGATATTCCGGCAGCGCCGTCGTCGTGAGTCCAGGCCCGATGCCGACATCGGCGATGTCGAACTGGTAGCCGTCGCCGCC